>JAXKBK010000047.1:0-12006 GCA_036553025.1 Collinsella sp. | reverse complement strand
TACAAAAACCTGTCCTTTTGCGACTGCGCCTAGCTGCGAGCGAGAAGCCTGTTCTTAACGCCCCTGCATCCGCGTGCGTCGCGGAGACAAGAGGAGGGGGCGAGAACATGGAACAGACGGCACGGCGCCAAGAGCAGCTGCCGGGCGCATTTAACGGCGCCACCACCAACAGTCAACACGGCCGCGTCCGCTGGTATCTGGTTCACACCCCCAATGGAAAAGAGCGCGAGACCTGCGAAAAGGTCCGCCGTATTATCCCGAACAACCTTATGCAGGATGCTTTTGTGATGCAAAAGGAGTTCTGGTTTAAGCGGGACGGCGCATGGTCGCTCCAAACCAAACCTATGTACAAGGAATATTTCTTCGTCGCTACGCACGATGCTGCCGCGCTCGATAGGGCCCTGGCCCAGTTGAGCTTTGGCTGTCGCATCGCCGGCAGTAGGGAGCGGGCGTACATGCCCATGCCGGACGATGCACAGGACTGGTACCGCAGCGTGCTGGACGACGACGGCGTGGTGCGCAACAGCGTTGCGCGCATAGAAGACGGCGTGTTGCACATAGAGCAGGGTCCCTTGGTGGGGCAAGAGGCTCGTGTAAAGAAGATCGACCGTCATAAGCGCTGGTGCCTGGTGGACGTGGGCGAAGGTGACTCCACATTTAGGGAGCTGCTTCCGTTGGACGTTCCCAGCAAAACGTAAGGGGACGTCGCACTGGTAATTCATTCGTATTTTGAATTCATCGATGGGGGGGTTCCTAGGAACAGGGACGTGAATTGAACTTGACTACTAAAGAAGTGACAGGGCAAAACGCGCCGGTGGGGGCCGCGCTTGTTGCCCAGGCCATGAACGGCGGCGACGCGAGCATGCGCTACAAGGCCATGCAGACCGTGAAGGACTGGGACAACTCGCGCCTTGCCTACCGCACCGCCAAGCGCGCGTTCGACATCGTGTTCAGCGGCTGCGTGCTGGCCGTCATTGCCGTGCCGAGCCTGGCGCTCGCCGCGGCAATCCGCCTGGAGAGCGAGGGCAACCCGTTCTACAGCCAGATCCGCGTGGGCCAGACCCACCGCGACGGCAGCCTGTCCACCTTCCGCATGTGGAAGTTCCGCAGCATGTATAAGGACGCCGACGAGCGCCTCGCCGAGCTCAAGGGGCAGAACGAGATCGCCGGCGCCATGTTCAAGATGAGGGATGACCCGCGCGTCACCAAGATCGGCAAGTTCATCCGCAAGCACTCCATCGACGAGTTCCCGCAGTTCCTCAACGTGTTCCTGGGCCAGATGTCCGTCGTCGGCCCGCGCCCGCCGCTTCCCAACGAGGTGGCCGAGTACACCGAGTACGACCTGCAGCGCCTTGCCGTGAAGCCCGGCATCACCGGCTGGTGGCAGGTGACGGACCGCAACGATACCGACTTCGACGGCATGGTGCGACGTGACCTCGAATACATCGCCAAGCGCGGCGTGGCCACCGATTTAAAGATTGTTCTCCTCACAGTCGTTGAGGTCTTTACCGGTGGCGGTGCTTGCTAGATGACTGAACCGATTAGGTAGCCCAGGTTGTTGGCAAGATGCTCGGCGGCGGCGTCGAGGCCGTTGTCATGAACTATTATCGCCATATTGACCGAAGTAAAGTCCAGTTCGATTTTCTTGTCGATTCAGATTCGACCCTCGTGCCACGTGAAGAGATCGAATCGCTTGGTGGTCGAATCTTTGAGATTCCGCCCTACCAGCATGCGATTGAATATCAGCGAGAGCTTCAAAGCCTCTTTACGCAAGAGGGCTGGAAGATAGTGCACAGCCATATCAACGCGCTTTCCGTCTTTCCGCTTCGCGCCGCGAAGAAGGCAGGGGTACCCGTGCGTATCGCCCATAGCCACTCGACGAGCGGTAAAGGCGAGTTTGCAAAAAATGCCCTTAAAGGCTTTTTGAAACTGTTTTCGACAAGGTATCCAACTGATTTGGCGGCCTGTACTGAGTATGCCGGTAAATGGCTGTTCGGCTCATCCTATTTTACCGTCTTTAATAATGCTATCGATTTGAGCAGTTTTTCTTTCAATCGATCGATTAGGGATGAGCAACGTGCTGGGCTTGGAGCGCAGGACGATACGCTGGTATTGGGGAATATCGGTAGGTTCATCCCCCAGAAGAATCAGCTGTTTTTGCTTGATGTTTTCAAGGCGGTTTATGCTCAGAATCCTGATTCCATCCTTGTTATCTGCGGCGATGGAAAGTTGAGACCGCAGGCGGAGGAAAAGGCGCGCTCGCTGGGAATTGCGTCAGCGGTGCGTTTTCTCGGTCAGATTTCCAATGTACAGGACGTCTATCAGGCGCTTGATTTATTCGTTCTCCCTAGTCTGTACGAGGGCCTCGGAATGGTCGCGATTGAGGCCCAGGTCTCCGGTCTCCCGTGCATCTGCTCTGAGAGGGTCCCCAACGAGGTCGCGCTATCCGGTCGGTGCAGCTTCGTTCCGTTGAGTGCGGGCATTGAGGGCTGGTCCAATGCGATCCTTACCACACGCACAGATGTCGTTAATCGTTCCGATCCCCAAGCATCTCTGGGGCTTGAATCTTATGACATCTTTAGGGCAGCGCCCAAGCTCGAAGAGTACTACCTGAAGTTATTTGAAACGGTGAATTAATGAATATTTGTATTTTAACGTGGCTCCATAATCAAAATTTCGGTACGTTGCTTCAGGCTTATGCCCTACAGCAGTTTTTGAAGGCAGAAGGGCATGACGTTGTCGACGCCGACTATCTTCCCTGCGTTAAAGAAAAGCTACTGAACTGGGCGATCAACCGGAACTCCTTCGATTTATTTGCTGGCAAAGCACGTGAGCTATTCAATCGCAAGAAGGAACATGATGACTTCGGATCCTCGACGGCTGACGTATTCAATCGCTTTTTGAGCCAGAACATCGAGACCACTGATCGGATTGTCGATACAGACGGACTGGTCGATTTACGGGGAAAATACGATGCATACGTCTGCGGATCTGATCAAATCTGGTCCCCTTATCTTTTGAATAGGAATTTCTATCTCTCTTTTCTAAGTGACAGCGATAAGAGAATCGCGTATGCACCCAGCTTCGGTGTCACGAGCACCACGCAGAGGAAGAAAAAGATCATTACCGATCTGATTAAAACGTTCAGCTCTGTGTCTGTTCGTGAAGATGCGGGCGCGGATTTTGTCGAATCCCTCGGTCTCGAGCGCCCTTCACAGGTTGTGGACCCTGTCCTGCTCCTGTCGAAAGAGGACTGGGCCCCGCTCATCAACGGTAAATGTCCTGAGCCCGGGAAAATCGTCTGCTATTTCCTTGGGAATAGGCCGTTTTACAGGAAAGCTGTCGATTCGATTTCAAAAGAGCTCGGCTGCGAGGTCGTGACGCTTGTCGGTTCAGGTAAAAATGCTGTCGACGAGCAGCTCAATCCGCGTTACGGGCTTGGTCCCGATGAATGGCTCGCTTATCTGGCGAGCGCGCGGTTCGTGTTAACCGATTCGCTGCACGGTACGCTGTTTTCTCAAATTTTCCGCAAAGACTATTACTGCTTCAAGAGATTTGAGGAGACCGACAAGCGCTCTCAAAACTCTCGAGTCGAGAGCCTCTCGAGGCTCTCGAATACCGAGGATCGTCTGCTAGATGGCTATGACAGTCACATGAACGCTACGGAAATCGAGGGCTATGAGAAGCGGCTGTCCGACGTGGAGTCGCTCATCACGTTTTCGAAAAAATGGCTCTTGGATGCTCTTGAGCAATAGGGGGAAGTTAGCTTGAGCAAGAACATCGACACAGTTTCTCACCGGGCCTGCTTTGGTTGCGGAGCTTGCGCGGCCAAATGCCCTTTTTCCGCTATTACTATGCATACCTCGCCCGACGGTTTCGAATATCCTGTGGTGGACGCAGCGAGATGCACCTCCTGCGGTCTTTGCCTGCGTACCTGTCCGGCGGAAAACCAAGTCGACGCGGACTCGGAGGCCATTCGCGCCGCTGTCTTGCAGAGCGATGACCCGGACGAGCTCGCGCAAAGTTCGTCCGGCGGCGTCTTCTCCCTTCTTGCGAAACGTATACTATCGGACGGCGGGCGCGTTTACGGCGCCGCCTGGGATGGCGTCGATCACGTCAGGCATATCGGTATATCCGAGCTTGCCGAAATCGCGCTCCTGCAAAAGTCCAAATATGTCCAGAGCGATGCTAGCGAATCGTATCCCGAAGTGCTCAGCGATCTCAATTCCGGCAAGCGAGTCCTCTTCAGCGGTACTCCATGTCAGGTTTCCGCGCTGCGTCTCTATTTGGGTAAACCGATGGATGGGCTGACGACCGTCAGCGTTGTTTGCCACGGTGTACCAAGCTCTTCCATGTTTCGTTCCTATGTTGACTGGCTCGAGCTTCGGGAGAAGTCCGATGTCACCGCACTGACTTTTAGAGATAAATCGAAATTCGGATGGGGCCATAACATAAAAATCGAGTTATCCGACGGCAGGATTATAAAGAGGCCCGCTGCATTCGATCCCTTTTATGGTTCTTACATCAAAGGCCTGATCAGCAGATCGTCTTGCTACGGCTGTCCTTTCAGAGGGAGCGACAGTCCTGCCGACATCATCCTCGGTGATTCCTGGCGTTCTGAGTCTGTCCAAGACTGCGGACATCCCGAGAAGGGTGTTTCGGCCGTTATCGTGAAGACCGAGCGCGGGGCAAAATTGATCGATGAAATAAGCGATTGCGTCGCCTACTCTAACAACGGCCTTGCTCCGGATGATGTGCTGCTGCATGAAGATCCTAATAAGCGCTCGGATCTTGAGGAGAGGCGCGATGCCGTTATCGAGCATTTCGAGGCTACAGGATTACAAGTCTTTGATTCCGTCCTGGCGCCGAATGCGACCCTTTTCGACCGTCTGAAAATGCTGCTCCCCCCGTCGATGCGCCTGCGTGTAAAGCGGTTTGTCCGATCTATCAAACCTAGGACCGTGCATGAGTAACTTCACCACAGTGATAACGATTTGTGACCGTCCCCATATCGGGGGCGGAGCTTCAAAAATCGCAATCGAAACAGCAGCTGCTCTGGCGAGGATAGGTGTCAACAGCTATTTCTTTTCAGCGTTGGGTGACCCCGATCCCTCCTTAATCGAATCGGGCGTTGTTTGTGTCAATTGCGGGCAGAACGACGTCCTGAACGGGGGCGTCTCCGGCGCTGTCCAGGGTATCTGGAACAGGCGCTCGGAAACGGCGCTGGATGATCTACTGAAGCAGCTCGATCCGAAGACGACGGTCGTCCACGTTCACTCTTGGACGCACTCCCTTTCTCCCTCGATATTCACGGCCATAGGGCGACGGGGGTTCAAGTGCCTGATCACAGCCCATGAGTACTTCCTCGTTTGTTCCAACGGTGGACTCTACGATTATGTGAATCATTGCAACTGCGGAATTGCCCCCGGTTCTCCGAAGTGCCTGCTGCACAACTGTGACAAGCGCTCATATATCCAAAAACTGTATCGATCCGTTCGCTTTTCCGTGCAGGGCTATGTTTTGAGAGCGCTGCGCCCGGCTGTCGCCTTCGTTTCAGATTCCAGTCGTCGGTTGATTGAGCCCTATCTAACATGGGATGCCGAGCGATTCGACTGTTTAAATTACGTCGATGCGGACAAATTCCAGCATGGGTTTGATGCAGATGGCGAGGCTTACCTATTCGTTGGTCGCCTGAGCCCTGAAAAGGGCTGCGATTTATTTTGCGAAGCCGCCAGTAGGGCCGGTGTGGACGCTATCGTCATCGGTGATGGTACCGAACTGAAGAGGCTGTCGGACAGCTATCCGGATATCAAATTCATGGGTGCGCTGTCCCATGATGAAGTGCTTTCCGTTATGGGACGCTCACGTGCGATCGTTATACCTTCGGTTTGTCGAGAGACGTTTGGGCTCGTCGCCTATGAAGCAATGATTGCTGCCGGCCTGCCGTGTATCGTTTCGGATGTCGGCGATGCGGCCTCCTTTGTGAGGTCGAAAGGCCTCGGCGAAATTTTCAGCGCGGGCAGTGCCGAGTCGCTATCTGACGCAATGGTCAATATGCTTGACCCTGATGTTTGTTCTCGTTATAGGAAAGCGGTTGAGAAGGCGGACTTCAGCTGCCTTGAAAAGACCGCATATGTTGAACGTCTTATAAGTATTTACGATCAGCTTATAGCTGAGCATTAATTGGATGAAGGTTTTAATGGTTACGGTTGTGATGTCAGTCTATAACGGCACACGATATCTTACTGAGCAGCTAGACAGCTTGCGACTTCAGACCGTGTCTCCGGACCGAGTGCTAATCGCGGATGATTGCTCGACAGACGAGTCGTTCGATCTCATTGTCAAATATATCGAGGAACACGGACTCGGTAATTGGACCATCAACAAGAACCGCTCTAATTTCGGCTGGCGCAAGAGCTTTAAGCGGCTTCTCGACCTTGCATCTATAGACGATGGAATCGTCTTTCCGTGCGACCAGGATGATATCTGGGAACCCGATAAAATCGCTGTGATGTCCTCAATCCTCGAGAAGGACCCCTCGATTGAGGTTCTCAGCTGCGCCGTCGAGCCGTTTTATGAGAGCGGCGGTAAAAAAGTAACAGTCTATGGTGCCGTCGATGATTCCAAACCTCTGGACGATTTGGAGACTCCGGTTTTCGATTGCAAGTTTATGTCGGTACGGCGCCCCGGATGTTCGTATGCCGTTAAATCGAGTTTTATAAGGGAAATCATGCCATATTGGCAGGATGATTTTGCGCATGACGGTATGTTATGGCGCTTCTCATTACTGAAGGGGAGCCTCAGACTTCTAAATCAGCCCTTGATTCGGTTCCGCAGGCATGACTCTAATGCAACTGAGATGCGACATATTGACAAGAAATCTCGTGTTGCTGAGATAGGGATGTGCTTGAGATTTTCTAAGGTTTTAGAAGAATACTGCAGTAGTAATCCTGGCGATTATCGTATATCTTCTGCGCATATAGAGCATTACGGTTCTGTTTTAAATGCCCGTTTGCACTTGCTCGTAGGTGGCCTAAAAATAAGTGATTTAGGCACCATTCTAAAATACCGTAAGTATGAACTGTCAAATCGTTCCCTGCTTGGTGATTTTAAGGCCTTAATCAGTTCCTGTGACAGTAAGTAGGTGTTTAGAATGCTTGAGCTATTTACTAATGAATTCACTATTTTGATTTTTGCCGCAATCTTAAGTGTCATTTCTCCCGTTAAAGGACTATTTTTTTCTGCTCTAGGATTGCTCGTTTTCAAAGAAGTTCTTTCTGGGCGCCTCTACAAAGTGTTTTTAAATAACGCTATTCCCATTGTCGTTATGGGCGCGATGGTTTTCTTTTCTGCCATTGCGTTTACGTCCCGAAGCATTAATGAATCCCTCCTTACGGTCTGCTCGTATTTCTTTTGCATCCTTCTTGGTTATATTTACGGTAAAGTAAAGAACGATGACTGGGTTGAGTCTGCATTGCTTATGCTTCGCAACGTTATGGTGTTCGCCTGCCTTTTTAGCTTTGTCCTTGAAATTGTTTTAGGTCAACGACTAGTTACAAATGGTTCCTTTTCTTTTCTGCAAACTGTAACGATTGATAATCCATCCTTGTATCGACTGCGTAGCTTTTTCGGTCATGCAATCGTATTTGGCCAAATGATAGTTATTGCTGTTGTAATCAACTATAAATTGGAGACGGGCAGGATGAAACGTCTCTTATACTCTGTAGTTCTTTTGGTCGCTCTGCTTCTGACAAAGAGTCGTAGCGCATGGATTATTCTCATTGCTTTAGCATCGGTGTACCTGATCTTTCGCCTAAAGAACCCCGAGTATTCTAAATGGAATTTAATTGCCCTTTTAATTCCAACTGTATTGCTGCTCGTTTTCATTCTCTACAAGTTTGGACTGTTTAACTTTGTGGCTTCTCGATTTGGTGAGCTTGAAACTGATGTTTCATATAGCCAGCGTTCCGGAGCCATTGCCTATATTATTCATAGCTTTTTAAGCAGGCCGCTGTTTTGGCTTACTGGAAATGGTTTTGGCAGTAGTCGCATGACTATGCTGGGCACGACGGTTGAAATTAGCGGTTTTTCAACGGTGGATAATGGTTTCCTTGCAATGCTGTATGAATATGGTTTTCTTGGAATTTGTAGCTTTGTATTCTTGATAATTTCCGCTGGCATCGGTTCGTTCAGGTCGGGTTGCGAACTCGATCAAGTACTATTTACCGTCTCCTGTATATGCTGTGCGGAGCTCATATTTTATTGTGAGCTTGGTTGGTGGGTGCCAACGGTTATCTTGTTTGCTTCCTGTGGACTCGTTCTGGGTAGAACGAGTGCTCGGTATTCAGATTTGTGCGAGTCAGGCCCTTTTTTGATTTCTGAATAAATCAAGGATGTTAGTTTAAACAAACGAGGTTGAATGAATTATTCGTCTATTGCACGCAACACTATGATTGCGTTTGCTGCACAGTTTATTTCTCTATCGGTCAGTGTTGTCATGTCGCTGCTCGTACCGAAAATCGTTGGTGTTGCTGATTATGGATACTGGCAGCTGTTCATGTTTTATACGACCTATTCCGGCTTTTTTCACCTTGGCCTGAATGATGGTGTCTACTTGATTAACGGGGGTCTCTCTCGTGATGAAATCGATAAGAGCTCAATAAAATCCCAGTATATCTTCGGTGCTTGTTTCCAGGCAGTGATTTGCCTCGGCATCACTTTTGTTTCGCTGTCTCTTGTCGATGACGCAAATCGAGTATTTGTTATCGCGTCTTTTGCGCTTTACACCGTCGTCTATAACCTGACAAGTTATTTGGGCTTTGTCTTTCAGGCTATGAACGAAACTAAGCTATTTTCGTTTTCTACAATGCTAGACAGGCTGGTGTTTCTGGCTCCGCTCCTTGGTTTAATTGGATTTAAGGTTTCGGACTACCATCCCTATGTCTATGCGTATCTCGTTTCGAAGATTATTGCGCTCATATATTGCTCTTGGATGGGCAGGGATATCCTATGTGCTAAATCAGTGTCTTTTGGCAACTCGCTTAAGGACGGTATCCGCAGTATCATCGTCGGCGTAAAGCTGATGATTGCGAACATCGCCGACACACTGATCCTCGGGGTATCTAGGTTTCTTATCGATCATTTTTGGGGTATCGTCGCCTTTGCAAAAATTTCGTTCTCCCTCTCTCTTGTCAATTTCTTTATCACTTTTGTCTCGCAGGCGAGCATGGTCTTATTTCCTGCTCTTAGGACAGGTTCTGATGAGGAGAGAGTTCGTTTTTACATTGGCATAAGAAATGCCATCGAACTCATTTTTCCTGCAATCTTTTTGTTCTATTTCCCCATGGTTTGGTTTTTGGGGGCGTGGCTTCCTCAATATGCCGAGAGCCTTAGATATTTTGCGCTCTTACTTCCGATATGCGTCTTCAATACGAAGATGAGCCTTTGCTGTACTACCTATTTCAAGGTACTTCGTAAAGAACAGCTGCTCCTGAAGTTGAATATCGTCACTGTTATTTGTAGCGCTGTTTTTTCTATATTCGGTGTTCTTGTCCTTAACTCACTCGACGCCGTCCTGTGTGGCGCCGTTATCTGCATTATTGGCAGGTCGTTGTGGTCCGAGCTCTATCTGAACGAACAGCTTAGCGCCCCTGGTTCAACTAGGCCGTTTCAGGAGATCCTGCTTACAGCCGCTTTTGTCTTGTTCACTGAGCTTTTATCTGGTGGAACTGCGGCGATTCTATATGCATTAGTCTACGTTGGCTATCTCTTGCTTAATCATTCTGCGCTGAAAAGCGTTGCTTCATGTTTGACCAAACTGAAGAAGCAGCGATAGCTACATCAAAATGGATTGGATTTTAATATGAAAGGCATTATCCTCGCCGGCGGGTCCGGCACCCGCCTGTATCCGCTCACGCTCGTGACCTCCAAGCAGCTGCTGCCGGTCTACGACAAGCCCATGATCTACTACCCGCTGTCCACCCTCATGCTGGCGGGCATCCGGGACATCCTGGTCATCTCCACGCCGACGGACCTCCCCAACTTCGAGCGCCTGCTCGGGGACGGCTCGCGCTACGGCGTCAACCTCTCCTACGCCGAGCAGCCGAGCCCCGACGGCCTGGCCCAGGCGTTCACCATCGGCGAGGACTTCATCTCCGGCGAGCCGTGCGCCCTCGTGCTCGGCGACAACATCTTCTACGGCAACGGCCTGTCCCGCCACCTGACGCGCGCCGTCCAGAACGCCGAGTCGGGCCGCGCCACGGTCTTCGGCTACCACGTGGACGACCCCGAGCGCTTCGGCGTCGTGGAGTTCGATGCGCAGGGCAGGGCCGTCTCCATCGAGGAGAAGCCCGCCGAGCCCAAGAGCTCCTACGCCGTCACCGGCCTGTACTTCTACCCGGGCGACGTGGCCGCCAAGGCCCGCGAGGTCAAGCCGTCGGCCCGCGGGGAGCTGGAGATCACCACGCTCAACCGGATGTACCTGGAGGAGGGGACGCTGTCCGTCGTCACCCTCGGACGCGGCTACGCGTGGCTGGACACCGGCACCATGGAGAGCCTGCACGAGGCGGCGGAGTTCGTCCGCGCCGTTGAGCACTCCCAGGACCTGCCGGTCTCGGTCCCCGAGGAGATCGCCTGGGAGAACGGCTGGATCACGACCGCCGAGCTCGAGGAGGCCGCCGAGGCCTACGGCAAGTCGGTCTACGGCCGGCACCTCAAGAAGGTCGCCGCCGGCGAGATCGTCAACAGCCCGCGCGAGTACTAATCCGATTCAATGGGAGATAGAAACATGTCTGAAGAGCTCTTCGAGCCCAGGAACATCATCGTCACGGGCGGCTGCGGATTCATCGGCAGCAACTTCGTGCACTACGTGGTCAACAACCGCCCCGAGGTGCACGTGACCGTCCTGGACAAGCTGACCTACGCCGGCAACCCCGAGAACATCGCGGGGCTGCCCTCCGACCGCGTGGAGCTCGTCGTGGGCGACATCTGCGACTCCGAGCTGCTGGACAGGCTGGTGCCGGGCCACGACGCCATCGTGCACTACGCCGCCGAGAGCCATAACGACAACTCCATCGCCGACCCGGAGCCCTTCCTGCGCACCCACGTCGAGGGCGCCTTCCGCCTGCTGGAGGCCGTCCGGAAATACGGAATCCGCTACCACCACGTCTCCACCGACGAGGTCTACGGCGACCTGGCGCTCGACGACCCCGCCAAGTTCACCGAGGAGACGCCGTATCACCCGAGCAGCCCGTACTCGAGCACCAAGGCGTCCTCCGACATGCTCGTGCGCGCCTGGACCCGCACCTACGGCCTGCGCACCACGATCTCCAACTGCTCCAACAACTACGGCCCCTACCAGCACGTGGAGAAGTTCATCCCCAGGCAGATCACGAACATAATCGACGGCGTGCGCCCCAAGCTCTACGGGAAGGGCGAGAACGTCCGCGACTGGATCCACACCGAGGACCACTCCAGCGCCGTCTGGGACATCCTCACCAAGGGCCGCATGGGGGAGACCTACCTCATCGGGGCTAACGGCGAGAAGAACAACATCACGGTCCTGCGCATGATCCTCGAGGCCATGGGCCGCGACCCCGAGGACTTCGACTGGGTCGCCGACCGCCCCGGCCACGACCGCCGCTACGCCATCGACTCGACCAAGCTGCAGCGCGAGCTCGGCTGGAGGCCGGCCCACACCGACTTCGCCGAGGGCCTTAAACAGACCATCGACTGGTACGTCGACAACGAGTCCTGGTGGCGCCCGGCCAAGGAGGCCACCGAGGCCCGCTACCGCGCGCAGGGCCAGTAGGAGGGGAGAGACCTATGGCAGACATCGCATTCGAGAAGGACCTCTCCGTCGCCGAGACCGGCATAGAGGGCCTCAAGGTCGTCGACCTCGCCGTCCACGGCGACTCGCGCGGCTGGTTCAAGGAGAACTGGCAGCGCGCCAAGATGACCGCCCTGGGCATCCCCGACCTCAGGGTCGTCCAGAACAACATCTCCTAC
>JAXKBK010000046.1:0-42977 GCA_036553025.1 Collinsella sp. | reverse complement strand
GGAGGCAGGTTAAACTGAAGGGGCTGACCCCGGAGGAATTCCGGAATCAGTCCCTATGTGCGGCGTAGGCCGCTTATTAGCCCGTCCAAGAATTGGGGCGCAGTTCAGTGCGCAGCGGGGGTTCTTTCATGTCCGAGGACGCGCCGAAAGGGAAGGTCGCCCTCGGGCCGGGCAGCTAAGACAGCTTACGCGACGGTGTAAACCCAGTTGTGCTTATCCTCGACAGCACCGGACTGGATACCAGTCAGGGTCTCGCGGAGCTTCTTCATCACGGGGCCGATCTCGGTGTAGCCAGCCGGGAAGGTCACGGTCTCGTCGGCACCGTAAACCTTGTTGTCGATCTCGCCGACCGGGGAGATGACGGCAGCGGTGCCGCACAGGCCGCACTCGACAAAGGTACCGGCCTTGACCTCGGCCCACTCGACGGGACGCTGGTCAACGGTCATGCCCAGGTCCTGAGCAACCTGAACGAGCGAGCGACGGGTGATGGAGGGCAGGATGGAGTCAGTGTGCGACTGCGGAACGACGAGCGTGCCGTCCTCCTTCACGAACAGGACGTTAGCGCCGCCGGTCTCCTCGACATAGGTGCGGGACTCAGAGTCGAGATACAGGTTCTCGGCATAGCCCTCGCGATGGGCCTCCATCGTGGGCTTGAGGGACATGGCGTAGTTCAGGCCAGCCTTGATGTTGCCGGTGCCGTGCGGTGCGGCGCGGTCGTACTCGGAAACGCGCAGCTTGACGGGCTTGAGGCCACCCTTAAAGTACGGACCGACCGGGGTCACGAGAATGCGGAACGTGTACTCAGGAGCGGGAGCCACGCCGATCACGTCACCAGAGCCGATCATAAACGGACGCACGTACAGGGTTGCACCGGAGCCGAAGGGCGGAACCCAGGCGGCGTTGGCAGAAACGACCTGCTTGACGGCCTCAACGAACTTGTCCTTGGGGAACGGGGGCATCTCGAGGCGCTGCGCAGAGTTGTACATACGCTCGGCGTTCATGTCGGGACGGAAGCAGACGATGCTGCCATCCTCGGCGGTGTAGGCCTTCAGGCCCTCAAAGACCTCCTGGCAGTAATGGAAGATGCCACCGCACTCGGAGACATGCAGGGTGTGGTCGGTGGTCAGGCCGCCCTCGTCCCACTCGCCATCCTTCCAATGAGCCTCGTAGCTGTAATCGGTTTTCATGTAGCCAAAGCCGAGGCTACCCCAATCGATATCCTTCTTCTCGACAGTCATATGTCGCTCCTTACATACACAGTTGCATACTCGCGAACCCGCACGCAAAGACCGAAGCCGACCGCGTCGCAACGTCGCACGCCCGGAGCGTAGAGCCGGACGGGACACGCGAACGGCATCAAAGCCGATGGCACGTCGATTCGCATGCACGAGATTGTACTCCCCGTACGCGTCTGATAAAACGCTTTTCTTTAACTAAGTAAAGTATTTTCATTTGACCGAAGCAGAAAGGCCCGCCACCGTAATCGGTGACGGGCCTCAACGGCACGGTTTGCGCGCCGGCTCGAGCTACGCGTTCTTTTTGCCCAGCTTAGCCTTAACCAGACCGACCACGGTCGGGATGATCGACACGGCGACGATGCCGATAATCAGCAGCTCAAAGTGCTCCTGCACAAAGGGGATGCCGCCAAAGAAGTAGCCCAGCAGAGTGAAGACCGTCGACCAGGTAATGCCGCCCAACACGTTAAAGATGACAAAGTTGCGCCAATGCATGCCGCCCATGCCGGCGATGAAGGGCACAAAGGTGCGGATAAACGGGAAGAAGCGACCCAGGAAGATGGCCAGGTGGCCCCACTTGTCCAGGAAGTCCTCGGACTTTTTGATTCGCTCGGGCGTCATGGCCTTCACCTTGCCCGAGGCGATGATCTTTTGGCCAAAGAAATGACCGATCATAAAGTTGCACTGATCGCCCAAGATGGCAGCCGTCCATGCGACGGCCAGCAGAGCCACGATGTTAAAGCCGCCGTTGTGGGCAAAGAAACCCGAGGCAAACAGCAGCGAGTCGCCGGGAAGGAACGGGAAGAACACCACGCCCGTCTCGATAAAGATGATCAGGAACACGCAGCCGTAGGCCATAAGCGGGCCGGCGGCGATCCAGCTGGCGATCGCGGTGCGCGGATCCTTAAGCAGCTCGGCGATAAAATTGATGAAACCCATGAAGTAAAACCTCTCAGTTGTGGGCGCGGACACGTCCAAGTTGACCAGTATACGGTTGTGACGCGGCAACGCACACGACCTTACAAAAGCGTGACTTCATTACCAGCAAGTTTGCATAATTGACACCTGTCGCGCAAAGCCGAGCAAGATTGCTCTTCCTAATCCCTAGCGAATCGCTATACTTTATTGAATTGCATTGTCGCGGCGCTAAGGGAGGGCGGCCGGTGAGCTTTATCAATACCATTCGCGAGGACATCAAGACCGTCCAGGCACAGGACCCCGCCGCGCAAAACGGCCTAGTCATCTTCCTTTCTTACCCCGGCCTGCACGCCAAGTGGAACCACGTGCCCGAGCACTGGCTGTGGGAACATGGACATCGCTCGCTCGCCCGCGTGCTCTCGCAAATCACCCGCCATATCACTGGCGTCGAGATTCATCCTGCCGCACAGATCGGCAAGCATTTCTTTATCGACCACGCCATGGGCGTTGTCATCGGCGAAACCGCCATTGTGGGCGACAACTGCGTGCTCTATCAGGGCGTCACACTTGGCGGCACCGGCAACGAGACCGGCAAGCGCCACCCCACCCTGGGCAACAACGTCACCGTGGGCACAGGCGCCAAGGTGCTCGGCAACATTCGCATTGGCAACAACGTCAAAATCGGCGGCAACTCGGTCGTCGTCAAGGACGTACCCGACAACTGCACCGTCGTGGGCGTGCCGGGCCGCGTCATCAAGCGCAACGGCTGCCGCGTATTCGAGGAAAGCTTCGACGCCAAGCAGCACCGCGAATACATGCCCGACGATGCCGCCGAGCAGAGTGCCCTCAACCGCCAGGGCATCACCGAGAATGCCCGCCGCGTCAAGGAACTCGAGCGAGAGGTGGCCGAGCTCAAGGCCCTCGTCGCCAAGCTCATGGACGAACGTTAGGAACGCAAGCGGCACAAAACAATATCGGCACCGACGCAAAAGGCGCGCCAGGGAATCAATCCCCGGCGCGCCATTCCTTTTGATGTGACATGCGGGACTGTCCCTTTGTCACATTATGCGAACTGACTCAGATAGAGGTCGGCGTAAGCACCCTCGGCAGCCAGCAGTTCCTTATGCGTGCCTTGCTCGATAATGTTGCCGTGGTCCATGACCAAGATCAGGTCGGCGTCCACGATCGTCGACAGGCGATGCGCGATCACAAAGCTCGTGCGCCCGCGCATGAGCGCGTCCATGGCGCGGCCGATGGCAAGCTCGGTGCGCGTGTCCACGCTCGACGTCGCCTCGTCCAGGATGAGGATCGCCGGGTTGTTGAGCAGCACGCGCGCGATGGTCAGCAGCTGACGTTGGCCCTGGCTGATGCTCTCGGCATCGTTAGCCACCCGTGTGTCGTAGCCCTGCGGCATAGTGCGCACAAAGAAGTCGACCTGAGCGGCACGTGCGGCCGCGACAATCTCCTCGCGCGTCGCCTCGGGACAGCCATAGGCGATGTTCTCGGCAATGGTGCCATCGAACAGCCAGGCGTCCTGCAACACCATGCCAAACTGCTGGCGCAGCTCGCCGCGGTCCATGCAGCTTGTGTCCACGCCGTCGAGCGTAATGCGGCCGCCGTCGATCTCGTAAAAGCGCATAAGCAGGTTGATGAGCGTGGTCTTACCCGCACCCGTGGTTCCCACCACGGCGATCTTTTGGCCCGGCTCGGCGGCAAACGACACGTCGCGCATAAGCGGCTTGTCGGGCGAATAACCAAAGCGCACGTGCTCAAAAGCGACGCGGCCCTCAATGCGACCCGGCAGCTTGGCGGCCTCGTCCGGCAGCGGATCGGCCTCCATCTCGGGCTCATCAAGCAGGTCGAACACGCGCTCCGCACTCGCCAGCGCGCTCTGCAGCGAGTTAAAAGTGAACGACAGCTGCGTCATGGGTTCGGACGCCTCGTAGATAAACTGGAAGAACGCCTGGAACACGCCGACGGTCATGTGACCGGCGACCAGCATGCTGCAGCCCACGAGCGCAATCACAATCTGCGCCAGGCGACCGATAAAGCGAACCGCGGGTCCGACGGCGTTAATCATAAAGTCGGCCTTGGTGCTCACGCGCGCCAGCTCGCCCGAGGCCTCGTGCACCTCGGCAGAGCTCTGGTGCTCGCGGTTGAATGCGCGAATCACCAAACGGCCCGAATAGCCTTCCTCGACCGCGCTCGTGATTTTGGACACCCACTCCTGACGCTCGCCCGTCACATCATGCGTACGGCGCGAAACCACCTTGGTCACCAGCAGCGACAACGCCGTAAAGAACAAAAAGACTAGCGTAAGCGGCACGCTAAACACGAACATCACGCCCACGGCGCCCACCACGGTGCCGATCGACACAAGCAGCTGCAGCAATCCGCGCTGCATGCTCTCGGACATCTTGTCCAAGTCGTTGGTCGCACGGCTGACGACCTCACCGGGACGATGCGCATCAAAGAAGGCAAGCGGCAGACGGTTGAGCTTTTGTGCGATGCGGTTGCGTAGACGCAGGTTGAGGCGTTCGGCCACGCTCGACATCAAAAAGCTCTGGAGCGCATAGAACGAGGCGGCGGCAGTCCAGATCATAAAGTAGACGAAGATGGTCTTGCCGCAGTTCTCCCAGGTGATGTTGAAGGTGGTTCCGTTGGCAAACGCCACCTGAATGTGGCCCCACAGCTCATCGATCACGCGGGCGCTATATGCCGGCGCGGCGGTGTTAAAGATGACATAGAACACAATGCTCGCAAACACGATATAGAAGCGCCAATGGTCGCCGGCAGCCTCGCTCCACAGGCGGCGCACCGTCGCCCAGGTATCACGGGGCGTCTCGTCTTCGTCTTCGTCATCCACGTCGCGCATGCGCTCTGCCTCGGCGCGGGCACGCTCATCCTCGGCTCGTTCGTTTTCCTCGTAAAGCGCTTGACGACGAGCCTCGCGCCCGGCCGCCGCCTTGGCGGCGTCATCCAGCTCGGTCGACGCGGCAGCCTGGTCGACCGTTTTATCGGCAGCGTCCGCAGCGGCGGCATCGACAAGGTCGCCCTGCTTCTTGAGCTCCTCGGTCATGCTACTCACCTCCCTTCATCTGCGATTCCGCGATGGCGCGGTACACCTCGCAGGTTTCCATAAGCTCGCCATGCGTGCCCAGGCCCACGACCTCGCCATCCTTGAGCACGACAATCTGGTCGGCGTGCAGAATCGTCGAGATGCGCTGCGCGATGATGAGCACCGCGGCGTCGCGCGTCTCGTCCTGCAGCGCATGGCGCAGGGCTGCATCGGTCTTAAAGTCCAGGGCCGAAAAACTATCGTCGAAGATATATAGATCGGCATGCTTCATGAGCGCACGGGCGATGGCCAGACGTTGGCGCTGGCCGCCCGAAAAGTTCGTACCGCCCTGCACCACCGGGGTATCGAGCCCCTGCGGCTGATCGAGCACAAAGGTGCTCTGGGCAACCTGCAGCGCATGAAGCATGTCCGCCTCGGTCGCGTCCTCGTTGCCAAAGCGCAGATTGCTTGCCACGGTACCCGAGAACAGCCACGCCTTCTGCGGCACATAGGCAATGCGCCCGCGAATCTCACCTTGCGAAAGCTCGCGCAGATCGACGCCGTCCAGGCGAATGATGCCCTTGGTGGCATCGTGGAAGCGCAGTAGAAGCTTTGCCACCGTCGACTTGCCCGAGCCCGTCGAGCCCACGATCGCGGTGGTCTGCCCGCGACGACAGGCAAAGCTCAGGTCGCACAGGGTGTCCTCGTCGGCATCGTCAAAGCGAAACGACATGTGATCGAACACGGCGACCGTATCGGCCCCGTCCTTTGAGTCGGACGCGGCCGCATCGAGCGTACGCTGGCCATCGACGATGCTCGGCTTAATCTCCAGCACCTGCTGTGCGCGGTTCAGACATGCGGCGGCACGCGGAAGCGTCAGCACCACCATCTGCGCCATCATCACAAAGAACAGGATCAGAAGCGCGTACTCCAGCACCGCCGAGATGCTCGCGATCTGCATGGCGTGGGCGCCCACGCGGTTGCCGCCCACCCACAGCACCGCCACCTCGGCAATGTTCATCAAAAAGAAGCTGGAGCTGTCGAGCCCCACAAAAAGGTGGTTGACCTTAATGGCGTTGTCCGCGTACTCGCTAAACACCTCGTCCAGGCGCTGCTCCTCGTGGCGCTCTTTATTAAAGGCGCGGATGACGCGAACGCCCACGATGTTCTCGCGCAGCACCACGTTCATGCGGTCGATAAAGCTCTGCAGGCGCATAAAAATCGGCGCGGCGTTAGCGACCGTAAAGACCGCCGCCACCAGCACGATCGCAACCACGACGCCCAGCAGCGTGCCCATGGCGGGATCGATAAACCAGGCGAAGATGATGCCCGCCACGGCCAAAAACGGCACCGGCAGCACCAGTTGAATCGTCTGCAGAATCGCCTGCTGGATCACGTTGATGTCGTTGAGCGAACGCGTGATCATCGAGCCCGTGCCAAAGCGCTCAAAGTCGCTGGCAGACAGCTCAAGCGACTTGTCGTAGACGGCGTTGCGGATATCGCAGGCCACGTTGGCGGCCAGGCGCGCCGAAAGATAGCAGCCCAGCACCGCGCCGCCGCTGGCCATGCCGGTCGCGATAAGCATGTAGAGGCCGTTGCGCAGGATGTAGTCGACATCGCCCGTGGTGATGCCGGTGTTGACCATGTTCGCCAGCATCGTGGGAACCAACAGCGTACCGACGTTGTCGATTAGCAGCACCAACAACGTCACCGCGACAAGCCTGCGATACGGCTTCATAAACCTCATTAAGAGTCGCACGACTCCCCCTCACCTTGATTCTCGGCCTGGCTCTCGGCAGCGATATGCTGCTTAAAGGCATCGCACTCATCGCCGAGCACCCGAGAGAATTTGCCGATCAAGCGCATAATCTCGCGCTGCTCACATGGCTCAAGCGCACCAAAGGCTCGCTGTTCGGCCTTGAGTGCCGGCAACGCATAACGCTCGGCAAACCGCATGCCCGCTTCGGTCAAACGCACAACCTTGTTCTTACGGCTGCCTTCGGCAAACTCCAACGTTGCGAAGCCCCGCGCCGTCAAGGTTTTAATTGCCGAGTTGATAGTCTGCTTGCTGTAGAACCATTCGCTTGTCAGACAGCTTACGGCAACACTGCCGCCCGCCGTGCTGGTATCGACGAGCATCCAGTAAGCGCAGTCCGAAAGACCGCAGGCGCGCGAGAACTCCGAATAGATATGGTCGAGTCCATTGAGCAACCGGTCGAAGTCGACCAGCGTAACCGCACTATTCATCTATCCCACCATTCGATTGTCCGATTTTTGACCAATTTTGTATCTCTAGATTAGTCCGAGTTTTGACTCTCGTCAACAGGCTCTCCGCAAATGCTTGCACTTTTATGGCCTATCGGCAGAAAAAGACCGCCGGCGCGGGGGCAGCGCCAGCGGTCACGTGAAAATCGGGTTTTATTGCCCGTTAAGCGGCGACGGCCTCATAGACCGTAGCGCCCGAGAAGCTGTCATGCAGGCTCTTGCCGGCAATCCACGGCAGCTCGACGACCTCGCAGACCGTGTTGACCAGCTCGGAGCAGTCAGTAAAGTGGCCCTTGTCGTTGAGGGCCTCGCAATCCTGAACACGCCAATAGCCATCGGTGTGCGTGATGTAGTACTCGTGATCGTCAATCGTCACAAAAGCGCGCGTCTTGGAACGCAGCAGCTTCAGAAATCCTTCGAAGTCGGTCTCGACGACATCTCCAGCCTGGAACATGATGTTACCTCCTGGCCCGGCGCCACCACGGCGCATTGATAAACGTTGGTACTCCTTTAGTAAAACCTTTATCAGAGGTTATGCGTTCGTCATTTAGGCAAGTGGTAAAAAACCGCAGGGTAGACGGGATAAAACGTTTAACCATCCCATTTGTTTGTCACATTCTGAAGGTACTTTTATGCAAACCTACTTTCCCAATTGGGATCTACCCTTTTGGCCGGGCAATTGACCGTCTATCGTTTGAGCCCGACGGGTATGAACGGGGCATCTGCAACGCCACCGCAAGGAGACACCATGGAGACTATCGAAGCACTCATCCACCGCCGCAGCTGCCGCAAATACAGTGATCGTCCCGTCGAGGCCGAAAAGCTCGCACGCATTATCGAGGCCGGCCAGTATGCACCCAGTGGCATGGGGCGCCAGCCGGTGACGTTTGTCGCCGTCACCGACCCCACGACCGTTGAGCGCCTCTCGCAGCTCAACGCACAGGTCATGGGCAGCAACAGCGACCCCTTCTATGGCGCCAAGACCGTTGTGGTGGTACTGGTCGACCGCAGCGTGCCCACGCACCTGGAAGACGGATCGCTCGCCATGGGCAACCTGCTCAACGCCGCCTATGCACTGGGTGTCGACTCATGCTGGATTCACCGCGCGCATGAGGTCTTTGACTCGCCCGAGGGCCTGGAGCTGCTGGCCAGCTGGGGCCTGCCCGCCGACGGCAGCCTGCGCGGCGTCGGTCACTGCATTCTGGGCTATGCCGAAGACACGCTACCCGAGCCCAAACCCCGCCGCGACAACGTGGTGTACGTTAGGTAATTAGTTCCGCCGTTCTAACGAACGGCGGACCCGCTCGCAACTTATCTTGCCGATGGAGTTGTCGTCGTTTCGTTCGTGTGGGTCGTTTCGGCGCCGTCGCCCTGTTCGCCCTCGTCCTTTTGAGCGTCGGCGATGGTGGAGGCCGCCGCAACGATACCGCGCTGGGGCGCGACGCCCGTCTGGGTCTGAGCGCCCTCGACAATTTCTGTGCCTGCATGCGCGAGCTCGGGCGATTTAAACATCGCGTCCAAGTTGGCACCGTCGCCGGCGTAGCCAAGCGCAGCGAGTGCGATGACGATCACTGCAACGACGACCGCGATCGGAACATAACGATGCCAACCAGCCGGATTGAGTCCGCTGCGACGAGCCGCCCCGCGGCTGATGTAGCCGAGCGTGCCGTCGTGCTTGAGCTTTGAACCCACCACGCGTTTGCGGTCCCACAGCGAGGACTCTGCCTGCATTGCCAAGCGGGCACCTGTCGAAGGATAGCCGTATTTAGTGCGCTTGAACGAGCCGTCAAACCCCGAGGCGTGTTTGCCCCACGTCACCGATGTTGTGCGTCGGTTAACCGGCGCGGCGCTCCGCCTTCTGCGGCTCGGTTTTGTAGTCTCAGCCATACGCCCCCGCACGCCGTAACCAAATCGAAACAATAACGCTTTGGACTGTAGCACACGCGTCGCGCGCGGTCACGGGCGCCTCGCTCAACGGTCATCGTCCTTCAGTAAGCGCCACAGCGTTGTTCGGCTTATGCCCAGCACCTCCGCCGCACGGGTTCGGTTGCCGTGGAGATGATCTACAACCAGATGCGCGATATCTCGCTCGGTATCGGCCAGCGGTCGCAGGATATACAGGTCGCTTTCGAGTGTCGGGGCGCCAAAGGTTGCGGTCTTAATCACGTCCTCTTGGGCTAGCACTTCCTCCGCCACAGCGCGATCCACCGTGCCCGCCCCCACCAATATATACAGTCGTTCCGAGACCTCGCGGAGCTGCAGATAATTGCGCGGCCAGCGGTAAGCATCGAGCGCCTTCGTCGCCGCGGCAGACAGCGTGGGCGCTGCCGTCCCAAATGCACCAGCGAGATATTCCAAATAGCGCGCAATCTTTTGCGACGTGGCTCCCTGCTCGACGATTGCCGGCGCCACGCTCACCGCACAGGCGAAGCGCTCGGTCACAAAGGCGGCTTGATCACTTTCGCTGCCGCCCGGCATGTCATTCGCCGTCAGCACCACATGGCAGCGCGTCGCCAACGCGGTGTCGGCCATCGTGGAAACGAGCTCGCGGAGACGCTGGGGGCCAACCGTGTTCCAGCCCTCAATGCAAAGCGTCAGCCCCGTTTGGAACAACGGCGATTCGGCGCTTTTGAGCAGATGGCGCCAGCCGCGATCCGTTAGCTCATCGAGCGCAACGGCAACAAAGGGCTGATCGACAAAAGGACCGTCCAGATAGAGGCGCATGGCAATCTCGACCTGACCCGTTCCCAGCTCGCCCTCGAGCATAAGGGGCACACCGCGCGCGTAGCTCTCGGCGACCGGCGCAGCCACCGAGGCAGGCCCCTCAACGATGCCGTACGCGCTCGATTCGTAGCGGGCCTCAACTTCGTCGGCGTTGAGCCACTCGATGCCCGCGTGCGCCGCGGCGCCGCGCACCTCGCGGACCACGACGACCCAAAGGCCCCCGCCCTCTTTGTCGGCGGGGCGAACGGTCAGGCTCAGGCGCGTACCCGCACGCCCCATAACCAGACGCGCGCCGTCTCCTATACGGTCGAGGCGTTCGGCAACAAAAGCTGCCACATCCCGCTCAAGCGCCGCGTCATTCATGGTCGAAATCGCGACGTCCCCACGCGCATCGATTGCCAATGCCGAGGCCCCGGCAGCAGCCAGGGCCTCGGTCAAGATGTTCAGCTTGGCATCGCTATCCATGATTTGCCCCTGTCCGCGGCGACGTGCAACCGCCGACGGTCGCACGACCGAGTGTTTCAAAATTGAACGATATTGCTCACCAAACACTATAGGGCAGAAAGCGCCGTCCTGCGAGTATAGGTGTTGCCCCGCATCGCCATCCTGGCGGGGCGATAAGAGCTCTTCGGGACTTATAAACCTGCGGACAAGCCATACCCGCAAGAGCTCCTATCGCTCCACCGCAGGCTTGCGCTCACCAGCAACCAGCAACCAGCACGCGAATAAGC
The DNA here is from genome assembly GCA_036553025.1 of Collinsella sp. Classification (GTDB taxonomy): domain Bacteria; phylum Actinomycetota; class Coriobacteriia; order Coriobacteriales; family Coriobacteriaceae; genus Collinsella. The sequence continues at coordinate 32,046 of JAXKBK010000046.1, read as the reverse complement.
TACTTCTCTACCAGATTCCCAGCACGTGCTGCATTCCCAAGCTCATGCACGCAATGCCAATCCAGCAGCAAAAGCCCAGCGCGATGGGCTTGCCGCCCTTTTTGACCAGCTCGACGATATCGGTATTAAAGCCAATAGCCGCCATGGCCATCACGATAAAGAACTTCGAAAGCTCCTTGATGGGCGCCGTAATGGACGTGGGAAGCTGAAACACCGTGGTGACCACGCTTGCCAGCACAAAGAACAGCACGAACATGGGAAACGCGCGTTTAAGCGAAAACGTGCTTTTGGCGTCGCCGCCGGCCTTACGCGCCAGATGCATCTGCCAGCATGCGAGGACCAACGTGATGGGAATAATGGCCAGCGTCCTGGTGAGCTTGACCACCGTGGCGCTCTCGAGCACATTGGCACCGGGATGCATACTGTCCCAAGCACTCGCCGCAGCCGTTACGGACGAGGTGTCGTTGATGGCGGTGCCGGCAAACAGGCCAAAGCCCTCGTTGGTCAGCCCGAGCATACCACCGAGCGTCGGAAACACGAGCGCCGCGATAACGTTAAACAGGAAGATGGCCGAAATAGCCTGGGCAATCTCGCGATCGTCGGCATCGATGACGGGTGCGGTCGCGGCGATGGCAGAACCGCCGCAAATCGACGAACCCACACCCACAAGCGTCGAGATCTTACCCGGCACGTTCATAACGCGGCAGAGCACAAAGGCGATGACAAGCGAGGTCGAGATCGTCGCCACGATAATCGGCAGCGACTGGGCGCCCTTGGACAGAATCTGGGAGAGGTTCATGCCAAAGCCAAGCAGGATGACCGCATACTGCAAGATCTTTTTAGACGTATAGGTAACGCCGGCGGCAAGCGGCTCACGACGATGCTTGGGAAAGACAAGTGCCAGAACCATGCCGATGAGGATGGCGAATACCGGCCCGCCGACCACCTCGATCTGCTTGCCGAGCAGCGTTGCGGGAATGGCGATGATCAGGCAGAACAAAACGCCCTTCCAGCGCTCGCGTACGATATTTGCCAGTTGCATATGGGATTCCTTCTTTCTATTTCACGTTTGCGACGGCTTATGATACGGCAACGTTGAGCACAGCCATGCGTAAACACAGACCAAGATGCCGCAATAGTTCTTGGGCAACAGTCGAATTACCCACCGCGGAGAGCCGATTCGCGGCATAATTAACAGCTGACATATCAGTGTGATAGAACGGTTGCGAGGCACTATGGAAGAATCGATGCACGTCGGCGAGCAGGAAACGAGCCTACAGGACCAGTCCTACCACACCATTCGACGCAAAATCGTCTACCTGGACTACAAACCGGGCGAAAAACTGGGTGTCAAGCAGCTTTGTGACGACCTGGATATGGGGCGCACCCCTGTGCGCGAGGCGCTGGTGCGTCTGGCGCAAGAGGGCCTGGTGCGTACCGTGCCCCAAAGCGGCACCTATGTCTCGCCCATCAACCTCACTCTTGCCGAGAGCGCCTGCTACATTCGCGAGCACCTGGAAAAGCAGGTGATTGTAGAGTGCTGCGCCCGTGCCACCTCGGCAGGCATCGAGCAGCTCGACCGAGCCATCGCGCTGCAGGAAAAGACCATGGCCGAGGAGGATCGCATCGGCTTCTTTTTAAGCGACAACCTCATGCACCGCATGATCTTTAACATCGCGTGCCGCAGCACCGTGTGGTCGTGGCTCGAGGCGACCAATGCCGACCTGGAGCGCTTCCGCTGGCTGCGCGCCGCCACGCAGAGGCTCGACAATCAGGAGATTGTTAACGAGCACAAGAAAATCCGCCGCGCTATCGCCGGTCGCGACCCCATCGAGGCGAGCTTTTTGGTCAGCAAGCACCTGCATATGATGTTCCGCAACCAGACCGAGGTCCTGGACCAATATCCCAAGTACTTCGAGACCAGCAAGCTCCGCTAACCTGCCAAAAAGGGACAAGTTTATTTTGGCAGGTTTTATCTGGGCAAACGCAACAAGGCCCGACTCCGCCACAACGGAGCCGGGCCCTTCTTGTTAGCGCGTTTCGACAACGGAGCACCTGATGTCAGTCACCAACAGCGAGCGAGCCGCATTTGCGCCAAGGTGACGTGAAATGAGAGGGCGCTGACCTTCTGGTCGCGCCCTCGAAATTGAACGTCAGATTGGCGTGAATGCGGCTCGCGCAGCGTCGAGCAGTTCCGGCGTTTGGTAAAACGCCGGAACAACAATTACTCGACGGTCACGCTCTTAGCGAGGTTTCGAGGTTGGTCAACGTCGCAACCGCGCAGGATGGCCACCTCGCGGGCGAGCAGCTGCAGCGGGACGCTCGCCGTGATGGGGCTGAACACGTCGCGGACGGCCGGCACGCGGATGATGCAGTCGGCGATCTTGTTGATCTCCTCGTCGCCCTCGGTGGCAACGACGATGACCTTGGCACCGCGCGCCTTGCACTCCATAAGGTTCGACACGGTTTTGTCGTAGGTGGCACTCTTGGTGGCCACGGCGATGACGGGGAAGCCCGGATCGATCAGCGCGATGGGGCCGTGCTTCATCTCGCCGGCGGCGTAGGCCTCGGCGTGCAGGTAGCTGACCTCCTTGAGCTTGAGCGCGCCCTCGTAGGAGATGGCAGCGCCCATACCGCGGCCCACAAACAGTGCCGACTGCGCGTCCTTGCACAGCAGGGCGGCCTCATGAACGGCCTCGGTCTGCGTGTCCAAAATCCACTGGATCTGCTCGGCCGTATCGGAAAGCTCGCGGAACATCATGCGTGCCTGTTTGGTGGTCAGGCGGTACTTGACCTGCGCCAGCAGCAGGGCCAAAAGCGTGAGGCTAACGACCTGACCGATGAAGCTCTTGGTCGAGGCGACCGCGATCTCCTTGTTGGCCTTGGTGTAGATGACGCCGTCGCTCTCGCGCGCCACGGGGCTACCCACCACGTTGGTGATGCCAAAGACCTTGGCGCCCTTGATACGCGCGTCACGAATGGCGGCGAGGGTATCGGCCGTCTCGCCCGACTGGGACACGGCAACGACGAGCGTCGTCGGTGTGATGATGGGGTTGCGGTAGCGGAACTCGCTGGCAGCCTCGACCTCGGTAGGAATACGAGCCCAGCCCTCAATAAGGTTCTTAGCGATGAGTCCGGCATGGTAGCTGGTGCCGCAGGCAATCACATACACGCGGTCGATATCGTTGAGCTCCTCGAGGGACAGGCCCAGCTCGTCGATATCGAGCTCACCGGCGGGGGTCATGCGACCCACCAGCGTATCGCGCACGACGCGCGGCTGCTCGTGAATCTCTTTGAGCATAAAGTCGGGATAACCGCCCTTTTCGGCCATATCCAGATCCCAATCGATGTGGGTGACCTTGGGCTCGATGACATTGCCGGCCTCGTCGGTATACTCGACGCCCGCAGGCGTGAGCTTGGCAAACTGACCGTCCTCGAGCACCACGACATCGCGGGTGGCGTCGATGAGCGCAATCACGTCGGAGGCAACGTAGGAGCCGGTCTCGCCCACGCCGACCACGATCGGGGAGTCCTTGCGGGCAACGGCGATTACGCCAGGCTCGTCGGCGCACACGGCGGCCAAGCCATAGGCGCCCACCACGTGGGTGCAAGCCTCGCGCACGGAGGCCATCAGGTCGTGTGTCTCGGCATAGGCCTCTTCGATCAGATGCGCGAAGACCTCGGTATCGGTCTCGCTCTTAAAGTGATGGCCGCGGCCCTCCAGCTCCTCGCGCAGCTCGGCGAAGTTCTCGATGATGCCGTTGTGGACGATGGCGATACGACCGTCGCAGCTGGTGTGGGGGTGAGCGTTAACGACAGAAGGCTTGCCGTGGGTGGCCCAGCGGGTGTGACCGATGCCGCAGGTTGCGTCGCTATCGATATTGGAAAGCTCGCTCTCCAGGCCCGCAACCTTGCCCACGCGGCGGATGACGTCGAGGTGTGCCGCGGCGCCCTCGCCCACCTCGAGCGCAACGCCCGAGGAGTCATAGCCGCGATACTCCATGCGCTTAAGGCCTGTGACCAGGATGTTCTTTGCAATATCAGAGCCGGTGTAGCCGACGATTCCGCACATAGGATAAATCCCTTCGTTCGCGTGACTGCAAGACGTCCACGCACAGGGGGCGCTGAGACGTATAACGTTCGAGTATTGTACTCACGCAAGCGCAAGCTGATATACCAGAAGTGGTATCTCAACTTAGATACCACCCGATGCACACATGCCCAGCCGGTCCAAACCACCACGAAGGGGACAGGCACCTTTGTGGTGGTTTGGACCGGCGCGGCGGCCTATCCCGGCGAAAGATCTCAATCTGTAACATCTGGGCCGCAATAAGCCGGCTTAGTGTTACAGATCAAGACATTACGGTTCGGCCCCAGCACTATGTCTCGATCTGTAACAGGTAGAGCCGGTTTTGCCGTCCAGATGTTACAGATCGAGACAATTGAAGGCCCGGGCAGCTCAAGCCACCACAAAGGTGCCTGCCCCCTTCGTGGTGGTCGCGCTGGCAACGGCGTTTCCCCAGATAAAACCTGCCAAAATAAACCTGTCCCTAATTGGCAGGTTTTGACACCCTGGGGGCGGGCGATGCTACAATCTGGCTTGTACTTGAAACGCATCAAAGGGGCCGCTATGGCAAAGGTAAAAATCAGCGACGTCGCGCGCGAGGCAGGGGTCTCGCTGGGCACGGTATCCAACGCGCTCAACCACCCCGAAAAGTTGCGCCCCGAAACCCTCAAGCTCATCAACGAGACCATTAATCGCCTTGGCTACCTGCCCAACCAAAGCGCCCGTCAGCTCGCGGGCGGCACCACCAAGTCCTTTGGCCTGGTCCTCCCCCGTCTCGACCACGGCTTTTCGCTCCAAATTGCCAGCGGTGCCCACAACGAGGCACGCAAGCACGGCTATGACTTGCTCATCGCTAACGCCGACAACGACGACATTCTCGAAGACCATTACCTGCGCTACTTTATGGGCACTCAGATGTCCGGCGTCATGGTTCAGCCCATGGCATCCCCCGACTGGCACCCGGCCATGACTAAAGTGCCCGTGCCGATCGTCCATCTGGACATCCACTGTTCCGAGCCCGGTTATTACGTGGCTGCCGACAACGAGGCACAAGGCCGCATTATCGCCGAGCTCGCCGTTGCCCGTGGCGCACGCCATATCACCGTTGTGGGCAGAGCGGCATTTATGCAGCTCACCTTGCGCGTACTTGGCATCCACAAGGCCCTCGCCCTGCATCCCGATATCAAGATCGAAGTCATCGACGCCGGCGAATGGAATACCGCTGCCGACGGCTACGGCATCGGTGCCCAAATCGCTGAGCGCCCCGCGGACGAGCGCCCTGACTTCGTGGTCGGCCTGACCGACGTACTGGCGTCGGGCGTTATCTCGGCGCTGATAGACAAAGGCATCTCCGTCCCCGAGCAGGTCCGCGTGGCCGGCTGCGATGGCAACCCGCTTGCCTGGAGCGGATCGGTCCCCCTCACCACGGTAGCACCACCGGGCTACGAGATCGGCCGCAAGGGCGTGCAGCTGCTCATGGAACAAATCGAGGATAAACCTGCCGCCAAGACCAAACGAGTCCGCATCGGCTCCGCCGCGCGCACCGTCACCACGGTCACGGCCACCGAGGACATCAACCGTCAGGAAATCGTGCGTCCCTTCTTGCTCGAGCGCGTAAGCACCCAAAATGCCAAGCCGCATCCGACGGGCCAACCCATAGTCCCGACAACCGACATCAACCTGGGCGCCTACCTGTAACAAAAAAACGCCGCAACGGAAACAGCCCCGCTGCGGCGTTTTTGCTGACCCCACGGGCCTTCCCCGTTTAGCCGAACCTGCGGCTACGGATTTTTATGGAATGTAATCCATTTTTCATTAGCTTTTTTGCAAAAATGGATTCAATTCCATTTTTTAGAACAGTGCCTCCGCGCGGGCGCCGTTGCCGTCGCCGTCCTGCGGGATCGGGCGCGGGGCATGGCGACTCGCATGCGAACGCTAGCACACGGCCTTGACCGCGGCCGTCAGATCGAACAGCGTATCGAGCACAGCCTCGCAGCCGTCCACCACGTCCTGCGGCAGCGGCACGATGTCGGGAACGGCAAACACATGGCAACCGGCCGTGATGCCCGAGACGCAACCGTTGCGTGAGTCCTCGACCACGGCGCACTCCTCGGGGGCAAAGCCCGCGCGCTCGCAGGCGAGCAGGTACATCTCGGGGTCGGGCTTGCCGTGCACGACGTCCTCGCCGCAGGTCACCGTCTCAAACTTGTCAAAGAGGCCAACCATCTTAAGGTTGCGCTCGGCGGTAACGTGGCGCGACGACGTCGCAAGGCCCACGTGATAGCCCGCAGCCAGCAGCTCGTCGAGGCACTCGGCAGCGCCGGCCTTAAGCTCCAGTTCGGTCTTGACCATCTCGTCGCGAATCTCCCTATGGCGACGATAGATTGCCTCAGCGGTTTCGCAGCTGCCGTAATGCTCATCAAGGATCTCCATGACATCGGACAGCGTGCGACCGATAAACTGATGGATCAGCGCATCATCAATCGCGAATCCCAGCTCGGCCGCGCCCGCCTTCCACGCCTTGATACCCAAACGCTCGGTATCGACCAGCGTTCCGTCCATGTCAAAAATGACAGCCTTGATCATATCGGTCCCCCATCTCTTCGCGCTGCTGTACTCCCGCAACTTTACCGCACCTGTAAACTTGTATATAACGTATATAGCATATTGCACTTTCGTTACATAGATAGAAGTCTTATGACAAGCGACTCGGTAGGATTATAGTTTTCGACCGAGTACTCAACGGCAAGGATCGACTTATGCTTTCAGACACCACCGCGCCCGCAGAGGGGCTTCAGGACAAACTCGCAGCGCTCGAGCAGCTGCTTTTAGCATACGGGCGCGTCGCCATCGGCTTTTCCGGTGGCGTCGACAGCAGCTTTTTGGCCGCGGTCTGCGCCCGCATCATGCCCGCCAGCACGCTTCTCGTTCACCTCACCACGCCGCTCATCGGCACGCCCGAGCAGGCTTCGTTTGAGCGGGCGGTTGACGGGCAGGCCGATGAGGGGCCGCACTTCAAGCTTCCCGTACTCAACCTCTCGGTCGATCAGCTGCAGCTCCCCCAGGTAGCCTGCAACGACGCCGACCGCTGCTACCACTGCAAGCGCGCCGGCTTTACCGCCATCGTCAACCACGCCAAGTCGCTGGGCTTTCCCACCGTCATCGACGGCAGCAACGCAAGCGACCGCGGCGACTACCGCCCCGGCATGCGCGCCGCCCAGGAGCTCGGCGTGCGCTCGCCGCTTATGGAGGTCGGCTTTACCAAGGACGAGGAGCGCGAGCTGCTACGCGCCTGGGGCTATCCCGTCTGGAACCTGCCGGCAGGAGCCTGCCTGGCCACGCGAGTCCCCACGGGCGAGGAGCTCACGCGCGAGAAGGTCGATGTAATCCGCACCTGTGAGGACTACCTGCACGACCTTGGCCTGGACCAGGTCCGCGCACGCCTCGTCGGCGGCTGCATGCATATCGAGGCCGAGCCGGCAGACGTCGCCAAGATCGCCGCCCTCAGCGGTGCCGCCGTCGACGCCGAAGGCAAGACCCCGCTGCCCGCCGCCATCGAGTCCACGCTGCGCGAGCTGGGCTGCGGCCATATCTCCCCCGAGGTCACCCCCTACATCCACGGCAACATGAACCTTTAAGTTACGCCGTTTAACCTACCAAAAAGGGACAGGTTTATTTTGGCAGGTTTTATCTGGGGAAACGCAGACAGGGCCGCGACGCCTATAGCGTCGCGGCCCTTTTCCTTGGAGAAGGATCGATTAATGGAACGGAGAGCCCGTTCTAGCCCTCGAGCCCGGCGTTGATGAGCTCGGCAATCTCGACAGAATCGGTGCTTTCGCGCACCCTGTCACGGAAGCCAGCATCCATCAGCATCACGGCAGCCTTGGAGAGCAGACGCAGGTGCGTGGTTCCCGCTTCGCCGGCGGGCACGTACAGCGCGAGCGCCACATCGACGGGCACGCCATCAAAGCTCGGCCACTCAACAGGCTCGGACAGCTTGAGCACGGCCACGCCCGGCGCATGGATCGCATCGCTCTTGGCATGCGGAACGGCAAAACCGGCGACGAGGCCAGTCTCGGCCTCGTTTTCGCGAGCAATAAAAGCCGCCTCTACAGCAGACGCGTCATCGGCAAAACCAAGCTCAACAGCCTGCTCGGACAGATAATGCAGCGCGTCCTCGCGCGAGGCGGCGGCGTAGCCAATCGTCACTTGGTTGGCAGATACAAACCCCATGGAAAGCCTTCCTTACAACACGGACCTGACCGCAGCTTCGATGCCGTCGGCGTCCAAACCGTACTTATGCAGCAAATCGACCGCAGGGCCGGACTCGCCGTACACATCGCGCACGCCGACGCGACGCATCGGCACTGGATGCTGCTCCGCGAGCACCGAGGCAACGGCCTCGCCAAGACCACCGATAATCGAATGCTCCTCGGCGGTGACCACGCGACCGGTCTTCTTGGCGCTGGCAACCACCAAACGCTCATCGAGCGGTTTGATCGTATGCATGTTGATGACCTCAGCATCGATGCCGTCGGCAGCGAGCGCCTCGGCAGCAGCGAGTGCCTCAGCGACCATGAGACCGCACGCGACGATCGTGACATCAGAGCCCTCCCGTACAACAACACCGCGGCCGATCTTGAACTCGTAGTCCTCGTGATCGTTGATGACCGGTGTTGCCAGGCGGCCGAAGCGCATGTAGACCGGCCCCTTAAACTCATAGGCGGCGCGCACACAGGCGCGGGCCTCGACATCGTCGGCGGGAACGACCACCGTCATACCCGGAATCGTACGCATGAGTGCGATATCCTCGCAGCACTGGTGCGTGGCGCCGTCCTCGCCCACCGAAATGCCGGCATGGGTGGCGCCAATCTTGACGTTGAGGTGCGGGTAGCCAATGGAATTGCGGACCTGCTCGTAGGCGCGACCGGCGGCAAACATCGCAAAGGTGCTCGCAAAAGCAACGCGGCCCGTGGTCGCGATGCCGGCGGCAAGACCCATCAGGTTGCTCTCGGCGATGCCGGCATCGTAAAAGCGCTCAGGATGGGCAGTCTTAAACTTACCCGTCTTCGTAGCGGCAGCCAGGTCGGCATCGAGCACTACAAAGTCATCGTGCTCATTGCCCAGCTCGACGAGCGCCTCGCCGTAGCTTACGCGCGTGGCGACTTTTTTGACCTCTGCCATTAGAGTTCCTCACCTGCTGCCGCGAGCTCGGCCATGGCCTGCTCAAACTGCTCGTCATTGGGCGCCTTGCCATGCCAGCCAACCTGGTTCTCCATAAAGGAGACGCCTTTGCCCTTCACCGTCTCGGCGATGATAGCGACGGGCGCGCCGGTCACCTCGCGAGCTTCGGCGAAAGCCGCCTCAATCTGCGCCATGTCGTTGCCATCGGCTAGCTCTATCACATGCCACTTAAAGGCGCGGAACTTGTCGGCAAGCGGCATGGGCGAGTTGACTTCATCGATCGTGCCGTCAATCTGCAAGCCGTTGTGGTCGACGACGGCAACAAGATTGTCGAGCGCATGGTTGCCGGCAAACATAGCCGCCTCCCACACCTGGCCTTCCTCGCACTCACCGTCGCCCAGCAACGTGTAGACACGGTAGCTGTCGCCCCAGTGCTTAGCGGCAAGCGCCATTCCAACTGCAGCAGAGATGCCCTGACCGAGCGAGCCGGTGGACATATCGATGCCTGGGGTATCGTTCATGTTGGGATGGCCCTGCAGTCGGCTGCCAATATGGCGGAGCGTCTCGAGCTCTTCGACGGGAAAATAGCCGCGATTTGCCAACACCGAATACAGGCCCGGCGCCGCGTGACCCTTGGAGAGCACAAAGCGGTCGCGATCGGCCTTGTGAGGGTCGGCAGGATCGATATTCATTTCCTCAAAGTACAGATACGTCATGATGTCGGCTGCACCGAGCGATCCACCCGGATGTCCCGACTTGGCCGCGTGAACCGCAGTCACGACACCCTTCCTGACCTCATTGGCGACCTTCGCCAGCTCCTGGTTGGTCATACGAATTCCTCTCTTGAGAACAACCCCGGCACCGGATGGCGCGATGCCGAGGGCAACCCGGTCGTTAAGCCTGAGCGACGACCTTCTGCCAGTCAGCCTCAAAAGAGGCGAGGCCCTGGTCGGTCAGCGGGTGATGCAGGCACTTCTTGAGAGCGGCCATGGGCACGGTCGCGATGTCGGCACCAAGAAGAGCCGCCTGGGTCACGTGGTTGGGCGTGCGGACCGAAGCGGTGATGATCTCGACGGTGTCGTCGACGTTCTTGCCGGTCCAGTCATAGTTCTTGATGCATGTCACGACATTGTCGAGCTGCGAGATGCCGTCCTCGGCGATGTCGTCAAAGCGGCCGACAAACGGGCTGATGTAGCGGGCACCGGCGTTGGCGGCCATGAGGGCCTGCGTCGGCGAGAAAACAAGCGTCATGTTGACGCGCACGCCCGCATCGGCCAGGGCGCGGCAGGCGGCGAGGCCGGCCTCGCACACGGGAAGCTTGACCACGATGTTGGGAGCCAGGGCGGCAAGACGCTTGCCCTCCTCGATCATGCCCTCGGCAGTGGTCGCGGTGGACTCAGCAGACACGGGCAGGCCCTCGCAGAGCTCGGCAATCTTGAGCATATGGGGCTCAAAGTCGGCGAGCTTGCCGCCGGTCTTGGCGTACAGGGACGGGTTGGTGGTGACGCCGGCAAGGCAGCCCCAGCTCTTGGCCTCGGCGATCTCGTCAAGGTTGGCGGTATCGATAAAGAACTTCATGGTGCAAACTCCTTCTAAGGAATCCAAAACTCAAAAAATAGGACAAAGGGGATGTCCTTTTGTCCTATGTGCCGGGCCTGCAGCTGGGACATGCCCCAGGCCCGGCGTCGTGTAGGAAAAGCTACTTAGAGAGCCTTCTCGATGCGGCTCGTGACGCCCTTGAGGTTAAGACCGACGACGTACTGCTTGATCGGGCGCTTGATGTGCTCGATCACAAAGCGCTTGCCGTCAATGTCCTGGGCAGCGAGGTTGCGATAGAGCTTCTCGACCTGCTCCTTGACCTCGGGATCGTTGAACGCGTAGTGGCCGGAGACATCCAGAATCTTCAGGCTGAGTTCGTCGTCGGCCAGAATGTCGTCAACCTGCAGGTTGACATCGTCGCCGGTCATCCACTTGCGCCAGCGCTCGGTCTTGATGGCCTTGACCAGCAGCGTGTGATACAGATCGGAGGGATCGTCGCACAGGCCGTTGTCGACCAGAATCTGCTCGGTAGCGCAGAGCTTGAGGTAAGCGCGGGTCTCCTCGGTGCCGTACTGAGGGGCGACATTGGAAGCGGTCACGTGTGCCGGGATGTGCTCGAGCAGCGTCGCGTCGTCCAGGTAGTCGGCGTTGTGCTCCTTCAGGCCCACGCCGTAGCGCTTGGCCATGTCGGCGAGCTCGCGGGCATTCTTAAAGTTGTAATGACCGACCTGCTCGGTCCAACGGGTGAGCGTACCGGTCTGGCCGACGATAAAGGTGGGCATGGGGCAGCCGCGCTTCTCGAGCTCGGGCTGCAGCTGAGAAACGAACTCCTCGTACTTGTCGGTGGAGGTCAGGCCGCCATTGGTCTCCTCGGTACCGACCTCATAGGCAACCTCGGGCAGGTTATGCTCGCGACGGTACTGCTCAAGATAGTCGATAAGATCGATCGTGCGGCGAAGCACCACGTCGAGCGGAATAACCTTGCCGATCTGATAGGGGTCCTTGGTGGGGTCGACCATCAGCAGGTCAAAGCCTGCCTCCATGTCGGCGACAAAGGACTTGCGGGCGAGCTCCATGGCCTCGTCCTCGGGCAGGTGGGCGTTACGCTCCTCGTCGCGCTGCCACGGACCGCCGTGATCGCGGCACAGGTAGTACGGACCGGTATAACCCACCTCGTCGGCAACCTTCTTAATGTCGGCGGCAAAGCGCGTCTGGTCCCAACCGTTGACGTAGCCGGCGCCCATCTCGTCCATATCGACCTGGTTGCGGCTAGCGATAAACATGGGCGGGAAATCCTCGTCCTTGGCAAGCTCGAACACGGCCTGAATCAGGTTGGGGCTCATGGGACCAATGCCGACCATGGTTGCGTGATCGCCGCTGTCCTGCAGCTTGAGCATGCCCTGAACGGCCTGGCGGATGGTGAGGTTGGACATTTTGTTCTCCTTCTCCAGAGGATTTTTGACAAAAGTTCCCTGGGACCCAGATGTGGGCCCTATCAGTGCGGATGGATTTTGTTGTGTAGGGGCGGTTGTGCGGAGTCAAATCCATCCCTCCGCACAACCGGAGTCCTTAAAGGTTTACTTGGCCTGCTTATCGAGCGTGGGCTTCATGGCAATCAGGATTGCAGCGGCGACCAAGGAGCCAATCACGATGTCCAGGCAGAACAGCGCGACGTTGTTGGTGGCCAGGGCGACAATAAAGCCACCATGCGGAACATAGCAGTCGATGCCCTGGAAGGCGGCAAGCGCCGCGCCCACGGCAGAGCCGATGCAAATGCCGGGCAGGGTGTGGCCAAGATCCTTGACCGCGAAGGGAATAGCGCCCTCGGTAATACCGATGCAGCCCATGAACAGAGCAGAGATGCCCATCTGACGGTCAGCGCCATCGAACTTGTTCTTGGCGATGAGCGCAGCGAGGCCGCAAGCAATCGGGGGAATGGCGACGGCGACGCGGAACATACCGTTGGGGCCGTAGAAGCCGGAGGCCATGATGGCCATGGTAAAGGTCGAAGCGGTCTTGTTGATGGGGCCACCCATATCGAAAGGGGTCATAACACCAATGACCAGGCCCAGGACGACGGCGGAGCCGCCCTGCAGGCTGCCGAGCACGCTGGTGAGCCAATCCATCACAAAGCCAAGCGGCGTGGCCAGGATGTAGATGTAAGCCATGCCCAGGACGAGCGAGGTCAGAATTGGGATGATCAGAATGGGCATGATGGTCTGGATGGTGTTGTTGACCTTCCAGGTCTTCATCCAGCGGACAAAGTAACCGCAGATGACAGCCATGATCATGGCGCCCAAGAAGCCGGTCGAAACGCTGTTGCCACTCGGGGTGACGACGGCGTTGTTAACCAGGTAGCCCAGGACGAAGCCAGGGGCAAGTGCGGGCTTGCCGGCCATCGAGTAGGCGATGTATGCCGCAAGCACCGGAATCATCATAGAGATGCCGGCCATACCGATGGTATTAAGGCTCACCATCAACGGGTTGGTGACCTCCATACCACTAGCACCGGCAGTACCGGATGCCAACGAGAAGGCGAGGAACACGCCACCGATAACGACGATGGGGATAAAATAGGAAACGCCGGTATTGAATGCATTGAGCAGCGTCTTGCCAGGATCGGCAAAGATGGACTGCTTGGACGCCGGTGTCGGGGCCTGCGGGTCAGCGGAGACGGCCTTCTTCTCTGCCTTGGCCTCGGCCTTGGGCGCGTCAACGGCACCGCCCGTCGCCTTAATGATCTCAACAGCCTGGTCGATGATCTTGACCGGATCGGCGATTACATCCGAGGTGCCGACCTTGAGGAACTTGCCCTCGGCCATCTTCTGCTCAAAACGGTCCTCGTTCTCGACACCCACGTCGACGGACTCGAGCACCAGGTCGGCGGAATCAACGTCTTCCTGCGTGAGCTCATTCTCGATACCCAGACCACCCTGAGCCTCGACTTTGCACTCGATGCCACGAGCGGCGCATTCATCCTGAATCGCCTTCTGGGCCATATACGTGTGGGCGATACCCACGGTACAGGCGGCAACGCCTACGATCTTCATTGCTTCCCTCTTTTCATAGAGTTGCGTGCGCAAGACACCGTTTGCGGAGGCCTCCGGAGCATCCCCTGCCGTTTGGACTTGCTGTCTTTTCGACAAGACCAATATAGGTGCTCGTTTTTCTTAATGCCAGTTTATTTCGGTAAACGCGCAGGTCAGAGCGTTGGTTACGCTATTTAGTTATGCGTTTAACCAAAAATGAATCCTGCGATTTTACCCTCGATTTCAAAAGTCAAGAAGTATTTGATTTTCTCGGTAGACGGCAGATGCGCATGCCGGTCACAAATTTCGACCCCACCCATATACCGCATTTGTTGCATACTCATATGAAAGGAAAAAGTCGCTCACCAAAGCGCATCCCTCACCAAGACTCAAAGTCATCATGTTGGAAAATGCTCATCTGTCGGAAGGAGTCGCTGTGGCAAAACAGCGCGTTACGATCGCAGACGTCGCTCGAGAGGCGGGAACCTCGACGGCAAGCGTCTCGTATTACCTCAACGACAAACGAGAAAAGCTTAGCGAGAAGACGCAGGCAAAGATTGCGCGCGTCATCAAGGAACTCGGATACGTTCCCAACGCCCAAGCGCAAACGCTCACCGGCAAGCAGACCCACGTCATCGCCATCATCATCTTGGATAACACCAACAAATGGGCGGGCCTCGTCCTCAACGGCATGGAGCAGGTCATGCTCCCCGCGGGCTACCAGACGGTCGTTTGCACGAGCGACTTTAACCCCGAGACCGAGCTCATGTATGTCGACAAAATGCTCTCACTGGGCGTCGATGGTTTTATCATCCAGCCCACGGCAAATTTCAAGGCAGTCCACGACCGCATCAAGCGCGCCGGCAAGCCCGTCGTCTTTTTTGACGCGGCCATCTACAGCCCAGGCACCAGCTGGATCAAAACCAACCTCTACGACGGCGTGTACAATGCCACGCAGGCGCTTCTCGACGCCGGCTACGAAGACTTCTTTTCCATCGCCGCCAACATGACCGAAATGCGCACTCGCATGGAACGTTTTCAGGGATATGCCGAGGCATTGGCCGCGAATGGGCAGCTCTACAAAGCCATCCCCATCGATCACAACAAGCCGTCAATCAACGAGCTCACCGAATACTTTAAATACAAGTTCAACCCCGCCAAGCGCACGCTCATCTTCGTACAAAACCAATGGGCACTTCCCCGTGTCTACAAGGCCCTCCAACCCATGGCCCATCTACTTCCGCAGCAAATAGGTCTTTTGGGACTCAACTGCGAAGACTGGACCAACCTCACCACGCCGACCGTCTCCACGATCATCGAGCCCGTCGACCAGGAAGGCAGGGAGGCGGCCGAGATGCTGCTCGCCTTGCTTGATGGCAGCAGCCAACCCGGCGAGCAGCGCATTCTCGAGTGCAAGCTCAACTGGCTCGACTCCACCTCGATCTAGCCATACGTCAAATATGAAGCAAATGAACCAGTAGCGTTTGTCCCAAATCTTAAGTATTTGTTCGACAGAACGGCCTCTGCCGGCTCCTGCTAGACTGGTAGATTCCCAACCGTCTATCCAGGAGCCGCAATGTCGCGCAAGTCCGCCTACAAGCAAGCACTTTCCATCGGCACCGCCGTGGTGCTGGGGTTTGCGTTGTTCACAGGGTCGCTCGACGGAGCGCCCAAGCTGTTATCACCGCAAAGCGATGAGCAGGCAGCGGCTCTGGCCGAGAAGCAAAACGAGAGTCCCAGCCGCACCGACGACGAGGCGGACCTGGTTGCCCGGCTCGAATCGGGAACAGCGAGCCCCGAGGACTCGCAAAATAGCCAAGACTCTGGCGATGGCCCCGATTCCGCCGCAAGCGACACCGATGACGCTTCCGCGGACAGTGTCGCCGCCCCCATCGACGAGGTCGAAAACCCCGACCTTAACCGCGCCCGTGGTGTTTATCTCAGCAGCATTCCCGACTACGCCGGCAACCCCTACGTTGCCCTTCGCGCCGACAGCACGCACCCGTTGGGCACGCCATCATTCACGCTCGACGAATACGAGCGAGCTGCCGAAGGGGGCTGCTTTAAGAAGTTCTCCAAGCTCGACAGCTTGGGCCGCACTCGCAAGGCGCTCGCCTGCGTGGGCCCCGAATCGCTCGGTCAGGGCAAGCGCGGCGATATCTCGCGTATCCATCCTGCCGGTTGGCACCAGCAGCGCTACGACTTTATTCCAGGCCAGAGCCTCTACAACCGCTGCCACCTCATCGCCTGGTCACTCTGCGGCGAAAACGCCAACCGCAAGAATCTCCTCACCGGCACGCGCTATCTCAACGAGACGGGCATGCTGCCGTTTGAAGAGCAGATCCTCGACTACGTCCGCGACACGGGCAACCACGTGCTCTATCGCGTCACGCCTATGTACAACGAGGAGGAGCTCGTCTGTCGTGGCGTTCGTCTGGAAGCACAATCGATCGAGGACCACGGCAAGACCCTGTGCTTCCACGTGTACTGCTACAACCTGCAGCCGCACGTGCAGATCGACTACGCCACCGGCCGCAACCAGGCATCCGGAGACTAGTGCCGACCGCGCCGCCCGTAACCCAAAAAATGATCCGTTTTCCTCCGTCCCCAAGGGATCAAATAAGGCCGCCCCGGTTACCCAGGGCGGCCTTTTCGTCAGCACCTACATTGCAGGCAAAACCACACGCTACTTAGCGCGGCCCTCCTCATAGCGCTCGACCAGTTTGGCCTGAACGTCATAGGGCACCTGCTCATAGCCCGCGGGCTTCATGGTAAAGTCGCCCGTGCCGCGCGTGATGGAGCGCAGACGCGTCGAATAATCCGTCAGCTCGGCCAGCGGCGCCTGCGCAACGACCACGGTATCGCCGCGCTCATCGGTCTCCATGCCCGTCACGCGACCGCGCGAGGCCGAGATGTCACCCATCACGGCGCCAGCGTAGCTCTCGGGGATAGTCACCGTGATTTCCTCGATGGGCTCCAGCACCACTGGATCGGCATCGGCACATGCCTTGCGCAGACCGATGCGAGCCGCCGCGCGAAACGCCATCTCGTTGGAGTCGACGCTGTGATACGAACCGTCGTACACAGCCACGCGAATGCCCGTAAGCGGGTAGCCGGCAATGATGCCGTCCTTCATAGTCTCCTGAACGCCCTTGTCCACGGCGGGGATGAGCGAGCGCGGGATGCGGCCGCCCACGACCTCGTCCACAAACTCGTAGCCGTCGCTCGTGCCGTCGGGCCCAATGAGCGGCTCCACGCGCAGCCAGCAGTCGCCGTACTGACCGGCGCCGCCGGTCTGCTTCTTGTGACGACCCTGAGCGCTTGCCGTGCGGCGGATGGTTTCGCGATACGGAATACGGATCGGCACGCTCTTTGCCACAACCTTGGTACGGTCCTCAAGGCGATTGAGCAGAACCGAAACCTGTGCCTCGCCCACCGCAGAGATAATGGTCTGGCCGGTCTCCTCGTCGCGATCGATGCTCATGGTTGGATCGGCCTTGCAAGCCTTCTCGATAAACGTGTAGAGCTTCTCTTCGTCGCCGCGATTCTCGGCCTCGATGGCAATACGGTACTGCGAGTTGGGGAACTTAAACGCCGCAGCCTCGACCTTGCCGGTAATCGAGAGCGTATCGCCCGTCTCGGCAGCCAGCTTGGGCGCCACGATGATATCGCCGGCATAGGCGTGGCCGACCTCGGTCATGTCACGACCGCACATCACATACAGATGAGCCAGACGCTCGCCCTTGCGCGTGCGCGCATTGATCAGCTCAAGGCCCGGCTCAAGCGTGCCGGTCAGCACCTTGATAAAGCTGATGCGACCCTGCTGCGGATCGGCCAGGGTCTTAAACACAAATGCCACCGGGCGGTCATCGTCACTCGAGATCTTGAGCGAATCGCCGTCAATGAGCGGCATCTCGCCATAGTCCGTCGGCGCCGGGAAGTACGTAGCGATGTCGTCCATCAGCGAGTTGACGCCCTGCTCCTTAATGCAATCGCCCGCAAAGACCGGCACAAAGATGCGCTCGGCAATCGCCTTCGACAGCAAGCCCTCAAGCTCCTCCTGCGTCAGCGTCTCCTCGCCTTCCAAGTACTTCATCATCAGTTCGTCGTCAGCCTCGGCCACCAGCTCGCACAGATGGTCATGGGCCTCCTCGGCCTGGGCACGATACTCCTCGGGAATCTCCGACTCAACGGCTTCGGCGCCGTTGCAATGGCGCGCCTTCATGCGCACCAGGTCGATGATGCCATCAAAGTCCTCGCCCTCGCCCCAGGGAAGGGTCACGGCGCCCAGTCGCGTGCCAAAGCGCTCCTGCAGCAGGTCCATCGTGGTCGCAAAGCTGGCCTCGGAGCGCGACAGGCGGTTTACGAACACCGCACGCGCCAAGCGCAGGTCCTCGGCGGCATACCAGAGCTTAACCGTCGTAGGCTGCGGGCCGGCCTCGGCGTCGACCACAAACAGGGCCGTCTCGCAGACGCTCATCGCGGCAAAGGCGTCGCCGATAAAATCGGGGTAACACGGGGCATCGAGCACATTGATGCGCGCGCCCTTCCAGTCGATCGGTGCAATGGTCGTCGAGATGGAAAATGCACGCTTGACCTCTTCGGGGTCATAGTCGAGCGTGGGCTTGGTGCCGTCGTGGCCGCCCAGGCGGGCGGTCTTGCCAGAAAGGTGGAGCATGGCCTCGGCGAGTGAAGTCTTGCCCACCCCGCCTTGGCCTACGAGCACCACGTTCCTTACATTGCCGGTCTTGGGAGCACCCATGATGACCTCCTTGCAGGGCCGCGCGCATTGCGCGACGCCAACGGGGAGAGTTCGCGGTCGGTGCCATCCCGGGAGCAGCATGGTCGGCAGCCGAGCCGACTCACCCTCCAAATGTCCTATGCCACCACCCTACCCTCACGGGCGACCGTCCATGCACACCTTTCGGCACACGTATGAATACAGGCGGCGAGAGGAAGAGACAAGCTTGTGAGGCGATTATTGAACCCCGCCGATGCAAACAAAAAGCCGCCACAGACCGTAAGACCTGCGGCGGCTTCGCCTCAATTAATAGTTGAGCAAATACCTGAGCCTATCCCTCGATACGGCTCAAAAACTCACGCGTGCGCTGCTCGCGCGGATGGTCGATAACCTGCTCGGCCGGACCCTCCTCGACAATGCGGCCTCCGTCCATAAAGACCACGCGATCGGCAACATCGCGCGCAAACTGCATCGCGTGGGTCACGATCACCATCGTCATATTCTGCGCGGCAAGGTCTTTAATGACACGCAGCACCTCGGCCGTTAGCTCGGGATCGAGCGCCGAGGTCGGCTCGTCAAAGAACAAGATTTCCGGGTCGAGCGCCAAGGCGCGGGCGATACTCACGCGCTGTTGCTGACCGCCCGAAAGCTCACACGGAACCTTGTTCTCGTTGCCCACAAGCCCCATCTGAGCAATCAATTCATGCGCACGAGCTTCCGCCTGCTCGCGCGGGCGCTTAAGAACGCGGATCGGCGCATCGGTGATGTTTTTCATCACGGTATAGTGCGGGAACAGATTGTAGTTCTGAAACACCAGGCCAAATCGCGAGCGCGCCTGCCTGGGCACATCGCCCTTCGCATAGACCGCGCCCGAACCCGCATCCGTCGCAACGGCAAGGTCGCCAAACGAGAGCGAGCCTCCGTCGAGCGTCTCGAGCAGCGTGGCACACCGCAGCAGCGTGGACTTGCCGCCACCCGAAGGCCCGATAATCGCCACGACCTCTCCACGCTTTACCTCGAGCGAGATATCCTTGAGCACCTCATTGCCGCCAAACGCCTTGCGAGCGTTCGATATATTCATTACCGAATTAATCATGGTAGTAATCCAATTTTTTCTCGGCGGCGCCCAGCAGCATCTCGACAACGAAATTAAAGACCCAGTAAATCAGCGCCGCAATCGCAAACGGCACCATGCTCACCTGCGAGGCGACCAGCGCCTTGGCCGTCGAGAACATCTCACCCACGCCAATGGCAAACGCCAGCGACGTGTCCTTGACCAGCGTGATGATCTCGTTGCCCATCGCCGGCAGAATACGCTTGGCGACCTGCGGCATCACGATATACAGAAACGTCTGCACGCGCGAATAGCCCAGCACCTCGGCAGCCTCGTATTGACCGCGCGGAATGGACTGCAAGCCCGAGCGATAGATCTCGGCAAAGTAACCGGCGTAGTTGATGATGAACGCCACGACGCACGCCGTCCACTTGGAATCGGGCGTGAGCGAAATGCCAAACACGTAATACGGGGCAAAGTAGATGGCAAACATCTGCAGCATGAGCGGCGTGCCGCGCATGACCGAGATATAGATGCGCGCAATCCAGCGAAGCGGCGCGATTTTGCTCATGCGCATAAACGCCACGGGAATTCCCAGCGGAATCGACCCGAGCAGCGTCAACACAAACAGCTGCAAACTGACCAAGAACCCCTGGCCAAGCATCTGCATCATGACCTGAATAGACATTACTTGAGCACCCAATTATCGAAAGACAAACCATAGCTTGAATATTTATCGCAGAGGTCCTTGACCGTGCCGTCCTCGTAGAGCGCCTTGAGCGACTCGGCTACAGCATCGGCCGACTTGGTGTCGCCCTTCTTAAAGCCAACGGCGTAGTGCTCGCTGGACAGCGGCTCATCAAGCTGCGTATAGGCATCGGGCTTGGCGGCAAGCTGATACTGGGCAATCGAAAGGTCGCACGCCACGGCATCGACCGCGCCGCTCTCGAGCTGCATAAAGGCCGTGTTGTACTCGCCGATCGTGTCGAGCGTGGCAAACGTCGCTGCCAGATCCTTCTGGTCACCCTCAAGCACGTCCTGCGCAGCGGAATCAGTCTGGGTAATCACAGTCTTGCCGGCAAGATCGTCCCAGCCCTTGATGCCCGCATCCTTCTTGACCACCAGCACCTGCTCGTTGAGCATGTACGGCTCGGAGAACGTGTAGTCGTCCTCACGGCCCTCCATGGTAAAGCCGTTCCAGATGCAGTTGATGGCGCCCGAGTTAAGCAGCGTATCCTTGGCGTCCCAGTCGATGGCCTCGTATTTGACCTCCCAGCCCTGCTTATCGGCAACAGCCTTGGCCAGATCGAGATCAAAGCCGGTGTACTCGCCATCGTCGCCCACAAAGCCGTACGGAGGATAGGACTTATCGAAGCCTACCACGAGCTTCTTGGACTCCGCAGCACCCTTCACATCCTTGGCCGCGGCAGAGCCAGCAGCGGAGCCCTTGCCGGCACCACCGCCGCAACCGACAAGACCAAGGCCAAGCACCGTGGCGAGCGAGCCGGCTAGACCAACAAACTGACGACGAGACATATCGGTGTTCATGGTATTCCCCCTTGATGGCACTTTAGTTAGATAAAGTGAGTCATGTAACGTTCAGAATCATACACTTTAGCGTGATAGAGCACAAGGGAGGGGTTGCCCGCTGGGCTCCGGGGCGGGGGTTAAGTTTCCTGCTCTACAGTCCTGCTCACGACGGAGGCCACATTAAGTGGCCTCCTGTTCGTGCGGAACTCGCGATAAACTTAACCCCCGCCCCGGAGCCCAGCGGGCAATCATCGTTGTACCTATCACTGATACCAATAAACCGCTTGCATATCGTCTGTTGGCTTGGCACGGTACAATGCTTGTAGCTTTAAATTAATAAATTAGTGGGGTTAATTCATGGCAGAATCTCGTGCGGAGCGTAAGGCTCGTCGTGCTTTGATCGAAGCAGCTGAGGGGTCGGAGGAGAAATCTTCTACGAAATCCAAGTCTTCTAAAGCTGCAAAAAGCAAATCGGCCAAGAGCAGGGCTAAGACCAAGCGTTCTGACTCTCGTCGAGGCGGAGACAAAGCGTCTCAGACTCGCTCCAAGCGTCCGCATAAAGCTCCGGTTTCGCCTGCGCGTAAGGCTGTGGATCCCAAGTCTCCCTGTTCCATCATGAGAGCTTGTGGCGGATGCACGGCGCTCAATCGTCCTTATAAGAAGCAGTTGGCAGCCAAGCAGGCCGCCATGGAGGAGCTTTTTGCTACCCTTTGCGAGCGCGAGGGCATTAGCGTCGACCCCATTCGCGGTATGGGCGTCACCCTGGGCGACCCGGGCAAATATCCTGCGCCGCGCGGTTTTCGCCATAAGGCCGCCACTCCCTTTGCTCCCGGTAAGGAGGGTGCTGTCCGTTGCGGTTTCTTTGAGCGCGGCACGCACAAGATCGTTGCCGTACCCGAGTGTCCTGTCGAGGCACCGGGTGCCCGTCAGATTCTCAACGGCATCGCACGCGAAGCTGAGCGGCTGCATATTCCCGCCTTTAATGAGGACAAGCATCTTGGTTTGCTTCGCTATGCCGTCGTCCGCTGCGGTTGGCGTACCGACCAGGTCATGGTTACGCTCGTGACCGCTCAGCGCGACTTGCCGCATGCGCAGGAGTTCTTTGAGGCTGTCGCCGCACTCAATCCGCACATCGTCACCGTCGCCCAAAACATCAACGGACGTCCCGGCAACGCCATCCTCGGCGAGGAAACCCGCATTGTATATGGCGCCGAGTGCATGCGCGACCAGCTGCTCGGCTGCGAGTTCGATATCTCCCCCACCGCGTTCTACCAGACCAACCCGCAGCAGACCGAGCTGCTCTATCAGCTCGCGATTGACGGCATGGACCTGCAGCAGGGCGACGTACTCATGGATGCCTATTGCGGTAGTGGAACTATCGGCCTGTGCGCAGCCAAAGCCGCCCAGGACAAGGGCGTCGGTATTATGCTGCTTGGCGTGGAGCGCAACCACGCCGGCATTGCCGACGCACGTCGTAATGCCGAGCTCAACGGCCTCACCCGCAGCGCTTGGTTTATGGCCGACGATGCCACCGATTACATCCTGGATGCCGCCGATAACAACGAGCGGGTCGATGTCCTTTCCATCGATCCGCCGCGCGCCGGCTCTACCCCCGAGTTCCTCGAAGCTGCCTGCGCGCTTAAGCCGCGCCGCATCACCTATATCAGCTGCAACCCCGTGACTCAAGAGCGCGACCTGCATCAGCTCCTCGACGGAGGCTATCGCCTGCTCAAGATCACGCCCGTCGACATGTTCCCTCACACCGACCACACCGAAACCGTAGCGGTCCTCGAACGCCGCTAATCCACCGGCACAAGAAAGGGGGCGACCCGCCTGGGCCGCCCCCTTCGCTTGGTTTATAAACTCCGCTACATCCCATTGCGCAGATCGCACACGCCGGCTGCCGCCATCTCGCGCAGCAGCGTCTCGCGATCGCGCGTCACGATCAGATCCAACGGGAAGTGAATCTCGTCGAGCATCTTGCGAGCGTAATCGAGCTTACCAATTGCCATGCCAATGTGCGCATCGGTCGAAACGCCAATGCCCACGCCCAGCTCGGCGCAGCGCTCGGCGATCTTGCGGCATACGGCCCAATGCTCAGTGTCGACACCGTGTTCAAGACTATGGTTGTTGATCTCAATAATCTTGTGCTTGGCCTTAGCTGCCAACAGCACCTCGTCGATATCGAACGGCACGCCCGAACGCCCCGTGTGGCCCAGCATGAACACCTTGGGGTGCTCCAGGGCATTGATATACATCTCGGTCGTCTGGGCCAGCGTCGCGCCCTCAGCAATCTGCGGATTATGCACGCTTGCAACCAAATAATCCAAATTACGCGTAACCAAATCGAACAGTGAATGCTGACGGCTGTACGAATCGCCGGCGATATCGAGCGTGACAGGAGTGTCCTCGCCAAACAGGCTTCCGTCCAGCGAAACGATATCGGCCTCGGCACCACGCAGCACCAGCACGCCGCTCCAAATGCGCGGCCAGATATCCTGGTTGATAAAGAACTGGTAACTGCGCAGGTCATTGGGGCAAGCCGTAACCATAGAGCTCAAATGGTCGGCAGATCCGAGCACCTGCAGACCACGCTCTGCCGCCCAGTACACATTCTCCTCAATGGTCGAATATGCATGCGCAGAGAACATCGTATGGGTATGAATGTCACAAGAAAGCAGGTAGGGCATCAGGTCTCCTTATCTGGCACGGCCGTCGCTTATATTCATTGTACGCATAGCCTTCGATAGTCGTAAAACCACTCCATCCCAAAGACACAACGTCCATGACAACGGGGTCCGGCTTAACACCAAACCCCGTTTCACGTATAACATTGTAGGCAGAGCGCTTTACTTTTAACGATACTCGTCCGCCAACTGTTTCCAAGCGGGTAGCGAATTGACAATCGTTTCGTAGCTCACGCAATAGCCCAGGCGGAACCAACCTGGCATACCAAAGCTGTCCGAGGGAACCGCAAGCAACTCATACTTCTTTGCGCGCTCGCAAAACGCATTCGCATCGGACTCCAACGCTTTCACCCATAGGTAGAACGCGCCATCCGGCTCAACATAGGTGTAGCCATACTCCGCTAGTGCGTCGGTAAGCGCGGTGCGGTTACGTGCATAGGCCTCAACGTCACTCGGCTCATCGATGCAGTCGATAATTACGCGCTGAAAGAGCGCCGGCGCGCACACGAAGCCCAGCGTACGGGCAGCACCCGCAACAGCCGGCATCAGACGGGCAGCCTGCGGATTGGTGTTGGGAACCAAGATCCAACCCACGCGCTCACCAGGCAGCGACAGCGACTTGGAATACGAGTAGCACACGATGGTGTGCTCGTAGATCGAGGGCACCCAAGGCACCTCGGCACCGTACACGATCTCGCGGTACGGCTCATCCGAGATGAGCATAATCGGATTCTCGGAATCGCGCTGAGCGTTGGCCTCGCGCAGAACATTGGCCAGTCGCGTCAACGTGTCGCATGTATATACGGCACCGGTCGGATTGTTGGGAGAGTCGATGATGACGGCCGCCGTCTTATCGCTGATCGCCTTGAGCACGTTGTCCACGCTCAGCTGGAACGTATCTTCATCGGCGAGCGCCTCAACACACGTACAGCCGGCCTTCTCAATCCAAACGCGATACTCCGGAAAGTACGGGGCGATAACAATAACCTCGTCGCCCGGATTCGTAACGGCGTTGAGCGCGCAGGTGAGCGAAGCCGCGGCACCCACCGTCATAAAGACGTCTTTGCCCTCATAGCTCGTGCCAAAGCGGCGGTTGAGCGATTCGGCGACGGCTGCTCGACATTGCGGCAGGCCCGGAGCGGGGGTGTAGCCGTGCAACTGGTCACTCGGCAGCTCCAGGGCCTTCTTAATCGACTCAGCCACAGCAGCGGGCGCCGGAACGCTCGGATTGCCCAGCGAAAAATCGAATACGTTTTCCGCACCGATCTGCACCTTGCGCTCAAGGCCATAGCTAAAAATCTCACGGATGATGGAGCTTTCCGCACCGCGAGCATACATAGTTTCGTTGATCATCTGTTCCCCTTTCGCATAGGCGCTATTGTACGCTTTAGCCGAGCAAAGTGCCGCAGCAATGTTGATTGGGGACAGACTTAAATGCGTGAAAACGCTCATTTAAGTCTGTCCCCAATCAACAGACGGCCCCATATCGCTCAAAAGAAAAAGCCTCCGCAGGTTTCCCCGCGGAGGCTTTCGCCACAAAGACTATTTGTCGGCGTCGGTGTCGGCATCGACGACGGCATGGTCATCGTCAGCATCATCGGATGCGGCTTCGGCATCCTCCTGCATGGCCGCCTGCGCAAAGGCCGCGGCATCGGCCGCCAGCTCCTCCTCGCTCATACGAGGCGCACGCTTCTTGGTCGGCATGCCGGCCGCCTTGGCATTGCGCTCCTCCTTGGCCGCCAGGATATCGCCCTCGCGCTCAAGGTAGGCATCCCACTCGTTGTCGAGCAGGGCATTCACGGCGTCGCCTTCGACGGTCTCGCGCTCAAGCAGCACCTTCGCCATCAAATCGAGCTGATCGCGACGGGCATCCAAAATCTCGACCGCACGGCGATGGGCCTCGCGCATGATGCGCTGGACCTCGATATCGATGCGGCGCGCCGTCTCCTCGGAGTAATCCTGGTGATCGGCGTAATCGCGTCCCAGGAATACCTGATGCTGCGCCTCGCCAAACACCTGCGTGCCCAGTTCCTCGCTCATACCCAGGCGCGTGACCATCTCGCGCGCCATCTTGGTTGCGCGCTCCAGATCGTTGCTCGCGCCCGACGTAATGTCATCGCACATGAGCTCCTCGGCCACGCGACCGCCCAAGAACACGGCGAGCTCGTCGAGCATCTCGTTCTTGGTCTTGAGGAAGTGATCTTCCTGCGGCAGCTGCAGCGTGTAGCCCAGGGCCTGACCGCGACTGACGATCGAGATCTTGTGGACCGGATCGGAGTGCTCCAGGATATGACCGACCAACGCGTGTCCACTCTCGTGGTAGGCAATCGTGGTGCGCTCGGCCTCGGTCATCACGCGACCCTTGCGCTGCGGACCGGCAATCACGCGCTCCATCGATTCCTCGACCTCGTCCATCGAGATCACGGAACGATGGCGGCGGGCAGCCAGCAGCGCAGACTCGTTGAGCAGATTTGCCAGATCGGCGCCGGTGAAGCCAACGGTCATCTGGGCGAGCTTCTCAAACTTCACGTCCTCGTCCATCGGCTTGTTCTCGGCAAGCACGCGCAAGATCTGCTCGCGGCCCTTCACATCCGGACGGTCGACCGTGACCTGACGGTCAAAACGACCGGGACGCAGCAATGCCGGATCCAGGATGTCAGGACGGTTGGTCGCAGCGATCAGAATGACCGACTCGCTCTCCTCAAAACCGTCCATCTCGACCAGCAGCTGGTTGAGCGTCTGCTCGCGCTCGTCGTGGCCGCCGCCCAAGCCAGCTCCGCGCTGACGTCCCACGGCATCGATCTCATCGATGAAGATGATCGACGGGGCCTGGGACTTGGCCTCCTTAAAGAGGTCACGCACGCGGCTGGCGCCGACACCCACGAACATCTCGACAAAGTCGGAACCCGAGATGCTAAAGAACGGCACGCCCGCCTCGCCGGCTACAGCCTTGGCCAGCAGCGTTTTACCGGTGCCCGGAGGGCCCACCAGCAACACGCCGCGCGGAATCTTGGCGCCCAGCTTGCGATAGCGGTCCGGATCGCTCAAAAAGTCACGGATCTCCTCGAGCTCCTCGACTGCCTCGTCCACGCCGGCAACGTCTTCAAACTTGACCTTGGGGCGCGTGGCCTCGTTGGTCTTGGCGTTGGTCTTGCCAAACTGCATGTTCCTGTTGTTGGCGCCCATCATCTGGCGCATAAAGTAGAACATGATAGCGATCAGGGCGATCGTCGGAAGCACGCTCATCGCCAGGTCGCCCCAAAAATCGGGATCGTTGGTGTTGACGATGTACTTGGTATCGGGGTGCTCCGCCATAAGCTCAGCAAGCGAATCGGAGCCGACATAGGTCGAGGAGAAGCTCTTGAGCTCGCTCGTATCGCCCTTTTCCTTCTTCGTCTTCCAGTAATGACCCGTCACGCTTCCGTCTTGAACCGTATAGGTCAGATCTTCGACGCGATCCTGCTTGATGGCACTCACCATCTCGCTCGTCGCGAGCTTTACGGTATTGCTGGAATTGGCAAAGCCGGAGCCCATGTTAAAGAAGGCGTAGCCCAGGAGCGCGCAAGCCAAAATAAAATACAGCCAGCCCGTACGCGTGGGCTTCTTGCCTCCGGGCACCCCCGGGATCTTAGGCTCCCGGGGAGTCTGGGAATTGTTATCGTTACGGTCGTCGGGCATCTTACGAATAAACCTCCGGTTTCAAAATGCCCAGATACGGAAGGTTACGATAGCGCTCGGCATAGTCAAGGCCGTAGCCCACCACAAAGGCATCGGGGCAATGGGTTCCAACATACTTGGGCGTGATGGCCGAGGTACGGTCCTCAACGTCCTTCCACAGGAAGGCGGCGACCTCCAGAGAAGCGGGCTTGCGGCTCTCGAGGTTCTTCATCAGATACTTGAGCGTCAGGCCCGAGTCCAGAATGTCCTCGACGATCAGCACGTCGCGACCGCGGATGTCGATATCCAGGTCCTTAATGATACGCACGATACCCGAGGACTTCACACCGTCACCATAGCTCGAGACAGCCATGAAATCGATGTTGGTCGGCAGCTCGATCTTGCGCATCAGGTCGCCCATAAAGACCACGGCGCCACGCAGGACCGCAATCAGCACCAGATCCTTACCCGCGTAGTCGCGAGTAATCTGCTCGCCTAGGCGAGAGACGATACCGTCGATATCCTCCTGCGTAAACAGAACCTTCTCGATATCCGGATGTTGAGAAGCCATGACAACCCTTTCTTGTGCTTATCACCCACACACCGCCGTATGGACGCGAACTTCACATTCTAGCAGCGCACGGGGTATATTTTCCAGCCCGTACGCCATCAGCGCGGGAATACCGTCAACGTCGCACAGAATAGCTGGCGTGGGACGCTATTCCGCATCGACCACACGAAGCAGATACGCCACGCGCGTTGCGGCCGTGCATTTAAAACGCTCGTCCGTGCGAACGCCTGCGACCCATACCACGGCACCTCCCGGAGCCGTTCTCACCACGGGAACGCCTGCGCGCTCAGAGACGGGAATACGAGCCTCGTTGAGCAGGTCGGACACCTTCTTACTTCGCCCACTCATGCCCAACGGACACATCACATCCCCCGGCGCGGGACCGTCTACCCACAGACGCGCCAAACGCGCCTCGGCGGGAATCTCCCCGCGCGAGCCGGCGAGCATCCGTTCGCTATCGCGATCGGCAAAGCCCAGCGTCGCGGCATCCACCATAGCGGCCACCCCTCCGGCACCCGCGAGTTCGCGGGCACGGCGCACAATATCACACCCCGGCTCGACGGCTATCGGCTCTGCCACCAGGATGCGGCCCGCCCCCAGCGGCAATCGACCGGGAATGGCGACCCAATCGGCAACTAACCCCTCGCGCGCCGCCGGGGCCTTGAATGACAGCATGCCAAACTCCACGCGCGCATCGATTCCCGCCGGCAGCGTGACCGAACCCGAGCCTTCGGCAACACAGGCAAGCACGCGCTCCACATGCCGCATCTCCGGGCGAGCGTCTGGGTCGATACGCTTAATTGCCAGTCGCACCATGCGCCGAGCAATCACCACCTCGGCCGCGGCCAGTCGGCGAGCGTCAAGGACCAGTGCACCCGCCGCCTCCTTGCGCAGGCAGCTTCGAAACGCCTGTGCGGAAAGCTGGGAAAGAAAGGCATCCTCATCGCCTAAGATCTCGCAGGCGGCGCCAATCGTCTTACAGACGCTCGCGTTGCGCTGCGCCACCACCGGCATCACTCGATGGCGCACGTAGTTGCGCAAGTACGACACGTCCTCGTTGCTCTCGTCCTCTCGCCACGGCTGACCATGCACCTGCAGATAGCCCACGAGCTCATCATGAGTCAGGTCGAGCAAGGGACGCACCACGATATTCCTCCGGCGAGGAATGCTCGATAGACCAGCGGGCCCCGAACCCTTAATCGCGTTCATCAAAAACGTTTCCGCGCGATCCGAAGACGTGTGCGCGGTGCAGATACGAGCCGCCGTTCGCGGTGCCCCCGTCTGGGCGCAGAGCTCGCGGACATACCTCCGCGCCGCGGCATAGCGCACCTCGCGGGCAGCCGCCTCGATATTGCCCGATTCATCATCAAAATAGGCATGCTCAACACACAGCGGCAAGCCATATTGTGCGCATAGGCCGCGTACAAAGGCCTCGTCGCCATCGGATGCCTCGCCGCGTAGATGATGGTTCACATGCAGCACGTGCAGCCGCTCGCGCGCGATGGAGGCTACACCACGCCCATCCAGAATATCCAACTTTGATGTGCACGCCATAAGGAGCAAAGCTGTCGAGTCCGCACCACCTGATACCATGAGCACCACGGGGGCAGCCGTCTGCCGCGTTGCCAGGGCTTTATCATCAGCCCGCGATGCAGCATGGTGTCCATAATGCTGAGATACCGTTGGCATTTGCTTCCTCCTCTATTCGTTCGCACCCATTGTATCCTTTGGAATCTTATGTCTCGTCTGCACCTTCATATCCTTGGCAGCGGCTCAAAAGGCAACTGCGCGCTCATCGAAGGCCCCCGGGGGCTCATCATGATTGACGACGGTCTTTCTCGCCGCGAGACATTAAAGCGCATGGCAGAACTGGGGCTCTCGGCAGACAACGTCTCGGCTCTTCTCATTACTCATGAGCATAGCGATCACATCAAGGGTCTCGATGTCTGGTGCAAGCACTGGCACGGCCCCCTCTTTGCCAGCAGGGGCACACTTTCGAACAAAGAAAATCTTTCACATCTGCCTGTCGAGGAATTCGATCCCGGTGACACCCTATCCATTGCCGGCATCCACGTGCAAACCTACTCAACATCACACGATGTCATCAATCCTGTCGGCTATCGATTCAATGCTCTCGATGATTCCATCGGCTTTGCCACCGACACCGGAGAGCTATCGAGCCAAGCCATGAACACCCTCAAAGATTGTCGAGTCCTCGCGCTCGAAAGCAACCACGATGTGACCATGCTGCGCGAGGGAGAATATCCCCGCTTTCTTCAGGAGCGCATCCTATCTACAAAAGGGCATCTGTCCAACGATCAGGCCGCCGAAGCCGCACGCGAGCTTGTTACCGATCGCACCAAACAGCTCATTGCCATGCATATCAGCCAAGATAACAATCGCCCGAGTCTTACCGTCAAAAGCTATGCCAAAGCTCTAGCCGCAACCCTGGATGACGAGGTCGGCAGCTCCGCCACCCTTCTCCAAGGATCGCGAAAACTCTCGATACGCCCCGCAAGCCAGTATCGGCCAGCAACCATTCAATAGACTGTCCTAGACAGCAAAAGGGGCCGGGAATCGCTTCCCGGCCCCTTTTGTTATCTTTTAATAGCGCAGAACACCAACGAAGTTAGTCGATGGAGATCTTCGTAACGTTCTTCTTCTCGACGATCTTGGGAACCGTAACGGTAAGGATGCCGTCGGCGTACTTAGCCGAGAGACCCTCGCTCGAAGCATCCTTGAGATACACACCACGCGTCGCGCTGTACGAGCTGAACTCCTTCTGCAGGAAGTTCTTGCCCTCGTTCTCCTCGTCTTCCTCGACATTCACGCTAATGGAGAGACGGCCCTCGTTAAGCTCGACATCGATATCGTCCTTGGCGACGCCGGTAAGATAAGCCTTGACCTCATAGCCATCGCCCTTATCCTCAACGTCAACGGGGAACGCCTTAGAGGCAATCGAGCCGTTCGCTAGGTCACTCATATCATCAAACAGATCGAACAGCGAGCTTGCAGAGGGACGAACGCCAAAAACCGAACGATAAGGAACCATGCTTGCCATGTTTACCACTCCTTTAAAGGACTGCCGAGTCATCTTCTAGGTGACTGGGACTTCTTTTGACGCTCTTATATATGCCCACCCGATGCTCATATATACATCGATTATAAAGTTTTTTGAGTCCAGTACTATAAGCATATCTAAGTGTGTATGACTCAGGTTTTAGGAAGGTTAAGGTTCTTTGAACCAGAGCTTAAATAACGAGTATGTTCGCAGCTACAAATAACAAGGGGCTTACAATGAGCGCGTACACGTTGTTGGTAACGAGCTAAAGGGCATCATGGACGACCAAAACCAGAACAAAATGTTTATGCAGACGCAGGGGGAAGAAACTTCCACGCAGCCGCCACGGTTCCATCGCCCCCACATCTCGCAAGAGCCCATTAATGATCCTGAGCCCGAGTATGTGACGAGAAATCGATATCAAACGCTCGAGGATGCCCAAACGGGACGCAAACATATGGGCGTCGCCTCGGGAGACCCTGTATATCTGAAAGACGCACCATTATCTAAAAACAGCGCAGCTAGTGATGAGCCGATGAAAGCATCCGCCGCTCATCAACAAAGAGGTCCTCGACCAAAGCAAACCTTGACGCATTCGGCTCGCTATCTCGAAACGCCAAAACAAGGAAAATCGATCTTCGTTTCGTCAAGTAAACGACGCAAGAAGCATCGACTGACACTCCTGCTTTTGATCATTGTGGCCATAGCAGTTGTCCTTGTTATTCGATTTATCTTCTTTAAATAAAGGCTCAATACCAAAAACGATAAGATCGTCTGATGTAATAGAGTCATTTACGCCCAATAAACGCAAAAAAGGGGGAGGCCGCGAGGCCTCCCCCTTCTCAGTTCAAGCGTACGGCTCGGTGCCGTCCACCGGTCAGCGGCGCCCTGGCCTCCCACGGGCTGGCCCCGCAGTACTCTCGGCGC
>JAXKBK010000045.1:0-31571 GCA_036553025.1 Collinsella sp. | reverse complement strand
GCGTGCAGCCGCAGAGCGTGCAGCCGCAGAGCGTGCAGCCGCAGAGCGTGCAGCCGCAGAGCGTGCAGCCGCAGAGCGTGCAGCCGCAGAGCGTTTCGCGCTTTCGCCGCGCGAGCGCGATGTGATCGCGTCGCTTGGCTAGCGCGAAACTAATCAGGAAGGAGGCCGCAGGTGCCCAAGAAGGACAAGCCGCTCACGGCGAAGCAGGAGGCGTTCGCCCGCGAGATGGCCAAGCCCCGCGCCAAGCAGCAGGACGCGTACCGCGCGGCCTACGACTGCAAGCGGATGAACTACAACTCGATAAGCTGCGCCGCCTCCAAGCTGATGCGCGACCCACGAATCGCGCACAGAATCCAGGAAATCCGCGACGCGGCCGCCAAGGACTGCCGCTGGGAGCTGCAGGACGCGGCCGCCCCGCTGTTCGAGGTGCTGGACGGCGCGCTGCCCATCTTCCGCCGCCAGGCGGCCGAGGGCAGCATCAACGGCGACGCGCGCCTGGCCATAACCGAGAGCGTGAAGCTGCTCAACGACATGTTCGGCGTGGACGGCGCGAAGGCCGCCATGGCGGAGGCGGGGGTGACCATCGTTGACGACCTCGGTTAGGCTCTCGGACGTCGTGGCCTCCGTGTTCGCCGGCGTGTGGCGCTCCATCAAGGCGCACGAGTTCACGCACTACTGGTTCAAGGGCGGGCGCAACTCCACCAAGTCGTCGTTCATATCCATCGCCATCGTGCTGCTGATCATGCTCAACCCGGAGGCCAACGCCGTCGTGCTGCGCAAGGTCGGCAACACGCTGCGCACGTCCGTGTACGAGCAGATAGGCTGGGCGTGCGACGTGCTGGGCGTGGCGCACCTGTTCGACTTCGGCCTGTCCCCCATGGAGGTAACGTACCGCCCCACCGGGCAGGTCATACGCTTTGTGGGATGCGACAAGCCGAAGAAGCTGAAGTCCGCGAAGTTCCGCACCGGCTACTGCGCCGTGGTGTGGTTCGAGGAGGTAGACGAGTTCGACGGCATGGACGAGGTGCGCAGCGTGCTGGCCACGTTCCTGCGCGGCGGCGACATGTTCTGGGTGTTCTACAGCTACAACCCCCCGCGCTCGGCGCGCAACTGGGTGAACAAGGAGGCGCGCGACCTGGAGGCCCACCCGGGCGAGGACGGGCGCTTCATATGCCACACCACGTACCTGGACGTCATAGACGAGCACCCCGAATGGATAAGCGCCACCGCGCTGGCGGAGGCGGAGCGCAGCCGCCGCAAGACCCCCGACTCCTACCGCTGGCAATGGCTCGGCGAGGTCATCGGCACGGGCTCCGAGGTGTTCCCCGACGAGCTGCTGGACATACGCCCCATCACCGCGGAGGAGCGCGCGTCCATCGCCCTGCGCTCGTTCGGCGTGGACGCGGGCAGCGTGCACCCCTGGGTGTTCATGGAGGCGGGCTACGACGAGAACGAGCGCGTGCTGTACCTGCTGGACGAGGAGAGCCGCCAGGGAACCGAGGCCATCGACGTCAAGACCGCCGAGCTGGTGGCGGCCAAGCTGCAGGCGGCCGAGGACCCCGCCGCCGACGTGTGGTGCGACAGCGCGGCGCGCGGCATGATCCTCTACTACCAGGAGCAGGGCATCGGCGCGCAGAAGTCGCTCAAGCAGGGCCTGAACGCGCCCAAGAGCCGCATCAGGTGGATGCAGAACCTTACGCGCATAGTCATCGACCCCGACCGCTGCCCGCTCGCCGCCAAGGAGTTCCCCGAGTTCGAGTACGTGTCGAACGGGCAGGGCGACATAACCGAGACACTGCCGAAGGTGAACGACGACGCGATAGACGCGGCGGGCTACGCCGCAGGACTGTGGATAAGGAGCAACCTCTGATGGAGAAGCGAGGCAACACGGGCTACGCCGAGGCGTGGCTGCGCCGCATGGGATACCAGCCGGACACCCGCATGCAGGGCATGGTGGGCGTCTGGTTCGGCTGGTTCGCGGCGAACAACGGCTGGTACCACTACAGCGAGCGGCGCGGCTTCCGCGTGTACAAGCGCGAGCGCGCGAGCCTGCACCCGGCGGCGCTCGTGGCCGACGAGTGGGCCAGTCTGCTCATGAACGAGAGCACGATCATCTCCAGCACGAGCGACGAGCGCCGCGCCTGGATGGCGCGCTACTTCGCCAACCCCAAGGCGACGGGCGGCGTCGGCGACGAGGGGCACGAGGACGGCCAGGCCGCGCCGCAGCCGACAGAGGACGGCGACGCGCCCACATCGTTCGCCATGGACAACGCCGACTTCATAGCCCGCGCGTTCGCCATGGGCACGGGCGCGTGGGTCATCGAGCCGCGAGGCGTGACCGACAGCGCCTACACGCCCGACGCCGAGCTGCGCATCGTGCGCTACGACGCCACGCAGATAGTCCCGCTCACGTGGAGCGCCGACGACTGCACGCAGTGCGCGTTCGTGGGCCGCGTGGAGGTCGCCGGGCGCGACTACGACCAGTGCCAGGCCCACGTGCTCAAGGGCGGCACCTACCACATCCTCACGCAGCTGTTCGACACCAAGACGCACAAGCAGGTGGCGGTCGAGGGCATCAGCGCCGACATGGACACGCGCTGCACCCGCCCGCTTTTCGCGCTGGTGCGCCCCGCCGTGTCGAACCGCTTCTACGACTACTGCGCGATGGGCGCGAGCGTGTACTGCAACGCCGTGGGGGCCATGAAGGTGGTCGACGAGGCCGCCACCTCCCTGCTCGACCACATTCGCGTGGGCCGCCCGCGCACGTTCGTGGACAAGACCCTCATAGAGTCCAAGACCGACAAGGGGCCGGACGGCAGCCTCACGAAGACCTACTACGCCTTCGGCGAGGCCGACGACACCATCTTCAGCATGAACCCCGGCGACGAGGGGTCGGCCAAGATTCAGACCGTTCAGAGCGACCTCAAGGCCGACGAGAACGCCAGCGCCATCAACACGGGCCTGCGCCTGCTGTCGGTGGCGTGCGGCTTCGGCAACGGCTACTTCTCCTGGGAGTCGCACACGGGCCTGAAGACCGCCAAGGAGGTGGCGGCCGACAACTCGCAGCTGATGCGATCCATCCACCGGCACGAGAACGCCCTGCGCAAGTCCATCGTGCGCCTCGTGAACGGCATGGCCGACGCGTGCCGCAGCATCAAGGGCGAGGCCGTGCCCTACGGCGACGTCACCGTGGACTTCGACGACTCCATCATCAGCGACACGCAGAGCGCGCGCGAGATGGCCATGAGCGAGGTCGGCGCGGGCATCATGGCCCCGTGGGAGTACCGCCGCCGCTTCTACGGCGAGACCAGCAACGAGGCCAAGGCCAACGTGCCCGAGCAGCAGGGCGGCGCGTTCGACATGCTGGGCGACGGGCTCGCCTGATGCTGGGGCCGGACTACATAGAGCACTTCACCGACGCAGCGCAGGGGGCCATGGACGAATACACCCTGCGCCTGGTGTGCATCTACGCCGCGCTCATAGGCTCCATCGACTTCGAGGGCGACAGCGCCTACTCGCAGGCCGCCCGCAAGGCGGCGCTTGCCGCCAAGGACGTGCAGAAGGCCATGAACGAGGAGGGCCGCAGAGCCGCGCGCGAGGCTGCCAAGGCTGCGGCCGAGGCCGTGGCCAAGAGCGCCGAGGCCGACCTGGCCACGCTGGGCACGGCCATGGGCGCGCTGTCCAAGACGATGCAGTGGAGGCTGCACAACTCAGCGCGGGCCACGGCGGCGGGAGTGCAGGACGTCGTGAGCCGCGACAACCTGAAGATGCCCGCCAACGTGCAGCGCGCCTACCTCGAAGTCGTGGCGCAGGCCGTGGCTCGGGTGAACTCGGGCATGGCGGGCTACGAGCAGGCCACCCGCGAGGCCGTGCTGAAGCTGGCGCGGCGCGGCGTGTCCGTCGTGGACTACAAGAGCGGGGCGTGGGCGCAGGCGGACGTGGCCATGCGCCGCCACATTCGCACGCAGGCGGTGCAGGCCGGCAGCCGCAACACGCTGGAGCTGCTTGAAGAGACCGGGCACGACCTCGTGCAGACCTCCTCGCACGGCGGGGCGCGCGAGAGCCACGCCAAGTGGCAGGGCCGCGTGTTCAGTCTGTCGGGCAAGTCCAAGAAGTACCCGCCGTTCTACCGCGAGACGGGCTACGGCTCTGTCGATGGCCTGTGCGGCGCGAACTGCAAGCACGACTTCGGCATCTACGTGGAGGGCCAGCAGCTGCGGTACGAGCGCGATCCAGATGGCGGCGACGAGAAGCGCGAGGAGCGATACCAGGCAGAGCAGAAGCAGCGCGAGCTTGAGCGCGGCATACGCGCCGCCAAGCGCGAGGCAACGGCCCTGGAGGCCGCCGGGCTCGACAACACCAAGGAGCGCCTGCGCCTGGGCAAGCTGCAGAAGCGCCAGCGCGAGCACATAGCCGCCCATCCCTACCTGTCCCGCGAGCGCACGCGCGAGGCCGCCGTGGAATCGAAGGAGCGCATCTACCCGCTTGCCACGGACAAGACCTGGGTGCGCGAGAAGTTCATGCCGGGCAAGGGCGCGGGCACCGCCGCAGACGTGAGCCGCCGCGCCGTGAACGGCAGGGCCTACCACGACAAGGTGGCGTCCCTTCCCATCCCGAAGCGCGCAAGCGAGGCCGTGTACGCCGAAAGCCGCCGCATCCTGCGCGACCGCGACGGCACGGGCTACGAACGCATGTCCGTCGTGTCGTGGAAGAAGGGCGAGCGCGTCACCGACACCTTCGGGCACGGCCTGAAGAGCCAGGCGTGCGGCCTGACCGCCAAGCAGGTGGAGGCGTGCAGGCGCACCAAGGGCGGCGTGGTGCTGATCCACAACCACCCCATGAGCTCGCCGCCGTCGTGGACCGACATTCGAACGGTGGCGGAAAACGACTGGGTGCGCAGCTCAGTGGTGGCGTGCCACGATGGTACAATCTACGAAATCAAGGTGAACGACCGCAGCGTCGTACAAGCGTACGAGGAGCTGCGAGAGCTGGCGAAAAGAGAGTGCCCGAACGTGGGCGGCGACGTTATCGACCAGCTTGCCACCGAAATGCTCTACGAGCGAAACGAGGAAGCGAAATGGTTCAGGCTGACAAAAAAGAAGTGACGCCAGAGGACTGGGTGCTCGTCATAGATGACAGCGCCTCCGAGTCGAAAGCCGCCGAAAAGCTGACCAAAGAAGAGCGCGAGGAGCTTTTTGCCAAGTCCCGCAAGGTTCTGCGCGACGCGGGGCTGATGAAGTAGACCAAGCGACAACCGAGTAGACGCACGGCATCAAGGCCGCCCATCACGGGCGGCCTTTTCTTTTGCCTGGCGACACCTCGGGGAAGATGCGGTCACGCGATGGGGCGGCGACAACGGCCCCGCACGCGACCGCGGCGACAACGGCGGGCCATCCAAGCGCGCAGGGAAGCGCGAAAACCAAACACGGAAGGAGCAAGCGATGGCGGACGACAACAAGCCCCAAGGCAACGAGGGCGGCGACAACGGCCAGCAGACCGAACCGGCGAAGGAGGTCGTGTCCTACGCGAAGTACAAGCGCGAGACCGACGAGTACCAGGAGCAGGTGAAGGCCCTCAAGGCCGAGCTGGAGCAGCGCGACAAGCAGATCGAGGAGTTCACCTCCAAGGCGGGCAACGCCGAGGAGCTGCAGGCCGCGCTCGACAAGGCCAAGGCCGACAACGAGGCGTACAAGGCCGACGCCGAGAAGCGCGAGGCCGACATGCGCCGCGACTTCGCCATCGACACCAAGCTGGCGCAGATGGGGGTGCGCAACGCCAAGGCGGCGCGCGCGATCATCCCGAACATCGCTGACGCGAAGCTGGACGAGCAGGGCAACCTCACGGGCATCGACTTCGAGGCCCTGAAGAAGGATAACGCCTACATGTTCACCGACCAGCCCCGCGAGAGCGCGGGCGGCGACCCCAAGGGCGGCGCAGGCTCCGACGGCCTGGCCGACTTCCGCGCAGCTTTCGGACTCACCGACGAATCTTCAAAGGAGTAAATCATGCCAAACAGCATCGAACTGCCCATGGGCTACGAGAACGTGCTCATGGAGGCGTACCGCAAGGAATCCCTGACCGCAGTGCTTGAGAGCGCCGCGCCGCAGGGCAACATCGCGCAGATGGAGCAGCTGGGCGAGTTCTACTATCCCGTCTACTCCATGGGTGGCCTGGGCGACGTGCAGGCCAACGGGCGACTGCCGCAGAACAGCGGCGCGTCCCTGACTTGGAAGCCCATCAGCGCCAACTACGACCGCGGCACCATCCTGGAAATCGACCAGAAAGTGGACGCCCAGTCCTTCAATCTGGCGTTCGGCAACGCCGCCGCGCACTTCAACCGCACCAAGGTGGTGCCCGAGGGAGACGCGTTCGTGTTCTCCACGCTGTGCGCAGGCACCGGCATCACCAAGGAGCAGAAGACCTACGCCGACGGCGCGGACATGCTCAAGGGCCTGAACGCCGCCATGTGCGACATGGACGAGAAGGAGGTGCCGGAAGAGGGCCGCGTGCTGTTCATCACCCCCACCCTGCTGGGTATGGTGAAGGACCTGGACACCACCAAGTCCCGAGAGGCGCTTGACGGCTTCTCCTCCATCGTGAAGGTGCCGCAGTCCCGCTTCTACAGCGCCATCGACCTTTTGGACGGCACCACCAAGGACGAGGAGATCGGCCACTACAAGAAGGGCACCGGCGCGGTGGACATGAACTTCCTCATCGTCCACAAGGACGCCGTGGTGCTGCGCTGGAACTTCGCGCACGGCAAGGTCATCGACGCCGAGGACAACCAGCAGGGCTTCGGCCACCTGTTCAAGTACCGCAAGTACGGCGTGTGCGGCGTCCGCGAGAACCTGGCGCACTACATCACCGCAGACATGAAGGCCGCGTAGGAAGGAGGCGCGACATGCGCACCGTTGGACTGACCTTCGAGAAGGAGGCCCCGAAGAAGGCCAAGCCCGCCAAGGGCAAGGCGGAAAAGCCCGAGGCGAAGGCCGCAGACGAGCAGCCCGCCAAGGGCAAGGCGGAAAAGCCCGAGGCGGCCGAGGACGATGGAAACTAGAGCCCCGACCCACGAGGACTACCTGGCAGCCGGGCGCGGGGAGCTGTCCGCCGAGGAGTTCAAGGCGGCGCTCCCCCACGCCACGGCAGCCGTGCGCGACCTGATCTTCCCCAACGAGCCGGACGGCTCCGAGGAGTGGGCGCGCGCGGTCATGGCGGCCTGCGAGGTCGACGCCGCGTACGGATGCTCGGGCGGCATCATGGAGGGCGGCGGCTTTACCATCGGCTCGTTCTCGTGGAACCCCGGTACCGAAGTGGCCAGCACCTACCGCAGCGACATGGAGGCCGCCGTCCGCCGCGAGCTGCTTGGAACGCCGCTGCTCTACGCGGGCATCGGGGGTACCAGATGATGCGGGTGCCGCGCTCGGCGCGGCCCTCCACCATGTTCGTCAAGGTGCCCAGGGAGGGCGGCTACGGCGGCGAGTTCGAGCAGCCCGTCGAGGTGCGCCGCGTGCGCTTCGAGCCCGTCTCGGCGTGGCTCGTGCGCGAGTACGCCCTGGGCGACGGCGCGCAGGGCCTCGTGATAGCAGACGGCGCGGACAGCCCCGGCATGTTCGACGTGCCCGTGGGCAGCCGTGTGAGCATCGACGGGGGCGAGTGGATGAACGTGGCAAGGTGCACGCCCCGCCGCGCGTTCGGCACCCGTCCCCACCACTGGGAACTGGAGGTGAGGTAGCCATGCCCGCAGCAGTTACGGTCGACCTGACCAAGCTCATGAAGCGTTTCAGCGCGAAGGAGCTGGAGGCCAAGCAGGTGAAGTTCGCCATGAGCGTGGCCGAGGACATGAACGCGTTCACGCCAGAGGACACCAAGCGCATGCACAACTCCATGCAGGCCGCCTCCGACTTCAGGCAGGGCCTCGTCATATGGGACGCCGACTACGCCGCCTACGTGCGCGACCTGCCCGACAGCTCCATCAAGCACGGCAAGAACCCGAGGGCCAAGGCCGACTGGCCGAAGGCCGCGAAGGAAGCGCACGGCGAGGACTGGGAGCGCCTGGCCGTCGACCTCCTGACCGAGGGGGCGTGACATGGCCCCGGACGTGATGGAGGCGGCGAAGGCCGCCATAGAGGCCCTGGGCTACGGCCCGGTGCTCCTCACCCGCCTGGCAGCATCGCGCGGCCACGACGACGCGGTGGTGCTGAGGCCCATGCCCACGGCCGACGCGGTGCGCCACATGGACGGCACCCGCCGTGTCGGATACGTGCTGCAGGTCATCGTGAAGGACACCTCCGAGGCCAAGGCCATGGGCGACGCCTACGACCTGGCCGACGCGTTGGACGGGGCCGACCTGTCCTCGCCCACCGGCTCCTACGGCTTCACCAGCGCGGCGCTGTACACAGAGCCGCAGGAGATAACGCCGTCGGAGGGCGGGCCGTACCTGTGGGAGTTCCGAATCAAAGCGACCATAACCATAGAGAAGGGATAACGATGGCAAAGAACCAAGACCTGGGCTTCGCGCCCAACTACATGAGCGCGCTGGAGATCGACACTACGCCAGACGCGGCCAGCCCCACGTGGGCCATCTTCTCGCGCGGCATCACCGAGGTGAAGCCGACCACCAACGAGACCACCGAGACCAAGGACTACTACGACGGCTACGGCACTCCCACCGACAAGGTGAAGAGCGTGCAGCCGCAGTACGAGGTCACAGGCGACCGCTGCTACGGCGACCCCGCGCAGGACTTCGTTGCCAGCCTGGCGCTTGAGACCGGCGAGGGCCGCGCGGGCCACTTCCGCCACACCGACCCCAACGGCGACGTGGTGGAGGGCGACTGCACCTACCTGGGCCTGACCGTCGGCTCGCAGCAGGGCGCGGCGTCCGACCCCGGCGCGTTCTCCTGCACAATCTCGGGCGCTGGCGCTATGCGCTACATCCCCGCCAACAAGCTCAAGCAGCCCACGGGCGTCACCTGCACCGCGCCGACCGGCCCGGCCGTGGGCAAGTCCATGAAGCTCGCGCCGACCGTCACGCCCGCCGAGGCGAACGCCAAGTGCTTCTTCGCATCGGGCAACACCGACGTGGCCACCGTCGACAGCGACGGCAACGTGACGGGCGTGGCCACAGGCGAGGCGGTCATCACCGTGCGCTGCGCGTCCAAGCCGAGCATCTGCACGCAGGTGAAGGTCACCGTGGCGGCGAAGTAGCCGCAGGCGACACCAGACATAACCTCCTGGACATGGGGGCGCGGGCTAGTGAGCGGCCCGCGCCCCTTTTCTATGCCCGACGCTCACCGCTCACGAAAGGGGCAACAAATGGAACTTCTGAAAAACATCCGCGCGTACGAGGACGTGTTCTTCGAGGACCCCGAGGAGAACCCCGACACGCCGCGCTTCCGCGTATGGTTCGACGACAAGCACATCGAGGAGTACCTGGCCAAGGTCGGCAACGCCATCGACCGCGCGCAGGCCAACGAGCAGATGGCCCGCGAGGCCGACACCCCCGAGAAGGCGGCCGAGGCCAACGCCGCGCAGGCCCGCCTCATGAAGCGCACCATCTCGACGTTCATCGGCACCGAGGGCTGGGAGCAGCTGCTCGCGTGGATGGGCGGCGACGAGGGCCCCATCGCGCCCGAGGAGAACATCCGCATCCTGGGCGAGGTCTTCGCCACGTTCCTCAACATGTTGGCGCGCCACGCGACCAGCGAGCAGCTGATGGCGTGCGGCCTTGCATACAGCGAGCGCGCCGATCAGGTCCAGGCGCTCAACCGCGCCCAGCGCCGCGCCAAGGCCAAGCGCAAGAAGAAGGGCGGCAAGTAATGCTGCCAGCCGCGCTCACGGCCGAGCGGGTGTGGCTGCCCGACGGCACGAGCGCCACGCGCTACCCGTGGAACGGCGAAGAGGTGCTGGTGCGCGACGACGCGCTCACGATCATCCGCGTCATCGAGGTGCTGACCGACGAGGGCAAGTCCGACGACCAGCGCCGGGACGAGTTCCTGGCGCTGTTCTTCGTGGACTGGGCGGACGCGTGGTGCGCATGCGACTACGACGCCGCCGAGTTCGTGCGGATGCGCGACGCGGCGGTATGGGACATGTGCGGACTCGACCTGACCGGCGACCGCCCGCACGAGACCCCGCTGTGGGACTTGGAGGAGGACGCGGCGCGCATACGCACCAGCTTCCGCCAGGCCTACGGCATCGAGTGGGACGAGGTGCGCGGTCGCATCAGCTTTGCCGAGTTCGTGGCACTCGTGGGCGGCTGCCCGCAGGACACGCCGCTCGGCGCGGCCATCCACTACCGCAACCCGGCGACCAAGCCGAAGCCAACCAAATACAACAGGCAGGAGGTCGAGGCCTGGAACGCCGCCCACAAGGCGTTCGAACTCGGCAAAGGCCGCAGCTCACACGGCTCTGAGGAAGGAAGCGACGCGGCGATGCGCGATGTGTTCGCCGCGCTCAAGAGAGCGACGAGGTGAGCATGGACGGCAACGTCATCATCAAAGCGGTGCTCGACACCGTTGACGTATCCAAGAACATCAAGGCCCTGGAGCGCGACCTCCAGGGCATCTCCTGGAAGAACATAACCGAGGGCGACGAGAAGGCCGCGAAGCTGTCGTCCTCGTTCAAGAAGGCCGGCACGGCCGCCACGGTGACGCTGACCGCGCCCGTGGTGGCCGCCGGCAAGGCCGTATTCGGCGTGGCCAGCGACTACGAGCAGGCCAACGCCCGCATAGCCGCCGCGTTCGGCGTGTCCGGCGAGGAGGCCGAGCGTTTCAGCGGCATAGGCAAGCGCATATACGAGGGTGGCTGGGGCCAGTCCCTGGACGAGGTCAACGATGCGCTGATCCAGTGCAAGTCCACCCTTCGCGACGTGTCCGACGAGGACCTGCAGACCGTCACCACCAACGCACTCATGCTGTCGGACACCTTCGGCGCAGACGTGAACGAGTCCATACGCGGCACCAACGCCCTCATGGAGGGCTTCGGGCTGTCCGCCACCGAGGCCAGCGACCTGCTGACGGCGGGCATGCAGCGCGGCCTGAACTACACCGACGAGCTGGGCGACAACCTGAGCGAATACTCCGTGCGATGGGGCGAGGCGGGAATGAGCGCCAGCGAGTACTTCTCGCTGCTCGAAGCGGGCACGTCCAACGGCGCGTACAACCTGGACAAGGTGGGCGACTACCTCAACGAGTTCCTGACGGCGCTGTCCGACGGCCGCATGGAGGAATCCATCGGCTCGTTCAGCGATGGCACGCAGGAGGTCTTCGAGAACTTCAAGAACGGCAGCGCCACCGCCGAGGACATGCTGCAGGCGGTGCTGGGCGACCTCACACAGATGCCAAACGAGTACGACAAGGCCGCGCTGGCCTCCACCCTGTGGTCCTCGCTGGGCGAGGACAATGCCATGGGCATGATCGAGTCCCTGGCTGGCGTGCAGGACAGCTTCGGCGACGTGGCGGGCGCTGCGCAGCAGGCCCAGGAGGCCGCCTCCGACAGCTTCGCCGTGAAATCGCAGGAGGCCATGCGCGAGCTGCAGGGCTCCATCGAGCCGCTTGGCGAGCCGCTGCTCAACATCGCCACCAACGTGGCGGGTGTCGTCAAGTCGTTCTCCGAGTGGTTCGCCGGCATCGGCGAGGGCGGCCAGACCGCCGTGCTGGCGATCGCCACGATAGCGGCCGCCATAGGCCCCGTGCTGTCGACGGTCGGCACCGTCGTGGACACCGTGCCGAAAATCGGAGCGGCCTT
Source organism: Collinsella sp. (assembly GCA_036553025.1). Classification (GTDB taxonomy): domain Bacteria; phylum Actinomycetota; class Coriobacteriia; order Coriobacteriales; family Coriobacteriaceae; genus Collinsella. The sequence continues at coordinate 19,826 of JAXKBK010000045.1, read as the reverse complement.
CCAGGTGGTCGGCAAGCTGGGCACCGGCGCGCTGGGGCTCATAGCCGCTCACCCCGTGGTAGCGGCCATAGCGGCCATCATCGCCGCCGTGGTGCTGCTGTGGAACAACTGTGAGGAGTTCCGCGACGCGGTGACCGCCGTGTGGGATGCCGTGTGCGCCGCGTTCGAGGTGGCCACCCAGGTGGCGGGCGACGTGGCCCAAAGCGTCGGCGAGTTCTTCTCGCAGCTCGGCGAGAAGCTGGGCGGCGTGTGGGACGGCATCTGCTCCACGGTGCAGGGGGCCATCGACGCCATAGCCGGGTTCTTCCAAGGCCTGGCCGATACCGCCTCGTCCATCTGGGACGGCATCTGCAACGTGGTGCAGGTCGCCGTGATGCTGCTGGGCGAGATTCTGAACCTGGCCATCGAGACGCTGCTCATACCCTGGAACTTCATCTGGGAGAACTTCGGCGAGCAGCTGACGGCGGCATGGGACGCAATCTGCGGCGCGGTGGGAGGCTACATCGACGCGGTGAGCCAGGTCATCACCGACGTGGTGACGGCGCTCTCCGAATGGTGGGGCGCGACGTGGGAAGGCATCAGCGGCACCGCCAGCGCCATATGGGAGGCCATCTACGGCGCGGTGAGCGCGTACATCCAGTACGTCAGCGACGTGATAGGCGCGGCCCTTGGGGTCATCCAGGGCGTGTGGGACACGGTGTGGGGCGCGGTGAGCTCCACCGCCTCCAGCATATGGGATGCCATCAGCTCGGCGATAGGCGCGGCCATCAATGCCATCAGCTCCACCATATCGGCGGTGCTGTCGGCAATTCAGGCGGTGTGGGACTCCATATGGGGGGCCGTGAGCAGCACGGCGTCGAGCGTGTGGGGCGGCATCAGCTCCACCATATCCAGCATCGTGAACGGCATCCGCGACACGATCTCCAGTGTGTTCAACGCCGCCAAGGACACCGTGAGCAGCGTGTGGAACTCCATCAAGAGCGCCATCGAGACGCCGATACAGAACGCCCGCGACACCGTGCGCAACGTCATCGACTCCATCAAGGGGTTCTTCAACTTCTCGTGGTCGCTGCCCCACCTGAAGCTGCCGCACCTGTCCATCTCCGGCAGCTTCAGCATCGCCCCGCCGAGCGTGCCGCACTTCGGCATCGACTGGTACGCCAAGGGCGGCGTGTTCAACGGCCCCAGCGTCATCGGCGTCGGCGAGGCGGGCCCCGAGGGCGTGGTGCCGTTCAACGAGCGCGGCGCGCGCCCGCTGGCCGAGGGCATCGCCAAGCTGCTCGACGGCAAGGACGGCGCGGCCCATGGCGACACGAACGTGACAATCAACCTGTACGCGACCGTGCGGGAGGAGGCCGACATCGAGAAAATCTCCCGCCAGATAGCCAAGGAAATCAAACGGCAGGAGTGCTTCGCATGATATACAACGGCTTCGACTTCGCGCCGTGGTTCGACACCCGGCTCGTGACCCGCTCGCTGCTGCCCGAGTACGAAATAGCCACGCGCGACGTGCCCGGGCAGCCCGGCTCGCGCTTCATGCGCGCAGAGCTGAAACCCCTGACGATAGACGTGGCGGCGGCCTGGAGGGCGCGCCCCGCCGACGACATGGCGGCCCTTCGCCGCCTCATGGCCTCGCGCCTGTTGTGCCTCAAGGAGGCCGAGCTGTGGCTGGACGACGAGAGGCACCTGGGCCTGCGCTACATGGCCGTGCTGACCTCGCCGGGCGCGCTCGACACGTTGTGGCACACCGGCGAGGCCACGCTGACGTTCACGGCATACGACCCCGTGGCCTACGGGGCCGAGGGGCGCGCAACCGTGTCGGGCACCTCGGGCGTGCAGGTGGGCGGGACGTTCCGCACCTACCCCACCGTGACCGTCAGGCCCGGCGGCAGCACGTCGGCGCTGCGGCTGACGAACATGGGCACGGGCGAATTCGTGCAGATCGACAAAGCGGTGACGGCATCGAGCGCGGTGGTCATCGACATGGCCGCCCCGCAGGCCACGGTGGACGGCAGCCCCGCGCCCGTGACCTTCGAGAGTGACTTCTTCCCGCTGGAGCCGGGGGCCAACAGCCTCAAGCTGTCCAGCGGCACCGCGACGGTACAGTGGACGGAAAGGTACGTGGGCTGATGATTCTGTGGGCATGCGACCGCTGGGAGGCGTACAAGGGACCCATCAAGACGCTGTTCGAGTGCGAGGACACGCGCGAGGTCAACGGCGAGAATGCCCTGAGCATCACAACGCTGGCGCGCCTGGACAAGGGCGACCGCCTGGTGTGGCGCGACCTCAAGGGCCGCTGGCACGAGAACATCGTGGACGGCGTGGAGGAGGAGCGCGCAAGCGCGGGCATCCTCTACACGTACTACTGCCCGACCTCGGCGCAAATCGAGCTCCTGGGCGACTACCTGGAGGACAAGCGCCCCTACGACGTGAGCGCCTACGCCGCGCTGGCCTCGGCGCTGTCCTCCTCGCGCTGGCAGGTCGGAACCGTGGCCGACCTCGGGCAGGCCGGCACGAACTTCTACCACACCAACGCATGGGCGGCCATCCACGACGTGGCAGACACTTGGGGCGGCGAGCTGTCGTTCGAAATCCAGGTGAGCGGCACCAAGGTGACCGCACGCCGCGTGTGCATGGCCAAGCAGGTCGGCGAGGACAACGGCAAGCGTTTCACCTACGCCAAGGACCTCGTGAGCGTCAAGCGCAGCGTGGACGAGGGCAACGTGTGTACCGCCCTGTACGGCTACGGCAAGTCCCTGCAGACCGCCGACGAGGACGGCAACCTGACGGGCGGCTACGATCGCAAGCTGACCTTCGGCGACGTGAACGGCGGGCAGAACTGGGTGGGGTCGGCCGACGCGCTGGCGCGCTGGGGACGGCCCGACGGCAAGGGCGGCAAGGCGCACGTGTTCGGCGACGTGGAGTTCTCCGACTGCGAGGACGCCGCCGAGCTGAAGAAGCTCACCGAGGCGCAGCTGGCTAAGTCGTGCGTGCCCACCGTGTCCTACACTGCGGACGCCGTGGCGCTTGCGCGCGCCGGCGAGGGCTTCGAGGGCGCGGACGAGGGCGACCTGGTGACCGTGGTGGACAAGGTGTACGACCCGCCGCTGCGCGTGCGCACGCGCATCACCAAGGTGGTGGAGGATCAGCTGCGCCCCGGCGAGGTCACCTACACGTTCGGCAACTACCAGACCGTGGCCGAGCTGATGGCCGCCCAGAAGTCCAGCGCAAAGAGAACGGCTTCGAGCATCCGCGCCACCGTGGCCGACGCGGTAAACGCGTCCAACAAGGCATCGACCGGCAAATGGGGCGAGAGCCTGGCGGCCTCCGAGAAGCGCCAGGAGGCGTTCGCCAGGGAGCAGGGCGGCGCGGCCAAGGACTACACCGACGAGGTGAAGGGCGCGCTTGACAAGGCCCTCAAGGAGTATGCCGACAAGGGCGATACCACGCTGGAAGAGGCGCTGAAGAAGTACTCCGACGACGGCAACCTGTCCCTTGAGGAAGTGCTCAAGCTCTACACCGACACCACGGTGGAGCAGAGCGAGAGCGTGCTCAAGCGGATAGACGAGGCCAACAAGGAGTACCTGGAAGGCGTCACGGGCAAGCTGGACGAACGGCTGACGAGCGCCGAGGGCGAGGTGGATGGGCTGCAGAAACAGCTCGACCAGCTGCCGACGGATATCCGCAAGAAGATCGTTGACATGCTCAACAGCGAGGTGAACACCACGGGCGGCTGGGTGTACGAGGAGCCCGGCCAGGGCATCCTGGTGTACGACAAGAAGCCCGAGAGCGCCACCAAGTGCGTCAAGATAGGCGGCGGAATCATCGGCGTGGCCAACTCCAAGTACTCCAGCGGCGCGTGGAAGTGGCGCACGGCCATAACCGGCGACGGCGTGACCGCCGACGAGCTGACCACGGGCCGCATCAAAGGCGGGAACTCGTACTGGGACCTCGACAGCGGGGCCTTCTACCTGCGCGACGGCTCCATCTTCATGACCGACAGCAACGGCAACAGGGTCTATATCAACGCCACCAACGGCTTCCAGATATACGACAAGAACGGCTCCATCATCGCGGGCACCGTGCTGGTGGGCAGCACCTCCATGTTCCGCTGCAACATGGTCGGCACGTCGTCAACCAACTACATCACCACCGGCACGACGACGAACAACCACCCGGGAGCGTCGTTCGTGAACGGCTCGACCGAGTACTGCACCATCGAGGCCGTCCACGCGAAGGACAGCCCCACGGCGAGCTCGACCGACGGCGTGGGCATATCCGCCTGCGGCTACGGCTTCCTGGCAGTCAACCGCTACTACCGCCAGACGTGGCTGACGACCCCCTACTACGCGGGCTACATGAGCCATCCCGACGAGCAGCTGTACATGAGGAGCGGCAACAGCAACGCGGGCGGCTCGGCGTACGTGAAGCTGCAGGAGAACTCCAACAACTACGTGTACCTGGATAGCAGCCGCGCAGACATTGGGTCGTCGGGCACCGCCAGGATACTCGCCCCGAAGTTCGCCATAGGAACCAGTCCGAGCAGCGGCGGCACCTACGGGTACACGGGCTCCACGCAGTTCATCGGGTGCATCACCAACAACGGCAACAACTGGAAGTGGGGCACCATCAACGTGGTGAACGGAATCATCACCGGCATGAGCAGCATCACGGGAAACTAGACCAGCGAGAGAGGAAACGGAATGTTCTACCACCTTGTGCAGCAGCCCGAAGCGCCGCAGGCGCTCGACGGCGCGCCGAAGCCGCCCGAGGCGCTTCCGGTGTTCGAGTGCATCAGCGACCCGGCCACGGCGCGGGCCATCGTGGAATCGGAAGATGTGTTCGAGTTCGACGGCAAGGGCGGCTTCACGCTCGTGTCCAGCCCCGTGGCCGTCATGGACGCGGAAGGCGGCGAGGCCAACGCCGTGGACTTCTCGGCGCTCACCGACGAGGAGATATGCGGGGTCCACAGAGCGCAGCCCGGCGACATATCGCGGACACTTGCGGCCGAAGGAAAGGAATGAGGCATGGCAACGCACGAGCTTACGCTCAACCTCAAGAAGACCAACATAGCGCCGCCCGTCATCACCGTGCACCAGGGCGACAGCGCCGAGGTCCTGAAGGCCGCCATCTACGACGGCGACAAGAAGGCGGCCCTGACGGGCTGCAAGGTGCACCTCATGGCTGCGAAGCCCGACCACACCTACGTGGAGCAGCAGTTCACTGGCATCAGCGACAACGTGGCCACCGTGACGGTCGACCCCGCCGTCTTCGGCGTGGCCGGGCTGCTCAAGGTGTGCTACGTGCGCGTGCGGAACGCGGCAGGGCTGGACGCCACCACCGAGAACGTCCTGGTGAACGTGCTGCCCTCGGCGAGCGCGTCGGGCGAGATATCCGGCCCGTACGTCGATGCGGTGGAGGCGATCATCGCGAACCTCGAAGGGCAGCTAGCCGACGTGAGCGCGCTGAACGCGCAGATGCAGAAGGCCGAGGCCTCCCGCGCGAGCGCGGAAAACCAGCGCGCCACGAACGAGAAGGCACGCCAGACCGCCGAAACCAAGCGCGCAGAGGCCGAGAAGAAGCGAGCCGCGGCGGAAAGCGACCGCGTGACCGAGGCGTCGCAGCTGAAGACGGCCTCGCAAGCCGCCACGGCTGCGGCAAACGGCGCGGCCTCGAACGCCGACGCGGCGGCAAACATCGCCCTGCAGATAGCCAACAGCGTGGCGCAGGGCAGCGCGGGCAGCTCGGACATGGCCAAGCAGAAGCAGCAGATAGCCGACCTGTACGGCAAGCTGGCCGACGCCACTGACGCGTTCATCTACGACGACGGCACCGTGTACTGTCCCGCCTCCAAGGCCAGTGCATCTGGCAGCACCATCACGTTCGGGAGCACCTGCACGGCGTCCGGCACAACCCTCAACCTCAAGTAGAAAGGCAACGAAATGGCACAAGCGAAAACCCTGTCGGTGGGCGGCATCGGCTACGAGGTCATCGACGATACCGCGCGCAGCAACGCGCAGACGGCGCTCAACAACGCCGAGTACAACCGCCAGGGCCAAATCGGCAAGTACGGCGGGCAGAACATCGCCACCATCCTGGCGGGAGAGATCGGCAGCGGCAGCGTGTACGACGCGCTGCACAAGCGAGCCGCCAACGGCAACTTCGCGGGCCTGCGCGTGGGAGACTACATCGACGTGTCGCTGGTAAGCGCGTCGGGCGTGGCGGCCCAGCAGTCCGTGCGCTTCCTCCTGGCGCACTTCGACCCGTACTACTGCTGCGGCGACAGCTCCAAAGGCCACCACATCGCCTTCGTGGCCTCCGCGCCCATCGCCGTGGCCAAGACCGTGACCGGCGTTGCCAACGACAGCTTCCTGATGTGGAACACGACCAACACGAACCAGGGCACCGCCGACCAGAAATGCCCCTACCCCAACAGCAACCTCAAGGCGTGGGAGACGGCCTTCGAGGCGTGCCTGCCCGAGAGCCTGACCAAGTACCTGCTGACCCAGCGCGTCCTGCTTGAGGAGCGTTACAGCGCCAGCGGCGCGCTCAACGACTCCAACTCGTGGAGCTGGCAGGATATCGGCAAGGTGTTCTCGCTGTCCGAGATGGAGGTGTACGGCTGCCCGGTGTGGGGCACCAAGGGCTACAGCGTCGGCTTTGACTGCCAGTGGGACCTGTTCAGGGACACCGCGCACCGAATCAACGGAAATCGGTGCAATTGGTGGCTGCGTTCCGTCATGGGTGGCTCCTCGTCCGACGTGTGCTACGTCAACGACAGCGGCGATGCCGACTACACCTCGGCGGCGAACGTCTGGGTTCGCCCCCGCCCCGGCTTCCTCGTCGGCTAGCCAGCCGAGTGCTCTATACTCTGCTTTTAGGCGACCGCCTTGCGCGGTCGCCTCCTGCCCGCGAAGCGGGCCGTTTTTTCCGCCAGTTTCCCCAGGAGGTGCACGTGAGCGGCGTCTACCAGCGCAACCGCGAGGTTTCCGAGTACAAGTTTTTCACTCAAGCAATCGCCATCCGCGTGGAGGTCAACAAGCTGATGGCGTCGTCCTCCGTGGTTCCGAAGGCCTATCGTCTGCTGAACGCGGTGCCCACGGTGGAGACGGCGCGCAGCATCGTGTACAACGTCAACCGCGCCGACTGCTTCTACCCCAACACCTCGTTCAACGCGCTGGAGAGGAAACGCTACCTGACGCTGGCCATAGCTGACTGCGAGCAGCTGATGCTGGACATGCAGTGCCTCATGGATATCGGCCTGCCCGTGAACGCCAACCGCTTCGAGGAGCTGGCGGCCATGGTCGAGGAGGAGATCAGGCTGCTGAAGGGCGCACGCAAGAACGTGCGCGTGACGGGCAAGAAGTCCACCGAGGAGCGCATAGCCGAGGCCGAGGCCGAGCTAGAGCGCCTGCGTTCGCTATAATGGGCGGCGGTCGCGCCTTGTTTATCGGTACAATTGGTGGCTGCGTTCCGTCATGGGTGGCTCCTCGTCCAACGTGTGCTACGTCAACAACAACGGCAATGCCAACTACAACTCGGCGACGAACGTCTGGGTTCGCCCCCGCCCCGGATTCCCTTACTGCCAGACCGAGTAGGCCCCAGGGCCGAAAGCAGAGCGCGGAGAGGAAGGAAGGCGCGACCGTCGGGCTCACGCCCGTAAATACGCACCCCGCGAGGGTGGCCGGACGCTGCTTGCATGGCGCGGCGCTCCGTGGCTTCGCCGCGTTTCATGGCCATACCTCAAGCGGCTGTCAGAGCCACATTGAAAGCCGTGCGGGGTGCCTCCTGTGAACTCCGAGCAAAGGCGGGCGGCGCGCCGGAAGCGCCGCGAGGAGAAGCGGGCCAAGGCCAAGGCCGAGCGCGTCAAGGCGTGCACGCTTGAGACCGTGGCCGACCTCAACAGCCTGTGCAAGGCTTCCAAGCAGGCCGCGCGCGGCGTGATGTGGAAGGCGTCCACGCAGCGGTACATGAAGGACTACCTGCGCAACGCCGTCCTGTCCCGCCGCGACCTTTTGGAGGGCCGCGACATATGCCGGGGCTTCATCCGCTTCGACCTATGGGAGCGCGGCAAGCTGCGCCACATCAGCGCCGTGCACTTTCCCGAGCGCGTGGTGCAGAAGTCGCTGTCGCAGAACGCGCTCGTGCCCGCGATCGTGCCCACCCTCATAGCCGCGAACTCCGCGAACATAAAGGGGCGCGGCACCGACTACGCCCTGAAGCTGCTCAAGCGCCACCTGGCCGACCACTGGAGGCGGCACGGCCGCGAGGGCTACATACTGCTCGGCGACTTCTCCGACTACTTCGCGCGCATAGCGCACCAACCCGTCAAAGACCAGGTGGCCTCCGCGCTGCCAGATCCGCGCGTGGTCGCCTTGGAGCACCGCCTGATAGACGCGCAGGGCGATGTGGGCCTGGGGCTGGGCAGCGAGCCGAACCAGATATGCGCCGTAGCGCACCCCAACCGCATCGACCACTACGTAATCGAGATGCTGCGCCCCGAGGCCTACGGTCGATATATGGACGACTTCTACCTGATACACGAGTCCAAGGACTACCTGCAGGTGTGCCTGCTGCTCATAGAGCGCAAATGCGCCGAGCTGGGCATCGAACTGAACCCGCGCAAGACCCGCGTGGTGAAGCTCACGCGCGGGTTCACGTGGCTGAAGAAGCGCATCTTCTACACGGACACGGGCCGCATAGTCGTGAAGCCGTGCCGAGACTCCATAACGCGGGAGCGCCGCAAGCTCAAGAAGATGGCCCGCATGGTCGCCGATGGCATCATGACCCCTGAGCAGGTGGAGCAGAGCTACCAGAGCTGGCGCGGAGGCATGAAGCGGCTGGACGCGCACCGCAGCGTGCGGGCCATGGACGCGCTGTACCGCAGCCTGTTCGGAAATCCCGCGGGGGGGTTGCTCAATGCAATCCAAACCTGGAGGCGACACGGATGGGAACATGCCCCTACCCTAGCAACGGAAGGAGCGACCCATGACGGAACAGGAAATCGCCGGGGAGATCAACGGCTACAAACAGCAGCTTGAGCAGAGCGACTACAAGGTCATGAAGGCGGTGGAGCGCATCTTCTCCGCATCGTCCATCACCGACCTGCTCTCGGCCATCGCCGCAGCTGCCAAGGAGGTGGCCGAGATCATCTCGCAGCGCCAGACGTGGCGCGACCGCATCAACGAGCTGGAAGCCATGGAGCCCGACCAGCCGGAAGCGCCGCAGGAGTAGCGAGCGCCCCTTCGGGGGCGCTTTTCTTTTGCCCGGCGACACCTCGCGGACAATCGCGGCAGCGATTCGAGGAGGTGAGAAAACGAATGACCGACGTGCTGGAAATCTTCGCGCCGTACGGCCCCGGGTCGCTTTTCGGCGCGCTGCTCGTCCTAGTGGTCCTGTACTTCGGCAAGCAGTTCCTCGAAGAGTTCAAGGCCCAGAACGAGCGCAAGGCGAACATCGACCTCAAGCGCGAGGAGCGAAAGCAGGACGAGGTGAACGAGCGGGCGCAGCGCGACCGCGAGCGCAGCCAGATGGAGGGCCGCATCGCCGCGCAGATGGAGCGCAGCAACGCGCTGATGGAGGCTATGAAGGCGCTCATGGAGTCCGTCGTGACCTCCAACGAGGTGCTGCACGCCGACCTGGCAAACAGCCAAGCGCGCAGCCAGGGCATGGCGGCGAAGGTCGACCACATCGCCGACCGCGTTGACCTGCTCTACAAGGAATCGGCTCGATAGAAAGGAATCCGAAATGACAGAAATGCAAGCAATCGCAGCCATCGTGCTGTCTTTCGCCGTGCCGTTTGCGGTGCAGCTGATCAAGACCGAGGCCATGACCGGCAAGGCCGCGCGCATCCTGGCGCTGGGCTGCTCGCTCCTGGCGGGCGTCGTGACCGGCTTCGTGGGCGGCGTGCCCGCAGACCCGGGCGCATGGGTCACGTGCGCCTTCGCCGTGGTAGGCGGCGTGCAGGCGGCCTACACGCTGTTCAAGTCGGTAGGCATCACATCCAAGTGGCTCGACGCCCTGTTGGGCGTGACCGTAGGCGGGAAGGAGTAGGCAATGGCTAAACTGTTCATCATCTGCGGCCACGGCGCTGGCGACCCCGGCTGCTGCGCAGGCGGCTGCACCGAGGCCGAGCGCGTTCGCGCCCTGGGCCAGCGAATCAAGGAACTGGGCGGTTCCGAGGTCGAGCTGGGCGATACGTCCCGCAACTGGTACGCCGACGGCGGGCTTAACCGCCTGAGCACCGACGCGCCAGTGGTGGAGCTGCACATGGACGCCAGCGGCATCGCCACGGCCCACGGCGCGCACGTCATCATCAAGGAGGGCTTTGAGCCTGACGAGTACGACAATGCGCTGGCCGACAAGCTGGCGGCGTTCATGCCCGGGCGCTCCGAGAAGCTGGTGCGCCGTTCCGACCTCGCGAACCCGAACCGAGCCGCCGCGCGCGGCATCAACTACCGCCTGTGCGAGAACGGCTTCATCGACAACGACGGCGACCGCGAGAAGTTCAACGGCAACCTGGACGAGCTGGCGCGCATCTACCTGGAATGCTTCGGCATCACTGCTGGAAGCGCCCCCGCAGCCGTCCCGCAGCCGCAGCCTGCGCAGCAGGAAACGACCGAGAACTTCGGCGGCACCTACCGCTGCACTGTGGACTACCTGCGCGTGCGCGACGCCCCCGGCCTGGGCGGCACCGAGGTGGCGCACTATTCCAGCGGCGAGACCGTGACGCTGGATAACTGGTACAAGATCGCCGACGGCTACGTGTGGGGCCGATACACGGGCTACAGCGGCGCAACGCGCTACATCGCCGTGGGCAAGGCCACGGGCAAGCCAGAGGCCGACGACTATCTGGTGAAGGTGGGATAGGCCATGCCGTACCCGAGCCTCGCAGACGAGGAGCGCAACGGCGGGTGCGGCCCCATCCTCGCGGCGGTCGTCCTGCTGTTCATCGTCCTGGCCGCCGCCAGCTGCGCGTCGCAGGCCATGGGAGCGCAAGACGTGACCGTGAGGCAAGCTCGCACGGACGGCCCCATATACGACCTGCCCGAGGGCATCGGCCAGGAAATCGTGTGCGACGAGCACAACCGCGAGTACCTGCTGCTGACCACCGAGCAGGGCGGCGTGTTCCTCATGCCGTACATGGACGAGGACGGCGAGCAGGAGATCATGCCGCAGGCCTAGAACGCAAAGAAGCCGCCCCGTATGGAGCGGCTTCTTTCTATCTGACGAGCAATACGAACGCCCGTCTAACGACGAACACGCGTATGTGTTCGCCTACTGAACAGTTGGTGGAGGCGCGGAGAATCGAACTCCGGTCCACGAAAGCCCCCTGATTGGCATCTCCAAGCTCAGTCGCTGGTTTAGTCTCGGACGCTTTGCGCGCAGCGACACGCTCGCGGCGTCCTAACCGGTTCGGTCTTAGCCTGCGCCATACCGATTACGTGCGCAGGAGCATTCCCCTAAAATGACGTCGCGCCGGTGTCGGGGAAATCACCGGGTTGACGCGCCGCTATAAACTAAGCAGCGAGAGCCATAGGCTCAAAAGAAGAGTTGTTGTCAATTCAATTTGACGGTACCCCTGTTTAACGAGGCGAGGAGACCTCGGCTTGCTTCCTCTCTCAGAGCTATCGTGTCGAAACCAGTCGCCCCCGGATGTCGGGAAAGTCTGGATGGTATCGAGCCTGCAAACACCCGATAACCGTCGACTTTTCAAGGAACACGCGGGGTGAACCCCGCTCGTGGATAGCTATCTTACCACGTTCTAAAGGCAGACAGCTGCTCTATGCACGAGCTGTGAAGACCCTAATGTGCACCATACTTCGCACTTTTGCCACCGAACGCGTCACGTATATTTTCGCCAAGCAAAATTGACCCGTCGAAAGGACCGTTATGGATACCAAGCAGCAACTCGTCAATGCCCTCGCAGGCCTGGGCTCAACCATTACCGAAGCCATGGATGTCATCGAAGGCTTTGTCCCCTGCGGACATCCCGCTCTCACGGTATCGAACGCACTCGTCGCGCTGGACGCTGCCGATGATGCAGCTCTCGCCCAGCAGCTTGAGACCGTCGAGGGCTTTATCGACCACGTGAGCGAGAACCGTGGCGTGACCGCCTACCACGGCATCGAGGTCGAGCTCGCGGGTCCCAAAGCCGATCTGCTCGCAGCAATCCGCGAGGTAGGCGCCCTTATGCAGACCGCAGGCGTCAAGAACACCCAGGTCAACGAGTGGGTCTACCGCAGCCTGGCAGCACTCGACAGCTCCGACGAAAAGGCAGCCGAGCAGCTCGCAGAAAGTCCCGCCATCAAAGCTGCACTTGCCTAAAAAGGCCTGCACCATGGCGGCTGCGGTGCCGCCCGAATGCAGGCCATATACTCAATCGAAAACGCTAGCGCAGGTAAGCCTTCGCGTTGCTCAGACTGTAGGCAATCGTCGAGCCGTTGTGCAGCAGCGACGACGCCTGCGGGGTAATCGCGCCGGTAATGCCCAGCGCCAGGAGCGCTGAGTTGGTGAGCATCACCTTAGAATAGGAGCTCGTCAGACGATCAACGAGGCCCTGGCTCATGCGGCGCAGGCGCACGATCGCGGCAAGATCCGTATCGGTCAGGATGATGTCGGCAACCTCCTTGGCGATGTCGCTTCCGCCACCCATCGCCAAGCCCACGTCGGCCAAACCGAGCGCCGGCGAATCGTTGACACCGTCGCCCACCATGGCAACGTGGCGCCCCTCGCCCTTAATGCGCTCCACATACGCGTACTTGTCCTCGGGCAGCAGCTCGGCCTTAAACTCGTCGACCCCCGCCTCGCGCGCGATGCGCTCGGCCGTGCGCTCCGAGTCGCCCGTGAGCATAACGACATGCTTAACGCCCAACGCGTGCAGGTCGGCGATGGCCTCACGGACCCCGGCCTTGAGCGGATCCTCGATGCCGAGCACGCCGACGACCTTTCCATCGACCGCCAGATACAGCGGCGACAGGCCCTGCATCTGGGACTCAATGCGCTCCTTAATGTCAGAATCGAGCTGCGCGCTCTCGTCCTCAAACACAAAGTGTGCCGAGCCGATAATCGCGCGACGCCCTTCGATGGACGAAGCAATACCATGCGCCACGATGTACTCGACCGCAGCATGGCGCTCGCGGTGCTCGAGCCCGCGCTCGCGGGCGGCGTTGACCACGGCACGCGCCACCGGATGCGGGAAATGCTCCTCCAGGCAGGCAGAAAGGCGCAGGACCTCGTCCTCGCTCCAGCCGTCGGTCGTCAGCACACAAGCCAGGCGCGGCTGCGCCTCGGTGAGCGTGCCAGTCTTATCAAACACAATGGTGTCGGCCTTGGCAAACGACTCAAAGTACTTTGCGCCCTTGACCATGACGCCCATCTTGGCAGCATCGCTCATAGCGGTCATGACGGCGACGGAACCCGTGAGCTTGAGTGCGCACGAGTAGTCGACCATCAGCGCCGCCGAGGTCTTGATAAGGCTGCGCGTGGTGAGCGCAACCAGGCCCGCGAGCAGGAAGTTCCACGGGACGATCTTGTTGGCGAGGTCCTCCATATGCGACTGGCCCTCGGATTTGAGCGAGTCGGCCGTCTGCACGAGCGAGACGATCGAGCGCAGTTTGGTCTGCGCCGTGTTGGCGCGCACGCGCACCAAGATGCTGCCGTCTTCCACGACGGTACCGGCGAACACGTCGTCGCCCACGCTGCGCTCAACGGCCAGCGGCTCGCCGGTCAGGGTCGCCTGGTTGACCATAGCGCTCCCCTGCTCGACAACACCGTCGATGCAAATGGACATGCCAGTGCGCACGGCGACCAGATCGCCGGGCTCAAGCTCGGTGGCGGCAACGCTCACCTCGGTGTCGCCGACCACTTTTTGTGCCTTATCAGGCACGTCGAGCAGCGAGTTGATGAGCTCGTTTTCGCTCATGGCGCGTGTGTAGTCCTCGAGCAATTCGCCCACATTGAGCAGGAACATCGTCTGGCCCGCGGTATCGACATCACGTTTGACAAACGAGATACCGATGGCCGAAGCGTCGAGCACGGGAACGGTCAGGCGCGGCTGCGCCAGCTCATGAAGGGCAGCGCGCAAAAATGCCATGTAACCGGCCACGACAAACACCGCACGCAGAGGCGTCGGCAAGAACCAGCGGCGCGCGTAGTGGGCGCCGACGAGTGTCGCCAGGTCCATAACGAGTTTGTGCTTGCGCGGCTCAAGCTGCATCACATAGCCCGACTTGGCATCAGCGATAGCTTGAGCATCGAGTGCGCCCAAGGCGTCGAGCACGCTCGCGCGACGTGGCTCGTCGTATTCGAGCGCCATCTGGCCAATACGGCCATATACGCGCACCTTGTGCACGCCGTCGATATCGCCGCTGAGCTTAAGAAGTGCATCGAGATCGCTCTCTGGCACAGGACCCGCCAATTGAAGACGGGTCCTGCCGGGGATCTCGCTGATAATCGAGAATCTCATAGTTTGTGCCTGGGAGCGTTACTCGGCTGCCTCGTCAGCAGCGGCCTCGCTCTGGGTGATGTAAGCAGCCTCGGCAACCATGTCGTCGACATTAGCCTTGGCCTGCTCGACCATGTCCTGGTAGCCGTTCTTGATGCGCATGCCGCACGCGATACCCTGCACGCAGGCATTCTTGACCGGAGCGCTGGTAAGCAGCTTGATGCCGGCCGTGCCAAGCAGAAAACCGCCACCGACAAGCAGGGTATTGAACGTCGACTTCTTCATGTTGCTTCTCCCTTTTGCCGCATTGGACGCGGCATGGTGCTTCAGCACCCGAGTAAACAAGTTTGCTCGAGCACGCTTTTGAAATATCTCAATTTTATCTAACTATCTAGGTCAGCCATGGCTAACCTTTTGAAAATTAACGATGCGGAGTAACCGATTGTCAATGTGAGAAAGGGACTGTCCCTTTGCCCCTTCTTACAACTGCCAGGTAGCTGCTTCCTTTTGCAGCGCCACCATGCGGGCGAATTCTCCACCTGCCGCCTTGAGCTGCGCCGGAGTGCCCTGCTCGGCAACCACACCATCCTTGAGTACAACGATTTTGTCGGCATTTTCCACCGTACGCATACGGTGGGCAATAACGATAACCGTCTTACCTGCAAGCAGACGGGAGAGCGCCTGCTGAACCACGGTCTCGTTCTCCACATCCAAGCTCGCCGTCGCCTCGTCCAACAGCACGATAGGCGCGTCTTTGAGCAGCGCACGGGCGATAGAGATGCGCTGGCGCTCGCCGCCGGACAGCTTGGAGCCGTTCTCGCCAATCATAGTGTCATAGCCCTGCGGCATGCGGCTCACAAACTCGTCGCAGTTGGCGGCACGCGCGGCAGCAAGCACTTCCTCATCGGTGGCATCGCGACGCCCGAGGCGGATGTTTCCCATAACCGTGTCGTCAAAGAGCAGCACGTCTTGAAACACAATGGCGTAGTCGCGCAGCAGCACCTCGGGGTCCACGCTCGCAACATCCACGCCACCCACGGTGACCGTGCCTTCGGTGGCGTCCCAAAAGCGCGCGGCCAGGCGGCTCACCGTGGACTTACCGGAGCCCGAAGGACCGACCAGTGCCGTGACCTCGCCTTCCTTGGCGGTAAAGCTCACATCGGTAAGAACTTTCTCGCCGGCGCGGCCGTCCTCGCCCGCACCATAGCCAAATGCCACGTGATCGAACACCACATCGTGGCCTACGGGCTCAAACTGCTCGCTGCCCCGCGCCACGGGCTCTTCCATGATGGAGCGCATGCGCTTGGCCGACGACTCGGCGGCAAACAGCTCGGACATCAGCATCAGCGCCTGATCAAAGGGCGCATAGATGCGGCTCACCATAAGCAGGAAGGCAAACATCATCAAAAAGTCGACCTGGCCGGAGGCGACCATCGCAGCGCCCGTGACCAACGTGGTGGCAATCCCCAGGCGCAGGATGGCAAAGGCGGAGTTGACCAAAAGCCCATTGGCGAGCTCGCCTTTGGTGGTCTCGCGCTCCTCGGCATCGATCACGGCGTTGAGCCCCTCAAGATAATGAGCCTCCTGGTTGGTGGCGCGGATCTCGCGCACGCAGTCGAGCGTCTCCTGGATCGCCTCGGTAACCTTGACCTTCTCGGCACGCACATGGTCGAACACCGGGATCATGGGGCCGCGCGTCAGATACAGCACGGCAAAGGCCACGGGAACGCTCCAAAACGCCGCGATCGCCAGCCGCCAGCAAAAGAACAGCGACGCCACGAACACAATGGCGCTTGCGATGATGGCACCCCAAAGCTCTCCCAGCACGTGGCTGTAGGCGTGCTCCATGGCCTGGACGTCGCCCATGATGGTCTCGGTTAAATCGGCCAGATCACGACGGCCAAAAAACGACAGCGGCAGCTTTCGCAAGCGCTCGGCGATCTCCATACGCTGCTTGCCGCACTCCTCGTAAAAGATGCAGTAGGTGTAGTAATACTGCTGCCAGTTAGAGGCAAAGAGCAACACGAAAAAGACCAGGAGGCCGCCCACGATCGGTAGGGCATCCGGCAGGTCGGCGCCGGTGGCGAGATGTTCGACAAAGCCGGCCATGACCAGGAATAAAAAGCCCATGCCGGCCATGATGATGAGATTGGTGAGCGCGGTCCAGAAAATGCCGCGTTTTACGCCGGCGACGCCTTTATCGGATAGGAAATACTTCTTTTGGAATGAGGCGAACATTTAGGCCTCGCCTCCCTTCGTGACGGCGGCATCCGCGGTCGCTGCAGTGATTTTCCAGCTCGCGGCCTGTTCGTATTCGGCCCACATCTTGGCGTATAAACCCTTTTGGGGCAGCAGCTCGGCATGGGTGCCGGCCTCCTGCACGCTACCTTGGTTGAGCACCACGATCTTGTCGGCCCCCACTACAGTCGAGAGTCGGTGCGCAATCATAATGACCGTGCGACCCGCCGCCAGCTTGCTAAAGGCGCGCTGGATGAGTGCCTCGTTCTCGGGATCCGCAAACGCCGTGGCCTCATCGAGCACCACGATAGGCGCGTCTTTAAGGATCGCGCGGGCAAGTGCCACGCGCTGGACCTCGCCGCCCGAAAGATATGCTCCGCCGGCACCGAGCATGGTATTGATGCCCTGTGGAAGCTTGGCCACAATGTCGTCGCACTGAGCTGCGGAGAGGGCCGCACGCACTTCGTCGTCAGTGGCCGTAGGCTTGGAGGCGCGCACGTTATCGGCAAGTGTTTGCCGGAACAGCTGGTTGGTCTGGAACACGAAGGCGACCTGGTCCATAAGCTCGTGCGGATCCATATCGCGAACGTCCACACCACCTACGAGCACTCGACCTGCGGAAACATCCCAAAAACGAGGAATCAGGCTTGCGCAGGTTGACTTGCCGCCGCCCGAAGGACCCACCAGCGCGAGGGTGCTACCTGCGGGAACGCTAAAGCTCACATGGTTGACGGCAGGTGCCTCGGCACCCTCGTACGTAAAGCTCACGTCCTCAAATCGCACGTCGCCGCCGACAGGGTGCTTGGGTTGGGCGGGCACGGAGAGCTGCTTGGAATCCATAACGCTTCGGATGCGAGCCAGCGAATCGGCACTCATCTGAGACGCCTCGCCCACAAACATAAGCTTGGTCATGGCCGTCGGCACCACGGCCGAAAAGATCGCGTAAAACGTGAAGTTGACCATAAAGTGCGCGAAGTCCGTCTCGCCCGGCGCCAGCAGCAGCGCCACGGGCAAAAGAAATGCCACGAGGCCATTGAGCGCGGTAAGGTTGAGCACCTGCGGACCCCGGCAAAACGTACCCGCATAGTTTTGCGCCATATCGGCGTATTCGGCGATCGCATCGTGGAACGCCTTAAAGGAGTAGACCGTCTGCTGGAATACCTTGACCACGGGGATGCCGCGTACGTATTCGGTACCGGTCTTGTTCATCTTGACCAGCGCGCCCATGTAAGCCTTCATAAACTCGGCGCCCTTGCCGCTCATCATGGTGGCCATGGCGCAAAACGAAACGACGACCGAGATTAAGCATGCCGCGCCCAAACGCCAATCGAGGGCAAATAGCAGCACAAGCAGGCCCACGACCATGGCGGTGGCACCGGCGATATCGAGCAGCATGTGCGCGAGCAGCGTCTCGGTGGAGGCGGCACAGCCGTCTACGATACGGCGCAGCTCACCGGTGGCGTGCATGTCAAAGTAGCCGAGCGGCAGCTTAAGCAGATGCTCGCTCGTAGCCTTGCGGATATTGGATGCGCAGCGAAACGCGGACAGGTGCGTGCACATGAGTCCCACGAAATAGACCACGATGCTTGCCAGGGCAAAACCAACAGCCCACCAACCATACATCGCGATGTCGGCGGCCTCGCTCCAGTTGGGCGCCACGGCGATCAGGTCTCGCGCAACAAGCCAGATGCACACGTACGGGCCAAAGCTCAGCAGCTGCGAGAACGCCGAGAGGGCCATGCCCAAATACGTTAGGAATTTACGGTCACCGGCATATGCAAGCAGCTCGCCGATGCCGCCGCCTTCCTTTTTTGATCCCTTTGCCATGAGATTCCTTTCTAACGGCTTGAGAGTTAACCGTAAGAAACTTATCATGGGCGTGTTAGTCAGGGCACACAATTGGGCCAGGCGTGGACGTTTTCGCAAATGAAGGGGACGCTTTTGAAAATGCGGCGGGCGGCAACCGATATAACCGAGCTCTACGCACCGCAGTTTGAGCAGTTTGGCTTGGAGTTCTCCGGCAAGGGTGCCATCTTTACCGGCGAGGTGGCAAACGATCGGGCGCACGGACGCGCATGGATCATGCCCCTCTCCCCCACCTGCATCGTCATGGAGCATTTCATTACCCCGACGCACAACATGCTCTTGGCCGAGTACACACCCGAACCGTACGCGTGCGTGAGCGAGGTCAGCGCGCCCACGCTCATGTGCATGCCCGAAGCCGGCATAACGCCTGCGAACCTTAAACCCCTGCATGGGCCGTGGCCAAACAATGCCGTGTGCAGCTTTATCCAAGATAACTGTGGCGAGGAGTTAAGCCCACTGTTTGCAGGGCAGCTCTATCACTCGCGCTCGGTGCTCTTTTTGCCTGGATATTTTGACGAACTGGAGCACCGCTATCCCACCGAGTTCGCAGGGGTCTTTGAGGCGTTTGCCGAGCCATGGCACGAGGAAGCGACGTCCGCCATCTGCCACACACTGCACCGGATTAACGAGGACCGCGCCCGCACCGTAGGCGGACACGTCTATATGCAAGGCATCGTGGAGACCATGGTCGCGGAGCTCGCCTGTTCGCGCGCGGCCCACAAGCAGGCGCGGCAGGCGGCAGACACACGCGCCAGCGTGACCATTGCCGAGGAAGCGACGGCGATGATTGAGCGCGAGCTCGACAAAGGCAGACGTGTGGGTATCAACGAGGTGGCCGAGAGGCTCTACACAAGCCGCTCCAAGCTATGCGCCACCTTTAAGGCCCAAACTGACGAGTCCCTGGGCGCCTACATTCGCAGACGCCGTATGGAACGAGCACAGGACCTTTTGGCCGATAGCGCGCTCACGATAGCGCAGGTGGCAGAGCGTCTAGGCTACCCTCAGCAGGCCGCCTTCGCCCAAGCCTTCAAGCAACACACCGGCACCACCCCCACCACCTGGCGCTCCCAACATATATAAAGAATGAAGGCGCCAACGGCGCCCTCATTCACCAAATTCCATTCAGCCTACCTGACCCGAACGGCCGAGTCGTTACGGAACCGAGGGGCCGGGCGCAGGGCCTTGCCTCTCAATGAGTTCCGCACGAACAGGAGACGCCAGTGGCGCCTCCGTCGTGAGTCAGGACTGTCCGAAATTGAGAGGCAAGGCCCTGCGC
>JAXKBK010000044.1:0-44045 GCA_036553025.1 Collinsella sp. | reverse complement strand
GGGTATTTCCTCCGCGCGCAGTTTCGCAGCGAAGCGAGAATGTTTGAGCACGGAGGAATTACCCCGCCGCCCCGGGGCACCCTCCGTCAGTAACCGTTCCTACTCCAGCTCAAACGCTCCCGTGTACAGCTGGTAGTAATACCCGCGCTTGGCGATCAGCTCGTCGTGGTTGCCGCGCTCGATGATGCGGCCGTGATCCAGACAGATGATCGCGTCGGAGTTGCGCACGGTGGACAGGCGGTGCGCGATGACAAACGTCGTGCGGCCCTCCATGAGCTTATCCATGCCCGCCTGCACGATGGCTTCGGTGCGGGTGTCGATGGAGCTCGTGGCCTCGTCCAGAATCATTGCCGGCGGATCGGCGACGGCAGCGCGCGCGATCGAAATCAGCTGGCGCTGGCCCTGCGACAGCTGGGCGCCGTTGCCGGTGAGCATGGTGTCATAGCTATCGGGGAGGCGGGTGATAAAGTCGTCCGCGCCCGCGAGCTTGGCCGCCGCGATGCACTCCTCGTCGGTCGCATCCAGGTTGCCGTAGCGGATGTTATCCATCACGGTGCCGGTGAACAGGTTCACGTCCTGCAGTACCACGCCCAGCGAACGGCGCAGGTCGGCCTTGCGAATCTTGTTGACGTTGATGCCGTCGTAGCGGATCTTGCCGTCGGCGATGTCGTAGAAGCGGTTGATGAGGTTGGTGATGGTCGTCTTGCCGGCACCGGTGGCGCCGACAAACGCGACCTTCTGGCCCGGCTTGGCAAACACGGACACGCCGTGCAGCACCTCGTGGTCGGGCGTGTAGCCAAAGTCCACGTTGTCCATGACCAGGTCGCCGCGCAGCGGCACGTACTCGATCTCGCCGGTTGCGCGGTGCGGATGTTTCCACGCCCACATGCCGGTGTGGTGGTCGGCCTCCTCGAGCTCCCAGGTTTCGGGGTTCACCTGCGCGTTGACGAGTGTCACGTAGCCTTCGTCGGCCTCGGGCTCCTCGTCGATGAGCTCAAAGATGCGGTCGGCGCCGGCGAGGCCCATGACCACGGCGTTGATCTGCTGTGAGATCTGGCCGATCTGTCCGCAGAACTGCTTGGTCATGTTGAGGAACGGCACCACGACGGCGATGGACAGCGCCATGCCCGAGATGCTCAGGTTGGGCACGCCCAGCGCCAGGAAAATGCCGCCCGCCAGTGCGACCAGCACGTAGAGCAGGTTGCCCAGGTTCATAAGGATGGGCATGAGGATGTTGGCGTACATGTTGGCCTTCTGGGAGACCTCAAAGAGCTTTTCGTTGCGCTCGTCAAAATCGGCCTCGGCGGCAGACTCGTGGCAGAACGCCTTGACGACCTTCTGGCCGTTCATGACCTCCTCGATATGGCCCTCGACCACGCCGAGCTCGGTCTGCTGCGCAATGAAGAAGCGCGCGGAGTTGGAGCCGAGCAGCTTGGTCATAAAGGTCATAAAGACGACGCCGGCGATGATGACCAGGCACATCCACACGCTGTAGTACAGCATGATAAAGAACACCGTGACGATGATGATGATCGTCATGAGCAGGTTGGGCAGCGACTGGCTGATCATCTGGCGCAGCGTGTCGATGTCGTTGGTGTAGTGGCTCATGATATCGCCGCGCTGGTGCGTGTCGAAGTAGCGGATCGGCAGGTCCTGCATGCGGTTGAACATCATCTCGCGCAGCTTCTCGAGCGAGCCCTGCGTGACGATAGCCATGGCGCGGTTCCAGAAGAGCGAGGACAGGACGCCGACGCCGTAGATGCAGGCGAGGGTGGTCACGAGCTGCAGAATCTTGGGCTGTGCGGCTTCCCAATCGCCCGACTGCCACGATTCGCTAATAATCTGCAGGGCGCTCTGCAGGAAGGTCGCGCCGATGGAGTTGATGATGGCGCAGAGCGCCACGCCGGCGACGACGAGGGGCAAAAGCACAGGATAGAAGCCAAAGAGCGTCTTGATGAGGCGCGACATGGTGCCGTCCTTGCGGTTGAGCGCGCGCTCGGCGGTCGTTGCCTTACTCATATGCCTCGCCTCCTTCCTGGGTCTGAGCTTGCGTTGCGGTCACGTCGGTGTTGTCTGCCGCCGTGTTCGCGTCGCCAGAGACGTCGTCGGCGTCTTGCGTACCTTCGGCAGACATCTTGTTTTGCGAGGTAAAGGTCTCGCGGTAGATCTCGCTCGTCTTAAGCAGCTCGTCATGGTTGCCGATCTGCGCGATTCGGCCGCCCTCCATGACGATGATGCGGTCTGCGTCCTGTACGGAGCTGATGCGCTGGGCGATGATGAGCTTGGTCGTGTTGGGCAGATAGCTTGCCAGCCCTGCGCGGATCTTGGCGTCGGTCTTGGTGTCGACGGCGCTGGTGGAGTCGTCCAGGATCAAGATCTTGGGGCGACGCAGCAGGGCGCGTGCAATGCACAGGCGCTGCTTCTGACCGCCCGAAACATTAGAGCCGCCCTGTTCGATCCAGGTGTCGTAGCCCTTGGGGAAACCGTCGACAAACTCGTCGGCGCAGGCCAGATGCGCTGCCTCGCGGACTTCCTCGTCGGTGGCGTTCGGGTCGCCCCAACGCAGGTTCTCGGCGATGGTGCCGCTAAACAGCACGTTTTTCTGCAGCACCATGGCGACCTGGTGACGCAGCGCGTCCAGGTCGTAGTCGCGCACGTCCACGCCGCCCACGCGCACAGCGCCTTCGGTGGTGTCGTACAGGCGGGCGATGAGGTTAACGAGCGTGGACTTGGCCGAGCCGGTGCCGCCGATGATGCCGATGGTCTCGCCGCTCGTAATGTGCAGGTCGATATCGTCGAGCGCCTGGCGCTTCGCATGCTTGGAATACTTAAAGCTCACGTGGTCAAAGTCGATGGAACCGTCGGCAACCTCGAGCACGGGCTCGGCGGGATTGGCGATCGTGGGCTCGGCGGCCAGCACCTCGGCAATGCGGTGTGCCGATTCGTCGGCCATGGTCACCATGACAAAGATCATCGACAGCTGCATCAGGCTCATGAGAATCTGGAAACCATAGGTAAAGGTCGAGGAGAGCTGGCCCACGTCGAACAGCGTGCCCTGGCTCGTGATGATGAGCTTGGAGCCCAGGTAGATGATGACGACAAACGCGCCGTTGACGCAGATGTTCATCATGGGGTTGTTAAAGGCGAGCAGCTTCTCGGCGCGGGTGAAGTCCATCTGGACGTCGCGCGCGGCGGTCGCGAACTTCTCCTTCTCAAAGTCTTCGCGCACATAGCTCTTGACCACGCGCATGCCGGTGACGTTTTCCTCGACGGACTCGTTAAGGGCATCGTACTTGTGGAACACGCGCGAGAAGATGGGGCGCACCTTAAAGATGATAAAGAACAGTCCAAAGCCCAGCAGCGGAATGATGACCAGGTAGACCATGGCGACGCTACCGCCCATGATAAATGCCATGGTAAAGGCGAAGATCAATACCAGCGGCGCGCGCACGGCGATACGGATGATCATCATAAAGGCCTGCTGCACGTTGTTGATGTCGGTAGTCAGGCGCGTGACGAGCGAGGAGCTCGAGAACTCATCGATGTTGGCAAAGCTGAACGTCTGGATTTTGTAGAACAGGTCGTGACGCAGGTTCTTGGCGAAGCCGCAGCTCGCATGGCTGCAGGTGACGCCTGCCGCGGCGCCAAAAGCAAGCGATGTCAGCGCGATGAGCACCAAAAGGCCCGCGGTGGGAAGCATCTCGGCTACGGTGGCGCCGTCTTTGATGGCGTCGATCAGGTTGGCGGTGATAAATGGAATCAGCATCTCGCAGAGCACCTCGCCAAGCACGAGCAACGGCGTGGCAACGGTGACTTTCATATAGTCGCGGATGCTGCCCATGAGGGTTTTAATCATCCAGTTCCTCCCAGGTTACACGGATTTTCTCGAGCATTTCGGCGAGCTGTTCGCGCTCGTCGTGGGTGAGGGCACTAAAGGCTTGCTCTCTAAAGCGAATGCGGGCCGCCTGGTCGATGCGGGCGTTTTCCCGGCCGGTTTCGGTCAGGCGAATGGTGAGCTGCCGTCGATCCTTGGGGTTACGGCTGCGCTCGATGAGGCCGTTGAGCTCGAGCTTGGACAGGATCTCGGAAAGCGACCCCGGCTTGAGGTCAAAGTGCATGCCGAGTTCCTGCTGCGACATCTCGCCGCCGGGTTGCTTGGCCAGCAGGCAGATGATGGGCGCCTTGCCGGACACGCCTCCGCCATGAAAATGCATGTAATGGCCGCAAAAGCCCAGGCCGCTCAGGATGCGCTTGGCGAGTTTGTCTTCGGCGCTGACCGCTTCGGGTATGTCTACCGGTTGCGACGGGTCACCGCCGGGCTCATGCGGAAGGACGAGTGGTTCAACACACATATCTAAGCTTCGCTCCTTTCTTTAGTTAGGTAGTTGAATTGTTTTGTGCCTAACCAATTTAGGAGCACGGTAAATAAATGTCAAGGTACCAAACTTTATAGTTACGGCGTTTTGCCAAACGCCGTAACCGCTCGACGCTGCAAGCGTTCCTAAGCGGCAATCTGACGTTCAATCGTCGGGCATGGCCACAAGGCCTATGCCCTCCTCTTTCACGTCACCTTGCTCGCTTAGGAACGCTTTCGCTGTCCGTCCTCAACCCGTGATTCCGCCACGGTCCGCTTCGGTGCATGTGATCCCTTGGGGACGGAGGAAAAAAGGGATCATTTTCCGAAACCTTTCCGCAACAATTTGACCTCCACGGCGCCAGCGCCCGTTCACAACGTCCCCTGCGCTACACTTAGTCGCACTGTGGCGCTGCCGCGCCGCACCCGAAACAAGGGAGACCCTCATGAAGAATGCTCAGCTGCTGCTGGTTAACGATATGTGCGGTTACGGCAAGGTCGCGCTTTCCGCCATGCTGCCGGTGCTGTCGCACATGGGCTACCGTATTCATAACCTGCCGACGGCGCTCGTTTCTGACACGCTCAACTACCCCAAGTTCTACATCCACGACACCACCGAGTACGTGCGTCAAAGCCTCGCTATCTGGGAGGAGCTCGGCTTTGAGTTCGACGCCATCTCGACCGGCTTTATCGTGACCGAGGAAGAGACGCGCATCATCTCGGACTTTTGCCACCGCCGTGCGCAAAAGGGCACCAAGGTGTTCGTCGATCCCATCATGGGTGACAACGGCAAGCTCTATGCCGGCGTGCCCGAGTCGACCATCGGACTCATGCGCAGCTTGGTCGAGTGCGCCGACTACGCGGTGCCCAACTATACCGAGGCGTGCCTGCTCACCGATACGCCTATCGCCGAAGAGATTACGGCCGATGAGGCCCGCACGCTCGTGGACGCCATGCTCGCGTTGGGCACCAAGTCGGTTGTCATTACGAGTGCGAAGGTCGATGGGGCGAGTGCCGTCATCGGCTACGACCATGTGGCGGGGGAATACTTTGAGATTCCGTTTGAGCTGATCCCGGTGTACTTCCCGGGTACGGGCGATACGTTCTCGGCCGTGCTCATGGGCCGCGTGATGAACGGTTGGAGCCTCCAGCGTGCCACGGCCGATGCCATGCGTGTGGTGGCCGAGCTTATCGAGCGCAATGCCGACCAAGAGGACAAGTCGGCTGGCCTTCCCATCGAGGCCTGCCTGGATGTGATTGACCATGAGTAACGCTGACGAGGGCGGCGCCAAGCCTGCAGGCGAGAGCAAGCCGCTCGGCGCGCCGCGTGGCAAGCGTCCGCGTATCCGCATTAGCTGCGTGGACCAGTTGGGAACGTGCCGCTGCCATCATGGTCACAAGCCAGGCGATGTCTTTGACTTTGACCGAGACCGCGGCAAGATGTGCGCTATGGCCTGCCATGTGGGCTTTCCTTACATTGACATCTTGCGTTACGGCGGAACCGTGCCCGGCAACGAGCCCGGCACGGCAAAGTTCTGCTGCCCCGAGGTCGATACATTGAACGTCTGGCTCGCCGAGATCGTCGACGAGTAGTCGAGCGAGGATTTTCTCCCGCCGAGATAATGAGCGTGGATTTTTCCCGTTTTGGACGCAATTTCGCGCTCAAAGTGGGAGAAAATCCACGCTCGATTTGTATATGGGAATCCCGATCTCGTTTATGCCCGTGCTTAGGCGTTATCGTCGTTGTTCTGCGTGCGAGTAAGGTCAAATTTCTGCATTTCATCCGATTTGTGGCTCTAAAAACTCTGCATTTCATCGATTACAGCTGCTCGAGCATAGCGGTGCAACCGGCGAGCACGTCGCGGTAGGTGGCATCGAAGTTGCCGGTGTACCAGGGATCGGCCACGTCGCCGGGGCGCTCGGTCCAATCGAGCAAGCGCGTAATCTTGCCGTCGGGGTCGTCGTCAAAGATGCGACGCAGACCGCGCGCGTTCTCAGCATCCATATAGACAATGCGATCCCAGTTGCCATACTCCGCGCGCCGCACCTGACGTGCGCGATGTGCGACGACGGGAATCCTGACTTCGCGCAGCTTGGCGACCGTGCCATGATGCGGCGGGTTGCCGATCTCTTCGGTTGAGGTTGCTGCAGAATCGATGACAAACTCGCCCGCGCGTCCAGCGCGGCGCGCTAGCTCGGTAAACACGGACTCAGCCATCGTCGAGCGACAGATATTTCCACAGCAGATAAAAAGAATGCGTTGCATGAGCGGTTTCCTTTCTGGGCGGTCGCGCGGGGCTTACAGGCTGCCCTTGAGACAGTTTGCTCCGATAAAACCCGCTGCGTACAAGGGGAGGTGGCGCAGCTCGCGCCCGTCATCAGTTTCGCTGCGGGCAAAATTGTTCTCGGACAAAATGTAGGCATATGGCGACCGGGCTTTGTCCATAAACGACCCGAGGGTTCTTGCGCGCACGTTGCGTGCGGACTTTACCTCGACGGGCACAATTTCCATACGGTCGGTCTGAAGTAGAAAATCGAGCTCACCGCTCGTCTTCCAAGACGACGGCGGCACCCAATAGTACGTCCGCAAACCATTGCTCGAAAATGCCTGCATGACCGAGTTTTCGGCCAGGGCACCTCGAAAGTCGGAAGACAGTGCTATGGCGGAATCCTCTTTGAGGTCGAGCCAGAGCCGCGGGTTGATACCGAGTTTGTAGAACATGAGGCCCGTATCGAGAAGATAGACCTTAAAGAAACTTCCGTCTTCGTCGTCGAAGGGAACGAGGGGAGGTTCGATGCCTTCGGTCAGGTTGTTGACCGATATGATGGCGGCGCCTTCGAGCCAGTCGAGCGGCTCGATAAGCTTGGCGCGACGGCCTCCGCGTTCGACCTCGGAGTACTTGAATTTCTTTGTGGACGATCTCAGCAACTGGGACGGAATGGAGCGCCATACCTTGCGCGCCGCCACGCCACTGATCCCGTTTTCGGGGTCGGTCATATCGGCGGTGTAGGTCTCGTCGATTTCGCGCTGCTCGACGCGCGCGTCTTCGATGGATAACGTCTTGCGATATGCGTTGACGGCGGCGGGCATGCCGCCCACGACCTGGTATCGATGAAACAGGCTGAGCGCGGCTTGGTGCGCGGCGTAAGCATCGAGCGTGCCGGCGTGGGTACGAACAGCATCGGCCATCTGCTCCTCATCGAGCGCCCAGAGAAACTCCTCGAACGACATGGGATGCATGGTCTCTTGACGAACGCCGCTGGGAAAAGGCAACTTGCGCTTGCGCGTGGCGACACCGAGTTGGCTGCCGGTCGCGCATATGCGCCAGCCCGAACCCGAGAAAAAGCGAAGCGAGTTGAGCGCCCGTTCGCAGAGCTGCACCTCGTCAAACAGGATGAAGGCGGTTTCCTTGCGAATGGGGGTGCGTTTATAGTCTGAAATTCGCGCCACGATGGTGTCAACGTCGTCGGTGGGACAGTCGAACAGCGGAGCAATCAGTTCAAGATCGGTCTGAAAGTCGAGTTTGACAAACGCATCGCCGGCGATTCGCCTGCCGATTTCCTCGGCAGCGTACGTTTTGCCTACGCGTCGCGCACCACGGATGAGGAGGGGGCGTGAGGCGTCCTTTGTCGCCCATGATTCGATAACGGATTCGATTGATCTGCGCATGGGGCCACCTTTCCGATTTCGTGTACTTCAGATACATAGTTTAGTACGATTTCGTGTACTTAAAATACACGAAATCGTAGAAAAGCGTGTATCTGAAATACACGAAATTGCACTGCCGGAGCTTGCAGGCGGATAAACACTACTAGTATGGGACGGTTTTCACTGGTTGCTCGCCACCTTGGGCTGTGTTCGTCCCTATGCCTGCATCCGGGGCTGTGCTGATTGACGACGGCGCTCCCAGCGGGCGAGCTTGATCGTCACTAGCGCAAGCGCCCAGGCTACGAGCGAGAACGCAGCGCCCACGGCACCCACGTACGCAATGCCAATTCCGTTTACCACGGCGCCGCCCACTGCGGTGCCAAACGAGATACCGACGTTAAACGCCATGGGCTCAACCGAACTCGCGAGCACCATCGACTTGGGATGGCGGCTGCGCGCCACGTCCATAAAGTGTGTGATGCACGACACCGAGAACAGGTACATGAGCATCGCCAAGCTAAAGACAAAGACCAGCGCGAGCGGCATGGTGCCGCCCACAGCAAACAACCCGAGTAACGCCACAGCCTGCAGCACAAACGTCACGAGCAGCGCCTTCATGCCAAAGCGCGCATCAATCCATCCGCCCAGGATGTTCGAGATCAGGCAGAACGCGCCGTAGGCCATGAGCGTGGTGCTGGCTTCGACCGTGCCCATGCCCAGCACCTGCTCCAGATAGGGCGTCACATAGCCGTAAAACACATAGACCGATCCCACGCCAAACAAGAAGATGAGCATGCCGGTGATGATACTCGGTTCGCGCAGCAGACCCGCCTGTTCGCGGAAGGTGGCGGGTTCGTCGGTCTGTCCGGCGCGCGGCATAAACACCACGAGCGCGGCGCAGATCAGAACGGCAAAGGCCAGCGTGCCGTACATGGCAACGTGCCAGTCGAGCGTGTCGGCCACAAACTTGCCGATCGAAGTGACAAAGACCATTGCTACGGAAAACGCACCATATACCACCGAGATGGCAAGCGAAGTTTGCTGCGGGGACAGCAGCTCGGGGATGTACGTCACGCCCACGGCGAGCAGTGCGCCCGAGACGGATCCCAGGACAATGCGCGAGATAAACAGTACCTGGAAGTTGGGCGCCAACGCCATGACCAGATTGCCGAGCACAAAGATAATGCTGTAGCACACGAGCAGCTGGTAACGACGGAAGCGCCCCGTGCTGAGCGCAAGCACCGGCGTCGCGATAGCGTAGACCAATGCAAAAACGCTGATGAGCTGGCCCGCAGTGGCAAGCGATATGCCGAGTTCCGTCGCCAAGTCACTTTCGATGCCGATGACCACGAACTCCGAGCAGCCGAGCGAGAAGCCCAGCAGCACGAGCAGCGCCAGGCAGAGCTTGGTGCGCGCGGGGGAGAGCGCGGCGGCGGTTGACTTACTTTTAGGCGTGGTTGCGGCGGTCAAGGTTGTCACTCCAATGTCGCATGAATAAGCGGGATTCAATCCCTGCAACTCTAACAGAATGTGTCAGGTGCCTGCCCCCTTTGTCGCAGGCTGCGCTTGCCTGTATAGTCGCAATACAGGCGAAGATGGTCTCAGGTACATCGCGGGCGACAGGAGATCCCATGGGTATGCACACGACAAAGGTTGCAGTGGGCGAGGGCAAGTTTGCGCTCGAGGCCCAGCTGACGGTGACACCGCGAGGCATGGCGGTGTACGCCTGCTCGCCGGAGTTCGCGCACCTGGGCGCCACGGCGCAGGCCATTCCGCGCCCCGAGCCCGGCCGCACGGCGACAGTGAGCATCCTGGCTGTTCCGTGCCATCGAGACGAAATTCCGGCGCACGATATCGCGGCGGCGCTGGCCACGCGCTTTGGCGTGCCGGTCGTTGCGAGCACGGGCTTTCATGTTGAACAGGCGAGCGGGGGCGACCTGCAGCGCGTGCTCGACACCACCAAGGAGCTCATCGCCGCGCTCGAGGAGGCCGCAGCCCGCATTCTGCGCGCCGGCTGGGATGAGGGCGGCGCGGGCGCCGAGGTCGTGGCGGTCAATGCCGCGACCGGCGAGACGCTTAGCCCCGTCGACCGCATCGATGCCCATGCCGGTGAGGGCATTCTGCATCAGGCATTTCTGACGCTTCTGGTCGAGGGCCAGGGCGAAGACGCACGCCTGCTGCTCTGTCGTCGCAGTCCGCTCAAACGCCTGTGGGGCGGGGTGCTGGCCGATAGCTGTGCCGGCCATCCGCTCCCCGGGGAGGACGTTGTCGCCGCGACGGCGCGCCGCATCAACGAAGAGCTCGGCATCACGCGCGCACCCGACCAGCTCAAACACCTCGGTCACGTGACCTACCGCGAGGACCACGGCGACGGCCGCTGCGAGTGCGAATGGTGCGAGGTCTACCTTGCCCATGTTGAGCCGGGCGAGCTGCATGTCAACCAAGAGGAGATCTCGGAGGTGCGCCCGGTCGCCCCGTCCGAGCTCGACGGCTACCTGCGGGGTCGCCCCGAGCAGCTGGCCCCCTGGCTCCGCGAGGCCCTCAGCGACCCATCCATCCGTGCTGCCCTCGCAATGTGAAAAAAGACAGTCCCTTTGGCACATCCAAACCGTCACAACATTCGATGAAAATCTCGAAAACGAGGAAAAGCGTCGAATGTTGTGACGGTTTTTGTCTAGGGGATCGCTTCTCATCCAAAAATCCCGCTTGACTGTATTGCCGCAACACAGCGCAACGTAAGGGGTGTCCGATAACGGGCGCCCCTTTTTAAGTGGCAACGTGGCTGCGAATCCGGAGCGCCCCCAACAAGAAAGGTGGGGAGATGGAAGCGGAAAAGAAGGCGTTTAAGATCACCAAGCGCGAAATTGGCTTTGTGCTGGGTATCGTTGTCTTTTTGCTGGTGAAGTTTCTTCCTTTGGCGGAGCTGAGCTCGACGGTCGAGCTTACGGTCGGCGCTCAGACCTGTCTAGCACTGACGCTCGCCACGGTGGTGTTCTGGGCATGTGGCGTGGCACAGCCGGGCTTTGTGGGCCTGCTCTACTGCGCGCTGCTCGTTCTGTTCAAGGTGTGCGTGGACGACACGGGCGCCGCGAGCATCTCGGCGACGGTCGCCTCCACGTTTAGCTCGTGGACCAAAGCCACCATGTGGCTCGTCATCGGCGCCTACCTCATCGCCAGCGCGGTCAAGGAGTCGGGCCTGGGCGAGCGCATCGCCTATGCGTTTATGCTCAAGTTCGTGCGCGATGCCAAGTCGCTTATCATCTCAATCTTCGCGCTCACCTTTGTGCTGTCGCTGCTGATCCCGCACCCGTTCCCCCGCGCCTTCCTCATCCTCGCCGTCGTCTCGGTCATCGCCGAGTCCGCCGGCTACGGTGACGATGACCGCGGCAAGCTCGGATTCCTCGTGTTTGCCGCTGCCGCCCCGGGTTCCATGTTCTTCCTGACGGGCGACTCCACGCTCAACCCGCTTGTTGCGCAGTACAGCGCCGAGGCCGGCGGCATGAGCCCGTCCTTCGTCGACTGGTTCCTGTACATGAGCGTGCCTATGCTGGTCGCGCTGCTGTGCACCCTGTTCCTGGGCCTCCTCCTCTTTAAGCCCAGCAAGGAGCTCGTCTACGATCGCGAGCAGATCGTGGCCAAGCAGGCCGCGCTCGGCAAGCTCTCCGTCAAGGAGATCCGCACCATCGTGTGGCTTGTCATCGCCATCGCGCTGTGGCTTACCGTCTCGGGCGATTACATCGGCTGGGTGACACTTGCCATCGGTGTCGCGCTCGCCATGCCCATCATCGGCGAGGTTCTCACTCCTGCCAGCTGGAACGCTGTCGACATCAAGTCCCTCATGTTCCTGACGGCCGCCATGGCCGTGGGTTCCGTGGGCGGCGCCACCGGCATGAACGCCTGGATCGCCGACGTCGTGCTTCCCAGCTCCGTGCCCGAGAACATCTTCCTGTTCGCCCTGCTTGTCGCCGCGCTTTCCATGATCATCCACATGTTCATGGGCTCGGTCATGGCCGTGCTCGGCGTGTGCGTGCCGGCGTTCATCAGCTTTGCGGCCGGCTCCAGCGTGAGCCCGCTCGCCGTGGCGCTCATCGTCTTCACGTCCATCAACATCCACTACATCCTGCCGTTCCACAACCTGCCGATCCTTATCGGCGAGGGCAAGGACGCCGGCGGCTACACCTCCAAAGAGGCCATGCGCATGGGTATTCCCCTCACCGCGGTCGTCTTTATCGTCGTGCTGGTCGAGGCCGCCTGGTTCCACCTCTTTGGCCTGATGTAAGCAGTCGAGTGCTTGGCTGTAATTAGCCGAGTGCTTGAACTGCGAGTGCCCGAGCGCCCCGTCTATGAGCGCTGCGGCCCCATTACGTTACCAAGCCCGGCGGCATCCTCGCCGCCGGGCACTCTCCCGAAAGGAGCATGCTATGTCCACTACCGATGCTTCCCAGATCCACGACCTGCGCTCCGCGCTCGACTTTTTGCGCGAGATGCCGGGCCAGCTGCTCGAGACCGACACTCAGGTCGACGCGGACGCCGAGGTCTCGGGCGTCTACCGTCACGTCGGCGCCGGCGGCACCGTTATGCGCCCGACCAAAGAGGGTCCGGCGATGGTCTTCAACAACGTCAAGGGCTTTGACGATGCCAAAGTCTGCATCGGCATGCTTGCCAGCCGCAAGCGCGTTGCCGCCCTGCTCGACCTGGATGAGGAGCACCTGGGCCTCGAGATCGGCAAGCGCTTTGAGAACCTGATCGCGCCCGAGCAGATTGCCGAGGGTGCGCACGTCGACTGCCAGGAGGTCGTGTACAAGGCGACCGACGAGGGCTTTGACCTGCGCAAGATCGTCCCCGCTCCCACCAACACGCCCGTCGACGGCGGCCCCTACATCACCATGGGCCTCGCCTACGGCACGAGCCCCGACGGCTCCCAGTCCGACGTGACCATCCACCGCTTCTCCTGCGTCGACAAGGACAAGCTCGCCATGTGGATCACTCCGGGCAGCCGTCACCTTGGCGCGTTCTTTGACGAGTACTGCCAGCGCGGCGAGGACATGCCCATTTCCATCTCCATCGGCCTGGACCCCGCCGTGTACATGTGCTGCGGCTTCGAGGCTCCCACCACGCCGCTCGGCTTTAACGAGCTGCAGATCGCCGGCGCCCTGCGCGGCCACGCTGTCGAGCTTGCCGACTGCGTCACCGTTCCGCAAAAGTGCATTGCCAATGCCGAGTACGTGCTCGAGGGCTACCTCATGCACGACGAGACCATCAACGAGGACGTCAACGGCCACGGCTACGCCATGCCCGAGTTCCCCGGTTACACCGGTGGCGCCAAGGTCTGCCCGGTGATCAAGATCACCGCCGTCACCACGCGTGTCAACCCCATTATGGAGAGCTGCATCGGCCCTTCGCACGAGCACGTGTCCATGGCCGGTATCCCCACCGAGGCTTCCATCTACAAGATGGTCGAGACCGCTATCCCGGGCCGCCTGCTCAACGTCCACGCTGCACCCTGCGGCGGCGGCAAGTTCGTTGCCATCATGCAGTTTAAGAAGTCGAGCAAAAATGACGAGGGCCGTCAGCGCAACGCCGCCATGCTCGCCTTCTCGGCATTCTCCGAGCTCAAGCATGTGATCTTGGTTGACGAGGATGTCGACATCTTTGATATGAGCGACGTGATGTGGGCCATGACCACGCGCTTCCAGGCCGACGTCGACCTCATCACCATCCCCGGCTGCCACTGCCACGTGCTCGACCCGTCCAACGACCCTGCGTTCGACCCCACGATTCGCGAGCACGGCATCGCCTGCAAGGCCATCTTCGACTGCACGGTTCCGTTCGACCTCAAGAAGAATTTCATTCGCTCGCAGTTCATGGAGATCGACACAGACAAGTGGGCCAAGGAGATTGCTTTCTAGTAAGTAGCCCTACCAAGTAGTTAAGGAGCCGTCATGCCTGAGTCTTCTGTCCGTCCCCGTCGCATTGTCGTTGGCGTGTCTGGCGCCAGCGGTGCCGCGCTGGGCCTTGAGTGCCTCAAATGCCTGCGTCAGGCCGGTGCCGAGTCGGCGCTTGTCGTCACGCGCGGGGGAGAGATCACCATCGAGCAGGAGCTCGGCATGACGCTCGACGAGTTTGCCACGCATGCCGATGTGGTCTACGACAACAAGAACATCGGCGCCGCCATCGCAAGCGGCACCTATCCGGTCGACGGCATGATCGTGGCCCCGTGCTCCATGAAGACGCTCGCCGGCATCGCGAGCGGCTACAGCGACAATCTGTTGCTGCGTGCGGCCGACGTGCAGATGAAAGAGCAGCGCCGCCTGGTGCTCATGGTGCGCGAGACGCCCTTCAGCGCCATTCATGTCGACAACATGGCGCGCCTGGCGCGCGTACCGGGCGTCATGCTCATGCCGCCCATGCTCACGTTTTACAACGGCCCCGCCACGCTCGATGACGCGGTGCATCACATCGCCGCCAAGGCGCTCGAGGCCGTCGGCGTGTCATGTGCAAACTATAAGCGCTGGTCATAGGCGTCTTTAGGGTAGGATACGAGGAGTGTTTGAGCCCGCTGCCCCTGTGGGCGGCGGGCTTTTCGCGTCAAAGGATGTGTCGGGAGGATCTATGCAGACGGGCATGTATGCGATTAGCGAGATGGCGAGCTTGTTCAATGTTTCGCGCCAAACGCTCATCTACTACGACAAGATCGGTCTGTTTAAGCCCGCCGTGGTGAACGAAAAGGGCTACCGTTTCTATTCGCCCACGCAGATCCCGCTCATGCGTCTGATCTGCATGCTGCGCGACCTAGGGCTCGAACTCGACGAGATTGACCGCCTGACCTCGACGTTCGACATTGGCGAGATGACCGATCACCTGCGCTCGCGGGTGCAAGCGCTCGATGAACAGATCGCCGGCCTCAAAGCCGAGCGCGCGAGCGTGCAGGAGCGCCTGAACTTTTACGACGAGGCGGTTTACTGGCGCGAGCGCGAGGGCGGGCCGGAGCTCAAGCAGTTTGAGCGTCGCTACGTGGTCTTTGAGGAGTTTCCAGGCGATATCGAGCGCGGCCGCTCGATGCTTCACCCCACGCTCATGCGGGCCATCCTGCGCATGCGTGCGTTGACGGGCACGCGCCCTATGCGCGGCTGGGGTGCCATGCTGCGTCGTGAGGCACTGCATTCCGACGACCCTATCGCCGGCGCGGGCTCCTTTGCCGTGCTGCCGCGCGGTGCCGAGGAACTGCTGCCGAGCGATCCCGCCGAGCTGGCAGAGATCGGCATCGAAGTGCTGCCCGAGGGCACATACCTGTGCATGAGCCGCTGGGGTATGCCGTACGAGCCCGAGGGCATCCGCGCCATCGTTGCCTGCATGGACGAGCACGCGCTCCAGCCCGTTGGCAACGCTTTCGACTTTTGCTACCTCGATACCACGAGCTACGACGAGTCCCACCAAGAGGACTTTTGCTGCATCCAAATCCCTGTTACCCTCCAGATGTGACAAAGGGACAGTCCCTTTGTCACATTCGTGGTGTGGCTGCTGCCCAAACCGTCACAACATTTGATGAAAATCTCGAAAACGAGGAAAAGCGTCGAATGTTGTGACGCTTTTCCTGTCTGTGCCGGCGAGCTCCCGTGCCATCTGGGGGTATAAGGCTGGCAAGTGTTTATTTGCGAGGCTTAAGGGGCGCCCCGTATGGATATCGATAACTTTGAATGGTGGTATAGCGAGGGCGAGGCTCCGGACGAGGAGTGGGACGAGCCCGCGCCGCGTGACGTGTCGAGCGACGAGGACGAGGCCGGCAACGATGCTGCTGTCGAGCCTGACGCCGCCTCCGATGCCGCCGAGCCCCTGACCTTTGAGCAGGCTTGGGCCCAAGCCGAGGCCGATGAAGCTAAGGTCGATGCCACGGCCACACTCGGTGAGCCGGCGGACATGTCCATCTCGCCGGCCAAGATCCCGCAGCCGCGCCATAACATCGACCCCGGCAGTACGGCATCCTTCAGCATTCTCGACGTGCCCTCGCAGGGTGCCCAAGCACCCGCGCCCACACGTCGCCCCGACCTGGCTCGCGAGGAGGACGCGGGCCGTCGCTCTCCGCTCGGCCCCATCCTCATCGCCTTCATGGCCGGCGTTATCGCATGCTCGGTAATTGGAAACGTCTGGAGCCATGTTGAACAACAACGAAAAGACGCCGCCAAGGTCGAGATGTCCGTCGAACAATCGCTCAGCCGCACGCGCTCGGTGCATGTATCGGTCGAGGTCAAGGACGGCGCGACGTGGGACACCGCGCGCGGCGACAGCCAGATGCTCGTCCATATCGTGGGTCGCACGCTCAAGGGGCAAGCGATCGACGAGTACCAATACGTCAATTCCGAAGGTGACGGCATCGAGCTCAAGCCCGGCGACTACGAGCTCACGGTCGATGAGCCGCCCGTCGCCACCGACGGCACGCGTTACCGTGCCTCAAAGCGCATGGTTCCGGTGAGTTTTAATTCACAGGCGCCCGATACGGTCGATAGCACGCCGCAGGGCGGGTTTGACCTTTACGCTATTGCTCAATAACTGCACCTGTCGCTCAACCCCGCCGCCAAGAGTGGGACAATAGCCCTCGACACCGTTGTTTACTATTGGAGGAAGTAGCATGTCCACCGTCACTACCATCAAGCGCGGCGGCCTCACCGCGGCCATCGATTCCATGGGCGCCCAGCTCACGAGCCTTGCCCTCAACGGCAACGAGTATCTGTGGCAGGGCGACCCGGCCTTTTGGGGCAAGCATGCGCCTATCCTGTTCCCCATCGTGGGATCGCTGCGCAACAACATGGCGACATCTGCGGCCGGCACCTGCGAGATGCCGCGCCATGGACTCGCTCGCATCGTCGAGCACAAGTTGGTCGAGGTTTCGGAGGACGGCTCCTCGGTAACGTACGAGATCACTGACACGCCCGAGTCGCTCAAGGCGTTCCCGTTCCACTTTAAGCTCAACATGACCTATGCCCTGACCGGCGACGCCACGCTCACGCAGACCTTTGCCGTCACCAACACCGGCGACGTGGCCCTGCCGTTCTCGGTGGGCGGTCATCCTGCATTCAACGTGCCCGCCCCCGGTGCCGAAGACGAGGCGTTCGAGGATTACGAGCTGGCGTTTACCGAGGCTTGGACTAACGAGGCCCCCATCATCACGCCCGACGGTCTTATGACGTTCGAGGGCAGCTACAAGGCTCCCGATAACTCGGACGTGCTGCTCATCACGCACCGCAGCTTCGATAACGATGCCATCATGTTCACCGATGTCCCGGGTTCCACGCTCACGCTGCGCGGCCGCAAGTCGGGCCACGGCGTCAAGATCGACTTTGAGGGCTTTAAGTACATCGGCGTGTGGTCTGCCGCCAACGACGCCCCGTTTGTGGCGCTCGAGCCCTGGACCGGTCATACCACCATGGACACCGAGGACGACGTCTTTGAGCACAAGGTCAACACCATTACCTTGGCACCGGGTGAGACGGACGTTCGCAGCTTTAGCGTTACCCTGCTCTAGAGGTTCCGCCGTTCTAACGAACGACGGACCGGTCGACGCTGCGCGCCACCCAGAGCGACAATTTGTCATTCAAAAGGCAAGGCATGACCAGAAGGTCTATGCCTTGCCTTTTTCATGCTAACTTGTTCGCTCTGGGTGGCGCCCGCTGGCATTGCCAAAACATCGACGCTCCCAATGACTACCGTGTGTCTATTAATTTTTCGAGCTTGTGCTGCGCTGCTGGTCGCTGGCGTATATCCTGTTAAGTCGTCAGCATACGATTCAACAGGGAAGGCAGATTATGCATTCTCCCCATCAACGCGACGCGCATCCACAGCCGGTATGCAGCCGTCGCATCTTTTTGGGTAGCGCTCTCGCTGCGAGCGCTTCTGTCGTCGCCGGCGCACTTGCCGGCTGCCAGCGTCCCTCCACGCTGGAAGTAGTTCAGTCCACGACGGGCGGCGGTCGCGACGACCTGTCCGATTCTGTGATCGGCAAGGATAAGATCCGCATTGGCATGGAGGCGGCCTACGCCCCGTACAACTGGCAGGTTTCCGAGGCCAGCGAGTTCACGATCCCCATCGATAACGTGCAGGGAGCCTACGCCGATGGCTACGACGTGCAGATCGCCAAGATCGTCTGCAAGGCTCTCGGCGGCGAGCCCGTTGCCGTCAAGCAGAGCTTCTCGGGCCTTATCGACTCGCTCAACAACGGCCAGATTGACCTCATCATCGCCGGCATGAGCGCCACGCCCGAGCGCGAGGAGTCCGTCGGCTTTTCCGACCCGTACTTCATTGGCTACTTTGGCCTGTTCGTAAAAGAGGGCTCGCCCTACCAAAACGCCACCAAGCTCAGCGACTTCAGCGGTGCCACGGTGCTCGGCCAAAAGGACACGATGCTCGATACCGTCATCGACGAGATTCCGGGCGTTGTGCACAAGAACCCGGTCGATTCGGTCCCCACGGTGTTCTCGAATCTGCTGCAGGGCACGTGCGACGCCGTGACCTACAACACTGAGAACGAAAAGGGCTATATGGCCCAAAATCCCGGTATCGTCCCCATCCACTTTGCCGAGGGCGAGGGCTTTAAGCAGGAGGTCACGGCGAATGTCGGTTGCCGCAAGGGATCGGACAAACTGCTTAAGCTCATCGACAAGACACTCAAGGGCATCAGCCAGGAGGAGCGCGACCAGATGTGGGACGCGTGCCTCGACCGTCAGCCGGCATAGGGAGGCAGCATGAAAGGCATCAATCGTCTGGCCTCCTTTATCAAGGCCGACCACCGTTATGTGTACCTGGGCACGAGCGTTATCGCGGCGCTCGGCTTGGCATTTAGCCAGCGCAACCCCACGCCGCTGAGCTTTTTGGCGCCCACCGGCATCTTCCAGGATTGCCTTTGGGCGATTCTTTGGGCCTGGATCGTCGTGTCGGCGGCAGCGCTTGTCACCAAGGTTATGCACTGGAGCGACTATCGCGAAACGTCGCCGTTTGCATCCGAGCGTTTCCGTCGCGGCGCGCGCCTGGGCAGCTATGTCGTGGTTGCCATCGCGGCGATCTTCTTTATCGACCGCTGCGTCATGTCGTTTGTCGACCTGGTGCAGGTGAGCATTGTCTCGGACTCCAATCCCAGCGACTTTCTGTCGAGCTTGGTCTACATGACCTACAAGAGCGGCGACTTCTTTATCCGCGGTATCGAGATCACCATCGCGCTTGCCACCTTCGGCACGGTCATCGCCTTCTTCTTGGCGCTGCTCTTTGTGTTCTTGCGCACCCAGACCTTCGATCGCGTCGACAACGACCTGGTGCGCTTCTTTAAGAGCATTGGCCGAGGCTTTGCGACCGTCTATTCCACCGTCGTGCGCGGCACGCCCATGATGGTCCAGGGCCTGCTCATCTATTACGCGGGCTTTACCGTTCTGCGCGGCATGGGCTTCGAGACCGCCCAGGCCAACCAGATCTGGAGTACCTTCACCGCCGGCCTCGTCACCATCTCGCTCAACTCTACCGCCTACATGATGGAGGTCCTGCGCGGCGGCATCGAGTCCATCGATCCCGGCCAGGCCGAGGCAGCGCGCTCGCTGGGCCTGTCGCAGTGGCAGGCTATGCGCAAGGTCGTGTTCCCTCAGGGTATTAAAAACGCGATCCCGGCGCTCACCAACGAGCTCATCATCAACATCAAGGACTCGTCGGTGCTCTCGGTCATCGGCGTGTTCGACCTCATGTACGCCACCACCACCGTCGCCGGCGTGTACTACCGCCAGATGGAGGTCTACTGCGTGGCGCTCGTGGTCTATCTGATCCTGACGCTCGTGGCGAGCCGCCTGCTCGAGGCCTTTGGCAAAAAGCTCGGCGCCGAGGCTCCTGCCACGCTGCCCAGCTCTAACTAGGCTTAAGACGAGGAGAATCATCATGGCAGATACCGCCACTACCGGCACTGCGGCAGCCGTGCAAAACCAAGAGCCGCTTATCCGCGTCGAGGGCCTGCGCAAGAGCTTTGGCTCACTCGAGGTACTCAAGGGCATCGACTTGTCCGTCAATCCCGGCGAGGTCGTCACCATCATCGGCGCCTCGGGCTCGGGCAAGTCGACGTTTCTGCGCTGCCTTAACCTGCTCGAGACCCCGGACGCGGGCCATATCTGGTTCCACGGTCAGGACCTTACTGCCGAGCGCTGCAATATCAATAAACTGCGCGAGGACATCGGCATGGTGTTCCAGGGCTTCAACCTGTTCAACAACATGGACGTGCTCGACAACTGCACGCTCGCGCCCGTCACGCTCAAAAAGATGAGCAAGGCCGAGGCCGAGAAGGTCGCGATGGAGCATCTGACGAGCGTGGGACTCGAAAAGTTCGCGCACGCCGCCGTTGGTCGCCTGTCCGGTGGTCAAAAACAGCGCGTGGCCATCGCTCGTGCCCTATGTATGAATCCGCAGATCATGCTGTTCGACGAGCCGACCTCCGCGCTCGACCCCGAGATCGTGGGCGAGGTGCTCGAGGTTATGCGCAAGCTCGCCGCCGACGGCATGACCATGGTCGTCGTCACGCACGAGATGGCCTTTGCCCGCACGGTGTCCGACCGCGTGGTCTTTATGGACAAGGGCGTGGTGCTCGAGGATGCCGCGCCTGCCGAGCTCTTCGGCAACCCCAAACACCAGCGCACTCGTGAGTTCCTCTCTCGCTATCTCGAGGACAAATAACCGACCGCAAACGCTTACGTTGCAGGGCCGCTCCCGTGGGGCGGCCTTTGTCGTCACAATCGAAAGGATGTCATGGCCGAGGTTTGGCGCTTCTTTGCGCATGAGGACGATTTTGCCGATATAGACGAGGCCGGCGCGTGCGAGCACTTGGGCCGCGTGCTGTCGTTTCCGACCATTTCGAGCATGGATGCCGAGGCGGTGGATTGGCAGCCCTTCGACGACCTGCGCGCGTATATGCAGCAGGCCTGGCCGCACGTATTTGCGGCGGGCGAGGTCGAGCTTGTCGGCCATTCGCTGTTGGTGACGCTTGGCGGTTCCGACTCCGCCCTCAAACCCGTCATGCTCATGGGCCACATGGACGTGGTCCCCGTGGTGCCGGGTACCGAGGCCGACTGGACGCACGCCCCCTTTAGCGGACAGGTGGACGACACCTACATTTGGGGTCGCGGCGCTATCGACATGAAAGACCAGGTCGCAGGTATTCTCGAGGCGGTTGAGTATGCGTTGACGCACGGCTGGGAGCACGAGCGAACCCTGCTGCTGGCTTTTGGCCAGGACGAGGAAACCACGCAGTACGGCGCGCGGGCGATCGGTCGCGTGCTCGAGGAGCGCGGTATTGAACTTGAATACCTGATCGACGAGGGTGACTACCGTATTGTTTCGGCTGCCGAGTACGGCGCGGGCGAGGGCTGGCTTATGCATGCCGACCTTGCCGAGAAGGGCTACGCCGATATTGTGCTCAAGACGAAGAGTGAGGGCGGGCATTCGTCCAACCCCTACGGCGGCACATCGCTCGAGGTACTGAGCCGCGCTATCGCCGCAATCTGCGATATCGAGTGGCCGACGCGCGTGACCGATCTGCTTGCCGCACAGCTCGTCGAGCTGGGGCTCTACACGGCGGATGAGATTGCCGCCAACGGGGACGTCATTGTCCGCGACTGCCTCGCCAGCAAGAAGCTCTATCCGCTGGTGACGACCACCTGCGCGCCCACGCAGATCGAGGGTGGCAGCACCGGCGCCAACGTGATGCCACAGGATATGTGGGCCAATATCAACTTCCGCATGCTCGAGGGCACGGGCGTGGCCGACGTTGTGGCGCGCTGCCGTGAGGCGGTTGCCGGGGCGGACCTTGCCGGTCGTGTCGAAGTGGAGCTGGGCCCCGGCAGCTCCGAGCCCTCGCCGTCCCCGCGCATCGGTGGTCCCGGCCTCGAGGCGGTTCGCTCCATCGCCGCCCGCTATTTCCGCGATCCAAAGGGGACGGAGGAAAACGGATCATCAGCGGCGGGCGGAGCTCCTATCGGTATCGTTCCCTCGACCGTGATCGGCGCGACCGACGCTGCCAACTACCAGCACATTTGCTCCGAATGCATTCGTTTTTCGGCGTTTGTGGTCGACGATGACGAGTGCGACCGCGGCGTCCACGGCACCAACGAGCGCATCACCCGCCGCGCCTACCTCCAGGGCGTACGCTTCCTCATCGCCCTACTCCACACGCTCTAGAATCTGACAAAGCGACAGTCCCTTTGTTAGCCGTTGGGGACGCTCTTAAACGACTAGTCGTTAAGGAACGTACCCAACGGCTACGTCCACTCATTCCATGCGGGTTATATGCAGGTTTGCCTGCGCACGCTATCATGTATGGGTTAGATCGCAACTATGTACCCCACACGCGAAGGGATGCGCATGTATCTGAAGATCGACATGCTCTAGCTGGGCTTACCCCCGCAGTGGCGCCATGCGCCCCATCAATTCTGCCGATTTTCACCTTCACGCATATAAAGGAGTCCCGCCATGCGCGACAAGCTCGAAAAGATCATCAAGGCCTATGAGGAGCTCGAGAAGAAGCTTTCCGACCCGGCCGTTGCCTCCGACATCAAGGAGTTCACGCGTCTCAACAAGGAGTACGCGCACCAGTCCGACCTCATCGCCGCCTCGCGCGAGTACATCGGCGCGCTCGATGACATCGAGGCTGCCAAGGAAATGCTCCACGATACTACCGATGCCGATGAGAAGGAGATGCTCCAGATGGACATCTCCGAAAACGAGGCCAAGCTTCCCCAGCTCGAGGAAGACATTAAGTACATGCTCATCCCGAGCGACCCCAACGACGACAAGAACACCATCGTCGAGATTCGCTCCGCCGCCGGTGGCGACGAGGCGGCCATCTTCGCCGGCGACCTGTACAAGATGTATCAGCGCTTTTGCGAGTCGCGTGGCTGGAAGACCACCGTGCTCGATTCCAGCCCCAGCGAGGCCGGCGGCTTTAAGTCCATCGAGTTCAAGGTCGAGGGCGACCGCGTCTACTCCGTCATGAAGTTCGAGTCCGGCGTACACCGTGTCCAGCGCGTTCCCAAGACCGAGTCCCAGGGCCGTATCCAGACCTCCACGGCAACCGTCGCCGTGCTTCCCGAGGCCGAGGAGATCGACGTCCAGATCAACCAGTCTGACCTGCGCATCGACACTTACTGCGCTTCGGGCCCTGGCGGTCAGTGCGTTAACACCACCTACTCCGCCGTGCGCATCACCCACCTGCCCACCAATACCGTGGTGCAGTCGCAGGAGCAGCGCTCCCAGATTCAGAATCGCGAGGTCTGCATGCAGATGCTGCGCGCCCGTCTGTACGAGATGGAACTCGAGAAGCAGCAGGCAGAGCTTGGTGCCGAGCGCCAGAGCCAGATCGGCCACGGCAACCGTTCCGAGAAGATCCGTACCTACAACCAGCCCCAGGACCGCGTGACCGATCACCGCATCGGTTTCAACTCCACCTACAATGGCGTCCTCCTGGGCGACCAGCTCGGCACCGTCATCGAGGCGCTCGCCGCCGCCGAGCGTGCCGAGAAGCTGGCACAGGCTGTTTAAGTTACGGCGTTTTACCAAACGCCGTAACTGCTCGACGCTGCGCGCCGCCCAGAGCGACAATTTGTCATTCAAAAGGCAAGGCATGACCAGAAGGTCTATGCCCTGCCTTTTTCATGCCAACTTGTTCGCTCTGGGTGGCGCTCGCTGGCATTGCCAAAACATCGGCGTTTCCTTGGTTGTCAAATGATCCGTAGGGAGTCATTGGTGACATTGCCTTGATATTTTATTCAGTCGGCTGTGATGTCATTTGAGCTGCTTACCTGCTTAAGGTAATTGACGGCATAAGTCCGCTATCGAAAATATTGCTCAAAATATCGTTCAAGAAGTCGCGGAGCGATTTTTGATGGGTCGTGCGTCAAGCGATGTGGCAAGTTCTTGGTTAGATATTGGTCAGTTTTGGGGCAACCTTGCCAAAAGCTTGACGAATGCAAATTTAGACGTCAGCGAATGAACACTCTAGGCAGGCTCCAAGCAAAATTCTGGGCTGATTCTCGATAATCGCCTTCAATCGCCCCTTGCCAAGCGCTGGCCTCGCTTACAATCTGCTCCGACATTCGCGCGCCGTCCGGCGCTTAAGAGGGGAGGGCCCCATGGCAAACGAGATTTGGACCATCAAGCGTTGTCTCGAGTGGACCAAGGAGTACCTGGCCGAGCGCGGCGAGGAGCACCCCCGTCTTTCTGCCGAGTGGCTGCTGTGCGCCGCCACGGGCCTGGCGCGCATTGACCTATATATGCGTATGGACGAGACGCTTAACGCGGCCCAGCTCGAGACCATGCATGCGGCCGTTGTCCGCCGCGCTAAGGGCGAGCCGCTGCAATACATCACGGGCAGCACGCAGTTTCGCATGATCGACGTCGCGTGCGCCCCCGGTGTGCTCATTCCGCGCCCCGAGACCGAGATGCTCGTCGAGGAAGTCCTCAATTATCTGGATGCCGAGGTACTGAGCCCCGAGGCCGCTGCCCGTCAGCGTGTTGAGCTGCCTTGGAACGATGAGGTCGAGCAGGCACGCAAAGCCGAGGCCGCATTGGCCGACGAGCGAGCGACGGCCGAGCGCCGTGCCGCCAACCTCACAGCTGCCGACGAGGCGGCGCTAGGCGGCGATGTGCTGGGCAGTCGCGCTTATGCCGAGGAACTGGCCGATCGCGAGGCCGAGGAAGCCGCCGCGCAGGCGGCAGAAGCCGAAGCGGCAGAAGCAGAGGCCATGGAAACCCCCGAGCCCGAGCTCGACGAATACGGCATCGCCA
The DNA here is from genome assembly GCA_036553025.1 of Collinsella sp. GTDB lineage: Bacteria > Actinomycetota > Coriobacteriia > Coriobacteriales > Coriobacteriaceae > Collinsella. The sequence goes on along the minus strand of JAXKBK010000044.1, from coordinate 19,245 downwards.
TTGAGGACAACGACCAACAGTCGACTCCCGCGCAAGATGCCGCCGAGGCCAACGTATCTGCCCCAGCCGAGCCCCGCACTGCCCGCGTTCTCGAGGTCGGCTGCGGCACGGGCTGCATTTCGCTCTCCCTTGCCTGGGAGCGCCGCGGCCACGTTACCTGCACTGCTACCGATATCGAGCCGCGCGCCATCGATCTGGCCACCAAAAACCGTGATGCGCTTGGCCTCACGTCGGACGAGGTCGCCTTCAGCCTCACAAACCTGGTGAGTTCCATTCCCCGCGAAGAGTGGGGCACCTTTGATGTGCTCGTCTCCAACCCACCTTACATCCCGACCGACGTCATGCGCTCGCTGCCGCATGAGGTCAAGGACTTTGAGCCCGATCTGGCGCTCGAGGGCGGTGCCGACGGTCTCGATATCTTCCGCCGCCTGCTCAACGCGGCGCCCTACATGCTGCGTGCCGGCGGCCTGTTTGCCTGCGAGCTCTACGAGGGCGCGCTCGACGCCGCGGCCGAGCTCTGTCGTCAAGCAGGCCTTTCGGACGTGCGTATCGTCCACGACCTCACCGATCGCCCCCGCATTGTCCGAGCCATCGTCACCGAGCCCAAGCAACGCCAGTAATATTTATTAACTGGTTAGCAAAAATTATAAAGTAGTTTATAATTAGGACGGCTGAAAGAGGTCGGCCCATGCAACCTCCTACCTTTCGGGAAATCATTGCCCTACTCAAGCACGATGGATTCGTGAAGGTCGCGCAAGTCGGTAGTCATGCTAAGTATGTTTCTGGCGACCGCGTTGTCACCGTGAACGGCTCTGGTGGTGATCGACCAAAGAAGGGCACGTGGGCAAGTATTCGTCGCCAAGCTGGATGGTAGTTGGAGGCAAAATGAGGCAGCGATTTACCTATGACTGCGTTCTCATAAAAGAAGACGATGGTTACTGCGCTAGCTTCCCGCAGATTCCCGGCGCCTTTGCCGATGGCGATACGCGCGAAGAAGCGATTGCCCATGCCACCGAGGCGCTGATGGCGTTTTTGGCCGACGACCTCAACAACGGTTTGACTCCGGCGGGGTACGAACGCTCGGCCGAGATCGTGGCCCTTTCAGTCGAAATCGACCACGAGGACGCTCGGGAAGCGGCGTGCCGAACATTTAAAGACGCAGCGCTGGACCTCAAAGTCTCCGCTCCGCGGATTACCGCGCTGGTCAAAGCCGGAAAGCTCGATGTTGAACTCGTCGACGGCCGTCGGATGATAACGATAGACAGTATCGAGCGCTACGCCGCCCAAGAACGTCACGCCGGCAGGCCAAAGAAGTTCGTCGCAGTCCAATAACCCCCTCACTTTCACCGACTACTAGAGCCGCTCACCAAACCAACATGCGCTTTGGGCAAATAGGTTGAACGTTTCGTGCGAGAATGCCCCACAGTAAACAAACTTGCACCAGAGCGTAAGGGGCTGGCATACACATGCAGACGGTCTATCGGGTATACGAGGGAACGCGCGAGCCGCATCGGCTTGCCGTCGAGCGCACGGCCGAGGTGCTCGGCCGCGGCGGCCTGGCTTTGATCCCGACCGAGACCGTCTACGGTGTCGCCGTGGCAGTCAACGCCTTCTCGGACGCCGTGCCCCAAGATACAAGCGAATTCCCATCGTGGCCGCGAGATCCGCAGGCCACCGTCAACGGCGCCGCGGTCCCCGCACTCGGTACCGGCTATCGTCGTATCTTTACCCTCAAGCAGCGCGAGCTCACCCAAACGGTTGCCTGGCTGGTCGATGATGCCGAGGCACTCGACCGCTATGGCGTGGATATCCCTAACGAGGCCCGCGTGCTCGCCCGACGATGCTGGCCGGGCGCCCTGACTATCGTGGTCAAGGCGGCCCCCTGCGTGCCGACCTTTATGCGCGCCGCCGACGACACGGTGGCACTTCGCGCTTCGGCCTCGCCCGTGGTGCAGGCGCTCATTCGCGCCTGTGGCAGCCCCCTTGCCTGCACCAGCGCCAACACGCACGGTGCGCCCTCGCCGGCAAGCTTTGCCGCCGTCGAGGGTCACATCCTGGAGGGTGTCGATGTTGCCGTCGACGCCGGTGAGACTCCGTGTCGCGATGCCTCGACCATCGTGTCGTTCCAGCACGGCGGGCTCCAGATCCTGCGCCAAGGCGCACTTCCCGCATCAGAGATCGAACGGGTCCTGTCCGACCCGATGCAATAGAAAGGTGTAAGCGATGTCGTTGAATCTGGGCAGCCTGGGCATGGAAGATGCCTCGTTTGACTTTGGCGGTTCCTACATCATGGCGCTCGACTGCGGCACCACCTCGGTACTTGCGACCATCGTCGACGAGTACGGATGCATCGTCGCGCAGGCACGTCGCAGCGTCAAAACCAGCTTCCCGCGTCCCGGCTGGGTGGAGCAAGACCCCATGGCGGTCCTTGCCAGTCAAATCGCCGTCATGATGGAAGTCCAGTTTAAGAGCGGTATCCACTCCGACCGCATTGCTGCCATCGGCATCTCCAACCAGCGCGAGACCACGGTGGTCTGGGATCGCGTGAGCGGTCAGCCGATCTATAACGCTATCGTATGGCAGTGCCGCCGTACCGCACCTCTGATCGACGAGCTTGTCGAGCAGGGCGCAGAAGGGCTGGTGCGCTCCAGCACGGGACTCACGCTCGACCCGTATTTCTCGGCCTCCAAGGTGCAATGGATTCTCGACAACGTCGACGGCGCACGCGAAAGCGCGGCGGCGGGCGACCTCATGTTTGGCACCATCGATACCTGGCTCATCTACAACCTCACCGGCGGCCAGGTCTTTGCCACCGACTACACCAATGCCAGCCGCACGGCACTCTTTAATATCCATACGCTCGATTGGGACGACGACCTGCTGGCACTCTTTGACGTTCCACGTTCCATGATGCCCGAGGTTCGCTGGAGCTCGGGCGACTACGGCCGCGTCGCGAGCGACATCATGACCAACATGCCGCCCATCATGGGCGTGGCGGGTGACCAACAGGCGTCGCTGTTCGGCCACTGCTGTTTCCGTCCCGGCCAGACCAAAAACACCTATGGCACGGGTTGCTTTATGCTCATGAACACCGGCGACGAGATCGTCGAATCCAAGAATGGCCTGGTCTCCACCATCGGTATCGCTGCGGACGGCAAAGTCAGCTATGCGCTCGAGGGCTCTATTTTTGCCGCCGGCTCAACGATGAACTGGCTTCGCAACAACATGGGCATCATCTCGAGCGTGAGCGAGTCGGCACAACTCGCCGCTTCGATTAGCGACAACGAGGGCTGCTACTTCGTTCCCGCCTTTGCGGGTTTGGGTGCTCCCTGGTGGGACCCGCATGCTCGCGGTATCGTGTGCGGTCTGACCGGCGCCTCGAGCCGTGCGACCATCGTACGTGCCGCCTGCGAATCCATGGCATATCAGAGCTACGACGTGCTGCGCGCCATGGAGCAGGACGTGGGGCTTTCGATTGAGCGCCTGTCTGTCGATGGCGGTGCCTCGCGCAACGAGTTCATCATGCAATTCCAGGCCGACCTGCTGGATATCCCCGTGCTGCAATGCGAGACGGTGGAGACCACGGCAATCGGTGCCGCGTACTTGGCGGGTCTTGCCGTCGGCTATTGGGAAGACCTGGAAGAGCTGGAGCAAAATGCCCAGATCGTTAGGACCTTCCTTCCCCACATGTCCGCCGAGCGCCGCGAGCAAAACCTTGCGGGCTGGCGTGATGCAGTCAGGCGCTCGCTCAGCACCTCACAGTAGGGCTGCGATGGGCTGCTCGATACAACAAACCGCTAAACTAATGTATGGCGTGCGGTGGCGACATTGCTGCGCGCCTTGTCAGCAAGGCCGTTTTGCGGCCGCAACGAAAGGGGCAATCAACCCATGACCGTCACCTACGATGCGTCCCGTGTGACGCTTGTCGATCATCCGCTCGTTCAGCACAAGCTGTCGATCCTGCGCGATAAAAACACCGGCACCAACCAGTTCCGCCAGCTCGTGCGCGAGCTTGCGCTCTTTGACGGCTACGAGGCCATGCGCGACCTGCCTATGGAAGACGTCGAGGTCGAGACCCCCATCACTACCGCCACGTTCAAACAGCTTGCCGGCAAGAAACTCGCCATCGTGCCCATCCTGCGTGCGGGCCTTGGCATGGTCGACGGCATCCTCGACCTGGTGCCCTCCGCTCGCGTGGGCCACATCGGCATGGAGCGCGACGAGGTCACCCACGAGCCGCATGAGTATTACTGCAAGATGCCCAAGGATATCGACCAGCGTATCTGCCTGGTTGTCGACCCCATGCTCGCCACGGGCGGTTCGGCCGAGATGGCTATCAGCTACCTGCGCGAGCGCGGTGTCAAGGACATCCGCATGCTGTGCATCGTCGCCGCGCCCGAGGGCCTCAAGTCGCTGACCGAGAAGGATCCTGACGTACATATTTATACGTGCGCCATCGATGACCATCTCAACGAGGCCGCCTACATCGTTCCCGGCCTGGGCGACGCCGGCGACCGCATCTACGGCACGCTCTAGTCGCTGGGCTAAACGGCCGCGGCTGCAAATACGAAGAAACGGTGCGCGCGGACGAACAAAAGGCGACCGCGCGCACTCCTGTTAACGGACGTTTTGCCCTGCAGGGTTCGAGAAAAACGTATTACCGTACCTGCGGCATAAAGAAGGTCTTAAGAAAACGAACAGGTGCGTATTAACCGATGCTTTTTCGGTTGTACTTTAGCGATTGGCTCGTACAATAGTCACCAATGTTTGGCGGGAACTGTTCTGTGAAGCGTTAAAAAGGAAAGTGAGGACGCCAGTGTTTCAGATAGCCGATCTGCTCGCTATCGTTGCAGGCGCCATCGCGGGCGCAATTGCCTTCCTTCCCTTTGTCTTTACGCTCAAGCCGGTTCTTGACGATAAGCAGAATGCGGACATGTTCAAGGGCATGGTGAGTCTGGCGGTCTCGGCAATCGCCCTGCTCGTCTTTACCTTGGTTGTGTTTGTGTTGTTCGGAGAGGCATTTCGCATGTTCCTCCTGGGCGAGGCGATCGGCTTCGTGGCCTTTATGGCCGCCTGCACGGTTCGCGTCGCCAAGGCGCTGCGAGATCCTCATGAGGTCGAAAGGTAAGTCGTGGAAATTTTTGAAAAGCTGCCTGATGAGATTAATCATCTGGTCAGCGAGTTCAGCTCCACCCCTGTCGTGGGCGATCTGAGCTGCGGCATCACGCAGTACTCGTTTTGGCTGATCGTCTCCACGATCGTGCTCCTGATCGTCCTGGCCGTGTTCAAGAAGAAACAGACCCTGGTTCCCAAGGGCTTCTTCGTCAACGGTTTCGAGTACATCATCGAGTACGTCGAGAACGATATCGGCAAGGGCGTCGTGGGTGAGAACTGGAAGAAGCACTTCCCGTTCCTGTGCTCGCTTTTCCTGTTCATCCTGATCAACAACATGATCGGCCTGATCCCGGGAATGAAGCCCGGCACCGGCGCAATCGGCTCCACCGCCGCACTCGCCATTTTCGCCTTCGTGTACTTCATCTACTACGGATGCAAGGCTCACGGCGTGATCGGCTACATCAAGAGCCTCGCCCCGCAGGGCGTGAGCTTCCCGATGAACGTGCTCGTGTGGGTCGTCGAGCTTTTCTCGACCTTCCTGCGCCTCATCACGCTCGCCGTCCGTCTGTTCTGCAACATGTTCGCAGGACACGTGGTCATGGGCTCGTTCGCCATCATGGCGAGCATGTTCATGCAGCCGCTGCTTCAGCAGGTTTCCGCGGCGCACGCCGTCGGCGCCCTGCCTTCGCTGGCCTGGCTTGCCATCCTCATCCTGATCTATGCGATCGAGCTTGTGGTCGGCGCTATCCAGGCTTACGTCTTCACGGTCCTTACCGCCGTGTATGTCTCTGAGGCAGAGGAGGTCGCGGAGGAGGAGTAGGCTTCCGTTCGCGTCTTCAAGGTAAGGCAATTCGTTAAACCGCCGGTGCCCGTACCCATGGAGCCCGGCAGTTATAAAAAGGTTATCCTGCGTGAAATAAGACACGCACGACAAAGGAGGAATCGTGGGAGTTATCGGTTACGGTCTCGGTGTTATCGGCGCTGGTCTTGCTATCGGCCTGTCTGCTCTGGGTGCTACGGGTGCTATGGCCCGTCAGCCTGAGGTCCAGGGCCGCGTGTTCACTGTCTTCATCATGGGCTCCGCCTTCGGCGAGGCTCTGGCTCTGATCGGCTTCGTTGTCGCGCTGATCGTTAAATAGCACGGAGCGTCAAGTATGAATCTTTCATCCCAGAAGAGCGCGATCGCACTCTCCGCGTCCGCGGCCGCGCTGCTCATGCCGGTTTCCGCGTTCGCCGAGGACGGCGCTGCCGGTGCGGACATCCTCATCCCTAAGATGGCGGAGTTCATCCCGGCGCTTATCGCCTTCCTGATCATCTGGATCGTGCTGGCCAAGGTCGCCCTGCCGGGCATCATGAAAACCATGGAGGAGCGCGGCAAGAAGATCGAGGAGAGCCTCGACGAGGCCGAGAAGACCAAGCAGGAGGCTATCGCCAAGCGCGCTGAGTCCGACTCGATCGTCACCGACGCCCGCCGTCAGGCTGCCGACATCGTCCTCGAGGCCCGTAAGGACGCCGAGTCCGAGCGCGCCCGTATCATCGAGGCTGCTCACAAGGAGGCCGAGGAGATCATCGCCAAGGCCCATACGACCGTCGAGGACGAGCGCAAGTCCATTTACGCCGGTGCCGCGAGCTCCATCGCCGACCTGTCCGTTGCCGTCGCCACCAAGATCGTGGGCGAGGCACTCGAGGACGATGCCGAGCAGAAGAAGCTCATCGAGCGCTACATCCAGGAAGCAGGTAGCCTGAATGCCGACTAGCCGCTATCAGGACAAGGTGCTCGAGACCTACGCGCGCTCCCTTCTGGAAGCCGCTAAGGCCGAGAACCATGTGTTCGAGGACCTCGAGATGATCGAGCGCTTGGCTTCTGCCAGCCCCGAGATCATCGCCGTGCTCGACACCATGTCCAAGCGCGACCAGCTCGACCTTCTTCCCAAGGTGGCAGCTGCCTTTAAGTATGTTGCCGAGGAAGACGAGGATGTAGTGGGCGTGACCGTCACCACGGCGATCCCGCTCGACGACGAGCTGCGTCAAACCATCACTAAGAAATGCGAGCAGGACTTCGGCCGCAAGGTATTCCTTATCGAGCAGGTCGACCCGTCTATCGTGGGCGGCCTGGTGCTCGAGGCCCGCGGCGAGCGTCGTGACATTTCCGTCAAGACGCAGCTGCGCATCGCGCAGGAGACCCTCGCAAACTCTGCTAATTCGTACGGAGGTGAAGCCTAATGTCCGAAACCCTCAATGCCCAGGATATCGCCAAGAAACTGCAGGAGCAGCTCACGAGCCTCTCCGCGACGGTCGATACGCATGAGGTTTCAACGGTCGACGAGGTAGGCGACGGCATCGCGCGCGTCTCCGGCCTCAAGAGCGCCATGGCAGGCGAGCTTCTGGAGTTCAAGAGCTCCGATACCGGTGAGACCGTCTTCGGCCTTGCCCAGAACCTTGACCGTGACGAGGTCGGCGCCGTTCTGTTTGGTGCCGTCGACTCCATCAAGGAAGGCGACGAGTGCCGCACCACTGGCCGCATTATGGATATCCCCGTGAGCCGTGCCATGCTCGGCCGCGTCGTCAATCCGCTCGGCCAGCCCATCGACGGCCTGGGCGACATCGTCGCCACGCACCGTCGCCCCATCGAGTTCAAGGCTCCCGGCGTCATCGATCGTACCCCGGTGTGCGAGCCGGTTCAGACCGGTCTGCTCGCTATCGACTCCATGGTGCCTATTGGCCGCGGTCAGCGTGAGCTCATCATCGGCGACCGTAAGACCGGTAAGACCGCCATCGCCATCGACGCTATCCTCAACCAGCGCGGCAAGGGCATGGTCTGCATCTATGTCGCCATCGGCCAGAAGGCCTCCACGGTTGCCAACATCCGCGAGACCCTCGCTCAGCACGGTGCGCTCGACTACACCATCATCGTTTCGGCCACCGCTGCCGATTCCGCCCCTATGCAGTACATCGCGCCTATGGCCGGTGCCGCTATCGGCGAGTTCTTCATGTACAACGGCGAGGACGGCAAGCCCGCCAGCGAGACCAACCCCGGCGGCCACGTGCTCGTCATCTACGACGACCTGTCCAAGCAGGCTGTGGCCTACCGTCAGATGTCGCTGACGCTGCATCGTCCGCCCGGACGCGAGGCCTATCCTGGCGACATCTTCTATCTGCACTCTCGTCTGCTCGAGCGTGCCGTCAAGATGTCCAAGAAGAACGGTTACGGCTCCATGACGGCACTGCCGATCATCGAGACCCAGGACGGCGACGTCTCGGCCTACATTCCGACCAACGTCATTTCCATTACCGATGGTCAGATCTACCTGCAGTCCGAGCTCTTCTTCCAGGGTCAGCGCCCGGCAGTCGATGTGGGCATCTCCGTGTCCCGCGTCGGTGGCGATGCGCAGACCAAGGCCATGAAGCAGGTCGCCGGCAACCTCCGTCTGGACCTCGCTTCCTATCAGGAGCTCGCTGGCTTTACGCAGTTCGGCTCCGACCTCGACGAGGCTACTCAGAAGCAGCTGACCCATGGTGCTCGCATGACCGAGCTCCTGAAGCAGCCGCGTTACAAGCCGTTTGAGGTTGGCGAGCAGATCGTTACGCTGTTCGCTGGCAACGAGGGCTTCCTGGATGACCTGGAGATCGCCGACGTGCTGCCCTTCCGCGCCGAGCTCATCGAGTACATGGACAATGGCTTTGGTTCGCTGCTCGACAAGGTTCGCGCCAAGAAGATCGATGATGACACCAAGGCTGAGCTCTTGCGCGTCATCGGCGACTTCAAGCAGCAGTTCATGGCCAAGCACCATTCGGATGTTTCTGGATCAGAGGAGAACTAAGCCCCATGGCCAACCTTCGCGACATTAAGAAGCGAATCTCCTCGGTTACCACGACCAAGCAGATCACGCGCACGATGGAGATGGTCTCTACGGCCAAGATCCGTCGTGCCCTCGATCGCTCCAAGCAGGCCGAGCCCTATAAGGAGGCGCTGACCGACGTCATGTTGACGGTCGCCGGCGACGCCTCCTGTTCGGGCACCGATCCCATGCTGCAGAAGCATGAGAGCGTTAAGCGTGGCCTGATTGTCGTCATTGCTTCGGACCGCGGCCTTGCCGGCGGTTTCAATACGACGGTGGAGCGCACGGCCGAAAAGCTCGCCGCTTCTTGGGCGAACGATGGCATCGAGTGCGAGATCATCGCGTGCGGGCGTAAGCCGGCCACGTATTTCCGTGACCGCGCAAACGTTGTCATGCACTTTGAGGGCAACTCCTCTGAGCCCGATTTCAATCAGGCCCGCATGATCTCCTCTCATATCTGCGATGCGTATCGTGCCGGTGAGCTTGACCGTGTCGAGCTTGTCTACCACCACGCCAAGAACCGCGTGGATCAGGAGCTTCGCGTCGAGCATCTGTTGCCGCTCGACCCCGAGATGATCGCTATGGCCCACGGTCCGCGTAAGAACGAGACCGACGCCCCTAAGCGCATCTCGTCCACGTTCGAGTTCGTGCCCTCTCCCGAGCATGTTCTCGGCAAGCTTGTGCCGTCTTATATCCTGACGGTCATCTACCAGGCCCTGATTGATTCGGCGGCTGCCGAGCAGGGTGCACGCCGCAAGGCCATGCACTCCGCGACGGAAAACGCCACCGCGATCATCTCGACCCTTACCCGCACGTATAGTCGCGTGCGCCAGGCTTCGATCACGACCGAGATTAACGAGATCGTCGGCGGAGCCTCAGCATTGGAGGAACAGTAATGGCTAATAACACCGTAAAGCTTGCGGTCGAGGAAGCCACCAAGAAGACGACTGCCGGTGATGGTCGCATCGTGCGTATCATCGGCCCTGTCGTCGACGTCAAGTTTGACGGCGCGGTGCCCCCGATCTACAACGCGCTCACGGTCGAGGCCGAGACCCCGATCGGTCATCTGAGCACGATCCTCGAGGTCGAGAGCCAGCTTCCGGGCGGCGTCGTCCGCACGGTCGCCATGTCCTCGACCGACGGCCTGCAGCGCGGCCTCATCGCCACCGATACCGGTGAGCCCATGAAGATGCCCGTTGGCCCCAAGACGCTCGGCCGCATTTGGAACGTCATGGGCAAGCCTGTCGACGGCAAGCCCATGCCTGAGGTGGAGGAGTTCTACCCCATCCACCATGCAGCGCCCCGCTTTGACGAGCTCACCACCAAGACCGAGATCTTCGAGACCGGCATCAAAGCTGTTGACCTGCTCGAGCCCTACATCCGTGGCGGCAAGACGGGCCTGTTCGGCGGCGCCGGCGTCGGCAAGACCGTTCTGATTCAGGAGCTCATCAACAACCTCGCCCAGGAGCACGGCGGCACCTCGGTGTTCACCGGCGTCGGCGAGCGTACCCGCGAGGGCACCGACCTGTTCCTCGAGATGAGCGAGTCTGGCGTTATCGACAAGACCTGCTTGGTCTATGGTCAGATGAACGAGCCGCCCGGAGCGCGTCTGCGCATCGGTCTGGCCGGCCTTACCACCGCTGAGTACTTCCGCGATCGCGGCCAGGACGTTCTGCTGTTCATCGACAACATCTTCCGCTTCTCCCAGGCAGGTTCCGAGGTTTCCGCACTGCTGGGCCGTATGCCGTCCGCCGTTGGTTACCAGCCCACGCTGGCAACCGAGATGGGCGACCTCCAGGAGCGTATTACCTCGACCAAGACGGGCTCCATTACCTCCGTCCAGGCTGTCTACGTCCCCGCAGACGACCTGACCGACCCGGCGCCTGCCACGACGTTTACGCACCTCGACGCCACCACGGTTCTTTCGCGTAGCATTTCGTCGCTTGGCCTGTTCCCGGCTATCGACCCGCTCGCATCTTCCTCCGACGCTCTCGATCCCTCGATCGTCGGCGAGGAGCACTACCGTGTCGCCGTCAAGGTCCAGGAGCTCCTGCAGGAGTACTCCGACCTTCAGGACATCATCGCCATTCTGGGTATGGACGAGCTGTCCGAGGAGCAGCGCCTTACGGTCAACCGTGCCCGTAAGATTCAGCAGTTCCTCTCGCAGTCCTTCCACGTCGCCGAGAAGTTCACCGGCAACCCCGGTGTCTACGTCCGCGTCGAGGATACCGTCCGCTCTTTCGCCGAGATTGTCGACGGCAAGGCCGATGACCTGCCCGAGCAGGCTTTCCGCTATGCTTCCACGATTGAGGACGTGCGCGAGCGCGCCCGCAAGATGGGGGAGAAGTAGGTTATGCGTATCCGCATCGTGTGCCCCGTGAGCTGCGCCTATGAGGGCGACGCTGCGTTTGTGTCGATTCCGTCCACGGATGGCGAGTTTGGCGTCCTGCCTGCTCACTCCAGCGAGATCTGCACGATCGACCGCGGTTACGTTCGCGTTTCCGATAAGGCCATGGGCACTGTCGACCACACGTTTGCCGTGGCCGGCGGCTATGCCCAGGTTGCGGACGATGTCGTGACCGTTCTCGCCGAGCGCGCTTGCGATTTGGCGACCGTCGATGCCGACAAGCTTAAAGCTGATATTCAAGGTTTTGAAGAGAAGCTGGGTAATTTGTCGGAGGATGATGCACGCCGCGCCTACCTCTATAATGAAATCGCATGGTGTAAGCTCAAGCTTGCCCAATAGTCAAACGATTTAGCGTTCGACCATTTGCGAACACATCATGCCCGGGATGGCCCAGCCACCCCGGGCATGCTTTTTGAAAGGGTAGACCTTGGATATTATCCGCGTTGAGGGTGGCCACGCCATCGGAGGCTCCGTGCCCGTCTCGGGCGCCAAGAACTCCGCGCTCAAACTCATGGCGGCAACGCTTCTGGCGCCGGGCAAGACGACGCTGCAGAATGTGCCCGATATTTCCGATGTCCACGTGATGGGCAAGGTGCTCAAGGGCATGGGCGCTACGATCGATGTTCTCGACGAGCACACGCTCGAGATCGATACCTCCCAGGTCGATTCATGGGAGGCCCCCTACGAGCTCGTTGCCAAGATGCGCGCTTCCACCGCCGTCATGGGACCCCTGCTGGGCCGCTTCCATCGCGCCAAAATTGCCATGCCGGGCGGCTGCAACCTGGGTGCTCGCAAGATCGATATGCACATTCTTGGTCTTGAGGCCCTGGGCGTTGAGTTCGATACCGCCCACGGTTACACCAACGCTAATGCGCCCCAAGGTCTGCGCGGTACCACCGTCACGCTCGAGTTCGCCAGCGTCGGTGCGACCGAGAACCTCATCATGGCCTCTGTGCGCGCACAGGGCACCACGGTTATCGACAATGCCGCCCGCGAGCCCGAGATCGTCGATCTCGCTAACATGCTCAACGAGATGGGCGCCAAGATTGTTGGCGCCGGTACGCCCGTCGTGACTATCGAAGGCGTGGAAGAGCTCCATCCCGTTACCCATCGCGTGGTGGGCGACCGCATCGAGGCCGGTACCTTTATCGTTGCCGGTGCGTTGATGGCCGACGATCGCGGTGTCGATGTCACGGGCTTTTGCCCCATTCACTTGGGCATGGTGCTCAAGAAGATGGAGCTCATGGGTATCGACTGCGAGCGCGTCGAGGATGGCGTCCATGTGAACCGTGCCGAGCGTATCAAGCCGGTCGACATCCAGACGCTTCCGTTCCCCGGTTTCCCGACCGACATGCAGGCGCAGATTATGGTGCTCTCCGCCCTTGCCGACGGCAGTTCCGTTATTACCGAAAACATCTTCGAGAATCGCTTTATGTTTGCCTCTGAGCTGGTGCGCATGGGTGCCGACATTCGTATCGAGAGCCATCATGCCATGATTCATGGCGTCAAGGGCTTCTCGGGTGCACAGGTTACCTCGCCCGATCTGCGCGGCGGAGCGGCCCTCGTTGTAGCGGGCTTGATCGCCGACGGGACGACCGAGGTTTCAGCTATCCATCACATCAAGCGCGGCTACGAGCAGTTTGTCGAAAAGCTGCAGGCGCTTGGCGCGCATGTCGAGCATGCTACCGTCCCCGATCCCGTCATCTACTAATACAGGTTGCCTATGTTTAATAAAAAGCCCCTCGCGGATACCACCACCCGAAGACCCTCAACTGGTGCGCAGGCCAAGATCTACAGTCGCGATAACGTGGCTCGTTATTCCGAGCGAGCTCGCCAACGTCGTCGTAGCCACACGATTCGCCACGTCGCGCTCATTGTCGTGCTTGGCGTGCTACTGAGCGCCACTACCGCTGCCGGCCTGTGGTTTGCCACCATTATGGGCAAGCTCGGCGATTCTAATGTCATTACCGACAATCTGCGTCGGGTTCTGGTTGACACCGATGAAGCAAAGGATCCGTTCTACGTGCTGCTTCTTGGCACCGACGGCCGTCCGGGCGAGGATACGTATCGTGCCGACTCGATTATCCTGGCACGCATCGACCCCACGCAAAAGCAGGCGACGCTCATTTCCGTTCCGCGCGACACCAAGGTCGTGTACAAGGGCGAGACCATGAAGATCAACGCCTGCCATACCGTTGGCGGCGCCGAGGCCATGGTCGAGGCGGTCAACGAGCTGTGCGGTGTTCAGATTTCCCACTATGCCGAGGTCAGCTTCGACGGTATGCAGGCGCTGATTGATTCGGTTGGCGGTATCGACATTAACGCAACCGATGATGTTGACGACCCCGAGCACCTGGATATTAAGATTACCGCTGGCCAGCAGCATATGGACGGTGCCACCGCCCTTACCTATGCCCGCTGCCGCTACACCTATGCCGACGGCGATTACACGCGCATGCGCCACCAGCGTCAGGTGCTTGGCGCCCTTGCCAACCAGATTCTCAATAACTTCGATGCCACGAAGATCTTTGGCCTGGTTAATTCGCTGTCCGATATGCTCGTAACCGATATGAGCGTTCAGGATATCGTGGCTACGGTCAATGCCATGCGCGGTATGGATGTCGACGGTATCTACTCGGCCAACCTGCCCTCGTACGCCGACGACAGCACCATGATCGACGGCGTGAGCTATGTCTTTGTCTACGAGGACGAGCTCAAGGAAATGATGGAGCGCGTCGATGCCGGCAAGGATCCCAAGGGTCCCAACACCATGGGTCTTTCCGACGGCTCCAGCTCTACGATCGGTGACCTCAGCAACAACACGTCTGACGACTACGCAAACGGTACCGCAACCTCATCGGTCAGCTCTGACGATTCCGACGATTCGAGCGACAGTTCCGATTACTATGAAGAGCCCACGGGCGACGGCAACGGCTACGAAGCCAATTATTAGGGTTACGCGGGCTTACTAGCCCGCGTAACCAGTTGACGCTGCAAACCCGCCAGAGCGGCAATCTGCCTTTCAACTTCGGCGGCATGATCAAAAGATCAATGCCGCCTCGTTTCAGGGCACCTTGCTCGCTCTGGCGGGTTTTCGCTGTCGTTGCCAAAACATCGGCGTTGCCTTGGTCCGGACTAGTCGTTGGGTAGTCATTGGGGACGTTTTTAAACGACTAGTCAAACAAGAACGTCCCCAATGACTACCCACAAAGCGAGAGTGGATGTCGTCATTTTGCGGCACTTGGGGACGTTCCTTTTGTGCCGGCAGTTTGGGACACTCCTTGCGTTAAGAGGCTGGCGTGCGTCAACCTGTTCTCATTGCAGCAAAAAAATCGCCCCGTTTTTGGTTGAGGACGGGGCGATTCGTCTTTTGGACTTGTGCAGCCAGGCTTATGCAAAGCGGGCGACGAGCTCCTGGAGCACGTCGGTCATCTTGACGAGCGAACTGACCGGGACGAACTCGTTGACGCCGTGGTAGCAATAGCCGCCGGTGGAAAGGTTGGGGCAGGGCAGACCGCGGAACGACAGCTGAGCGCCGTCGGTGCCGCCACGAATCGGCAGCACTTGGGGCTCAACGCCGCAGGCAAGGTAGGCTTCCTTGGCAACATCAATAAGCTCGGGATAGTCACGAACGATCTCGGCCATATTTCGATACTGCTGCTTAATCTCGACTGTCACGCGCTCCTCACCCAGACGCTGGTTGAGCATCGAGGCGGCGGCATCAATAAGGTCGAGTTTCTGCTGGAACTTGGCGGCGTCATGGTCGCGGACGATATAGCGCGCTGTGGCGTGATCGACGGTCGCAGATACACCCTCAAGGTGATAAAAGCCCTCGTAGCCTTCCGTATACTCCGGGCGCTGCACGTAGGGGAGCAACGCGTTGAAGTCGCAGAACAGATTGCCTGCGTTGACCATACGGTCCTTGGCGTCGCCCGGGTGGATGGACTGGCCCTCAAAGCGGACGGTCACCTCGGCGGCGTTAAAGCACTCCCACTCCAGCTCGCCGATGGGGCCGCCGTCGACCGTGTAGGCGTACTTGCAGCCAAAGGTATCGATATCCAGCAGCTCGGCTCCGTGGCCGATCTCCTCGTCAGGGCAGAAGCAAATGCCGAGTGCGGGATGGGGCAGAGAAGGGTCCTGAGCGATACGCGCGACAAGTGACATGATCTCGGCGACGCCTGCCTTGTCGTCCGCGCCCAGCAGCGTGGTGCCATCGCTGCAGACCAGGTCCTCACCCGCGAGGTCGTTCAGGGCGGGAAGCTTGGCGGTGCTCATGGCAACGGGCTTACCGTCAACCGTGCCGCAGACCAGGTCGCCGCCCTCGTAGTGTACGATGTGCGGCTTCACGCCGGCGCCCGGTGCAACTTCGGTGGTGTCGAGATGGGCGATCAGGCCCAGGGCGGGCTTGTCCTCAGCGCCCGCACTTGCGGGGATATGCGCGCAGACATAGGCGTGCTCGGTCACGTGGGCATCTTCCGCACCAAGCTCGCGCAGCTCTTCAGCCAGCACGTTGGCAAGATCAAACTGAACGGCGCTCGAGGGTACCTGGTCGCAGTTTGCATCCTCGGACTGCGTGTTGATCTGGACGTAGCGCAAAAAGCGCTCGAGGACATCGGGGTTTGTGGTGGTGTTTTCCATAAAGATCGCTCCAATCTTGGTCGTCGTGTGCAACAAGAACTCTAGCACGGTATGCCACGGCATACCGCGACGCTTGGATGGGGTAGAATCAGCCATTGAATGCAGAAGGGACGGAAGATCATGGATACGACAAATAGCTCGCGCGAACTACATCTGACGGTGGCGAACGAAGACTACTTGGAGTGCATGGTTCGCATTGAAAGCGAAGAGGGGGAAACCAACGGCGTGCGATCGGTCGACATCGCGCAGCGCCTTGGCGTCTCCAAGGCATCGGTCAATAAAGCGGTTTCGGCGCTCAAGGCATCCGAGCTTGTCGAGCAATCGCACTACGGCAAGGTAGTCCTGACCGATCGCGGCCGCGAGGTTGGCACGGCTATCTGGTACCGTCATCGCCTCGTCCGCACGTTTTTGGTTCAGGAGCTCGGTGTCGAATTTGAGCGAGCCGATTCCGAGGCCTGCATGATGGAGCATGCGCTATCCGAGGACACGATGAACCGCTGGCTCGCCTATCTCGAAAAGCAGGGAATCAGCGTCGAGGAATAGCGGGATATATATGGATACGAGTTATTACAACCGCTTTGGTGCCGAGGAACTTACGCGCCGCTTGTCGAGCGAGACCTTGTTGGCGCAGGGCCCCATGGGCAGTGTTCTGTTGAGTGAGTACGATGCCGCCGACATTCCACCGGCGTTTTGGAATCTGGCAGAGCCGCAGACCGTTTCTCGTATTCATCGCTTGTATGTCGCCGCCGGCGCGCAGGTGCTCATTACCAACACCTTTCAGGCATCGAGCTATGCCCTCAAGCACGATCAGATTGCGCCGTCCGTGGCGGAGGTCAATCGCGGGGCCGTCGACGATGCCCGCCAGGCGCACCCTCAGCTGCTACTGGGCTCGATGGGCCCGATCGGTATTGAGTGGTTTGCCGAAGACTCTGTCGAGTATCGTGAAATCCGAGGCATTGCGCGCGAACAGGCGCACGCCTTGCTCAATGCTGGTGTTGACGGTCTGCTGATCGAGACGGTGACGTCTATCCGTAATTTGCAGCCCACGCTTGCCGGCGCCCGAGATGCCGCCGACGGCATGCCTGTCCTGGTGAGTTTTGTCGTTGACGATAAAGGCGACCTGTTGGGCGATGGCCTCAACATCGAGGCAGCCGTTTTGTACGCCGAAAAACACGGCGCAAACTCGGTTGGTGTTAATTGCTGTTCGCTTGCGGCCGCGAACGCGGCGGTGCCCAGGATGGTTGCATCGGCGACTACTCCCGTCACGGTGCGTCCCAACGTAGGCGATCCGGTCCAGACTCAGGATGGCCCCGTATGGCACGAGAACCCCGAAGCTTTCGCGCGCGCATGCATCGAATGGAGACATGCCGGTGCCGCAATGGTGGGCAGTTGCTGTGGAACCACGGCAATCACTACGGCAGCGATGGCCGAGGCGCTCGATATATAAAGGGCAAAACCGCTCCATACGGGGCGGTTTTTTATTGCCTGCATGTCCTCGGCAGCATTTGCCCAAATGGTGAATGCTGGTACCGGCAGGTTGCCGGGTGCGTGCTGCGGGTATACCTCATGCGTACCATGATCCAAACACTGCGAGGTGTCTGCGCGTGTGCGCGATAATTCATTTTGGAACTGACGGTTGGCGCGCTCGCGTCGATGAGGACTTCACTGCCGATAACGTTGCCCGTATCGCCGATGCCGTCGGCGAGTTGTGGCAAAAGACCAATCCGGGCAAAACGGTATATATAGGGTTCGACACTCGGCCCTTAGCGCGCGAGTTCGCTGAGCTTGCGGCAGGCGTGCTTGCCGCTCACGGATTGGACGCAGTGCTCGCATCTCGGCCTGTTCCGACCCCCGCCCTTACGTGGGCGGCGGCGTATGACGGCGAGGCCTGCGGTGCGCTCATGGTGACGGGATCCCATCATCCGCAGGGGTATCTGTGCCTTAAGCTGCGCATGGGAGATGGCTCGACGGCCAATCAGGATGTCATCGAAGAGCTCGAAGAGACTATGGCCCCCGAGCCGATGGGGATCGAGGAACGCTATCGCACCGCGGATATTATTCCTGACTATATGCAGGCGGTGGCATCGTTTGTCGATGCCGAGGCCATTCGAGCCGCTCACCTGCGTGTGGTAGTTGACCCCATGGGCGGCGCGGCCCAGGGATATCTTGCCGACCTGCTGCGGGAGCTAGGCGTCGAGGTGCACGAGATTCATGCCGGACAGTCGTCCGATCAAGAGGACATTTGCCCCGACCCTGTTGAGCCGTGGGTGGACGCTTGCGAGCGTGCGGTTGTCGAGGACGGGGCGTGCGCAGGCCTGGTGACCGACGGCGATGCCGACCGTATCGGTGCGGTCGACGAACGCGGTAGATATATTCATCCGCATCAAATCATGGCGCTTGTTTTGGGCGACCTCGTTCAATTCCGCAATTTGGAGGGGCGTGTCGTCGTCAATCTCTCGTGCTCGACGCTAGTGCGTCGCATTGCCGAGGCGCTTGGCTGTCGTGTGACCGTTAAGCCGGTCGGTTTCAAATATATAGCTGCAGAGATGAAGAAGGGCGGCGTCCTCATGGGAGGCGAGGAGGCCGGCGGTATCGGCATCGCCGCGCATATGCCTGAGCGTGATGGAATCCTTGCTTGTCTGATTCTGTGTGAGCTTATGGCAAAGACGGGCGCGCCTTTGGGCGTTTTGGTCGATCAGCTCGAGGCCAGTTTTGGTAAGACGAGCTATGGGCGTCGCGATTTGCGCCTTGAGGCCGAAGACGCCGAATCGCTGCGAACGCTGCTTCCTGGCATGAATCCTAAATCGATTTGCGGCAAGGCGCCGCAGGCTGTAAGCCATATGGATGGTTTACGTTTGGCATTCGAGGATGACACCTGGCTGCTGATCCGCCCCAGCGGGACCGAACCGGTGGTTCGCGTATACGCCGAGGGGTTCTCGGTGGAGGAGCGCGATGAGTTGCTCGATGCCGGCTGTGCCTTGGCTAAGGGAGCCTATCAGCTTTAGCCATATGACGCTTCACTATAAAGAGGCCCTCGGTGAGCGGTAGAGAACGGCTGGCAAACGTAAGCAGGGTTTTAATATGTGTAGGAAATGTGTACGCCCAGATTCCCGCCCCCGGCGCCCCTCCGGTCTGGCAATATATCTCCTTGCCGCGCGGCCCGGTCGGACCGGATCAGCCGCCAGGCGTGCACCTTGAGAACCGGATACTGCGAGGATGGACACATTCAGTGTCGCATCCGGGCAG
>JAXKBK010000043.1:0-10219 GCA_036553025.1 Collinsella sp. | reverse complement strand
GCGTGCTCATGGACCCGAACCCCGACGGCGCCGCGCCGGAGGGCCCCGAGCTCGCGAAGATGCGCAAGGCGATGCGGGTGACTCAGAAGCAGGCCGCCGCGGAGCTCGGCCTGTCCGCAGCCACACTCGGGCACTTGGAACATGGGAGACGGCGGTCGACGAAACTGGAGAGAAGGTATTACGAGCTCCTGTGCGAATTGAAGGGAGCGCTCCCGCAAACTGCCTCTTGACAACTTATAGGAGCGTCGGTTTTGTTGCAAAAAGTCAGGTTGTGCTCGGCGGTTTTCAATTTTTCCCCGCACTTCCGGAAAACGAGGCCCTGCATCATGTTTTCTTGAAACAAAAAACGGCTTCCGCGACAACATCCAGTCGTCGCAAAAACGACAAAGGGCCATTGCCGAAAACCGAACAACGACCCCTCTTTGTCTCCGCCTCACGTAGAGTCCACGGCGACTGCATCACTGAGAACATCTTACCGTAACGTCAAGCAACTTGGATTCTCAGAGATGTGATTCTAATCTGAAAACTGATACCTAACCTTGAGGCTATTCAACTGGCTATATGGCAAATAACCGTCTTTTTGTAAACGGCCCACAAGAATTCCTGGGGCAATTCGCATCTCATTGGCAAAAGACGCGACGGAACTACGTGTCTTGTTTTCAACAGTGAGCTGAGCATATGCCTCTGGAGGAATCAAGGTATCACGCGCAAATACATCTGCCGCCAGTTCCTCCTCTTCGGTAGTCCCAGCAGCCCGTCCAATGTGCCCATAAATAACATGCGCCAATTCATGGAAGAGGCTGAACCAGAACTTATCGGCATCGGCCCCACGCAGCGTAAGCGCGAGAACAATCTTTGATCCGTCATAGAAAGTTGCACCATTGAGAAACGTGTGCTCAAGATGGGGCAAAAAGACGATCGCAATCCCACATTCAGCCAACATAGACACAAGGAGCGGCTGAAAAACTGCAGGATCCATAGTCGTAAGCTCTCTGAGCTTGGGAATACGCTCCTCAATCTTGGCAACATTGATCTTTCCGGTGGCTATTTCTCGCGCATCTATCTTAGCCTTCTGAGCCCACGCCAAGAGTGCATATTCGGATTCAGCGGTTTCCTTCTGGCGACGATAGGCGATTCCCGGAGCAAGGCGATTTTCACTCAATAAGCTAAGCTTAACCACCTCGAAGAATTTTCTAAGCTCGACCACTTTAACAGCGACGGAGCGCGTCGGCTCAACCCATCCCAGTTTGGCCATTTGCGCATACGGAAACTTCCTGGCTATCTGCTTATCCTCATCGATGGAATTTTCATCCTCAACCTGCAGCAACTTCTCACGATAGCGCGCCTCAAGATTCATCCAAAACGCTGAGGGAACGCCCAGCACCATCTCGAGCCTATGCGCAGTATTTGGAGTAAGCTCAACTTGCCCATTTATAAGCTGGCTTATGAACTTCTCAGAGTAATCCATGCGCTTAGCAAACTCGCGCTGGCTCATACCGCGATACTCAAGCTGCTCCTTTATAGTAGCCCCAGGTGGTGTTGCGATATAAGTCTTACTCCTTGCCATACCCTCTCACCTCTTACGCATTCTCCTGTTTCTAAACCTCATGCTAGTGGTAGTCAACGATTTCTTGAATTTCCGCTATCTGAATCTCATCCCTAATGACTTCAAATACCAATCGCTGGGGATGTACCAAGTCCATTGCAAATTGCCCTTTACGGTCACCAACAAGTGGATGACATCGCCCGATCCCAAACTGGACGAGCATCTCAACGGAATCAGCGGCATGAATCTCATCTACACGTTGTTGGATAAGCCCCACAGTACGCTTATCGAATCTTTTGGCAGCAACAGAAGCGTTTGTGCAGATCTTTTCGATTTGATGGTTCTTATAGTTGACCTGCATAACCACCTCCTACCAAAGTTTTACCCCTGCGGTAAAACTACTATAGCAGCTAAGTAGAACAAGAACAATATCAGCAGGAAAAGGAGGCCAATCACACCGGAATGACACAGTGCATCTACCTGCGGTTCTTGTACGCGAAAAACCGTTGCGCTCAGGGGTTCCAAAGCTTGCCGCACCCCCAAACAAACGCTTCCGGAAGTGCGGTGAAAAACCGAGATCTGCCGACCAGACCCAGGTTTAGAACTTCTGCGACCTGCAGTTTTATTGCAAAACAAGACGTTGTGATCGACGGTTTTCAATTTTTCCCCGCACTTCCGAGAAACGCGATGAAGTCAAACGCCCTAAGGCCAAAAGCACGATAAGAAACCTCTTCGAAGAACAGCCCTTAAACGCAAAAACCGCCTTTCGGCGGTTCCCACGGACCAAGCCGGACGTACCGTCGCAAGGCCTCATCAAAGATGAACTATAAGGAAAAGCCCAACCCCGGTCAATCCTTAACCGAGAATACCGTAGCGAATTGAGGCCAAGCAACCACGCGTCAGTAAAGTTACATGCGAGCAGAAAAACACACGCAATTTCGCCTTTTATCAATTGAGATGTAAGTTTTGACAGGCCAAATCTTACATCCAAACAAAAAAGAGGGCCGACGCATCAGCCCTCTTCAGGTGTCGCCCAAAGGCTTCCTCCGCAATTGACTTTATTCAAAGACAATTGTTTGTCTACAGGCTGCCCATGAGCGAAGGCCGCCAAGTCGAGACGCCATAAAAATAGGGGATGCCCTCCATTAGGAAGGAACCCCCTTGCAAAACTTCAGCCAAAGAAAGGCTTCTGTTTTTTGTTGTGAAGTTAGTTTAGCTCATTTTTGGCATCCAGGGCGTTGCGCCATGACTCACCACAGATTCATCGCTAATCAACCTTGATTATCGACTTCATCCGAACACCTCCCACATTCATCCGTACATGTACGGATGAATGTGGGAACCCGATACCCTGAGGGCCGGACCGGCCGGCCCCGGAAGATCGGAGGACGGCATGTCCGGAAAGAGGAAGAAGGGTTCCGCGAAAGCGGCCCCGAGGGCCTACGGAAGGCTCACGAGGCACGAGCGGGACACGGTCCAGAGGATGCTGGAGCGCGGGGCCTCGTGCAGGGAGATCGCGAGGGAGCTGGGCAGGTCGCCCTCGACGGTGAGCGCCGAGGTGGCGTCGCACAGGTTCGTGACGGCGCCGAAGCCCAGGCGCGGCGAGCGCGTGGGCGCCGACACCGACCTGTCGTCGGCCTGCCCGCGCCTGGCGGCGTGGCCGCGCTGCTGCAACGGGTGCGGCCGCTACCGCGCGCTGGGCTGCAAGCGCCGCCCGCACGTCTTCTACGAGGCCCGCGCCGCGCAGCTGTGCGCGGACTCGGCGCTCGTCTCGTCCAGGCGCGGGATCGACGCCGACGAGCCGGCCGCGGCGGCCAGGCTGGAGGCCATCAGGGACTGCCTGCGCCGGGGGCTCTCGCCCGAGCAGATGGCCGCATGCAACGGAGGGCCGGTGGACCTGTCGCCGTCGACCATCTACCGCTGGGTCGCGGCGGGCTACGACGGCATGACCAACATGGAGCTCAGGCGCAAGGTCGGCTACAGGCCGAGGAGGCGCGCCGCCGTCCGGGCGGCCACGCGCCACTCCGCCCGCAGGTCGTACGCCGCGTTCCTCGCCCTCGGGGAGGACGCGTGCGCCGCGGCCTGGGAGATGGACACCGTCGAGGGCGCCCGGGAGGACTCGGCCTGCCTGCTCACGCTGCTCCACCGCCCCAGCAGGCTGCAGCTCGCGCTGCCGCTGGGCGGGAAGACCGCCGGGTGCGTCGCGGCCGCCCTGGAGGGCGTCCGGGCGGTCCTCGGCGCCGACGGGGCGCGCCGCGTGTTCCGCGCCGTGCTCACCGACAACGGCGCCGAGTTCTCCGACGAGGGCGCGATCGCGGCCCTCCTCGGCGAGGGGCCCGGCGAGACGAGGCTGTTCTACTGCGACCCCGGGCGGAGCGACCAGAAGGGCGCCCGCGAGCGCAACCACGTCGAGATCAGGAAGCTGCTGCCCAAGGGCGCCGGAATCAGGTTCGACCGGCTCGCCCCGGCCGACCTGGCGCTCGCCATGTCGCACGTGAACTCCGAGCCCCGCGGCGCGCTCGGCTTCTCGACGCCCGCGCGCGCCTTCAGGGCGATGCTCGGGGAGGACGCGGCGGCGCTGCTGGACGCCTACGGCGTGGAAGACGTGCCGCTCGGCGACCTCGACCTGACGCCGGGGCTCATCGAGAGGGCGCGCGCCGAGAGGGGCGATGCCCCGCTGGCCTAGCCTAGAAGGAAAAACGGAATAGACGGACCGACCGTCCGGCTGAGTCTGGGAAGAGGTGCCGGGCGGCGGGCGGAGCATGGCCACCGGACCTATCGAAACACATCTCCACCGTTCCATCAACTGGGAAAACGGCGCCCCCGGACCCCAGGAGGGGCCGCGGGGGCGTTCGGCTAACTGCGGGAACGGCCTGTCCGCTCATGTTCGGCTGAGATCGGAAATCAACCTCAAACTTTGGCCCTTTGGACTCATTCTTTAGGCAGCTGGCATCTTATAGCCATTACTGGGCACCATGATGACATCAAGACAACAAAAGAAGCGCTGCAACAAATCGAATAGACAGGAGAGAAATGCAATCAATCGAAAAGCTAAAGACTACCGATGATTTAGGTGAACACGGAGGCGGCATTTGGAAGAAATGGCCCTGGACAGACTCCGACCACTATGAATTGATGTCCAATCTCATCCTTAAGGTTAACTACAGCATTCAAGATTTCAATTCCACTATCAATGGGGGCTTCTCGCCCAATCCAAAAGACACTGTGTATCTTGTGGCGCTTGCTACTTGGATTAAGGATGCGTACTGGCATATTAAAAGGAGCTGTCTGCGAAAAGAAATCGAAAACGATTTTGAGTTCTCTAAACAAAGTGAGCTCGACGATGCGAGCAAGTATCTCCAAGTTGTTCGTTCGGTAGTTATAGCCCACCCCCTCAATTCAACTAGACATCAGGATTATGGTTTTGGACCAGAAGGAAGAATCTGCATTGATATAAGAGGGAAAAGCCTACTTGATTCCTTTCCTGAGGCAGTTATTTATCGCATCACACCAAAAGGATTTTCAAGAATCAGCTGCGTGGGCGATAATGACATCGCATTGATGACATGTCGCAATATCCGCAGCGCCAAAGAACAAAAAGGCAAGCTGCACTTTGAAAGATGCTGCCTCGACATGCGAGACATACGCAATTCTGCCGAGCTTTACATTGACGCTTTATACGAACTGGACCGCCACCTTGGTCACATCAGGAGGAAGGATTTTATTAAATAGCCCCAGCTCATTAGCTTAAGAGCCGATCGTTCGACCACTTCATCCGAGAAGAAACAACCATCACGGACAAAGACGCGCATAATACAACCTGTACCAACAATGAGCGAAGTCGACATGCGGCAGCGCACCGGGACCGGACGTTAGCAAGAAAAAGGCACTGGTGCCCATGTTGACATCGTGACCCATGCGCAATGCCGCGCAACCGTTTCGCAATATTCAACAGTGCCCAATTAAACAAACACCGCATCCTACCAAGACGCTAGTGCCCAAGCCGTTCTAGTCAAAGAACAGCTTGGGCACACCCTATGAGACCACAGCGAGAGCCGCGACCAGACCTCGAGCCAATAGCAGACACACTCCATACCGCCACAAATCACCCCTCCCCGTCCATGACCGTCCAGCTCACGGGTTCGATGCCCGGAAGAGACGTTAGACAAGAGGGGCAGGCAGCCTGATAGTTCCCGTAATTTGTCCTGCGCTGCATAGAAGCGGAGACATATACCGCTTTGCGGGCGCGAGTAACACCGACGTACAGCAGGCCCATTTCCTCAATAAGCCCGTCTGGCAATTTCTTCGCATCCACAATCCGGCATCCACGCGCAGAACGCGAGCACATACCAGCACTTTCGCACCGAGAGCAAATCCTTCCAGGCCAATCGAAGCGCGTAACGCCCGGTATGAAAACGGTGTCCCACTCGAGTCCCTTAGCAGAGTGAATGGTCATGATCGAGATATCTGCATCAAGGTAATCAGAGAAACGCCGCAGGGAGCCCTCGGAAAAGATACTTACGATATAGTCGAAGCGCTCCGAAGGGTCCATCGAGACGCAGTCATTTTTGAGGTGTTTCCGCAGCGCTCCAAGAAGCATGGCATAAGACCGCCCATACTCGAGTCTCTTGGAGCCAGTCAGCAGTTCATCAGAGATTGAGTCGATTATTTTGTCCGCTGCAGACCGGCTGACGCCCTTTTCTCCAGACGCCGCATCGGTAATCCTGGATAAAGCAAATGCATTGAATTCAACGAACTCTAGATCTGTATCCGAGAAAAGCCCGTTGAAGTATGGCATCTCCTCTTTAGTCAGCTCGTCAGTGATGAGATTGGCCAGGGCACCGCGCTTACGAACAAGAATCGCAATCCTACCGCTACCTCCTTGAGCGAGAGTGGCGACCTTCGAAACGATGGCAGCCGCTTCATCTTGCTGCACAGCGCCAACAAATATGGGAAGTCGGGGCGTACCGCCGGCAATGACACCCTTCATGTTGGAGCGAATCGCAGCACCGAGCTCCCCGACAATAGATCCCCCAGAAAACCTATGATTATGTTCGAGCTCCAGCTGCGATAGACACAGGTCGGTAGTGGCCCTTGTCTTTAAGCCTTCCATTGCGCCAATAAAACCATAGACACGCTGAATAGGATCGCCGAACATGCAGATTCCTGATTCATCGGAAAGCAGGCCTTTTAAAAAGATGTAGCACAGGGCATTCGTGTCCTGCGCTTCGTCGACGAGTACGACAGGAAACGCCGTCGACAGGTAGGACCTCAACTTTGAGAAATCGGCAAGCAATTCAATTGCAAGGGAAATCATTCCTGAATATGGCAAGAGGCCGCTCGATGCGAATCTATCTTTAATGATCCTATTAAAAGGGCGTATGCGGCGTCTCAAGTCTTCGACTTGACCGTTTCTCATGGAGCGGAGGAAGCTGCTGAAAACATTCTTTTCATCCCAGAAAAGCCTACCGCCTCGCGAAACCAGCTCGTTAACGGCATTGTTATCATCAACCATAGAAAGCTCGTCAACGCTTACTGGGAGCAAGAGCGATCTCCAGTATCTGCGCAGCAGGGACCAAGCAAAGCCGTGGAAGTTGGTCGCCATGACGCTGTCCTCAAAACGCTTGGTCACGGAACCCGGAAGCGCCGACATAGTGGCGCCCAAATCCGCTCGCATTCTCCGCGCAGCGGCGACACTGAAGGTCAGGGCCAAAATCTTTTTTGGCGGCCGGACTTCGCCGGATGCCAGCAGCCAGCAAGCCCGCCCAGTCATCACCGTGGTCTTCCCGTAGCCTGCCGGCGCCTCCACGAACACTCTCTTCGATGGTGAAAAAATCGCGGAGCGCTGCGACGCATCTACACCACAGCGTGCCTCAATCGCGGTCCCAACGCTATCCAGCAAGTCAGTCTGGCTCATCAGCATTCAAGCCCCACGGCCTTGCGAATAATACTTTTGTAACAGTTGGGAACGCCTTCGGCACCAAGAGCCTCCGCGAGGGCAACGCCAGACGCGACGCCCTTGTTCGATGAAAGCCATGCATACATAAGCGCACGCGATTCAGGCTTGCCGGCGAATTGCCCGTCAAACTCCGGCCCCCGGAAATCGTACTCAGCGCCCGGCAAGCTAACGCCGTAGACAGTTCGGGCGTTTTTCAGGGCTCTGCAATTCCCCTTGATGCTAGTTGCCCTCTGAAAAGGGTCAATTGACTCAAGAAGCGCAATAAACGCACCCTGGTTATCGCTAGTGAAGAACGCGTCAACAACCTCAGCTTCAAAATCCCGTCCGGTTGTCGTTATATGGTCTCCAGAAGTTTCTTGCAGCTCATCATCCCTGTCGACAATGGAATAATTTGGAATCTCGAACTTGCCCAGAAGTTCACAGAGTGGCTCAACGTTCTTTTTCCCGCCAGCCCTGATTGGCACAACTCCATAATCATCCAGATCCATCCCAAGGTTGCGGGCGAACACCGGAATGGCACCGGACTCCGTCTGCCCCTCAAAAGCCAAAACAGACCGAGCGAAAAAAGCCTCACGTACTGACTCAAAATTCAACATAAGATGCTTTTCAAACTTGTCGGACAGGTCAATATCCCTACCGCACACGACCTTCGGCGAATCTTCGCCCTGCCCGAATCGCACAATGCTCTTATAGCCGCGAGCCAGAATGTTTGGCGAATGCGTCACCATGATTAGCTGAGCTTTGATTGAATCAATCCCGAAATAGTCCTTTAGAAGAGCATTGAATCCGTCGTCCCTCCCATCGCAAATCCTATGCAAGCTCTTCGAGAGGCGCCTCTGCATATACGGGTGAAGATGAGCTTCGGGTTCGTCATAAGCCAGCACAGCGTGCAGCACGCACTTGCCATCGTCATCCGAGCAGAGGCTCTCTTGAAGGCGTTTAGGCGAAAGACGCATAATGCTCTCGATAATTGAGAGCGAGGCAATGGCAAGATACTGCAAGCCCACACCTGCCTTTTTAAAATGAACGCCTCTCTTGTCAAGCAAGGTAACCAAGGTTCCAAGCGTTCCGCCGTCCGATGAGTCGACTCCCGGCCTCACGCCATATGATGACAAGATGGGAACGTCACTGACGATCGAGCCGAGATCTGCAACCAGACCTTTAAGCTCGCTCCCATCCAGAAAGTCGGAGACCCCTTTGCCCTCCTTCTCTAGGTAAAGAGCGATGCCCTTGGAGAGAACTTTGCCGACACCTCGGGTACCATCAAACGCCAGGTCTCCCCTATTAAAGGATGCAGTAAAGTACCTGAACACGTGAACGGATCGCATCAGAGAGGGTGAAATACTCTCTCCGCTCCCTTCGACCTTAAATTCAATTCGAGAATCCGGGTCGTCAGCAAAAGCACAGATGGTAATAGTGTTTCCGGTCATAGGATCGATGTCGAGCCCCGTTATTCCGATCTCGTCCTCGTCTAACTTTAAAGTAACTAGAGCCCCTGAGCGCTTTTCAATGTTAGCGAAATCCTCTTCGCTAATCGTCGCTTGATTGAAGATAGTATTGAGCAAGTCGAGCACATTCGTTTTGCCGAGGTTGTTCTCGCCGACAATATAGGTCACATCCTCGTCAAAACTAATCGTAACGCCATCGAGATTCCGATAGTTCTCAATCCTCAGTTTAGAGATCCTCATGTGGCCTCCCTACCGTTAAGGTTTTATGGCTTCCAACAATTAAATATGCCATGCGCTGTGCTGTGGCGATACCGACGGATTCTGATTATCCATTGTCATACAGCCCGTCACGAGAGACCGGTTTTCTAATAAAACTTACGATGCTCCTTCTACTTATCTCAAATTCACGGCAACGTTGGACGGCTGTGACATTGCTAGAATTAACCACAATGCCCCCATTGTATTCAGCATCGCGGGCTGTAGCACCCCAAGCACATCTCAAAATAAATAGAGGACGCTGGCCCATCGGCAACGAATTCTCCTAAAAATTAGTCTATTTCATTGTCTACTCCTGAAAACCGTTGCATTCACATAGACAACGCTGCATTCCATAGCGTTAAAGGAATAAGGACGTCACATCTTTTGATATGGCGCAACCATATCAAAATCAATGGGAAGGCCGAGTTCATAGTGGCTAAACGGTGAATCATCAAGGTCATCAAGAGCGCCATCACCCCGACGGACCCAGGATTTTCCCTTTGCACATACAAAGGCAATCTCGACCAGCGGATGTCGATGCATTCCGTAGAAGCCGCCCATATCGATAGCTACCGAATGAAGTCCCGGAGGAATCAAATCGAGTATCTTCCTGTATTGATATGGGGATTCCAAATCTTCACCCTTGCAGCATCCCGCTCCATGAGTAACGACAATTGTCGCAACTACCTCATATACAGGAAGATCACTGTCGTTGCGAATCGCAATGCGCGACTCACCAGTGGAATCTCTTTCGAGCCATGCAGCAATTGAAGATGGCTGCGCTAATTTCTCAGCCATTTCCTGACGCTCGTCTTGTTCATTCATATGCCTTGTGTCGCGCAAAACAACATATACCGTCAGGCAAAGGGGGGTGCGGACAGAAAGTTGGACCGTGAAGCGGTCCGGACTGGAGGTTCGCATGTACAGCAGGGAGAAGGTCGAGCTCTTCCTCCTGGCGACGGAGGACGGCATGGGGCCGACCGCCGCCGCGAAGTTCGCGGGGGTCTC
>JAXKBK010000042.1:0-36408 GCA_036553025.1 Collinsella sp. | reverse complement strand
GGGCTCAGGAAAAGCGACCCGATTGAAAGTATCGTCGTGCTTCCGTATCCCACGCTCGCGTCCAGAAGCTCGAGCCCATGGCGCTTTTTCGCGGGTCCAGGCTGTTTGGGCGAACGTGCCGCAACGGCGCCGACCGCGAAAAGGACCGCGACGTATGCCAGGGCCACGGCAAGCATCGATGCGCTGCCTGAACCGGAGCCAATGAATTCTGTCGGGAAGCATCCTACGTAACCCGTTGCCTCGATAGGCGAGAATATGGCCAGCGGCAGGAGCTCGAGCGCGGCGTTATGCCCCAGTGCCGAATCGGACAGTAACGGGAAGGCCGGGGCCGCGACAAGCAGCGCGGAGGCAAGGGGGCCCGCGAGGACGCGCCTCGTTGCGGTCGATAGGACGGCGGAGCAAACGGATATCAAGGTTCCGCCCGCGAGCAGCGCGAGAAGCAGGTCCGTGAAGACGTTTCCCGCGGTCGTGGTGGTAAGCGCGCCGTCATGGAAGAAGGCGATCGGGTACCCAATTTGCCCGAAGCCGTTTAGGACCAAGGCGTAAATGCCCCCGGGTGCGAGGCCGGCGAGGAGCATCGCGGTCCCCGCGACGATTATCGAAAACACGATCTGAATAAGGCGCCGGAATTTGGGCACGGGCGCCTTTGCCGCCAGGGTCGCAGGCCTTGTGGCGCCGAGCACGAGTATCGACGAGAGAAGGAAGGGGATGAAGGGAAGGAAGGACGGCGCCGTGGCAATGGCGTAGGGCAGGAAGGAAAGGAACGGCAGGTCGTTTGCGGAGGCCGGGATATCCGCGATGCCGGAGCTGCTCAGGGCACGGCAATATGCGAGCGCCGCGTCATTGGTCTCTTGGTCCCCCACGATGGACCCGGATTGGAAGCCCTCGTCCATGAGCGCGTAGTAGCTCTCGGCAGAGTCGAGAAAGGCGGCGTCGGTTTGAGCGGCGAGGGCGGCGTTCGCGTATCTTGCAAGCTCAGCGTCGACTTGCTGCTCTGGCGATAGGTCTGTGCCGCTGGCCTGGGGCGCGCGCGTATTGAATGCGTCGACAAAGCCCTGCATGCCCTGCTTCATAAAGAAGGGGCCGTAGATGGGTGAATTGAACGCAATGGGGATGGAGAAGGCTGCAGCGAGAACGAGCGTGGAGATCCATACGGCCCTGTCTCTTAGGATTAGTTTGAGAAGAAGTCGACAGTACATTTGGAAGCACCTACATTTCTCAAAGCATCGTTAGATTAATAATGACAGACCGAATGAAGATGCGTGCGATGGGGGCGAGGCGAATGGCTGAGCGGTATCGATACGCGGGTTCAACGGTATCACATTGGCCACATAAATTTTTAACTTGCATTTCTAACAGTTAAGGAGACGGGTGCTTTCCAGCACACTCCTTCGATGATGCCTTCCGCTAGTTGCTATGCCGGTTTCAGCCAACAAAGAATGTGCCCGGGCGCTCAGGTTCACCGTTAGCGTTGGCAACATATGAGATGGGCCAGACCCTTGCCGCGCGCCGATTGCGCGAGAGGTGTCGGGCTCCATGTTTATTCCACCTGCTTGTTATCAACCAGCTTCGTTCAACGTCAGACATTCAAGATGTCAGACGTCGAACCTGCGCCAAAGACGCAGCTGGGGCTACTAGTTGCCTACAATCGCTCGCGAAGCTCACCTGTTCGTGCGTGAATGTCTGACAGCTCCGTCAGACATTGTCGGACATTTGATTGTTCGACAAATGCGCACGTGGTCGCGTTCGCAAAGATAACTGAACGGTCGATGGGTGCGTTGAGACCGGAGCAAACGGCGGATGCCAGAAAAATGGCCTCACAGAATCGCACCCATGCTTGATAAAATTGACCGCCCGGGCGCAAATACCCGGGCGGTCAATTCATCCCCTCGTTCGCGATCCTGTTGGGTTTTGGGGCTTTGACATGTTGTTGACGGATGGATCAGCCGTACAGCTTGATCTCCCGGGTTCCATGTGGTCGTCCCCCAATAAGACGTCCCTGATGTAGCTCTGCGGCAGGAACTCGACGGGCAGCACTGGGTCGTCGACGTAGCCGGGCACGGGGAGTAGGCGTGGCCTTTGGATATAGCGTGGCCGCCTGCCGGCGGTCGGACTGCCACTTCAGTCAAAAGCTCAGGCGCGCGCATTAAAATAATGGATATATCGCTTGATAGGCTTTTGAACAAGCATGAACATCGCAGGTAAATCCGTGTACCAATTTTTGGTATACGAATTTACCTGCGGTTTGCTGAAAGCTCTGACATGCGCTGTCGACTTCATTAAAATCGATTGCCGATCAAGTCTTCCTATATATGCGAGCCCTGAGAAACTGCGCTGTGAACCTGAGACCGCTATCGATCGGCCCGGTGCACCGGGCCGCTGTCCTCGAGCCGGCATCAGCTTGCCGGTCTCAAAACGTATACTTGATTTAAGGCGGAGTGGAATGTGGGCGCGCAAGGAGATGCGGAATCGATGAGAGCCTCAAAAAAAATTACTGCAGTGTTATCATCTTTCATCCTCTCTATTCTTCCATTTCTGATTCTATGGACGGCTTGGTCAGTCCTCCCTGATACAATTCCCGCTCATTGGAGTGGGGGTATGGTTGATCGATGGGGTAATAAGCTTGAATTGCTGGTTGTTCCGCTGTTTTCTCTGATTGGTTCTATTGCAATTTCTGTGTACCTTATTGTTTCCACGCGGCGAAGAGAGTTCGCGGATTTCTCTGTTCGAATGCGACGGGACTTTGTTGCGTGCTATATTTCTAGTCTTCTTTTATCGACAACCTGCTCAGTGATAATTGCCGTTTGGGTTCAGTTGATTCTTACGCAAAACACTGCGGTTGATGGGGGGCTTGGACTATCGATCCTGTATTCCCTTCCCGGGATATATGTGATCTTGTGCGCTTTGCCGCCTTTTTATGCGAGCGGCGAGAGCAAAAAGGCAGAGCGCCTGATAACAGTTCTTATTGGCGGCGCGGAGATTGTTCTTTGTGGAATAGTGCTTGAAGGTTCGGCTGCCTCTTATGCGATGATTGGACTGATGATTCTGTTCTGTGCGTTTGAGATTGTGTCACAGGTAAGGGATAGCCGGTCCTTATGAGTTGAATTACGCGCGTGCGGATATAAAGGGTGGCTGTTAAATTTGTTGAAAGCTCTGACATGCGCTGTCGACTTCATTAAAATCGATTGCCGATCAAGTCTTCCTATATATGCGAGCCCCAAGAAACTGCGCTGTGAACCTGAGTCCTCTATTGATCGGCCCGGTGCACCGGGCCGCTGTCCTCGAGCCGGCAACAGCTTGCCGGTCTCAAAACGTATGCCGTCCGGCACGACCGACGGCCGAGTCTTGCGCCCCGTTCGGGCAGCGCCAGAACCCCGTGCCGGATGTGTTTCGTCAAGAGGATTTGAGCAAAAAGAGCATCGGAAATTGAGCAGCCTGAGCATCGGAAGCGCGCACGCTTTTTGAGCGGCTAGCCCTCCTGCAGGAGGGCATGGCGGACGCGGTAGGACTCGCCGCGGAACTGGACGAGCCTCCCGTGGTGGACGATGCGGTCGATCACGGCGGCGGCCATCTGGTCGTCCCCGAACACCGACCCCCACCTGCTGAACTCCAGATTCGTGGTGATCACCACCGACTGCCTCTCGTATGCGTCGGCGAAGACCTGGAAGAGCAGCCTCGCCCCGTCCGCGTCGAGCGGGAGGAACCCGAGCTCGTCGATGACGAGCAGGCGGGCCTTGCCGATAAGCGCGGCCTCCCGGTCGAGCCTCCCGTCGTCGCGGGCGCGCCTCAGGCGCATCACGAGCGAGGACGCCGTGAAGAAGCGCGCCTCGAGCCTCCTCTCGCACGCCAGCGCGCAGAGGGCCGACGCCATGTGCGTCTTGCCGGTGCCGACGTCGCCCATGAGCACGAGGTCCTCCCTGCGCCCGACGAAGTCGAGCGCGAGCAGCGACTCGCGCCCCATGCCCTCCGGCCACGACACGGCCGACCAGTCGTAGCCGTCGAAGGTCTTGGGCGCCGGCAGCGCGCAGCGCCTGAGCAGCGTCGCGCGCTTCGAGGCCTCGCGGCTGGACCTCTCCGCCTCGAGGTAGCCCGCCAGGTACTCCACCTGTTTCGGGGTGCCGAGCCTCGACCACTCCTCCAGGACGGCGGTGGCGAGCGAGCACGACCGCCCGGCCTCCACGACCCTGCGGGCCAGCTCCTCGCTAGCTGCCATCGGCGACCGCCCCCTTCAGGAACCCGTCGTAGACCGACAGGTCGGCCCCGCCGGCCCCGCCGCCGCCTCCCGCGATGCGTCTCGCCAGCACGTCGACCGTGGCGTCGTCGGGGACGCGGCCGCCCTCGACGACCCTGAGCGCCGCCTCGCATGCCGCCTCGAAACCCGAGGACTCGCTCGCCCGGCCGATCGACCTGAGCGTGCGCCTCCTGCCGGCGGAGTCCATCCGGTCGATCCCCTCGACGAGCCCCGG
Source organism: Collinsella sp. (assembly GCA_036553025.1). GTDB lineage: Bacteria > Actinomycetota > Coriobacteriia > Coriobacteriales > Coriobacteriaceae > Collinsella. The sequence continues at coordinate 31,942 of JAXKBK010000042.1, read as the reverse complement.
CGGCATGTCGCGCCTGATCGTCGACTCCCCGAAGGCCCTCGGCCTGGCGATGATGGCGGGCACGAGCGAGAGGGGGTTCCGGACCGCGGGGCCCTCCCCGAAGGCCCTGGGGAGGACGGCGACCCGGCGGCCGCGGTCGGCGAGGATCTCCACCGTCGACGCGCGCATGCCGACGAGCAGGCTCCGCCCGTGCCAGGCGGGCCCGGCGACGTACTCGCGCCCGTCGGCCTCGACGTAGCCGCGCTTGTCGGCGCGGGCGGTGACCCACCTCACCGCGTCGAACTCCACGCCGGGAAGGGCGCGCATGGCGGGGAGCGCGCCAGGCGCAGGGCCTCGGAGAGCAGGGCCCGCGGGAGAGTCATGCGCGGCGTCGGGTTGGAGAGTCGTGTCATGGCCATCACCTCTCCTCGGAGCGCGCGAACCAGGTCGCGCCCGCCGCCGTGAGCGCGGCGAACGCGAGTGCGCAGACCGCAAGGCCCGCCAGTGTGAGCATGCCGTCCGCCGCGAGCGCCCCGCCGAGCGCCACGTCCGCCGCGAGTGGCTCGCCGCTCGGCAGCACGGGGATGAAGCTCGTGGGGATGACCATGCTCGCCGACGGCGGAAAGAGCTGCGGCAGCGGCATCAGCGACCAGGCGAAACCACCCACGAGCTGCGCGGCGAGCGGGCAGAAGATGCCCGCGAGCATGCCGAGCCGCGCCGTGAGGAAGAGCCCTGCGGGGATCATCCACGCCGCGGTCACCGTGTTGGCGAGCGCGCAGAGGAGCATCGTGAGCGTGCCCGCGGCCGTGAGGCCCTGCGAGGAGAACGCCGATCCCGCGAGGTAGATGCCGAAGACCACAAGGTTCGAGAGCGCGCAGAGCGCGAGGCACCAGAGCGCCTTGGCCCACCAGGCGCGCCTAAGCGGGAAGCCCAGGCCCAGAAGCCCCCGCATCCGCGTGCGCGCGTCCGCCCGCGCGACGCACGCCACCACGAGCGAGAGAGACACGGGCAGGAAGAGCGCGTACCAGTAGTTCCACGCGCTGAAGATCTGCACGCCCCGGTAGGGCATCGCGCCGAGCAGCGGCATCGGCAGCGCCATGAGCACGGCCAGGCGAACCGGTGCCGCGTGGCGCGACTTCAGGGCCTCGGCGCACAGGCCCGCGAGCAGGCCGCCTTTCTCGCCCGTCATGCCGCCACCTCCCCGCGCGCTCGACGCCCCTCCCGGCAGAAGCTCATGAAGAGTTCCTCGAGGTCCTGCCCGGGCCGAAGCGCATCCTCGTAGGCGAGGCGTCCCCCGCAGATGATGCCGATGGTGTCCGCCATCTGCTGCACCTCGGAGAGGATGTGGCTCGAGACGATCACCGTCGTGCCCGCCGCCGCGAAGCCGCGGATCTGGTCGCGCAGCTCCTCGATGCCGATGGGGTCGAGGCCGTTGGTGGGCTCGTCGAGCACGAGCAGGCGTGGCCGGGCGATCAGCGCCAGCGCGAGCCCCAGGCGCTGCCGCATGCCCATCGAGAAGCGCCCGGCGCGCTTCTTCCCGGTGTCCGCGAGGTCCACGGCGGCGAGCACCTCATCTATGCGGCTCTCGGGAAGGCCCAGCAGCGTGGTGCGCACGCGCAGGTTCTCGCGCGCGGTGAGGTTGGGGTAGAGCGGCGCCTCCTCGATGAGGCTGCCGATTGCGTAGAGGTCCTCGCGGCGCCAGGCGTGCCCGGCAAAGATGATCTCCCCGGCCGTCGGCCGCAGCATTCCGCAGATCATCTTGAGCGTTGTCGACTTGCCGGCGCCGTTGGGGCCGAGCAGCCCGTACACCTCGCCCTCGCGGATATGAAGGCTCACGTCGGCCACGGCATCCTGCGCCTGGTCGCCGCGGCCGAAGCGCTTGGTGAGCCCGCGCGTCTCGAGCATGTAACCCATGGGTTCGTCCTTTCTCTTCCGGGCGCACGGGCCGAGTCGCCGTGCCCGCGCGCCTTACCTTTCGGGTTCACCATCCATGGTGGGGCGCGTTTCTAACGAAGCCGTAACGGCCGTTGGGCTCTTTTGGCGCCAGCCCTTCTCGACCCGTACGCATTTGCTTAAAGCAACAACTTTCCCGATCGATGTAATCACCGAATCAAAACGTGTACACCAGCCACCAAAGATGCCGAAAAATGTCGCTTTTGGAGGCTGATGTACACAAATGCAGAATCCAGCGCAGCCCAGGGGCGCCCTCCACATGTCTGGACTCTCTATGGCTGCGCTGGATAGACATCGCCGGAACGGGTATAGTATCGAAAGTTTTGTCGTTAACCAGCGGGGGAGTCCTGTGGGCATCAAAAAGAAGATCAAAAAGGAGCTTATCGGCACTTCCGATTACCCGTCGAATAAGATCTTTACGATCTCCAATTTCATCACCTTTACGCGCCTGATCCTCACCCTGGTATTTCTGTACCTGTTTGTGACGGATAACAACCGCGTCATCGCCATCGCTATCTACGCCGTTGCCGCCTCCACCGACTGGATGGACGGGCAGATCGCCCGCATGACTAAGACGGTCTCGTGGCTCGGCAAGGTCATGGATCCCATTTGCGACCGCGCGCTGCTGTTCACCGGCGTGCTGGGACTGGTGGTCCGCGGAGAGCTGCCCATCTGGGTCTGCGTGCTCATTATTGGCCGCGACATCTATCTGGGCATCGGCACGCTTATCGTGCGTCATTATCACCGTCGCCCCATCGATGTCGTCTTTCCCGGAAAGATTGCCACTGCGCTGCTCATGACCGGCTTCTCGCTCATGCTGCTCGGGTTCCCCGTTGTTGACGGCCTGCACCTTTTACCTTCAACCCTTACGGCCTTCCCGGGCCTCAACGGAAGCTCGGTGCCCCTCGGCATCTTCTTTGTGTACGGCGGCGTGATCTTCTCCATGCTCACGGCTGTCATCTACTCCATTAAGGGCGGAGTGGCCATTAAACAGGCTCTCGCGCATCCCGAGGACGAGGACATCGACTTTCTGAACCCTGAAATCGAAGACTGATTCGTTGGGGTATGATTACGTACGGTTCATTATTTGCGGCACGTCCGCGATAAGTTAGGGGTTGTCATGGACAACATGGTTAACAATATGTCTCAGAATGATAAGACTGCTGACGCTACCTGCGTATTCCGCGTGCCTTCAAGCGACGTCACCGTTCCCGACCTCATGGCCAACGTGCGCATCACCGCCCCCGTTCTGTCCATCGTCAAGGGTCCGCAGACTGGTGCCGCCTTTGAGCTCGAGGACGACGTGACCACCATCGGCCGCGATCCCGCGAACGGCATCTTCCTCAATGACATGACCGTTTCGCGCAGCCACGCGCGCATTATTCGTGAGGGGCTCCAGGCTCGCATCGAGGACTTGGGCTCGCTCAATGGCACCTGGGTCGACGGTGCCATCGTCAATGCAGCCCCGCTGCACGATGGTTCATCCGTCCAGATCGGTACGTTTACGCTCATCTACCACGAGAGCACGCCGGAGCGCATCGAAACCGGTGAGTAGGGCATGGCCGAACGCAACTATTTGAGTATCGGCCAAGTCGTCAACCTTCTTCGAGGCGCATACCCCGATCTTTCGAACTCAAAAATTAGATTTCTAGAGGATGAGGGGCTCATTACCCCTCATCGTACGCCTAAGGGATACCGTCAGTACTCCAAGGAGGACGTTGATCGCCTGGAGGTCATTCTGCACCTGCAGAAGACCCGCTACATGCCGCTCAACGTGATTAAGCAGCGCTTGGAAAACGCTACGGACCTGTCAACGCTCGCCTACGAGGTGGGCTTACTGTCCGATGTTCCGCTCAAGACGGAGCCCAAGGAGACTAAACAAAAGCCGCATCCCATCGAGACCATTCCCGATATGTTGGGCGTCGAGATTTCGTTTATCCGCTCGCTCGCCGAGAACGACCTTATTCGCATCATCAAGAGTCCGCAGAATCGTGAGCTCGTCGATGGTCGCGATTTTCCGATCATCCGTTACTGCTCCGAGCTGTCACGCTTCCATATCGAGCCGCGCAACCTGCGTCAGTACGTGTCTTCCGCCAACCGCGAGTCCTCGATGTTTGAGCAGGTGCTCGTGAGCATGCTCGGCATGGATACCTCCGATGACGAGCGCGACGCCAAGCTCGAGCGTGCGTTTAAGAAGCTTCACGACCTGACGGAGGGCGTGCACACCGCGCTGCTCAAAAACCGCGTTTTTGAGTCGCTCAACGCCGTGGTCGAGGACGCCGACATCGATGCACTCGATGAGGAAATCGCTCGCTCCGAGTCCACCAAGGCCAAAAACGAAGAAACTGCCGCGCCTGCTTCGCACGAGGATTCTCTCGTAAAGCCGCTCAAGGTCGTCGCCCCTTCGCACTCCGGCACCGTCACCGCGGGCAAATAACCGCTGCTGATATTTCGGCAACTCATTGAAAGGTCATGCAATGTACGACTTCGAATCTCAAATCGTCGACATCCCCGACTATCCCGAGGCCGGAGTCGTCTTTAAAGACATCACGCCGCTCTTTGGCAATCCCGAGGCGCTCAAAGCCATGACCGATGCCCTCGCCGAGCACTTTGCCGGCATGGGGATCACCAAGGTCGTGGGTCCCGAGGCTCGCGGCTTTATGGTTGGCGTACCGGTGGCTGTAGCCCTTGGCGCCGGCTTTGTTCCCGCACGTAAACCGGGCAAGCTGCCGCGCGAGACCGTAAGCCAGAGCTACGAGCTCGAGTACGGCACCGATTCAATTGAGATCCATGCCGACGCTATCAGCTCTAAAGATACCGTGTTGATTCTGGACGACTTGGTCGCGACGGGCGGAACCGTCGAGGCAACAGGTAAACTGGTGCGAGATATGGGCGCAAAGCTTATCGGTTACGGTTGTATACTTGAGCTTGCGTTTCTCAACCCGCGCGAGAAGCTCACGCCGTCTGATGACGATGTGGAGCTCTTTAGCCTGGTGACGGTAGGCTAGCCGTTACCCTTAGTTACTTGAAAGGAAGCTACATGCGCACAGCAAACACGCACAAAAACATGGCACGCTGCGCTGCTACGGCAACCCTCGCTTGTGTTTTGGGCTTGGGCCTCGCGGCTCCTGCCTACGCCGATACCGCATCCGACCTTGCCGCTGCTCGTACGAAACTCGAGCAGATCGGCACCCAAACCCAGCAGATTTACGATGAGCTTGCCACGCAGACGCAGGCGCTCGATCAGACTGCCGGCGAGATCACGCAAAAGCAGCAGGAGATCGCCGATGGTCAGGCCAAGCTCTCGACCTATGTCGCCGGCGAGTACAAAACCGGCGGTCTGAGCCTGCTTCAGGTTTTGACGGGTGTCGATGATCTGAGCGATATGCTCAACCGTCTGTTCTACTACGGCAAAGTTTCCGATAAGCAAGCTCAGACCATTCAAGAGGTCAAGGAGCTTAAGCAGCAGCTCACCGATAAGCAGGCCGAGCAGGAGAAGAACGTCGCCACCACGCAAAAGAAGGTCGACGAGCTTAATGCCCAGCAGGCTGAAGCCCAGAACGTCGTAAACTCCCTGGATTCGCAGCTGCAGGCCGAGCTCGCTGCCGAGGCCGAGGCCAACGCTGCGCTGCAGGCTGGCATTAATGCTAGCACCGCCGAAAAGGCCACGGTGAGCAACGACACCGCCGGTACGACCGAGAACACCAACAATGGCGGCCAGACCAACAATAACAACAACCAGGGCGGCAACACGCCGGCTCCCGCACCGCAGCCTGCCCCCACGCCCGCTCCGGCTCCCACGCCTTCAGCACCGAGTCAGTCTGTTGATGGTGGCTCCGTTGTTTCGCGCGCCTACAGCAAGCTCGGCTATGCGTATTCTTGGGGCGGCATTGGACCGAACAGCTTTGACTGCTCCGGTTTTGTAAGCTATTGCCTCACGGGACGCTACTGCCGTCTGGGCACCACGGTCGACTTCATGGGTTGGACCCGTGTGTCCGATCCGCAACCCGGCGATGTTGTGGTTAACTCCTACCATACCGGCATTTATATCGGTAATGGTCAGATGATCCATGCTTCCGACTACAAAACGGGCGTCATCATCAGCTCCGTTGCCGCCGGCATGAACAACAATTACATTTTCGTGCGCTACTAATTTATTACTGCAGCGAACGAACGTGGGCCTCGCGATCTTGAGTCACGAGGCCCATTCTTTTTTCCCTACCGTTTGCCATAAAATCAGGACGGCTATCTAGTATTCAAAACTAGATAGCCGTCCAATCAATCAAAAAGATGGCTATAATTGTTGGGGAACAACTAGAAAGGACCCTCAATGAGCTGGGCACTTATCTCAGATTCGAGCTGCAATCTTCGCGATTGGCAACCGACTGCACCCCGTACCACCTTTGCATTCGCTCCTCTCAAAATTCGAGTAGGGGAGCGCGAATTTGTCGACGACCTTTTGCTCGATGTTCACGAGCTTAATGTTGCCATTCAGTCGGAAGCCAGCGCATCATCGAGCGCCTGCCCAAGCGTGGGGGAGTGGGCTGAGCTCTTTAAGCTCGCCGACAAGACGATCTGCATGCCAATCTCGGAGGGTGTCTCTGGAAGCTATAACGCTGCCGCTACGGCACGCGATATGGTACTTGCCGAGGAGCCCAATCGTCAGATTCACCTGGTCAATTCGCGGGCAGCAGGCGGCAAGATGGATCTGATCTTCTTGCTGTTTGATCGTTATCTTGCAAGTAACCCGGACGTTTCCTTTGAGGACGCCTGCGCTTACTTCGACAGTCTCGAGCAAAACAGCAAGATTCTCTTTAGCCTGTGTAATTACGAGAACCTTGCAAAGGCAGGACGCATTCCTAAGGCAGCCGGCGTCATTGCCAACAAGCTCAATATTCGCATTTTGGGCACGGCGAGCGAGGCCGGTAAAATCGAGCTCGTCGGGCACACGCGTGGCGAAAAGAAGATGCTCAACAAGATCATCGACACCATGGAAGCCGAAGGTTTTACGGGCGGCGAGGTCGTTATCGACCATGTCGAGAATGAGGCAGGCGCCCAAGCACTTGCCAGCCGAATTGTGGAGCGCTGGCCAGGCTCCAAGACTATCATCATGCCCTGTAACGGGCTAGATTCATACTATGCCGAAATGTATGGGCTCATTATCGGCTACGGCATGGGCGTGGCTTCGGGCCAATAACGTCCAACCAAGCAAAAATACGGGCGGGACAAAGTGGCAGATAGCCCTTTGTTCCGCCCGTTTTATACGTCGGCTAGCTATTAAACCCATTAAATTTTAGATAGCTCATCAGGTACGCTTTCGAAACGAAGGATGAAACCGCACTGCGCACAAGCAGCGACTCACGCGTTACCTGATGCGCCGTATCGGGAACCGGCGCCTGCTCGACGGAAAACGCCGAACGAATCGATGCCTCGAGCTGATCGACCACATAATCGAAGGCCGTCGGGGCATCGTAGCTCAAACGCTGAATGTTAAAGAGTGCCTGCACCGCAGCAATAGGTAGCACCTGCTTAAAGAGGCAGATAGCGATCAGGCGGGCAATCTGCTCGCGGCCATATTGCTTTTTGACCGGAGCAGGCACCAGGCCGACCTTCACGTAGTTATTGATCATCGATGGCGTAATGACAGGGTGCTCAACGCAAATGGACAGCGGCTCCATCCACAGCGCAACATACTCAATGACCTGGTCGCGGTAGAGTGTCACATTGGGCAACTGGTTATAGCGCGGCAGACTCAACGTATTGAGTTTACGCACGATATCGGACTGAATGAATGCATCGGGCAGCACCGTGGGCTGAATATCCTCGGGCTTAATGCTTACCGACGAATCGGACATCGGAATAACGTGTTTAACGTGGTTCATAAAGGTCCTCCGTTCATTTTCTATATTGTATTCTAGGTTATCTAGTTTTGCATACCACATAGCCGGCAAGTAAAAGTGGTTGGACAACACATTGATGCATCGTCCAACCACTTTGTTTAAAGATAGCAACCTTACATAAGATATATTATCGTACTTATTCACGGAGAAACGCGTATGCGCTCGTTGCTGCTATGGCTCCGTCCGAAACGGCGGTCACAACCTGGCGTAAACGCTTGGAACGGATATCGCCGGCTGCGAATAAGCCGGGCGTACGGGTGGCCATCGAATCGTCGGTGACAATGCCGCCGTCAGGAGCCAGATCGACTAGATGCTCAACCAGCTCGGTATGCGGCAGCATCCCCGTAAAGACAAAGATGCCAAACGAGCCAGGTTCAAATGACTCGGTATGAGTCTCGCCAGATGCATTGTCCTTAAAGGTAATCGTCGTTGGCATGGCTTCGCCCGATAGCTCCACAATACTAGTTTGGTACCTAACTGTAATATTGTCCTTTGCGAGTACTTTCTGAACAACACCATCGGGCGCACGAAACTGGTCGCGGCGCAGCACGATGGTCACACTGCTGGCAATGTCGGACAGGAACAGCGCCTCTTCGCATGCCGAATTGCCACCACCGATTACAAAAACCTGCTTGCCGCGGAAAAACATGCCGTCACATGTTGCGCAATATGAAACGCCACGACCGCGATACGTATCCTCGCCTGCGAAACCTGCCGGACGCGGCGTGGCACCCATGCAAGCGATAACGCTCGAGGCCAGCGTATCGCCCATATCGTGATGCACCGTAAACAACGCTGCATCGGCATCGTAATCGATACCCGTAACCATGCTCCATGTAACCTGTGCTCCCAGGCCCTCTGCATGCTGCTGAAAACGCTCGCCAAGTTCGGCGCCACTCAGGAGCGGGAAACCCGGATAGTTCTCGACCTCATTGGTTGTGGCGATCTGCCCTCCCGACATGCCCTGCTCAATCACGGTCGTCGTCAGGTTGGCACGCGCAGCATAAATGGCGGCAGCATAGCCCGCGGGGCCGCCACCGATAATCGCAACATCGATCGGCTGATCGGTAGTCATGGAACATCCTCTCGTCGAAACATTGACGTTCTTTGCGCTCATACCCAAATTTACGTGAACGTGACACTCATGCACTACAATGATAAATCCGTATTACAAAGCTGAAGGGGAGTTATCGATGGACCAGGCGCAGACGAGTGACGACGCTCCCCTGCTCACGCACAGCACTCCCCAATCGGAGCAAACCACGCTCCTGGCTCAACAAAAACCTCTCGTGACCATCGTGCACGCCTCCGTTGGCTCGGGCCACAAGGCCGCCGCAAATGCGATAGCGCAGGCATTCGACCTCATCCGCGGCACCAATGGCATCCCCGAGGATATTGAGATTGAAGTGCTCGATATCCTTGATTTTGGACGTATTAAATTCGACGGCAATAAGACCGCGGCTTCTTTTACGGGAGCCACGCGCCCCATTTACGACCTGACCTGGCGATATACGCTTACGGGACATCTTCTCTGGGGTGGCGGAACGGCATGGTCGCGAATTATGTTCCCCGCCTTCAACGAATATATTCGTAGCCGCAGGCCCATAGCCGTGGTTGCAACGCACATCACAGCAGCCAATGTTGCCGTGGGCGCCCGCGTAATTACGGGTATCGATTATCCGGTCATCTGCGTACCGACCGACTACGAAGTCGAGGGATGGTGGCCCCACAAGGACACCGATTTATTCTGTGTTGCCAACGAATTTATGGCCGAAACGCTGCGTCCGCGCAAGGTGCTCGAGACAAAGATTCGCATTACCGGCATTCCTATTCGCGCCGGATTCGACACGGATTACGATCGCGAGGAAGAGCTAGCTAAGTTCAACCTCCCCACCGACAAGACCGTCGTGCTGGTAATGGCCGGTGCCAGCTTGCCTCAACCGTACGTTCGCTTTCGCGCGGAGATGGACCGCACCCTCCCCTTCCTACGCAGCTTCGAAGACATGCACTTTGTCTTTTTGCCGGGCAAAGACACCGAATATGCCACCCGCCTCAAAACGCTCTTCGACGCCATGAAGCTCGAAAACGTCACGGTTCTGGACTATGTCGATGATATGGCAGCGCTTATGCACGGCTGCGACCTGGCAATTCTCAAATCGGGCGGACTCACCGTCACCGAATGCCTGTGCGCACACCTGCCGATGATCCTGCTGGGCAAGTCCTATGGCCAGGAAAAGGCCAACACCACCATGCTCACCGGCATGGGCGCCAGCATGCATGTCACCACCGCACGAGAGCTCATCGTGACGTTGCGTCATCTCCACGATCATCCTGAGTCGCTCAAGGCACTGCTCATCAACGGCGAAGTACTACGCCGCCCACACGCAGCCGAAGACATAGCCATCGCAACCATGGAGCTCGTAGGCAAACCCCAAAAGCGCAAAAGAGCCTTTTGCCGCTTCTACTGGGGCGGAAAACCCGCGCATATCCGCTAGCGTCTTTATGTCCGCTTACCTGCGGGAGGCCCCTATATATCATCCCATGCTCAAACATTCTCGCTTCGCTGCGAAACTGCGCGTGGGACGATATATAGGGGCCTCCCGCAGGTAAGCTGCGTTTACGTACTAGCAGCTATACCAGATTCCCCACCACTAGAACCTTCAAAGGCGAAACCGGAAAATCTAAATACAGTAAGCCAATGCGACAAAGGGATTGTTCCTTTGTCGCATTGGCTTACTAGAATGTAAATATTTTTTCAAGCGAGTAGCCGCCCGCCCGCCTCTCTCACATATCGTTCCACGCGCAGTTTCACAGCGAGCGAAGCGACGCGAGAATGTTTGAGCATGGAATGATATAGGTAAGCCCCGGGCGGGAGGGATACGAGCGCCCTAGGCGATGCCGCTGGAGCCGAAGCCTCCGTTGCCTCGGTCGGTTTTGTCTAGTTCTTCTACTTCTATGAGGTTGACCGTGGGGACTTCTTGGATGACGAGTTGGGCTATGCGGTCGCCTTTATTGATTTGAATGTTAATGGAGGGATCCAGGTTGATGAGGATAACCTTGAGTTCTCCTCGGTAGTGGGCGTCGATGAGGCCCGGCGTGTTGACTATAGACAGGCCCTGCTTGATGGCCAAGCCGCTGCGGGGCTGAACGAAGCCGGCGTAGCCATCGGGCAGGGCGATGGCCAGCCCCGTAGAGACCAGACGGCGTTCGAAGGGCTTCAGGACGCAGTCCTCATTGGAGCGCAAATCCAAGCCGGCATCGGTGGGATGGGCGTATTTGGGAAGCTCGACGGTGGGATCGAGACGCTTTATGTTGACGGTAATGTTGGACATGGAATCACCTTAGCTTGTCGAGCTCTTGCAGAAACTCATCGACGTCTTTGAAATCGCGGTAGACCGAGGCAAAGCGGATGTACGCCACCTTGTCGATCTTGGCCAAGCGCTTGAGCACCATGTCACCCAACTCATGGGACGTGACGGCCGTCAGTGTGCGAGAGCGCAGCTCGACCTCGATGTCATCGATAATCTCATTGAGCTTCTTAGTGTCGATATCGCGCTTGATGGTGGCGCGCATCAAGCCGACAAGAAGCTTATTGCGATCGAACCGCTGCTTAGTTCCATCTGACTTAATGACCTCGATAGGGTCCTCGCATCGCTCAAACGTTGTAAAGCGGTAGTTACACGAGCAACATTCGCGACGGCGCTTAATGGTGTTATTTGACTCCTGCATACGGGAATCAACGACGCGGGTATGTGCCTTGCCGCATTTGGGACAGCGCATGGTACCTCCTCTTAAACGATAACAAGGGTACCATGCGCAGCGCGATAATGATTACGAACGAGCAGGAACCTTAAGATGCGCACCGGCGGCGAGCGAACCATGCTCCAGATGATTGACGCTACGGATCATGTCGGAAGTCTCTTGCGTGGAAAGGCCTTCGATTGGATATTCTTCGGCAATCGACCAAAGAGAATCGCCAGGCTGAACGCGAATGGTCTCGTAGGTAATGTTGGAAACGGACTCGGCATACGCGGCGTGACGAGTGCTAAAGACCGACATAGCGAGGACAAAGAAGAGCGTAAGCGCAACGGCGACGGCGACAATCGTCGGAACATTCAGGGCAACGCGGGCCGGCGCGACTACAGCCTGCTGATTGCGCGCAGGCTTTACGGTCAAAGGCTGAAAGCCGGAGCGGCCACCCTGAACAACCGTAAAAGTGGGTTCTGCAGGCGTCTCGAGCTTAAGGGCGAGGTTTCCCTGGACCATATTCGTTACGTTCATCATGTTCTCCTCTCGCGTGTTTTGCTGAGAACAGTTTTATCAAGCCGCGCGGACAAAAATGTCTAGCGCGAGAACGAATGTTCGGTTATTATTATCTTCGAACAGTTGTTCCTGTCAAGCAAAATTCGAACATTTGTTTGACATGGGTAGAGAGGATGCCCTGATGGCTCGCAAAATTACCAAGCGTCAGCAGCAAATTTACGACTTCATCAAGGAATATCAGCAGGAGAAGGGTTATCCGCCCAGCGTGCGCGAGATGGCTTCTGCCGTGGGCCTTTCCTCCCCCAGCACCGTGCACGCCCATCTCTCTGCCCTGGAGGCGCGCGGGCTACTCAAGCGCGATGCCACCAAACCGCGCGCCCTGGAACTCTTTAACGAGGATGGTTCCTCTGTCTCAATTTCTAAATCTGACGAGCCCACCGCACCTCGCGGAACGGTCTCGCTACCGCTCGTTGGTCGCGTCGCGGCTGGGATTCCCATTCTGGCCGAGCAGAATATCGAAGACACGTTTACTATCCCGACCGAAATCGCCACTGATCAGGGTTCCTTTATCCTTGAGGTGCATGGGAGCTCAATGATCAATGTCGGCATCTTCAATGGCGATTACATCATCGTCCGTGAACAAAAGAGTGCCATGAACGGCGAAATTGTCGTGGCCATGATTGATGGTTCGGCGACCGTCAAGACGTTCTACAAGGAGCAGGGGCGTGTGCGCTTGCAGCCCGAGAACGACACCATGGAACCTATCTATGCAACGAATCCCGTTATCCTGGGCAAAGTCGTCGGCTTGATGCGCCGGTTCTCGTAATGCAAAAACGCATCACCATATTTGATACCGTCCGCGGGTTTACGATGATTTCTATGGCAGGTTTTCACGCTTGCTATGATCTCGCCTACCTGTACGGCTGGGATATGCCCTGGTTTACCCAGTCAGCCTTTCAAGACATCTGGCGCGCCAGCATCAGCTGGGTATTTTTGTTTATCGCCGGTTGGATGTGCACCCTTTCGCGCAACAATATCAAACGTGCCGCCAAATACGCCTTAGCAGCACTCGTTGTCTGGTTGGCAACAACACTTGTCTCAGTCGACGATTCGGTTAATTTTGGCATCATCTACTGCATGGCCGCATGCACCGGCATCGTGGCGTTGACCGATCCCGTCCTTAAGAAGATAACGGCGAGATGGGGCATGCCCCTATGCCTTATGTTGTTCGTAATCACCTGGAGCATCCCCAAAACGATCTACCCTGTCCCCTACCTGGCGTGGCTGGGATTTCCGAGCCCTGGGTTTATCTCAGGTGATTACTACCCCATCATCCCGTTTATCTTTATGTATCTTGCAGGATACTTCGCCGCACACATAGCGCAGGGAATCGATAAGACCGTCCCTAGCTGGGCCTACGCCAACCCCCTGCCGGCGCTCGCCAGCCTTGGACGTCACGCTCTCCTCTTTTATCTGCTGCATCAGCCCATCATTCTGGGCATTTTGGAGCTCGTCTACTCGGTGCGATAACGCTCGAGCAGCGGTGCAATACGAGCCGGCAACTTCGCCACAATGCGAACGCCGTCCTCGAGATATTCCTCATGCAGAAGGGTTCCCTGCTCATGCACCAGCGTGATGAGAGCGCCCTCACGATACGGGATATCAGCGGAGAGCAACACATCGGTGGCAGCTGCCTCGCGAGCAATCCGGTCGACGAGATCGTCGAGCCCCTCGCCCGTTTGGGCCGAGAACAGAACGGCCTCCGGATAGCGACGACGGAAACTCAATCGATCGACGCTATCGAGAAGATCGATTTTATTGAATACGGTCAGCGTTAAACGCTCTCCGGCGCCGATCTCATCAAGCACGCGGTCGACAGCCTCCAGCTGCCGCTCATAGTCCTCGTCAGACGCATCTACGACTTTGAGAATTAGATCGGCGCCCAAAACCTCGGACAGCGTCGATTTAAAGGCATCGACCAGACCATGGGGCAGCTTTTGAATAAAGCCGACGGTATCGGTAATCGTCATGCCGCGACCGCCGGGCAGACGATACGAACGCGTCGTCGGGTCGAGCGTAGCAAACAGCTTGTCCCGCGAAAGTACCGTAGAGCCGGTCAGACGATTGAGTAACGTCGATTTACCGGCATTGGTATAACCGGCTAACGCGACGCGAAACGCCGGTGACTCAATGCGACTCTTGGATTGAACATCACGACGCTGTTCAACCTGCTTGAGCTCACGACGAAGCGCAGCGATCTTATTACGAATGAGGCGACGGTCGACCTCGAGCTGACTTTCGCCCTGACCAAAACGTGAGCCGATGCCGCCGCGCGTCTGCTCCTTGGCGAGATGGCTCCACATGCCACGCAGGCGAGGCAACAAATATTGAAGCTGTGCCAGCTGTACCTGCAGGCGTCCCTCACGCGTCTGAGCATGCAGGCCAAAGATATCCAGGATCAGTGCTGTACGATCGATAATCTTTACCGGCTCGCCCACGGCTTTCTCCAAATAGGATTGCTGCGAGGGGGTCAGGTCGTCGTCAAAAATAACGACATCGGCATCCATGCGATGCACCAGGCCGCACAGCTCTTCAACCTTACCGGAACCGATAAACGATTTAGGATACGGCTTTACCAAACGCTGCGACAAGCGTGCCACGCACTGGGCACCAGCCGTGTGGGCAAGGCGTTCCAGCTCATCGAGCGATCGATCGAGTGGCCATGCATTGTCGCGCCACTCAACACCAACTAAAATGGCACGCTCGGGCTCGGGTGCCGTGGGAACAAGGGGGAAACGGGCCATTAGGCAGCCTCAATACGATGCAGGATATCCTCAACGACCCCATCGATCGTACATTCATCCATATCAAACCACACGATACGGTCATCGCGCTTAAACCACGAAAGCTGACGCTTGGCATAACGACGCGAACGCATCTTAATGAGTTCGCGAGCCTCATCCATGCTCATCACGCCATTGAAAGCATCGATGATCTCTTTATAGCCAATTGCCTGCATCGACGTCAGGGCATCTCCCAGCCCCTGGTCCATAAGACCGCGGACCTCGTCGACAAGACCCTGCTCAAACATCAGATCGACGCGCAGGTTAATGCGTTCATAGAGCACCTCGCGATTTCGCGTCAGGCCAAACCATAACGCATGATAATGCTCGCGCGGAACACTAAACTGCGACTTTTGCTGCGCATAGGAAACCCCATCATCGTGCATTTCGAGCGCGCGAATCACACGCCGCACGTTATGGGGATGAATAACAGCAGCTGATTCTGGATCACGCTCGGCAAGCAGGGCATGCAGTTCTTCCTCGCCAATACGCTCGGCAAGCTCCTGATAGCCCGCACGACGATCGTCCTCAAGTTCACCCGAGGGAAAGTCCATCTCATCAAGGGCGGCCTTGAGATATAGCCCCGTACCTCCGCAAAAAACCGGCAGGCAACCCGAACCAAGGAGACGTTCAACATGCACGCGAGCGTCAGCCTGATAAAGCGCAGCAGAATATGCCACACCCGGCTCTACAATGTCGACGAGACGCAGCGGCGCCGTACACTCATCGGGCGCCATCTTTGCGGTACCGATGTCCATGCCGCGATAGATTTGCATCGCGTCGCACGACAGCACTTCGGACGAAAGACGGGCTGCCAAACGGTCGGCAACATCGCTCTTACCAACCGCCGTCGGACCGACGATCGCAACGGCGGAAAGACCTGCCCCGGGAGCAACCATTAGCGAGGCTCGCCCACAACGGAGCCGGACAAATACCAGGTCTTGGCAACGTCAACGTCAACATCAACGATCTTGCCAACAAGCTGATCGATGCTGTAACCCTCGGGGATAGGCGCGTGCACAGTCTGATTCTTGGGACTCTTGCCCAGCAGGACCGCGTCGTTCTTTTTACTCGTTCCCTCAATGAGCGCCGGAACCACAGTATGAAGCTCACCCTGGTTATACTCGTATGCCGTGGTCTCGATAACCTTAACCAAGCGGTTGAAACGCTCGAGAATAACCTCATGCGGCGTAGGATCGTCAATCTCGGCAGCCGGGGTACCGGCGCGCTTGGAATAGATGAAGGTATAGGCCTGAGCATAGCGGACCGTCTCGGCAAGTGAGAACGTCTGCTCAAAGTCCTCTTCAGTCTCACCCGGGAAGCCAACGATAATGTCGGTCGAGAGCGCGATGTCGGGCATGCGGTTGCGAATGCGATCGACAAGGCCCAGATAGTCCTCGCGTGTATAACGGCGATTCATCTCTTTGAGGATCCGCGTCGAACCTGACTGGACGGCCAGATGCAGCTGCGGCATAACGGCAGGCGTCTCGGCCATGGCATCGATGGTCTCGGGCAGCAGGTCCTTGGGATGTGAAGACGTAAAGAAGATACGCTCCACACCCGTATCGCCCACGGCACGCAGCAGATCGGCAAAACGCGGCTTGCCAAACAGATCGCGACCATATGAGTTAACGTTTTGGCCCAACAGCGTAATCTCACGCACGCCCTGGCGTACCAAACCGGTCACCTCGTCGACAATCTCCTCGAAGGGGCGGCTCTTTTCGCGACCACGCACATACGGCACGATGCAATAGGTGCAGAAATTATTGCAGCCTGTCATGATGGGCACCCAAGCGTGATACTGGGTCTCGCGATGCCACGGCATGCTCATGGCGTCCGTATCCTCATGCTCATTGGCACGGATATGACGCTTACCATCAAGGAACGCCTCGGCAATGAGCTCGGCCACATGTGCGATGGAATGCGTGCCAAAAATGACATTGACATTATCGACGTTGGTGAGCAGGCCCTCGCCATCGCGCTGCGCGATGCAACCGCCAACGGCAACCACGCGCTTGCCCGAAGGCGAAGGCGGCAGGCTTTTGCAGGAATTGCACTGACCGTACAGGCGAGTATCGGCGGCCTCGCGCACGCAGCACGTCATGAAGACAACGATATCGGCATGCGCGGGATCGAGCGCCATGAGGCAGCCATACGAATCAAGCAGACCGCTCACACGCTCGGAGTCGTGCTGATTCATCTGGCAGCCAAAGGTGCGGATAAAGTAGGTTTTACCGGCAAGAATATCGCGTACGGAACGCTGGTCCATGTGCATAAGTCCTAACGATGGGGAGCGGAACGAGGCAAGCAAAAGCTATGCCACAGGCTTAACATCATCCATGACGACGTTATCCATAGCAGCTCGATTGATCTGGTGAACGTAGATAGAAAGGCGGATGGCCGTGCGCGACTCCCCGTTAATGAGGATGTCGGAGAACACGGGCGCGCAGGAAATATCAAAACCGGTTGGAATCAAAAAACCGCGCGCGATAGCAACGGCCTTAATGGCTTGGTTGACGGCACCAGCGCCGACACACTGGATGTTGACGGGTACACCATCCTTGACCATGCCGGCGATGGCGCCGGCAACGGACGCGGGCGATGATTTGCTTGATACCTTCAGGCAATCCATGAAGAAACTCCTGCATTTAAAAGTACGTTTTAACTGCAATAACTGTATCGTACCGAGTGGACTCGGTAAAGGCACTATTCCTCTTTGGCAAGATCAAAGGTCACGGTGATTCGATCACGCGAAACACGAATCTTTGGGTCGCCGCAAAGGTTGAGATAGTACCGGGCAGCAAGGTCATTAAAGTCGCGCTCCACAGCACGCGAAAACTGTGCAATGTCATCCTTGGCAATACGTAGCCCGCGACGATCCTTCGCGAGATCGACAGGAGCCGGCGCACGCGAGGACGAATCACGCTCGCGCAGCAGACGCGCGGTCACACCGCGAACGGGCTTAATCTGCCCTACCAAAATGCGATGGGCCGTGCGCTCGGACATCTCAAGACCCAAACCCGAACAGATACGGATAAAGTCCTCGGCATCAGAAGCAAGGCCTAAACGATCGACAACCGGAAGCTCGCTCTCGTCATCAATGAACAGGAGACGAGACGTATCGAGCCGGCTTGACGCCTGAGCATAAAGGGTCGCGGCAATCTCAGACGGAGAACCAAGATAGACATCGCAACCACGCAACTCTTCGAGCGCAAACTCACAAGCAGCGCGAATAATATTATGCGGACCGCGAGCACAGACATAACGTCCGTCCTCATCCTTGACGGCCTGGGGCCAGCTGGACTGATCGGCACGCTCACTGAGGCGGTTAGCCGCAACGCTCACCTTGAAGGCTGAACCAAGATCGACACCGGACGTGACCACACGGGCCTCGTCGGTGTTCTGCTTGATCGAAAACAATGCCATGCCACGACCGTGAACGCCCCAACGGTCCATCTTCATGCTCTCGAGCTTGGAGGTAACGCGGGCATCAAAGATTCGCTCTTGCATATCCTGCGGAACGCCAGAACCGTTATCCAGAAAGACAAGCGTGCGGACGCCATCTTCCTTGGTCGTGGCGAGATAGACCTTGTCGGCGCCGGCATCGCGAGCATTACGGAGCATTTCGATGACGATGTCCTCGACATGCTGAATGTCGTGCTTAGCCTGGCGCCGCTCGGCCTCCGAAACGCGGAGGCGGACATACCCCTCGCCAAGGTTCTCCTCGACGCGAAGGTTGCCCTCCCCCGACATCGACGCGATAAATGAGATGAGCTCGTTCGCGTCGCTCATGTTATTTAGCGATATCGACAGCGCGGCTCTCGCGAATCACGACGACGCGCACCTGACCGGGATACTCCATCTCTTCCTCGATCTGATGGGCGATATCGTGAGCCAGAACCGTGGACTGGGCATCGGAAATCTTGTCTGGCTGGACCATGACGTGGACCTCGCGACCGGCCTGCATGGCATAGGTACGTTCGACGCCGTCATGAGAGTTGGCGATCTCCTCGAGCTTCTCAAGACGCTTGATGTAGTTCTCGGCAGACTCGCGACGGGCACCGGGGCGAGAGGCAGAGACAGCATCGGCGGCCTGCACCAGGACATCGAGCACCGTGTTGGGGTCGACATCGGCATGGTGAGCCTCAATAGCGTGGACGATAACGGGCTTCTCGCCATAACGGCGGGCAAGCTCGGCGCCGATGACGGCATGCGGGCCCTCGACGTCGTGGTCGATTGCCTTGCCCAGGTCATGAAGCAGGCCGGCGCGCTTGGCGGTCACAACGTCCAGGCCAAGCTCGGAAGCCATCACGCCGCACAGATCAGAGACCTCGAGGGAATGCTGAAGCACGTTCTGACCAAACGAGGTACGGTAGCGCAGGGCACCAAGGGTCTTGACGATCTCGGGGTGCAGGTCGTGGATGCCGGCATCGAAGGCAGCCTGCTCGCCAGCCTCGCGCACGCGCTGCTGAACCAGGTCGGCGGCCTTGTGATACATCTCCTCGATACGGGCAGGGTGAATGCGGCCGTCGGCGATGAGGTTCTCGAGGGCGACACGGGCGGTCTCACGACGGACCGGGTCGAAGCTCGAAAGAACGACGGTCTCGGGCGTGTCGTCGATCACGAGGTTGACGCCGGAAACCTGCTCGAAGGTCCGGATGTTGCGACCCTCGCGACCGATGATACGGCCCTTGAGGTCATCAGAGGGAATGTGCACGGAGGTAACGGTGACCTCGGCAGTGTGGTCGGCAGCGCAGCGCTGAATCGCCAGAGACAGAATCTCCTGGGCGGTCTTGTGGCACTCGGCGCGAACCTGCTGCTCGGACTCGCGAATGATCGTGGCGGCCTCGTGGGTGACCTCGCCGCGAACCTTATCGAGGAGCTCCTTGTGGGCGTCCTCGCGGGTAAGGTCGGCGATACGCTCGAGCTCGGAGGTCTGCTTTGCGCAGAGCTCCTCGAGCTCACGGGAGCGCTTCTCGACCTGACCGGCCTGGCTGGACAGCTGATGCTCGCGCTTGTCGAGAGCGTCGTTGCGGCGATCAAGGGATTCCTCGCGCTGCATCACGCGGTTCTCGAGCGTACGAATCTCGTTCTTACGCTGCTTGTCCTCGGCCTCGGCGGCCTGCTTGTTCTTGATGATCTCCTCTTTAGCCTCGAGCAGAGCCTCTTTTTTGAGGGTCTCGGCCTGACGCTTGGCATCACCGATCAGGGACTCAGCCTGTGCGTGTGCCGACTGGATTTTTTCGTCGGCCTCGTGAAGACTACCCTGCTTGGCGGTGCGCATGTAGGCAATGGCGGCGATGGCACCCAAAACGATGCCAACGAGCGCTGCGATGATAGGCATGCTCACTCCTTTTTATGGATTCGTTACACAACAAAGCGAACCGTCCTTACGAACGGCTCGCGACATTTGAGTAATATGGGCGCAGCTTATGCGGGTCGGATACAGATAAACATATAAACAAACTCATCACAGATGAGCACATATCACAAAGCAAATGACAGTGTTTATCGTACGTTGAACCACAACAACTGTCAAATAAATGGCCCCAGCACGGCGGCTAAAACGCGGTGAACGGCAGGGCCACAAAACGCATACGCCTAAACCGCACATTCCTCACGTTCGGCATCGAGACGTGCCTTAACGGCATCGGCGGCGATGTGATACGAGAAGCCCTTGCCCATCAAAAACCGAACCAGTTTTTCGAATCCGCGCGTCTCTGGAACACGCCGCTTGGCGAGCAGGGCTGACGCACGCGCCAAATCGTCTTCGACGGCAAAATAGTCCTCGGGATAACCGGGAATGTCATCGAGCACGACATGACGGCGCTTGAGCTCGGTCTCGATTTTACGCTGTCCCCAACCGCGCCGCTTGCGTTCCTCGATAAAGTACGAGCAAAAGCGGTTCTCGTCTAAAAAGCGATACTCGGTGGCGCGCTCGACGGCGAAATCGATCGCGGTCTGGTGAAAGCCGTAGCGAGCCAGCTTGTCACGGACCTCGCCCGTCGCATGGTCGCGTCGCGATAGCATCTCGGTCACCATGGTAAGTGCACATTTACGCTCGACGAGCTGCACCGCCTCACGAAAGTTGTCCCAATCACAGGGAAGATCGGGGCGGTTTTTGACATACAGGCGCGCGACCCGCGCGGGAATCCAAATGGACCGCTCAAAACCGCCCTCAAGCTCACAATCGATATGTGCGCAAGGCTTTTTGGACGCATACCCGCTCGAGAACGAGGAGGCCGCCTTCTTATCGGGAAAGACGACCGTGGCCTCGGTCACCGTATACGACATGAGCGTAACCGCTACTCGTCGTCATCATCGAGCATGGCGGAACCATCGATGGCGTAAAGCTCGTCAAACTCCTCAGGCGCAGGCTGATCGGTCAGCTCGACCTCGGATGGAGCATCGTCGTCAAACTCAAGCCCGCAGGCAAGGCGGACCTTATGCTCAATCTCGTCGGCGCAATCGGGGTGTTCGCGCAGGAACGCCTTGGCGGCCTCGCGACCGTTGCCGAGCTTGTCCTCGCCATAGGCAAACCAGGAGCCCATCTTCTTGCAGATGCCGCACTCGACAGCCATGTCCAGAATCGAGCCCTCCTTAGAGATGCCCGTACCGTACATGATGTCAAACTCAGCAGAACGGAACGGAGCTGCCACCTTGTTCTTAACGACCTTGGCGCGCACGCGGTTACCGATAACCTCATCCTTAAGCTTAATGCTGTCGATGCGGCGAATGTCGATACGCACCGAAGAGAAAAACTTAAGGGCGCGGCCGCCCGTCGTGGTCTCGGGGTTGCCGAACATGACGCCGATCTTCTCACGCAGTTGGTTAATGAAGATGCACGTCGTGTTGGACTTGGACAGCGAGCCGGCAAGCTTGCGGAGCGCCTGGCTCATCAGGCGAGCTTGCAAGCCGACCGTGGTATCGCCGATCTCTCCCTCGATCTCGGCACGCGGGGTCAGCGCGGCGACGGAGTCGACGACGATGGCATCGATGGCGCCGGAACGCACGAGCATGTCAACAATCTCGAGCGCCTGCTCACCCGTATCGGGCTGGGAAATCAGTACCTCGTCGATATCCACGCCAATGCGCGCGGCATACGTGGGATCGAGCGCGTGCTCGGCATCGATAAATGCCACCACGCCACCCATTGCCTGGGCCTCGGCCAGGATCTCGAGCGAAAGCGTCGTCTTACCGGAGGACTCAGGACCGTAAATCTCGACGATACGGCCGCGCGGCACACCGCCGATACCCAGAGCGGCATCGAGTGCCAGAGCGCCCGTGGGGATGGCCTCAACCTCAAGCTCGGGGCCGCCGTCACCATACCTCATGATGGAACCCTGGCCGAATTTCTTCTCGATCTCGGCCTTGGTGGTGGCGATCATCTCATCGCGCTCTTTACCCGTCGTGCGAGCATGAACGGTACGTACGGGACCTGAATTCTTGGCCATGAAAAGCCCTCCTCTTAACAACCTGCATCGATAATAAACGAACGGCTGTTCGTGGTCAACCGTTCAGATAAATCATATGCAGGCAGTCTTTCCAAAACCCAACCAAACGCCGACCAAATACTGACCAAATGCTTGACCACATAGGGCCAAATATAAGCAAGGAAGGCGAAAATAAACCTATGACCAGCAAAAACGCTGAATTTGTCAGAGGTCCCTATCTCCACAATTAAGGGGCCCTAAGGCCCCTTAAAACACGTCTATTCCATAGAGTTGAGCAAAAGGGCAATGCGTCCCAATGCCTCCGCGACCGCATGGGCACGAACACACGAACGGTCGCCCTCATAGTGGCAGCGCACAGAGTCCACGACCGGCACTTCCCCATCAGCCGCGCGATACGCCCAGCCAATATAGAAAGTGCCAGCCGGATCGTCCTCAGTGCCGCCGCCGGGGCCGGCATAACCCGTTGCGCTCACTGCAATATCGCTCTGGTACAGCTCCAGCGAACCCGCCGCCATCTCGCGCGCGGTCTGATGCGACACCGCGGTATAGCGGTCGAGCGTCTCCTGATCAACGCCCAAAACGCGATGCTTGATCTCATCGCAGTAGGTCACCGCACCGCCACGCAGCACCGCCGAGGCGCCCGGGATATCGGCAATCGTCGAGGCAATCATACCTGCTGTCAGCGACTCAGCCGTCGAAACCGTCACGCCCCGAGCGCTCGCGCGCTCGACAATATGACGCGCCAGCTCCTCGTTATGTGCGGAAATCTGCTCAAAAGAGTCCGTCATACCCACCAGGACCTAGACCGAAAAGACGATCTTGCGGCAGTTCCAGAAGTACTGGGCGCCCGAGATAACGGTCAGGACAACGGCAACGGCGTACAGGAAGCGCGACACCGAGTAGATGCCGAGCGTCAGCGCCAGCGGGCCAAGGTGCAAGCCGGCCATCGCAAAGACGCACAGGTAACCGCAGATGGAGACCATCGTGGTCGCCGTCTTGTACTTGCCAAGCTTATCGGCGGCAACGACCACGCCGGCGGCACTCGCGACCATGCGAAGGGCGCTCACCAGAAGCTCACGGAACAGGATAATGAACACGGACCACACGGTCACAGCGCCAAAATCCAAGAACAGCAGCAGAGCCGAGAACACCAGCAGCTTATCGGCGATGGGGTCCAAGAACTTACCGAAATCGGTAATCTCGTTGCGCGAGCGCGCCAGATAACCGTCGACCTTATCGGTGCACGACAGGATCACATACAGAATGAAGGCAGCGGCGGCGAGCGGGCCGTCGAAGGTGCTCCAATCTGTACCGGCAACACTCGTGTGAGAAAGCGCCGACACGATCATGAACACCGGGATAAAGACGATGCGAACGCACGTCACGATGTTGGCGGGCGTCCAAACACTCGTCAGTTCCTTATTGCTCTCGTTTGCCACGATGCTCTCCTACTCCACAACATGGCCGATAAGCTCATAGCAGAAGCTATCGGTAAACTCGACCGTCAGAATATCGCCCACGGACGCCTCGCTGGCGTCCAAGTGCACCGCGCCATCGGAATCGGGCGCCTGGAACCAAGCGTGGCCGATCAGCTCGGCGCCGTCCTCGGTCTCCTCGATGCCGTCGACAATCACCTGGGCGCGCTCGCCCACATGTGCGGCGGTGGCGGCAAAACCGAGCGACTCGGCCAGGTCCATGGCCTCCTGGGCGCGCTCGAGCTTGACCTCCTCATCGACCTGACCCTCCATCTTAGCGGCCAGGCTGCCCTCCTCCTGCGAGTAGGCAAAGACGCTCGTGTAGTCAAAGCCGACGGTGTCCATAAAGTCGATAAGGTCGCGGAACTCATCGTCGGTCTCGGTCGGGAAGCCGACCATGGCCGTGGAACGGATCACAATGCCGGGGATACGCTCACGCAGATCACGGAACAGGTCCTCGAGCTCCTGGCGCGAACCAGAACGGCGCATAGCCTTGAGGATGCGCGCGTCGCAGTGCTGCACGGGGATATCGATATAAGGCAGTACCTCGGGCGTATCGCGAATCGTATCGATAAGCTCGTCGGTCATGCCCTCGGGCTGCAGGTAGAGCACGCGGACCCAGACGTTGTGCGGGCGCACGGCCTCGGCGACGGCATGCAGCAGCTGCGCCAGATTGCGCGGCGAGCCATCGGTGACGTCTTCGTCGGCAAAGTCGGTGCCCCAAATACCCGTGTCCTGGCCGATCAGCACGATCTCTCGCACGCCACCGGCAACCAAGTCGCGCACCTCGGAAATAATGCTCTCGGCATTGCGCGAGTGATAACGACCGCGGATATACGGGATCATGCAGAAGCTACAGAAGCGGTTGCAGCCATCGGAGATCTTGACGTAGGCGACAGCGCCCTCGACGGTGCGCTTGACCTGCGGAATATAGGCGGCAATCTCACGCTCGACACCCAGCACGCCATCGATGACCGTCACAATGCCATCCTCCTCGTCGGCCTTCACAAAGGCAGCGACCTCGGGCAGCTCGTCAGGCAGGTCGTCGCCATAGCGCGACGGCACACAGCCGCACATGACGATGGGACAAGAACGAACGCCGTCCTGAACCTCGTTGGCGAGCTCGAGCGTGGTCTCGATGCTCTCGGACGTTGCGGAGGCGAGGAACGAGCATGTATTGACGATGGCGATATCGGCATCCTGTGGGTCGAATGCCTCCTCGTAGCCCGCGGCGGTCAAAAGAGAACGCATGCGGTCGGTGTCAACCTCGTTCTTAGCGCACCCGAGGGTGATGTAGAGCACGGAGCCCAACGGTGTATCCATGTTGGAGAGCAGTCCTTTCGAATGATATTAGCGGTAGTTGGTGAACTGCAGCGGCTGGCCGTAGTCCTGGTCGCGCAGGAACTGGATCACGGTCTGCAACGCGTCCTTCGAAGCAGAGGAAACACGCAGCTTGTCGGCCTCGATAGTCACCTTGACCTTGAGCTTTTGGTCCTTGATGTCCTTGTTGATCTTCTTGGCGGTCGTCTGGTCGATACCCTCGACGATATGGCCGAGCACGCGCACGGTGCCGCCCGATGCCGCCTGCGGAGCATCCCACGAGACAGCCTTGAGGTCGATGCCGCGCTTGATGAGCTTGGAGCTCAGCACGTCGATAATCTGCTTGGAGACAAAGTCGGCCGGGGCGTTGATCGTAAAGAGCTTGTCGCCCTTCGAAAGCTCGATCGTGGCGCCGGAATCCTTCAGGTCATAGCGCTGGGAAATCTCACGCGTGGTTTGCTGGAAGGCGTTGTCGACCTCTTGCATGTTGACCTCGGACACGACGTCGAAGCTGGAATCTTTAGCCATGATGTTTCCTTTCGCGTACGAGCGGCTTAGTAGCTATCGTACGAATAGTCGGTAGAATCGGTGGGCGTCTGGCCGTCAGTTGCGGTATCGGCGCCATCCGTGGATTGGGCATCGGTGCCGTCGGTGGTGTCGGCACCATCGGTGGTGTCGGTACCATCAGAACTTTCACCATTCTCGGAACCAGTCGTCTCCTTCTTGGGAACGGTGATCGTCACACGCGCCACGCCCGAGGTCTTGGTATCGTAACGGACCTTTTCGCCGTTCTTGGTAACGGTGACATCGGAAGGCTTGGACGTGGTGATCTCGATCGAGGACTCAGGCGTGTACTCCTGCTCAAAGGGGCCAGTCGCCTGGGCGCCATAGACCGACTTGCCATCGACCTTGACCTCAATCCAGGCGGTCTTTCCCTTGGCAACGGAGACCTTGACCTTCGTTACCTCGTTTTCTTCCTTTTTAGCCGTCGTCTTGGTGGCGTCCGAATCGGTCGACTCATCCGTCGCCTCATCGGTGTCCTCATCCTCGTCGACCGTTTCGGTCTTCTTAGAGGACTTCTTGGGCGTCGTCTTGGTAGCAGTGGGCGTCTCGGGCGTGGTCTCGGGCGTCGAAGATGCGCAGCCGCGCAGAAGTACCACGATGAGCACGATCAGCAGCAACGCCACGGCACCGATGCCGGCGTAGACGATACGCGGATCGAGACCGTTGTTTTGAGGAGTACGGGAACCGCCGCGTCCACGACTGGAACTGCTGCGGCCGCCTCCCTGAGGCATACGACCACGATTGCTGTCGGAACGGCCGCGATAGCCACCCTGGCCCTGAAGGCTGCGCTGACCCGAGCGGGGCGCAAGTTCACCGCGGCCTTGATAGCCACGCTGGCACGCACGTGGAGCCGAAGAGCGCTGGCCATACGGCTGTGATTGAGAGCGAAGACGCGGCGTCACCTGCGTGGCATCGGCGTCCGCATAGCCACTGCGAGAACGTCCGGTGGAGATACCACGGTGACCGCGATCGGAATAGCCGCCGTCGCCGTAGCCGGCACGAGGGTCACGCGCCACGCCGCGGGCAGCGGGAAGTGCACGGCCCTCGGGCATCGGCGTACTGCGGAACCGGTCACGCTGTGAGCGAATCTCCTCGCCCGAACCCGTCTCGGTAATATAGCCAGCCTGCTGCGGACGCTGACCATAACGCGTTGAGCGACCACCCTGAACCATCAAGAAGCGCCCATTATCCACCGAGGAACGTGAATTGACATAGCCGGCGGCGTCCTGAAAACGACCGCCCTGCTGCGACGTCTCGCGCTCGTATGCCATCAGCTCGTCAAAGTAGGCATTGACGACCTCGCGCGGATTGAGGCCCAAAAAGCGAGCATAGCTCGAAATCATGCCCTGCGCATAGCCGCGCGGCGGCATCGAAGCAAAGTTACCGGTCTCGAAAAACTCGATGATCTGCGGCCTGATTTTGATGGTGTTGGCGACCTGCTGAATGGAAAGGCCCATTCGGCGACGCTGCTCGAGCAGCATGTCACCAAAGCGTGCAGCCATCAGAATCCTCCAAACTCACGATCTTCACGTGCCATCTCGGCGTCGACAGATTCCAGCGCGGCAAGCCCCTCCTCGTCCAACAGGACCTCGCGCGGCTTGGAACCGTCGGGCGGGCCGACGACACCCTTTTCTTCCAGCATGTCCATAATACGCCCGGCACGCGCATAGCCAACCTTCAGACGACGTTGCAGGCCAGATGTGGAGCCAAGCTGCGATTCCACCACAATATGGGCGGCTTCCCAAATGAGCGGATCATCGTCTTGCGGCTCGGCTACTCCGGTGCGGACAATGCCGCCGCCACCAGCCATGGACATGGAAGCGGGCGCCACGGCGGACAGAATCTCCTCGTGGTAGTCGGGCTCACTCTGCGACTTGACGAACTCGACAATCTCGTTGATCTCATCATCCGAGACAAAGCAGCCCTGGATACGGCGGGGCTTGCCCCAGTCGACCTTGGAGAACAACATGTCGCCCAAACCGGTGAGCTTCTCGGCGCCCATCTGGTCGATGATGACGCGCGAGTCGATGCCCGTGGCGACGTTAAAGGCGATACGGTTGGTGATGTTGGCCTTAATGAGGCCCGTCACCACGTTGGAGCTGGGGCGCTGCGTGGCAACGATAAGGTGAATACCGGCGGCACGGCCCAGCTGTGCAATACGCACGATCGAGGCCTCGACATCCTTACCGGCGACCATCATCAGGTCAGAGAGCTCGTCAATGATAATGACAAGGTAGGGCATCTTTTGCGGCGGATTGTCGTAATGCTCAAACTCGCCAGCAGCCTGCTTTTCGTTGTAGGTCGAGATCTTACGCACGTTGAGACGCTCGAAGACCTTCAGGCGACGCTCCATCTCGGACACAGCCCATTGCAGAGCGCTCGCGGCCTGCTTGGGCTCGGTCACCACGGGCACATAGAGATGCGGCAGACCGTTATAGCCCGCAAGCTCGACGCGCTTGGGGTCGACCATGATCAGGCGAACGTCCTCGGGAAGGGCGCGCATGAGCAAGGTCGTGATGATGGAGTTGATCATCACCGACTTACCAGAACCGGTCGTACCGGCAATCAACAGGTGAGGCATCTTGGCGAGGTCGGCGACAACCGGCGTGCCCTCGGCGTCGCGGCCGATGGCGAGCTCGAGCGGACCGCCCTTCACATAGGGCAGCACGTCGCCCAGATTGACGTTCTGGCGCTTGCGGTTGGGAATCTCGATACCAACGAGAGAGGTGCCGGGGATCGGGGCAAAGATACGAACCGACTGGGCGGCGAGCGAAAGCGCAATATCGTCCTCGAGGCTCGAAATCTTGCTCACGCGCTCGCCCTCGCCAGGTTGCAGCTTAAAGGTCGTCACCGTGGGGCCGGCGATCCAGCCGACCACGCGGGCACTGCGGCCAAACTCAAGCAAGGTGGATTGCAGTGACTCAGCGGTCTGCTCCAGCTCCTTATCCGAAGACGCGGCAGAAGCCGACTGCGGGTTGGCATGTAGGATTTCGAGCGGCGGAAGCTTGAGGCCGTCCTCTTCTTCGCCCTCGTTATCTGCGGCGCCGCCGTCCGCTCCCCCATCACGAGCCGCAGCCGATTCGACAGCACTCGTGGCAGGCGCATCGGCAACCTTGGGATGCTTTAAGAAGTCGGGAATCTGAGGTGCGGCCGAAACAGGGTTCACGGCAAACGGTGGCTCGGACTCGTCAACCTTGTCCGGATCGTCCTCCATCGAAAGCTGTCCGGTGACCTGGCCGCGCTTTGCATGGCGACGCGGCAGCAAAGTTGTCTTTGCGGTCTCAATCGGAGCCTCGTCGTCCTCGTCATCGCCCTCGGTGAGCTCAATCTCGCTATCGGACCAAGACGGGTCGGGCTCACTCGTATTGAGCTTGGGAACCGTCTTGCCCTTCTTGGCATGACGGCGCGGCAGCAGCGTGGTCTTGGCCCGCTCGGCTTCAACCGACTCGGATACGTCGACAAACGGGTCATCGTCCTCGTCGTCATCCAAAACCGGGTCGACATCGCCACCCATGACCGTGGTCACCGCGGCGTCAGTCCCCTTCTGGCGCAAAATGCTCAGGTGCGGACGAGCGACGCCGGGAACAGACAGGGCCTCTTCATCGCCCCACGGGCTCGCATTGACATCGGCACGTCGACGCTCGGCAAAATCGGCAGCGCGATCGCGTGCGGAGCGCAAAACGCCACCCACCGAAAAGCCGATAATGACCAAACCAACGACGACAAGCCCCAGCAAGACAACCATGGCGATAGGTTTACCCAAGGCGTTTTGCAAGGCACTTGCGATAAAGGCGCCAATGTAGCCGCCCGACACGGAAAGGTTCTGCGGCGTAAACATAAGGTCGCACGAATCGCTCGTGCCCGGCACCATCAGCGAAAGAATGGAGACGACGGCGATAAAGACCAAGGCGCCGCCCGCAACAGAGCGCACGTTGAGCGGCGAGTCCTCACCCAAAAAGAGCGTGGCGGCAAACAGCAAGATGACGATCGGCAGCACGTAGGCGCCCAGACCAAAGCCCAGGTGGTAGAAACCGGCAACCGCAGCCGTCACGGGCGCTGTTGCCGGAGAGATCACGGCAATGAAGGACGCGATCGCCAAAACGGCGATGACCACACCGGCGATATCGCGATTGGCCGAAGGCTCGACCAGGGGCTCAAACTCATCAAACTCGGACTCGTGGCCCTTATTGGCACGCAGATGGGAACCGGCACCCTTAGCAGATGCCGGTTGGTTATTGGCCTTATTGCCTTTGGCGTTTTGTGCAGATCCGCGCGCCAAACTAAACCTCCATGACGACCGGGATGATCATCGGACGGGTGCGCGTACGGCTCCAGATAAAGTTAGAGAGCGAATCGCGCACGGCCTTGCGAATGGCATCGGAACCGCTGCTGGTAAAGCTAAACTTACCCTTCTCGATCGTCTTCATAATGGACGCGGAGGCATCCTCGGAGAACTGGTCGTCGATGGCAAACGAGACGCCGCGGCCCGAGAACTCGATGGCCTCGATCTTCTTGTGTTTGAGGGAGACGATGGCAACGGCCGTGACCATACCGTCGTTGGCGAGCTTCTGGCGATCGCGCAGGACGATGGGGTCGGTATCGCCGATACGCAGGCCGTCGACGTAAACGACACCGGACTCGACGGGCGTACCGCGCTTGACGATACCACCGCGCATCTCGAGCGTGTCGCCGTTATCGAGGATAAAGATATGATCGTCCTTGATGCCCATCTTGCGGGCCAGCTGGGCATGGGCGCGCAGATGCACGGCCTCACCGTGAACCGGCATAAAGTACGTGGGCTTGGCCATGGCCATCAGGAGCTTGAGCTCCTCCTGGCTACCGTGACCCGAGACGTGGACGAGAGCGCGGTTCTTATCCCACACGTCGCAGCCGAGCTTGGCCAGGCTGTTGACGACCTGCTGGACGGCCTTCTCGTTGCCAGGAACGGGAGTTGCCGAAAGGATAACGGTATCGCCCTCGTGGATGGAGAGCGTCTTGTGCTCGCCATTGGCCATGCGGGACAGGGCCGACAGCGGCTCGCCCTGCGAACCAGTGCACATGACGACGATCTTGTCGTCAGGCAGGTTATCAATATCGAAGGCATCGATGATATCGGCATCATCGATGTTGAGATAACCGAGCTCGCGCGCCACGCGGGTGTTCGTGAGCATGGAGCGACCGGTCACAACGACCTTACGGCCGCACTTGCGGGCGGCATCGCAGATCTGCTGCAAACGATGGATGTGGCTCGAGAACGATGCGACGAACACGCGACCCGGGGCGTTCTTGATGGCGTGCAGCAGGTTGGGACCAACCTCGGCCTCGGACTTGGTAAAGCCGGGAACCGTGGCATTAGTGGAGTCGGAAAGCAGCAGGTCGATGCCCTGCTTGGCAAAGCGGCTGATAGCGGCATAGTCGGGCGTGACGCCATCGATGGGCGTCTGGTCGAGCTTAAAGTCGCCGGTGTGCATAACGGTGCCCTGATTGGTGCGGATGAACACGCCCAGAGCGCCGGGGATGGAGTGCGTCATCGAGAAGAAGTCGAGCGAGATGCCGCCGAGGTTGACATGACTGCCGCCCTTGACCTCGCGGAACTTGGGTGCGCGGATGCGGAACTCAGAAAGCTTGCCCTCGATAAAACCGAGCGTCAGCTTGCTCGAGAAGATGGGCACCTTGTTGTTGAGGTCCTGCAGCAGGTACGGAAGCGAACCGGTGTGGTCCTCGTGGCCGTGAGTAACGATGATACCGCGGAGCTTCTCCTCGTTCTCCAGAACATAGGTGTAGTCGGGAAGCACCAGGTCGATACCGGGCTGGGAGTCATCCGGGAACATAAGACCGGCGTCGACGAGCACCATGTCGTCGCCGCACTCGAAGACCGTCATGTTCTTGCCGATGCCATCAAGGCCGCCGAGCGGGATGATCTTCAAGGGAGATGATTTTTTAGCTGCCATAGGTTAGTGTGGTTTCCTTTCTTCGAAACGGGTCTGGAACAACCGACGGGGCGCTTCTGGCAAACCGACCGTCGGGAACGTACAAACATGCATCGCAGAGTCGATGCAATAACTACAGTATGATACCCATTTGCACAACAACAGACCACCCATGCATCAAAGCCCCATCTGAACTGGTCTATCCCGCCGGTTTCCCGTGGGGCGGGCACTGATGAAGTTTCCTGCTCTACAGTCCTGCTC
>JAXKBK010000041.1:0-1848 GCA_036553025.1 Collinsella sp. | reverse complement strand
GCGTGGATCAGGTAGACCTCGAGGTCGCGGTCGCCGAACTTGTTCATGAGGTACTCGAGCTGCATGAGCTCGTCCCAGGTGCCGCCGACGCCCATCAGGAACACGGCGTCGTAGCCCTCGTCGGCGACCTTGTCGGCGAGCTCAATCATCTTCTTGCCGGTCTCGTAGACGTTCTTGCCGTCCTCGACGTAGCCCTCCTGGCTAAAGTGCATGATCTCGATCTTCTCGGTTTCCTTCATGACTTTTCCTTTCTGTCCTGCACGCAACTCTATACATCGCGTTTCTTTTCGATACCAATTATAGACATACACCTAATGTGTTTTTAATACCACTTATCAATCTGCTCCAATCCTCGGTAAACGGTCGAAATTCTCTGGTGAGTGGTATTAAATTAGAATTGAATGTATAGCTAACGCCTCTGGCGCCTCCCTTGTGTGACAAAGAACAGCGTTCCTACCAGCGCAATAATGGTCGATGCCCCAAACAGTACCGTCTGGACACCCAAAGCCTCCGCCAAAAACGGAGCCGCCAGCAGCGGCAGCACGCCGGCGCTCATCAGGCCAAAACGCACAAAGCCGGTAATGCGCCCCAGGTATTTGATGTCAGCGCGCTCCTGAATCAAGATCATCTGCAGCGGTTCCAGGAATCCCCAGGCCAGACCGTTAATCGCCTGACCGATAATCGCGACCCCCAGCATATCGGTGCCCACGTACACCATGGACCCAATGCCCACGGCCATGAGCGCGCCGAGCAGCAATCGCAGGTTGACATGGCGGGCAGAAAGCTTGGTCAGGATGAACGCGCCCACCGAGGAAGTGAGGCCCACGACCGAGGACAGCCAGCCCAGCCAGACGATATCCACGTTGAGCACATCGCGATAGAACAACGACTCCAACGAATCGAACGCGCCAAACGCAAAGAAGCCCAGAAAGCCCGAGATAAAGATAAGGCGCAGGTCGTGGTCGCGAAACGTAAGTCGCGCGCCCTCGGCCATGCCGCCCAGAATGCCGCCCTTCGGCTTCTCCCCTTTTGCGGGAGCAACACACTCGTGACAGCCCAAGGAGAGCACGGCCGCCACACCCATCATGCCCGCCATGAGCAGATAGACCGATTGCGTGGCAAAACAGCTCACGATGGCACCACCGAGCAGCGGGCCAGCGGTATAGGCGATATTGCTGTAGAACACCATGAGACCGTTCACGCGGGTACGGCCCTCGGTGGTCGACTCCAGGTATCCCGGAAACGCATGCGTACAGGTGTTGATAAAGCCGCCCGCAAGCCCCAAGACGCACGCGGCAAACACAAGCCCGGGGACAGACAACGGCGCCAACCCCACGCCAAGCGATAGCACCGCCGTAATCACGCACGTCACAAACGACGTCCGGCGCGGTCCAAAGCGGTCGATGACCGAGCCCGACACCATATTGCCCGCCGACGTCATAAGATTGCGTACGAGCGTAATGGCAGCAACCAAAAAGGCCGTGCCAGCCAAATCATACGTCGCCGCGCCGATAAGCCCTAAAAAGTACACCGCGTTGTTGGCGCACCATTGCAGGGACTCAATAAGAATCAGCCTGACCTCTGCCGGCGTCAGGCGCATTGCTTCGCGATCCTTCGCGAACATACGAACTCCCTCTATACAAGTAAGGGGATGGAGGGCATAGGCCCGCTCCATCCCCTTACCAGGTTGCAATGACAGTCTATGCAGCCGGGCCCTTACGCCAGCACGCCGAAGAACGCGCCGATGATGCCCACGACCATGGTGGCCACGATCAGCACCATGGGGTTGATCTTCTTGGACAGCAGCCAGTAGTACAGCCAGAAGGCGATCATGCCGAGCATGCCGGG
>JAXKBK010000040.1:0-70401 GCA_036553025.1 Collinsella sp. | reverse complement strand
GTTCGATGTCTGCCCGGATGCGACACTGAAGTGAGTGTCCATCCTCGCAGTATCCGGTTCTCAAGGTGCACGCCCCGCGGCTCATCCGGTCCGACCGGGCCGCGCGGCAAGGAGATATATTGCCAGACCGGAGGGGCCCCGGGGGCGGGAATCGCGCACTCCATATTTTGTTCACAAATGAATAGATCCCTCAGTCGCGTCACTGAGGTTAAAACTGAAGCATTGGCTTCTGATATTGGCGATGACCAGCTGTTTTATGAGTATTGAGACATCGGTCATCTCTGGAGCGCTACTTTACTCCAAAGGCATCAGCTATTTGTTTCCCATCGGTAAAAGGCGGGTTTTGTTCGCCAAGCGTTCTTATATATAGATAGATACGGGTTCGAACCCGTGCACCGGCAACAAAAAAGACGGCCAACCGAAGTTGACCGTCTCAACAATCTTTGGGTGGGCCGTCGGGGGTTCAGCCTGCTTCGCAGGCGGCCGCTGCGGCGCTTTCGCGCCTTGCGCGCTGCGCTGGCAAACGCTCACGCGTTTACTCAGCTCCGCGCCCCGACGGGTTCGAACCCGTGCACCGGCAACAAAAAAGACGGCCAACCGAAGTTGACCGTCTCAACAATCTTTGGGTGGGCCGTCAGGGGTTCGAACCCTGGACCTTGGGATTAAAAGTCCCCTGCTCTGCCAGCTGAGCTAACGGCCCGCGGGTGGCATTGTACCACGGTCTGGGACTATTCCCAACTCCATTGGCCGTTCTGGAAAATCACAACTTCACGTCCATCAGGCGTAATGCCCGTAATATCGATGTCGTCCGTGCCGATCATAAAATCGACGTGCGTGCTCGAGACGTTAACACCATGCTCCAGGAGCTCCTCCTTGGACATGTCGTACCCACCCTCGATGCATTCGGGGAAACCGACACCTAGCGCGAGATGGCAGCTAGCGTTCTCGTCATAGAGCGTATCGTAGAACAGAACACCACTTTCGCGGATCGGCGTGTTCTTGGAAATGAGCGCGACCTCTCCCAGGTGAGCAGCGCCCTCGTCCGTATCGATGATACTTGCAAGCGTTGCCTTGCCCACGCGGGCGTCGTAGTCCACCACGCGGCCGCCCTCGAACTTAATCCAAAAATCGTCGACCTTATTGCCGTGGTGGATGAGCGGCATGGCCGAGTACACGATACCGTCGGCGCGCATGCGATCGGGCGAAGTGAAGACTTCCTCGGTGGGAATGTTGGGGAAGAAGGGGTGCCCATCGGGCGTCTTGCCCTTGCCGCCGGCCCACTCGTGACCCTTCGTCATGCCAATCATCAGATCGGTTCCATTTGCCGCGGTGTAATGCAGGCAGTCGAAACGATTGTCGTTCAGGAAACGCAGGTTCTTTTCGAATGCGGCGTCGTGGAGCTCCCAGTCGCTCTCTGGGTCCTGGCCATCGGCGCGAGCGGTGTGCAGAATCGCATTCCACAGCTTATAGATTGCAACCTCATCGGCGTCTCCCGGGAACACCTCGCGCGCCCAAGCCACGACCGGAGCGCCGGCGATGCACCACGGATTGATGTTGTAATCCAGTCCACGGCGGAAAACTTTGCACTGCGTGTTCTTTGCCTTAGAAGCTGCAGCGGGCTTAGCGGGATCGATGCCCTTAAGGGCGGCGGGGTCCGCACCCTCGATAAAGATAAAGCAGGCACCGTCCTGGGCCAGGGAATCCAGCTGCAGGCGCTTCCACTCGGGCGTCTGCTCAAAATAGCTTTTCTCGACATGCTCGTACGTGAGCCTCGTCACGGCATCATCGGCCCAGATGACCGTCACGTGGCCGGCGCCGGCAGCATAGGCCTCCGCGACCACCACGCGCGCAAACGGCGCGCACTCAACCGGAGACTGAACGACGACTTCCTGGCCGGGCTTAACGTTTACGCCCTTGCGGACAACCAGGCGCGCATAGTTTTTAATCTTGGGCTCCAGGGACTTCATACCCTCCAGGGCCTCTTCGACCGTCAGGGCAGCTCGAATCATGTGCCACTCCATCTATCTATAGAACAGTAAAAGGGCGCGCCGCAAAAACGACGCGCCTTATATCTTAGCGATAAGTATGTATGCAAACGCTACTTCTTCTTGGAGTCCTTCTTGTCCTCCTCGGCAGCTGCGCGCTCGATAAGAGCGTTGAGCTTGTTCTCGGACATGCCCTCGGCCTGCGCGCGGTACATGTTGCGCAAGGGACGAATACGAGCGAAGTCGTAGATAAAGTCACCTAGGATGATGACATAGGACAAAACGATGCCGACCATCTGGACAGGGCTGGACACCATGCCAGCGGGAGCGAAGTACAGCGAGGCCCAAATTGCCACGACGAGCACCATGCCAATGGCGAGCACAATCCACCAGATGCGACGGCGCTTGGTGTAGTCCTCGTCCTGCTTGAGGAGGATATTCGACACCGTATAGATGCGGTCCTCCTTGGCGCGCTGCTTGGCCTTGCGGGCGCGCTTCTCCTCTTTAGAGAGGCCCTCGAGGTTCTCGCCCTTCTCGAGCTCTTTGCGGCGTGCCTTAGACGAAGCCGGCACGACGCGAACGGAGCTCGCTGCTTGGCGGGCGGGCTTAGCAGATGCGGCAGACTTGCGCGCAACCCCGGTAACTTCGTGGGATTGCGTGCGCTTGTTCGTGGCGCTACGGGTACTCACTTATGCGTTCTCCTTCATGCTTGTGAACTGGGAGCCCGTGATGATCTGGAAGGCCTCGCGATAGCGCTCGGACGTGCCATCGATGACCTCGGCGGGCAGGTGCGGGGTCTCCCCCGTCATATCCCAGTTGGCCTTGAGCCAATTGCGGACGAATTGCTTGTCGTAGCTAGGCTGGATCTTGCCCTCCTCGTAGCTGGCAGCAGGCCAGAAACGGCTGGAGTCGGGCGTGAGGCACTCGTCGATCAGCGTGACCTTGCCATCGATGACACCAAACTCGAACTTGGTGTCGGCAATGATGATGCCACGGGTCGCGGCGTACTCGGCGGCAGCCTTGTAGATCTTGAGGGAAAGGTCACGAATCTGCGTGGCGATGTCCTCGCCCACGATCTCGCAGCAACGCTCGAACGAGATGTTCTCGTCGTGGTCACCGATCTCGGCCTTCGTGGACGGCGTGAACAGCGGCTCAGGAAGCTTGGAAGCCTCGGTCAGGCCCTCAGGCAGCTGGATGCCGCAGACGGTGCCGTTCTCGTCGTAGGTCTTCTTGCCCGAACCGGTCAGATAGCCGCGGACGATGCACTCGATAGGAATCGTCTGGGCCTTCTTAACCAGCATGGCGCGGCCAGCGAGGTAGTCACGATACTCAGCAAACTCCTCGGGGAAATCCGCCGGGTCGATGGAAACGAGATGGTTGGGGACGATGTCGGCAAACTTATCGAACCAGAATGCCGAGATGCGATTGAGCACCTCTCCCTTAAACGGAATCTCGTCGGGAAGAATGAAGTCGAACGCAGAAATGCGGTCGGTGGCGACCATCAGCAGGTTTTCACCGGCATCGTAAATATCACGAACCTTGCCACGGGAATCCGGACGACGCTCCATCGTTGTCACGTGAGTCACTCCTTACCTAAATACGACAGAAATGCGGGTTCTTTCCCGCATGTTTTCGCAAACTCGGAGCGGCAGGGACGCGGCCCCTCCTTCACCGAATAGCGAAAAGCTAGTGCTCCATTGTAGTAGATGCCGCGTCCGCCGTGTGCTCGCGGGGCAGATGAATTGTAAAAGTCGTACCCTTTCCAAGCTCCGACTCCACGGATATGTAGCCATGGTGACGCTCGACGATCTGCTTGGTCACGGCGAGGCCGACGCCCAGGCCGCCAGCTTCGCGGGCGCGGCTGGCATCGGCGCGCCAAAACCGCCCGAAAATGCGCGACAGATCGTCCTTGGCAATACCGATGCCGGTATCAGAAACGGCAATGCTGACGTGCCTGCGGTCACTGAGCACCGACACCACGACCCAACCGCCCTCGGGGGTGTAGCGCATGGCGTTGCTCATGAGGTTGATAACACATTGCGTGATCATGTCGGGATCGGCCTCGACGACATCGTCGTGCCCTTGGGTTTCATCTGCAAAGCGAAGACGAAGGTCACGGTCGGCAAACAGACGCTCCTGGCCGTTCACAATCGATCGCACGAACGGAACCATGTCCACCGGTTCTAGATTGAGCGGAGCCGTGCTGTTTTCCATACGCGATAGGTCGAGCATCTGCTGCACCAGACGAGCCAGGCGACGCGTCTCGGAAGCAACGGTCTCCAAATGCTCATCGTCGGTGGGATACACGCCATCCTGCATGGCCTCGACCGTTGCGAGCATGGCCATAAGCGGCGTGCGAAGCTCGTGTGCAACGTCTGAGGTCAGGCGCTTCTCGTGTTTCATATCCTTCTCGAGCGAGGTGGCCATCTCATCGAAGGTCTCACCCAGCTGATCGATCTCGTCATCACCGCGCAGCCCCGTGCGAGCCGACAGGTCGCCGTCACGGATTTGCTTTGCGGTACTGGTGATGCGATGAATCGGTTTGGTGAGCATGCGCGACACGAGCGATCCGATAACGACCGAAATGCAGATTGCAACAACCGCGGCGAGGGCCATGGCGTTAAAGGTCTTCTCCCTAAACGCAGAGTCCGCCTTGGTGAGCAGAGCGTCGGAGCCGATGGCCCACAGCTTTACCTGTCCGACATGCTCGCCGGAAGACGTTACAATCTCGACGTTAGCAACGCTATCGGAGTCGGTTGGAGCAGACGAGACCGGGCTATGCGATGCCCTCTTGCCGCTCGTGTCGTCGGTCGTAGCCTGGTTTTCGCGTACATCGGCGGTGGCGCTTGCCGAGGGCCAGGAATCGTCATAAACGATCACACCCTTTTTATTGACGACCTGCATGCCCAGATCGTCGGAAACCAAACTCGACGTTGCGACCGTGCGCAGTTCTCCCGCGGTCCAAGAGCCATTTTCCTCATATGAGGTCGCCAACTTCTCGGCAGCGGAATTTGCGATTTCGACGATATTGGAGCGTGTGTAATCCGAAAAGACCGTGCCCCACACAACAGAGACAACGCCCACCAGCACCAATACCGTCATGAGCGATGTCAGAGCAAAAGCAAGTGCCATGCGCGAGGGATAGCTCATCGTTGGCCGTGAATCGGAACGAGGCGTGTTCCAACTAGCCTTGGAACCCGCCTCGCTCTCCTGCTTGTGCTTTTGTCCGATTTCAAAGCGCGCAGGTGTCATATGTGATTTCCCTATTTCTCGTCCGACTTATCGGTCTTGGCCGGAGCCTCGAAGCGATAGCCGACACCATGGACGGTGTAGAGCCACTTGGGCTTCTTGGGATCATCGCCCAGCTTGGCGCGAAGATTCTTCACGTGGCTATCGATGGTGCGCTCATAGCCCTCAAAGTCATACCCGAGCACTTTCTCGACCAGCTCCATGCGGTTATACACACGGCCGGGATGGCGGGCAAGCGTGGTGAGCAGCTTGAACTCGGAAGCCGTCAGATCGACTTCCTTGCCCTCGACCAAGATCTTGTGGCCCGAGATATCGATGACCAGATCGCCGAAGTCGAGTACCTCGACGGCGGGCTCGTCGGCCTGATGGGCACGGCGGAACAGAGCGCGAACGCGGGCGACGAGCTCGCGCGGCGAGAACGGCTTAATCAGATAGTCGTCGGCGCCGAGCTCAAGAC
Organism: Collinsella sp.; assembly: GCA_036553025.1. GTDB lineage: Bacteria > Actinomycetota > Coriobacteriia > Coriobacteriales > Coriobacteriaceae > Collinsella. The sequence continues at coordinate 64,710 of JAXKBK010000040.1, read as the reverse complement.
CGATAATACGGTCCTCGATCTCGCCCTTAGCCGTCAGCATGATGATGGGGACATCCGAGGTATCGCGAATGGTGCGGCAAACGCGCTCGCCGGGGATCTTGGGGAGCATAAGGTCGAGCACGACCAGGTCGAACTGATGCTTCTCGAACTCCTCGATCGCGGACTGGCCATCGCCGACGCCCACAACCCAGTAGCCTTCGCGCTCGAGATAGGCAGCGACGGCGTCACGGATTGCCTTCTCATCCTCGACCAGCAGAATCTTTTTTGCATCTGAAGCCATAACACGGCCCCCCTGTCTCAATTAGCTAAGAACAAGCCCATTTTAACGCACCTGAGCCCGCCAGATGCCGCTATGACGCGGCAGCTCGGCGGGCGGTACTCACAATTACAACGCGTTTATTCCCCTGTTGGCGCCTTTTTAACCCCTCTAAGCTTAAAGAGAGAATAGGCGTGCAGTGACCGTCTCTGGTATACCCTGGCTGTTGCGCACCGTGGCGTACGTAAGGAATGAGTCCGATTTTCCCGCCGTAGCTGGATAATCGCCATACTCCAAAGCGCGGTCGGGCGACAGCAGCGAGCCATAGGTCTTGGCAGAGGTGTCGATCAGGAAATGCGACGCCTGTACCTTAACAAGGTATTTATTCTTCTTGCCAGCCGCACATGCGAGCGGCTCGCGTGACAGGAAGAGGTACGGCCCTCCCTCATTACCGATATACGTGCCCATATTGCCCAGGCTGCCCACGCCACTATAGGCCGCCTCGATAGAAAACACGAAGGTATCGCCCATATATACGGCCTCGAAAGGCGAAACTGACGAAGGGAGGACCAACTGGGCACGCTTGGTGTTGTTGCCGTCGGTCAGATCGATTGCCGTTATGCCGTAGTAGACGCCCTCGTCGTTGCGGACACGCGGCGAGATGGTCAAAATGCCGTCGCTCGCGCGCGGGGCCGATGCAAAGCGGCCCGTCGATTTCCAAATTACCTCGGCCTTGGATTCATCAAGCGAGCGACGATAGCAAAACGAATCACTACTCGTTTTATTGCCGCCTGCCGAAGGCATTTTATACCAGATGACCGATGACCCGAACGCCGTAAACAGGGGCGGATCATAGTCCTTGCCACCTCGATCGAGCTCAACCACGTCGCCAGAGAGCGAAGCGCCCGACAGATTTTGAGCGTAGAGCTTCCACGATGAATTGGCAAAGTTCATCTCAACCCACGCGAATACGCCGTCGCCGGCACGGACATCGTAGAATGCATATCCCGTGCCCTCGATAGGATCCTCGATTAATGTGGTAAGCGAGCCATCACCCAGGTTGAGCACACCGAGTGTGTTGGCGTGCAGCGCCGATGCGGGCGCCATCATCGCCGCGGCGTAATCGCCGTCGCAGTAGTACAGCAGCGTACCCAGAGGCAGCGTCCACGACGCCGCCGGCTCAAGATCGATGTCGACTGCCTCGTACTCATCCGTAATCGAGATGATCTTGGAATCGTCCTTGATAACCTGCGGCTCGCCGGCGGCATCATCGCTGGTGCCCGTTTTTTTCGAGCATCCGGCAAGCACCGTGGCAGCGCCCGCGGCAGCCCCACCGAGTACAAAGCCGCGACGCGATATTCCGTTCTTGATGTGATCGGCGATACCCATTAGGCGATCTCGGTGCGAGCGGCCTCGATAGCGCGTGTAAGCTGGTCGGCGCAGGAGGTCTTTTTCATACCGCAGGTATTACCGGCGAGAACCTCGATTACGCGATCGGCGGGAGCGCCCTCAACCAGCCTGGAGATGGCCTTGAGGTTGCCATCGCAGCCGCCAGTAAACTCGACGCCCAGCACCTTGCTGCCATCGTCAGAGAGATTGAGGTGAATATTGCGAGAGCATACACCCTGAGGCTTGTAGTCAAAACTAATCATTGAGATCCCCTCTCAGAAAGAAATTTCAGACGTCTATTATCCCCGCCTGGACCGACTTATTATCGCAAGCACCGATTCAACATCCTACGATGCTTGGACTGGTGGGGGCAAGATTAGCAGTCCGCACCCTGTACGTGGACCATGCGCTTCTCACGATACATATTGTGGTCGGCGACGCGATATACATCGGCCAGCGTATTTCCAGCCGTCTCGACGGTCGCCACGCCAATCGATGCGCTGACCGTCAGGGCCTCATCGCTTACCGCGGCAAGACCGAGACGAAGGTCCTGTTCCAGCCCGAGCGCAGACTCGTTGTCAGTATGGGGGCAAACCAGCAAAAACTCGTCGCCGCCAACGCGCATCGGCAGATAATCCGCACCAGCCACCCGCCGCAGCACGGACGCCGTCCGTCGCAGCAGTTCATCCCCCATCTCGTGACCATAGATGTCGTTGGTCCGCTTGAGATAATTACAGTCCACCATAATCACGCTCACCGGCAAGTCCTCGTTTACCAGGCTATCTCCACGCGATTCAAGATAGTTGCGGTTGCGAAGCCCCGTCAGTTTATCTTGGTATGACAGCTCCTCGGCATGCTTGACCATCGATATGTTGTGCGTCGCCACGACAACCGACTCCAGCCGGCCTTGCTCATCGCGATGCTGGGGGACAACCTGTAGCGAGTACCAAGCGCCTCGACAATCTCGCACCTCGGCAGCCAAGTATGGTACGCCCTCCATACGTTCACGAAGCGTACTTATATCTACGAGTCCCACAACCGCTTCGCGGCTTTCGGGGCTCACGATATCCCGGCAGACTGTGTCCATAAAGTCATATGCCTCGTTGTGCTCGGCGAATATCTTCGCTATCGCCGGCGACATATTGATTCCCTCGATCTCGAGGGTGTCGAGATGCAAAAGGAAGGTCGAATCGTAGATGGCGCTTATGGCATTGATAATGCCGAGCTGTTTATCCTTTTCGACCAAATTGCGGTGGTCAACGATATTTCGAGCCAACAGCACCACGACCCAAAACGCGAGGCACACCAAGACGCCGACGGCGACAAATGAAATCCTGTCAGACATGACCTCAGATTTGGGATAGAGCGCAAACAGGCGGTAGTCCTTATATGCCGCACGCACGGCATACCATTTGTCTCCTCGATATTCGATGCGCGTCAGGCCGTCTTCTTTCCACTCAACTCCTGTACTGGTGAGGAGTCGGGCGAGCGACACGTCAGCATCGGCACTGTTGGATGAGACAATCTCCGCATCCTCCATAACAAGCACCATGGGACTTTGGTGGAAGGTGTTGTTCGCAAGCACATCGGCTATGGCATATGAATAGTCATCCGCCGTATCGGGAACAAATGAACGGTATGCCAGGGCAACGCCGTCGCCATACGGAACAGCACAGACGGCAAACACAACACCACGGCGCTCGACGACAGTTGAGTAGGACACTTTGGAACCTTGATACATCGATGCGACCGGCGAACAGGCCAGCTCCTCTCGCCACAACATGAGCGGATCGCGACCATCGATGTCGTAGTGGGCAGCCATATGGCCATCGGAGTCCATGACCATCAACCCCGAAAGGTTCTCGGCATGGACAAATTGCTCGATAAGATCGTTGTTAACCTCAACGCGATCAGGGGACAGGAACGTCGCAAACGATTCGACCGCGGCGAGCAAATCGTGCGTCGTCTCGATTTTTCTCCCCTGTTCGTAGCGGTCATATTTTTCGCAAGCGTTTTCCAAAAACGCCATGGTTTCTTGGCCAAACCCAAGCGTTTTTTCGAGGCAGCGATGGGTTCCAACCGCATACAACAGGCCTAATAAGACAGCGCTGACAATAACGCTGACAGCTATGACGGTCAGAGTCTTTCGACGCAAGCGGTGTTTGTCATTTGTCATGATTCCGCTCCTTGCCCGCCCGTCGTCGCTCCTGCCTTGTAATTGTCCACAATGCGCTCTATCGTGCCGTCTCGATCCATGTCGAACAGCGCGGTATTGAGGTTTTTGACGCACTCTCCCTCATAGGCAACATCAAATGCAACGCCCAGGTCAACCGTCATAACGTTGTCGGCAAACACACGATAAACGCCGGGATACTGGACGACGAGTCGATCAAGCGATTGAACGTCCGCCATCCAACAGTCAACATACCCTTTGGCGAGGGCGGCTTTGCAGAGCTCGGCAGAACCATACGATTTGATTTGCACGTCCGGCGAGATTTCCAGATCCCCTGCGAGCAATCGGCGTTCGCTCACCGAGCCCGCAATCACCGCGATGGTCTTGCCTCCATCGAGATGCGCCAAGGACTTGATGCCACTCGTTTTCTTGGCGGCAACCGAGACCGTCACGGTTAGATACGGCTCGGTCCAGTAATACTTATCCTCGCGATAACAGGGAGAATAATCACACCACAGGCAATCGATATCACCGTTTTTGAGCAGCCGGTCGCGATCGTTCCAGTCAATATCGACAAACTGTGGCTTGAGCCCCGCACGCTTGCAGGCCTCGCGGGCGATGTCGATATCGATACCAGCGTAATCGCCCGTGGTATCGACATACACATAGGGGTCGTTATCCGTAACGCCAATTTTGAGCACAGGGAGATCCTCGTCAGCCGTACTCGGCGAGGAAGAACTATTTCGATCGGTATACGTCAGGACAGCCGTACAGGCAGCAACAAGAACTATGAGCGCGAACGAGACGATGACGACTCGTTTAATACGTCTAGGCACGCGCCTCTTTTCATCGAAATGGCAGTAGAGGTTCATTTTATTACCGGGAGCTGCCGCAGCAGCGAAAAAAGCGCCTCACCCAAGATGGGCAAGGCGCCAAAGGTTGAAATGCATCCGCGAGCGGTCGAATTAGGTTAACCCTACTCGAAGCTCAGCTGCTCCCGAATGCACCCCGACCGCTGCCTCGTTCAGGCCGTTGGCGCCGACCGCGTATCTGGCGGTTTCCGACGCGCCGCACTGCACGCGACACACGGGCTGAAGTCTTTAACGTAAAAGCCCCGTTGGTAAAACGAGTTACCAACGGGGCTTGGACTGAAAGGTCGCGCTTAAACGAGAGGGCGCCCTAACACTCGAGACGTTTGCGCATAAGCGCGAAGGCAATCAGCGAAGCGCCGACAACGGTCATAATAAAGGCGACGGCAAGGGTTTGGTCGCCCGTGTTGGCGAGCGCACCCTTAGTAGTCTTAGCGGACGTTTTGGTTACCTTGGTCGTCGTCTGCTGACCGGGTTGGGACGGCGTCACGGGCTGCGCAGGCTGAGCCGGCTCCCCCTTGGCCTCCTCGCCCGTCACCACGTACGTCGAGAAGTGGCTCGTGCGGAAGCAGAGGTAGTCGCCCTCGGTCCACGTATCCATAGCCTGAGTGGAACCATCCTCGGCAACGTAGAGCACCTTGAGATTGGTGAGCGCCTTCATGGCGGCAGTCATCTTGACACGGACGATGAAGGACATGCCTTCGTAGTCCTCGATAACCTCGCCGTCCTTGAGAAGCTTGATATCGAGCTTATCGGCAACCTTGGTAGTCCCCTGCTCAAGGCCGGAAATCGTAGCATTGGCGGCATCGGTAAGATCCGTCGGTTCCTCGACAACAAGAGAGATGCTGTTGTTCTGGGCAATGCCGGCAGCGACATTGTTCTCGGCGCTTACGCTAACGTCCGTTCCGTTGCTACCCGCAACGCCTGCAATGGTCTTTGCCGCTACGATAACGGCGCAGGTCGCGGTTTTGTCGCCACAGGTGGCGGTAATCGTGGCGGTACCGGCCTTAAGCGGCGTCACGACGCCGTCTTTGACCGTGGCGATCGACGAGTCGCTGGAGGTCCAGCTCACCGTCGTATCGTCTGCATCGGCAGGACTCACCGTTGCGGAGAGCTTTGTGGAGGCATCACCGACGGTAAAGGACAGGCTCGTCTTGTTGAGCTCAACCTTTTGGGCGGGATTGGTCACGGTCACCGAAACGGTCTGGGAGAGCGACCCTGCAGTGATGACAAAAGAACCAGAACCGGTCTTGAGGGCGGTAACGGTGTAGGAGCCATCACCGTTGTCGACAACCTTAAACGCCTTCGAAGCGCCCGTGTCATCCAGAGCAAGATTGGTCTCGTCGACCTCACCCGCAAGGGTTCCAGCAAGAGAAACCTTCACGGTGCCCTCTTCGCCCTTCTTGAGGCCGAGGACGCTCTGGTCGACCGTAAGGTTCGTTGCGGGATTAGAGACGGTCACCGCGCAATCCTGAGAATAGGTGCCGTCTTCAGTCGAAACGGTGATGGTTGCGGCGCCCTTGGAGACAGCCGCCACCTTTCCGGTTTGATCGACTGTAGCGACACTTTCGTTGCTGGACTTCCAGACAATCGTCTGGTTAGCCTCCGCGGGAACGACCGCCGCCTTAAGCTGCTCGGTTGCAGCGCCCACAAGCACGACCTTCTGCTTATCGAGCGTGATGCCCGTAGCAGGCTGAATAACCGTCACCTTGCACGTGGCGCTATGCTCTCCGTCCTCAGTGGTGACGGTAATCGTAGCAACACCTGCCTTGACCGGGGTCACGACGCCGTCTGCAACCGTGGCGACCGTAGGATCGCTCGACGACCAGGACAAGTTCTTGTTCGTTGCATTATCGGGCTCAACCGCTGCGGTCAACGTCGAGGGCTCACCGCCCACAGCAAGCTTAAGGTTTGAAGCGCTGAGCTTGACGCCCGACACCTTTACAACCGGAGTGGTTACCGTAATCGCATCCGTGGTTGCAGAGACCCCATCAACCGTTGCCGTGATCGTGGCATCACCGTCACCGACAGCGGTAACAAGACCGTTAGCGTCGACGGTAAGGACGCTCTCGTTGGAAGAGGACCAAACAACTTGGCTGGCCTTGTCATCAGGGGAGACCTTTGCCTTCAGCTGCTGAGTCGTGCCTTTATCCATGGAGGTTGAGTAGCTGTCCGCAATGGAAACCGCAGTCTTTGCAGGCTCCTCGCCAGGCTTGACAACATGAACGGTCATCGTGTCGCAGAGACGACCACCCAAGTACATTGAAACCGTTGCATCGCCGTAACTATGAGGCACTAAATACCCCAAGTAACTGCCACCACTAAACATCGGTCCTTTTACCTCGAGGACATCCGGATTATCTGAAGTGAAAGAATACTTTGCGCCGGCATAGGAGTCCATCAATTCCTCAGCGCTTTTACTCAGCACGCCCTTTGGATATTCAAACCCCCTGTCACATTCCAGCCAAAGCCAATCTTTGGATATACTATCTGAACTGACCTCACAGGGAAATGTATAATCGCTCGACACAAACTTAGCCTTCGAAAGGCTCACTTCCGCAGGGTCGACAACCTCTATCTCAAAGGGATGGTCATTGCCAAGGCCATCACGAGCATGAGCCTTAACGGTGCCAGGCTTTATTGCCTTAAACGAGTTTTCACCACCGATAAGCTCAACGACATCGTTGCTTTCCAGAGAATAGGTTACAGCGCCAAAGTCCGCACCCCAATGTGCGCGCTGGCATGCCTTCAGTACTTCATTTGGAGAAACGTTGAGAATGGCAGTCAGATAATAGCTGTCCCCAACCAGCATCTTTTGCTTTTTGTTCCCACGCTCATTGAATCCGGGCTCCTGATTCTCGGTTACAACATCACATAGCTTCTTCGTCTCAACTTCACCGTTGCAATAGTCGACAAGAACCTTGGCCTCTTTAGCATCTTTCGACAACGCCTCGAGTTGCAAAGAAGCGCTTAGCTCGGAAGTTCCATATGATGAATAATTCGAATTCACCCTTGCCTGGACTTTGGAATCCTTTGAGGGGTCTTCCTTAATAACAAAATATGTGGCCGCACGGCTCTCGTCCACGGGACGAACGTCAACTCTCCCCTCTAGTAATGCATAATGCGTGTTCCCGCATTTTTGCGGACAATCATCCGTGTAACCCAGCGTTGCGGTGTTTGTTGTCGCACCAGATTGGTCGTAAGAAACGAAACTGACCTTAATTGGATTGACTTTAGCCACACTTTTAATCTTAAGAGAACCGTTTAAACTCTCGTCGGTCTTGCTCTTCAGGGTTATAGTCGTTGTGCCAACTTTGGTGGGGCTAATTGTCAATACCCAACTATGTGACTCATAACTTACCTTAGCGATATCCTCGTCAGACGATGTGATATCGATATCGCTAGGGTCAATGTGCGCCCATTCGTGATTTTTATTAAAAAAGGAAAGCCTTCCTTTCACCGTCTGTCCAACAGCGACATCAAATTCTGACCACACATCGCCTGTAGACGAATCGTATGGGAGAAACGATGCACCCATGGAACCGTCCTGCGACTCCAGCATGACAGCATCCGCATGCGGAGCGGCCACCGTCAGCCCAAACGTTGCCGCCGTTAAAGCAACACAGATGCCTGTGGCTATCCTCCAAAACCCTTTTCTCATTCCCCTAAGTCCAATCTCTCGTGAAAAAACGCAGCATTCTCCCACACCTTAAAATTGGCTTAAGGATACCCCCCCCCGACAGTTACCGGCAAGGTAATGTTTGTCAGATGTCTCAAATTATCGGCAAGCAGCACAGTTGACGCGCATATATCGCTGACGTCCAGCTTTCTAGGTGCGCTCATGCACAAGCCCCGCTGGCAGAGCGAGCTGCGAGCGGGGCTTGTGTTGGAAAGTCGCACTCGAACGAGGGCCGCGGAGAATTGATCGATTTGACTACCTCCCCGATCGGTCAATTAGAACTCGAGCTGCTCCAGGCGATCGAAGACCGTGTCGATGCGGGTGAGGAAGTCCCACGGATCGAAGATCTCGTCGAGCTTCTCCTGGCTGACGGTGCAGCGCGGATCCGCCTCGAGGCGCTCCTTAAAGGTGGGACCGGAGACGCAATCCTGCACCTCGTGCCAGGTTGCCATAGCGTTCTCCTGCACGATGGCGTAAGCGTCCTCGCGGGTAATACCCGTGTCGACGAGAGCCAACAGCACCTTGGAAGAGAAGATGAGGCCGCGGGTCTTGTTGAGATTGGCCATCATGCGCGCCGGATACAGCTGCAGGCCATCGATAACGCGAATGAGGCACTGGAACATGTGGTCAAGGGCGATGAAGCTATCGGCCTGGGCGACGCGCTCGGCAGAGGAGTGCGAAATGTCGCGCTCGTGCCACAGGGCAACGTTGTCAAAAGCGACCTGAGCGTTGGACTTCACGACGCGCGACAGCCCGCAGACCTTCTCCATGGTGATGGGGTTGCGCTTGTGCGGCATGGCGGAGCTGCCCTTTTGTCCCTTGCGGAACGGCTCCTCGGCCTCGAGCGTATCGGTCTTCTGCAGGTTGCGAACCTCGGTCGCAATGCGCTCGCAGGTAGCTGCCGTGGTAGCGAGCACACCGGCAAGATAGGCGTGGTGGTCGCGGCTGATGACCTGCGTGGACAGCGGATCATGAACCAGACCTAAGTGCTCGCAGACATACTCCTCGACAAACGGCTCGATGGAGCTGTACGTGCCGACAGCGCCCGAGATGGCACCGAAAGCAACGTTCTTACGGGCGTCCTCAAGACGGTCCAGATCGCGCTTGAGCTCCCAGGCCCAAGAGCCAAACTTCATACCGAAGGTCATCGGCTCGGCATGGATGCCATGAGTACGGCCGGCGCAGAGCGTGTTGCGCTCCTCGAAGGCGCGACGCTTGCAGATCTCGCCGAGCTTCTTGACGTCCTCGATGATAAGGTCGCAAGCCTGAGTGAGCTGATAGCACAGAGCCGTATCACCCAGGTCGGAGCTGGTCATGCCGTAGTGAACCCAGCGGCTGGGCTTGGGCTCGCCCTCGGGAACGTCGGCATCGATATACTCCTTCATGTTGGTCAGGAAGGCGATGACGTCGTGGCGCGTGACTTCCTCGATCTCGTCGACCTTTGCCTTCTCGAAGTTGGCGTGGTCGCGAATCCACTGGGCTTCGTCTTTGGAAATACCGATCTTGCCGAGCTCCGCCTGGGCCTCGCAGGCCAGGACCTCGATCTCCTGCCAAATGGCGTACTTGTTCTCGAGGGAGAAGATGTGTCCCATCTCCGGGCGGGTATAGCGATCGATCATAGCGGCTCCTTTTTGGTTATTGGCACGTTGGTCGTAACTCGACTATTGTACCGTGCGCAGGTGCCCGTATGAGCTACGGGCATCAACCTAACATTTTGAGATTGGAGCGGGCAACGGGACGTCCGCGTATTTGCTTCGCAAATCCGCACCGGCTACGGTCGCCTATCGGCGACCTTGCCTGCTCGCTATAAACGCTTCGCGTTTATTTAACGCTCGCACCCTGGCGGGTTCGAGTCCCGGCACTATATTGAAAAAAGCACGGCACCGGAACGGTGTCGTGCTTGTGCTTTTTACTGGAGCGGGCAACGGGACTCGAACCCGCGAGTGTCAGCTTGGGAAGCTGATGCCTTACCACTTGGCGATGCCCGCTTGTGTGTTGGCTAGTATAACGCGGTTGTCTTGTTCGATACAAGGGTGTCGATGCTTGTTTTAGCTGTGGAGAATCGTCTGAAAAACAGTCCAATTGTGGAGACAGGGACCTCTGGTGTCCTTATTTCACCATCTTTTACCTGCGGTTTTATTTGATTGTTCCATATGAACCCAATTTGTCGGAAATCGGGCAAGCTTTTGGTCAGCTTCCGGTACTTACCCGCATGAACCTCGGGGGTAGCCTCGTCCCAAGCGCCGCAGCCTCCCCGTGCGGCGCACGAGGGATAAGGAGCAGCCATGTCCAACGCACCCACGCACTCTGTCCACAGCGCAATCGCAACAGGCCCGCTGCTCCTACTCCTCTTCCTACTCATCAGTTGCTTGGCTCCGAGACCCGCACTTGCCATCGACGGGTACGATCAGCTCGGCTTTCGCACCATTAGCGACGATTGTGGGCCCTTCTTCATCGGTAAGTACGAGGCTCAAGACGCCTCAATCGCGTACTGTATGAACCAGGAACGTCCCGGTCCCACCAAGCCGGGTGGCCCATGGCTCAACTTTGATCAGGGCTGGGTATGGCTCGACGACGAGTTCGCGGCGATCGTTTGTCACGGATATCCTTCCGCAACGTCATTTGGCGGTTACAGCCTGTCGCCCGATCGCGCCCGTGCCGCCACTCAACTTGCCGTATGGATGCTTAACGGCACCACCCATGTCGACGGCACTTACTCCTATACAACAGCTCAAGGCAAAACAAAGAGCGGGCATTTTACCGCCGACAATGAGGTTGTGGCTGCCGCACGGTGGCTTCACGACAATGCAAAATCGGGAGGCATCAAAGCCGCTCCGCACCGCGCACGGCGCTATTTGGGACCCATATCGGGCGGCAGCAAACGTCAAGACATGCTCTACGTGCTGCCAGCGGTCTCTGTTTCTTTCCAAAAGAAGTCCGCGAACACCGTCATTACCAGCGGAAACGGCACCTATCAGTTTGACGGGGCAACATTCGATATCTTCGAGAGCGTGAGCGACGCGCGCGTGGGCACGCTCAAAATGGACGGCAACGGCCGAGCACAGGCAACACTTTTACCTAACACGGCATACTACCTGGTAGAGACAAAGGCACCGGCAGGCTATATCCCTCGACGCGACCGCATCCCCTTTACCACGGAAGGCAATGGTGGTCATGTCACAATCGATGAGCAGCCAGGCACCATCACGTTGCGCATCGTAAAGACCGACGCCGCAACGGGCGCTGGAGCCCAAGCGGGGACCTCGCTTGCCGGTGCCGAGTTTACCTGCGTCTCTCAATCCACCCCCGGATGGACGCAAACCCTCACGACCGACGAAAACGGTCGAGCGGCCCTTGATAACGTTCCCCTGGGAACCTTCACCATCTATGAGTCGAAGGCCCCCGAGGGCTACCTGCTGCCCAGCGACAGCTGGACCTACACCGTTGGAGCCGACCAGCTGGGCGACTCGGGCGTCGTCGAGCTCGAATCTCGCGTTTCCGATATTCCGATTGCATTTGACCTTGAGATTTCCAAATTCAAAGATCATGGCAACAGCGATCAGTCTGGCTTGGAGCAGCCCGCGGAAGGCGTTGTCTTTGAAGTCATCAGCAATAGCTCACAACAGGTTGTTGGAACGTTAACCACAAATATCTATGGTTTTGCCTCCACCAAAGACCAGCCCGGAGCATGGTTCGGCGCGGGCAAGCGGCCCGACGGCGCCCACGGAGCCATCCCCTACGACCGTGCCGGCTATACACTTCGGGAGGTCCCAGAATCCGTCCCCGAAGGCTTTAAACAGGCAGGAGAATGGACCGTCTCGGCTGAACAGATTGCCGACGGTGCCGAGCTTCAGTACATCGTGGACAACCATGCCCTATCGACACATCTCCAGATTGCTAAGCGCGACGCCCAAACCGGTGCCGCGGTTCCCCTTGCAGGCTTTAGCTTCCAGTTGCTCGGCAGCAACCACGAGCCCATCTCGCAAACGTGCTGGTATCCGTCCCACAATGTCCTGAACACCTTTACGACCGACGCAACTGGTACCGTCACGCTACCCGAGTCTCTTAACCCGGGCACCTACTACGTGCGAGAAGTCTCGGCAAAGAAACCTTATCTTGTCGGAGAGGATCTCGAGATAACAATCCCCGCCGACAGGTATCTAACGCCCGCTGCGATTGCCTCATACTTCGACGATGCGGCAACCGGAAGCATCGAAATCGTAAAGTCCGACGCTACCGACGGGCGCAAACTCATGGGGGCTGTATTTGATATCCGAGCCGCAGGCGATATTATTCGCCCCGACGGCAGTATCGTTGCCCTGGACGGCGAAACCGTCGCCACCGTAACGACTGACGAGCAGGGGTCCGCCCGTGCGAGCCATCTTTCGCTGGGATGTGGAACCGCATGCTACGAAGTCGTTGAGACCCAAGCTCCCGAAGGATATCTCCTAGACCAAAGTCCCCATACGGTCGAGCTGTCATATGCCGACCAGACAACGTCCGTCATCGAAGCCCATCTCGGAGTATCCGACGATTTCACCAAGATCGATATCTCAAAAGTCGACCTAACCGGAAAACAAGAGGTGGAGGGCGCTCAGCTCACCCTATATGGACAAGACGAAACCGAAATAGACTCCTGGACCTCATCCGATAAACCGCACCGTATCGAACATCTTGCGCCCGGCACCTACACGTTGCGCGAAATGATGTCCCCGCGAACCTACGACCTTGCCGAGGAGATAACGTTTGAAGTGAAGGCTACGGGAGAAGTCCAATCTTTCGCAATGAAGGACGCACCGATCGAGATCAAGGGACAGGTCGACAAGCGTCAAGAAATTGCCCAGCCCACCGGGGATGGCCTCTTGGCTAACGGCGATGGCAAAAACCGCGCCGCGACACAAGCCGATGCGGAAGGGTTTTTCTCCTACACCGTCGATGCGCGAAACGAGTCGACCACCTGGGTTGATGAGTTCACGATTACCGATGATCTTGAGTGCGCCAAGGACGGTACGGCAAGACTCGTCTCAATCGAAACCCCTATTGCCATCGGCGACCTCAACGGTCTGTGCAACGTGTGGTACCGCACAACGCCACTGGGCTCGTCAGGCATCGACGAACAGGCAAACGCAACACTTGACGATGGACATGAAAACCCCTGGCTTGAGTCCGACGAAGTTAAAGAGAGCTTGGGCGGGGACCGTCGTCTCGTTGATTACGAAGGCTGGCAACTCTGGAAAACCGATGTCCCGACCACAAAATCAATCACGCTTGAGGTAAATGAGCTCGACCTTCCCGTCGATACCATCGTAACGGGCATTCGCCTTGAGTACGGTGCGGTGGACGCCGACTTTGCAACCAGGTGCGACGAAGATTCTTGGAAGCGCGAAGATCTTAAAAACGAACATGACGATCTCGATGACGCCAAGGCAACCCTCGGTACAGACGCCCGGAGTGCAGTAGTCCATATGCAGGCAACTTCTTCCTATACGCCCCAGGCACCAGTTGCCAACAGCGCCCGTGTCGACCTCTGTCGCAACGGCGGCGGCGACAAACTTGAGTCACATGACGAGGATCGTGTCGTTCAGCGCTGCACCCTACCGCAGGACCTACCGGCAACAGGATCAGTTCCCATCGCCGCCTGCATCACCGCGCTCCTGACCTCGGGTGCGGCAGCCCTATGGTTCGCTCGCCTTAGGTCGATCCCAAAGAAGCGCTAACGCGATAAAAAGCGGGCGAGTCAGTCTCCCGCCTCGCCCGCTTTCAATCATTTAAATCGCCACATCTACTCGGCAGATGAAGATCCGCTGTCGACGAGCGCCTGCTCGGACTCGGGGATTCCATCGGCACCCGTACTTTGCTCTTGCTCCACCTCTTCGCTGATTGCGGATGCGGGGGTCGACCCCTTTACACCCACGATATAGGCAGCCCCAAATCCCAAAGCGACGGCAATAAGGGTCAGAATCAAATAAACAGGCCAATGACGTTTAATGAACGAAAACACGTTGACTCCTTAGAGCTCCGCCTACGAACGGCGGATAACCTCGGTCACGACCTCGGATACCGTGGCAATGTTCGTCGGGTTAACGTTGTGGGGCAGGTCGTCCTCGGTGCGAGCACAAGCCAGGCGCGTGCCGTCCACACCGGCGATGGTGAGGGCACGACGGCTCGCCTCGAGTGCGGCATAGGCATCGGTCTTGGCATAGGGCATCTCGAGCGCACCACAATCGACATGGAACGACTTGCAGACCTTGCTGACCAGATTCATGATGCGGCGGTCGCCCTTAAGCAGCTGCTGCTCGCCCTCGACCGTCACTACCGAAAGCCTACCGGCGCCGACGGATTCAAGATTGATGAAGAATACGCCGCGGAGCTTATCGCGATGCGAGGCCAAGAACGCCTTCATGCCGGCGCCATCACAATCCGAGGCACCCGTCGCCACAAACCAGATATCGTGACCAAGCAGTTCGTCATCGCCCATAGAAGCGACAGCCGAGAGCATGTCCTCGTCAGATGCACCATCGGAAGACGTGGCGCCGCCCTTCCAGCCGTCGTTATCGTCCTCGAAGTTATCCCACGAGCCGATACCGCGGCCAGACTTCTTAGCATCGTAATCGTCTTCGACACCCAGCCAGTCACTCATGCTGTCCTGATCGTTTTTCTTTTTACGACCAAACAGACCGCCCAGACCGCGCTTGCGGGGCTTGGGCGCGGCCGAAGCGGGAGCCGAGATGGTCTCGAGCGGCTGCGCGCCCGACGCGACGGGCATGGAAGGTGCAACGGGCGCCGACGTGGGCTCGGGACCCTGCGCCGTCGCGAAGGGGTCATCGACCTGAGCCGAGGGGTCGGGAAGGTCGAACAGTGACGTGCGAGACGCAACGTTAGCCTGCTTCATCGACGGCAGCGACGGATCGGGAACCGAAGCCAACGGCGACGAGGAGGGCGTAGGCACCGGAACTGACGCCGGATCGGGAACATTCATCTGCGGGCGCGGCGTGGCCTGAGACGAAATCTGCGCCATGAGGGAATCGACCGTTTCGTCCTGAGTGGAGGCGACGTTGGCAACCGTGGAGCCAGAACCACCCGGAGTCGGCATGGTGAAAATCTGCGTGGAGTAAGGTCTCGACTCGTCCGTCTCGGGCGCCTCGGAAACCTCGGAGACCACAGCTGCCTCATCCTGCTCGACCTCGGCCGAATCGTTCTGCTCAACCGCTACGTGCTGCTCTTCCTCAGCACTGACCTCAACGACCTGGTCTTCGGCAGCATCCGGGACTTCAACCGCATCGGCGGTCTCGGCATCGTTTGCCACAGCGGCCTGATCATCGGAAGCCTCAAGGGGCTCAGCAATCGCGGTGCCCTGTTTTTCAAACGTTATCGTGGCATCGAACTGCGCGGCGTCGAACGACATGGTGCCATCAACGGGCTGCTGGGGCTCGAAAGACGTCGTCGCCTCAACAACATCAGCGGATGCCGGTTGCTGGGACTCAAAAGACGTCGTAGCTTCGGCAGCGTCGACGGCCACGGGCTGCTGAGCCTCGTTCTGTTCGAACTCCTGCGCCGCACGCTCACGCTCCGCCTCGGCTGCCTGCTGCTGAGCGATAGCCTCCTGCTCGGCAGCCTCGCGTGCGATGGCGCGCTTTTCCTCAAAGTCGTCGATGAATTTCTTGCCCTTTGCAAATGCACCCTTAAAGAAGCTGGAAGCACTGGCCCCAATCGAAGAGAAGGCGGATGCAATATCGGCATGGGGCGTCGCCGCGGGAATCTCGGCCGAGAAATCGGTATCACTCTCGTAAGACACGCGCCTCGGCTGTTCAGCGTAATCGTCGTCAGACTCGTCCGTAACGTCTTGCGCCGGCGCGGCGGGAGCCAAAATGTCCAGTCCTGCCGCGGGATCGATCGCGGACACCGCCTCGGGCTCGGCAACGGCAGCGGTAACCGCGGCAGACTCATCATCCACGGCGACAACGGGCGCAGGTGCAGTCACGACGGGGGCAGGCTCGGGCTCGAATGTCGGCTCCTCGCCCTCCTCGTAATCGAGCGTACAGGACTCGGGAAGCATGCCGAGTGCGCGGATGGCATCCGAACCAAAGCGGATGTTGCCGGCGGCATTGCGATAGAGCTTAGGCTCAGGCTCGCTGGGCTCGACCACAACAGACTCCTCCGCCGACTCGGCAGCGGGAACCTCGGCAGCAGGCTCTTCGACTTGGACAGCCTGGCCCTGTGCCTCGGGCACAATGGAGCCGATCAGCGTCTCGTCGGCAGATGCACCCTCAAAGCCATCGATCTGCTCGTCGAAAGCCTCGCCTTGTTCGGACTCGAGCTGATCATCGGAAGCGATCGGCTGGCCAAACTCGTCCTCCTCGTAGGTAGGCTCTTCGTACTCAATGGTGTTGCCATAGTCGTTTTGCTGCTGGGCCGCGGCATATTCCGCCGCCGCACGTGCCATCTCCTCGGCGCGACGTTTTTGCTCACCAAAATAGGTGTCGAACGGAACATCGTCGGGGAACTCATTCTCGCCCTGGAAGGGGGCGACATTGTCCATAACGCCAAGCAAAGCGGCGACCGAAGATTTGTTGCACACCGCGCCGGACGTATAGGGAAGGATGTAGCGATTGGAGATGATGTTTGCCGCGTTGGCGAGCGCAACGAGAGAGGCGAGAATCGCGACGATCCACAGCAGAACCTTGAGCGCGCCGGGAAGCGGCAGGATACGCAGGACGGCGACGGCAGCGGGGGCAACCGTGGCGACGGGCAGCAACTTAGCGATGAGCGCGCGGTACGAAGCATAGGGCTCGCGGGCAAGCAGCTCGGCGCGAGGGGAGTCGTAATGTGCGACAACGACCACCGGGCGATTGCGCGGGGACGCGAGCGGGCCAGAAGCCTTGTGATAGGCGATGACATTTTGGCTCACGCCCGTCTTTCCCAGCCCCGAAATCACGGGATGCCCGGTACGCTCGAGCACATAGAGCACGGCACCGATGATGGCCAGCAGGGTACCGACCAAGCCGATGCCGCCACCGATACCCATAAGCAGGGCGCCGACAAACGCAAGGATGCCGGTGATAGCAAATGCCAGCCTGCTCGGCGCGGGAGCATTAAACTCCTGCACCTCGGGATCAAAGCCATGGTTGCGGAAAATCTGAGCGATATCCTCGGCAGCCAAGCGCTCTTCTTCGCTGCATGCCGGCGTGATGCCGGTGTTCTGCAGCAGGTGGTTGATATAGTTCTGGGTGTTCGCCATGTGCGCTCCACATCCATAATCCGACAAATAGGCCCAATGCATGCACATTAGAACCGTATATAGTCGAAAGTATACCCCGAGCGAGCGCAAACGACCGAATTCGGGCCATCTTAACGCCCCGAGCGGACAAGGATATAGCCTAATCTCCATATCGGACTAAAATCATGGCAGCAAACCACCTTCCCATGCGAGGACTCTATGACGGCAAGCGACACGACCGCTATTAACAAAAAGGGAACGCCGGAACCCAGTTTCGATAAAACGGCCCAGCGCATCCTCAATCTTTTCTTTGTACTCAACAGTTCTCCCGAGCCGTTGACGACCGAACAAATCGTCTTGGATTCCGATTTGGGGTATGGCTCGGGCAACATCGACTCGGATAAGCGCAAGTTCCGCCGCGATCGCGACAAACTACTCGAACGCGGCATCGTAATCAAAGAGGTTCGCCTCGCCGGCGCGCAAGAGACCGAGGAAAGCTCGTGGACGATCGACCGCGAGCACACGTTTGCGGCAGGTGGGCTCATCACCGCAGACGATGCCGACATCTTGCTAGACGCCATCGACCAGACGCTTGCGGCCGGCTCCTCCGCCTTTGCCGCGCCGCTCGCCGACATCCGGTCCAAGATTGCCTATCTCACCGGCATATCTGCCGCAGACGAGGCGCCGATCCATCGTTCTCCCACCGTCGATGCAGTTTGGAGCGCCTTTGCCGAGCGCTGTGCACTGCGCTTTTTGTATCAGAACGGTCGCGGCGAGCAGAAAGAGCGCACCGTCTGCGTCTACGGTATGTTCGAACACGATGGCACGGCGTATTTCTGCGGTCTGGACAATGCCACCGACAACATCAGAACGTTCCGCTGCGACCGCATCGTCCGCGCTTGGCGCCCCTTAAAGGCATACTCCATTCCCGCAGACTTCAATCTCAACGATTACCTGTTCTTTGAGTTCGATTTTGCCGACCGACCGCCCGTTGCGGCAACGTTCTCGTTCGCGCGCGAGTCGCAAGCCGATATGGTCAGCGGTCTCACGCGCGGGCGAGGCGATCTTGCACGCAGCGAAGAAGGATGGACCTGGACCGTTGACGTGCGCGACTTTGACGCCGCCGCCTCATTCTGCATGGCCCATGCCATGGACGGCATGAGACCCGTTGCCCCCGATGCACTCAAGCTGGCATGGAACCACCTCATCGAAAGGACGGTGCATGAGCATGCCCGCTCGTAAACTCACCAGCGAGCAGAGACTCTCGCGTGCCATCGACATCATGGAAGCCCTCTACGCCGCCGGGAGCGTGGGGCTGACGAGAAATGAGATTTGCAATCGCTTTGACATTTCCGGAACCTCGCTGGACGAGATTCTCGATATTGTCTCGACCCTCGCTGATCGCGAGTCGGGCGCCCGCATTATCTGCGAGCGCAACGGCGAACACATATCCCTTACCGGCGATGCGGGGCGCGTGCTGCCGCTGCGCTTGAGTGCCGCCGAAGGCGCCGTGCTCAACCATGAACTTGAATCACTGGGGATCGAGCCCCAGGCGGCGGCTCGAATTCGACATGCTCTTCTACCCGAAGAGCTCGGCTATAACCAGCACGTCTTTGACACCGTCAACCACGGGTCGCACTGGCAGCAGCTGAGCTGCGCCATTCAGGACGGTGTTCGTTGCCGCATCTCGTATCGCTCGATGGACGATGCGCGGCCACGCGAGCGTCTGGTCGACCCCTTGCGCATTACGGCAAACGGCGACCAAACATACCTGATTGCCTGGGACATCGCGGTCGATGAGCAGCGCACCTATCGCATGGATAAAATCGAGGGACTCACCTTGACGGAAGACTCCGTCGTGCCTCACACACCGGGCGTCGCATCCCTCCACGATTCCCTTGCCCGGACGCAGCGTAGCGCAAAGCTCTTGATGCCATTCGATATGGCGGAGCATCTGGACTGGGCCGGCATCACCCTAATCGAGCGCAGCGGGGCAGACATGGCAACGGTAACCGTGCATTACGGCTCCGAGCGTTGGCTACTGAGCCAGATAATCGCAGCGGGCGGAGCCATCCGCATCTTGGATGACCCCGCCCTGTCAAAGCGTCTGTGCGATATGGCAAAAACCCTCGTCTGTCCGCTTTAGCACCGCCGCTCGTGACGTGCGCGCCACAGTTGCAGATAGTGACCGATCTGCGCCGATTCGATGCGCTGGTAGGAGCTCGTGGGCAGCGACGTTAAGAACTTCTTTCCGTAGCCCTTCGTCACCAGGCGCGGGTCGGCCAGAATCAGCACGCCGCAATCGGTCGACGAACGGATAAGGCGACCGGCCGCCTGCTTGACCTCGAGCACCGCCTCGGGCAGCGAATAGCGCGCCCAAGCGCGGTCTTCGCGCAGGTTGCGCTCGCACGAGAGCGGGTCCGTGGGGCTCGAGAACGGCAGCTTGGGAATGATGACGCAACGCAGCGTCTCGCCGCTGGCGTCAAACCCCTCCCAGAAGGCCTTAAGCGCAAAAAGCGACGAGGTCGGCTCATTGATAAACCGGTCGCGCAGGCGACGAGGAGATGAGTTGCGCTGCTGGCAGTTGAGTTCCAGACCCGCACGGGCCATCTTGGGCTCAACGCGGGTGTACAGGTCTTCCATGTCGCGCCGATTGGTGAACAGCGTGAGCACCGATCCGCCCATGGCAAGATGGGCGTCGACCAGCACGCGCTCGAGCGCCGTAAGATAGCTCTCGCGATCGCGCGGATCGGGGATATCGCCCGCAACGACTACAGCCATGTTCGAATCGAAGTCGTAGCTCGAGTCCAAGTGCAGCGATGAAGATGTTGAAGCACCGATGCGATCGAGGCCGACCGCGTGGTTAAAGTGTTCAAAGCTTTTGGACACCGTCATGGTCGCCGAGGCAAAGATAGCCGTGTGAACCTCGGGCAGCCACTCGGTTGCCAAGGCCTCGCCAATGTCGATGCGCTCTGCGGTCATTGACTCTCCGCCGGCACGCAACCTGCGATTGACCTGCAGCGAATACACATAGTGTTCATCGGTGCCGTCGATGATGAGTTTGAGGTTCTCGGCCAGCTCGTGCAGGCGGCGCGAGATATCGCCCAAGTCGACAACAACCTCGGGCTTGTCGGCGGCGACGGCTTGCACCAGCGCGTCGACGCACTTGTCAGCTTGTTCCAATGCATCGATGGCAGCGTAGGCCGACTGTAAGAAATCATGCCAGTCGTCAGATTCGCGCAGCTCGGGGCCAATCCATAGATTGGCATTGTCATAACCCCCACGGGCACGGCGGCCGAGCTCGCGAACGCCATCGAACACGTCGGCGATTGCCATGCTCGCGCGCGCAACCGTCGACGTCGCCTTGGCAGTAAGGCCCAGATAGAGCGTAGAGCCCTCAGAGGTTGCCAAATCACGGGAGACCTGGCTTAGCGCACCGGTGCTCGAGCCACCCAGGCGCTCAAACAGAACGCGTGATTCGTCCGCCGACACCACGCGCGCCCACTGACGGCGCGCCTCGCGCTCGATAGAATGAGCCTCGTCGATTACCCAATGACGAATCGGAGGCAAAATCCTGCCCTCGGCCGCAACATTGCGGAACAGCAGGGAATGGTTGGTAACCACCACGTCGGCATGCGCCGCACGACGGCGAGCGCCGTGGACCAAGCATTTTTCAGGGAAAAACGGGCAGAGGCGACGAGCGCACTCGCGCGAGGCCGTCGTAAAGTCGGGGCGGTTGACGCTGCGCCACCGAATGCCGAGCGAGTCGAGGTCGCCATCGGCTGATTGGCAGACGTACGCCATAATGACCGCGACCGCCGTGAGCGTGTCCGCCGGATCGCGCTTGGTGGTAATCTCGACCTGGCCGCGGCTCATGCGCTCAAGCTTGCGCAGGCACGGATAGTGGTCATAGCCCTTGAGAGCGCAAAATGACAGGCCACCGTCCAGTTGCTCGGCAAGTTTTGGCAGCTCATGGTACATGAGCTGGTCGGCAAGATTGTTCGATTTGGTCGCAATACCAACCGTGATGTTGTTACGGCGTGCTGCCTCGGCAAAAGGCACCAGATAGGCCATCGATTTGCCGACGCCCGTGCCCGCCTCAATTACACGATGAGTGCCCGTGACCAGCGCATCGCGGACCTCGAGCGCCATCGCGATCTGCTCATCACGCGGCTCGTAGGTGGGATACATGCGATTGACCAGGCCACCTGGCGCATAGTCTGCCTCAATCTCCTCACGACTCGGCATCTTGAGTACCGGCAGTTCGTCGGCGTCCACCCGATCGTCGGCGCGATCGGCCTTGAGAACGTCAGCACGGGCGGCGCTGAGAGAGAAGATAGAACCAGGGTTCTGCCCCGCCAAGAATGAGAAGATTGGACGATAGGACCAAGGCACGTCCGGATGCATGTCGGCTAGGCGCGCCATGAGGCCCTGGGGCAAGTCGGTGAGTGCCACGAGCAACACGCGCCATACGCCACACAGGGCGTCGACGTCGGCATTGGCACGGTGTGATACCGAGTCACAGCCAAACAGATCGGCCATAAAAGACAGCTTGTGCGAGGCCAGGCGCGGAAGCGCGATGCGCGACAGCGCCAGCGAATCGATCCAAATATCGCTCACGTTGACGCCGCCTTTGACCGACTCGATAAACGAGCGGTCGAACGTGGCGTTATGTGCGATTACCGGGCAACCACCGACAAAATCGGCGAGAGCGGCTACGGCCTCAACGGCCGACGGGGCATCTGCCACATCGGCATTTGTAATGCTCGTGAGCTCGGTAATCTCGGCGGGAATCAGCTGCTTGGGATGCACGAAGGTATCGAAGCGGTCGACGATCTCGCGGCCCGAAAGACGGGCCGCCGAGATCTCGATCAGCTCGTTGTCCTGCACCGAAAGACCTGTGGTCTCGGTATCGAGGACAATTACATCTTCCTCGATAAGGCCGAAGGACTGCGTTTTGGCGCGTTCGGCAAGCGTGGCATAGGAGTCGATGACAAACTGCGGCGTTCCTGACGAAACCGCGTCCTCGATTAGCATGCAATGCCCGCTCGACGAAGGCCCATACGGATCAGGCTGTCACAGACCTGCGGGAACGTCATGTCGTCGGTGTGGCGGATCTCATCCGGATACAGCGACGTATCGGTCATGCCGGGAATGGTATTGGTCTCGAGGATGACGGGGCCGTCCTCACTCACAATAAAGTCACTGCGCGAGATACCCAGGCAACCGAGGGCCTTGTGAGCAGCGCAGGCAAGCTCCTGAGCGCGAGTGTAATTCTCGGGTGAAATCTGCGCCGGAATGCGATGGATGTCCGTAGGGTCGACATACTTCACGTCCAGATCGTAGAACTCGCAGTCCTTGGGCTTACGAATCTCGACAATCGGCAGAGCGCGCACGTCGTCCTCGCCGTACACGCCGACGGTGATCTCGGTACCCTCGATGCACTTCTCGACCAGCACTTTGTCGCCGTACTCAAACGCCTTGGCGATTGCCGCGGGCAGCTCGGAGGGCTCATGGACCAGGGAAATGCCATAGCTGGAACCGTTGACGGCCGGCTTCACAAAGCAGCGCTCGCCACAAACCTCGACGATATGATCGATATCGACTTCATCGCCCACCTCGAGCGCGAGGCCGGGGGCAATGGGGATGCCCGCCTTGGCGTACAAGAGCTTAGAGACCTCCTTGTCGGCACCGCAGGCGCTGGCAAGCACGCCCGAGGCCGTGTAGGGGATACCCAGGGTCTCCATGGCGCCCTGCATGGCGCCATCCTCGCCGCCGGCACCGTGCATGGCGATAAACGCCACGTCAAAGCCGCCGGTCGCCATGGTTACCATAAAATCATCGGCAGCCGTGTCGAGCAGCTCCACCGAAGTGTAGCCGGCCTCCTTCAAGGCAACCACGACGTTCTTTCCCGAATTGAGCGAGATCTCGCGCTCAGCGGAATGACCGCCCGCCAAGACCGCTACGTGCATGTTCTCTAGGCTTTTACCCGGCATGGGCAGACTCCTCCTCTATAATTTCTGCAGCTGATACCATATTGTAGCGATACCCTCTACGTTTCCCCAAAATCGAAAGGCTTCCATGAATCCCAGGACTAAATCTCAGGACATTCGCGACTTGAGCCAAAACGATATTCGCGAGCTCGTGGCCGAGCTTGGCCAGCCCGCCTTCCGCGCGAAGCAGCTCATCGAATGGGTCTTTGAGAAGAACGTTTGTTCGTTTGACGATATGACCAACCTTCCCAAGGCTTTCCGCGAGCAGCTTAAAGAGGCTTTTGCCTTTGACACGCCGACTGAACTCACCAAGCAGGTTTCCAAAGATGGCTCTCGCAAGTATCTGCTCGAGTACCACGACGGCGTTTCCGTCGAGACCGTCGGCATGCCCCGTCGTAACAAGCTTTCCGTCTGCGTTTCCACCCAGGCAGGCTGTGGCATGGGCTGTGCCTTTTGCGCTACCGGTCTCAACGGCCTCAAGCGCTCTCTGACCGCTCAAGAGATCGTCGACCAGGTACTTCATGTATCCAACGACTTTGGCGAGCGCGCCACGAGCGTTGTCTTCATGGGCCAGGGCGAGCCGTTTGCCAACTACGACGAGGTTCTCAAGGCGCTGCGAATCCTCAACGACCCCGATGGCATCGGTATCGGCGCTCGTCACCTCACCGTCTCTACCAGCGGCGTTATTCCCGGTATTCGCAAATTTGCCGACATCCCCGAGCAGTTCACGCTTGCCGTTTCCCTGCATTCCGCCATCCAGTCGACGCGCAATAAGCTCATGCCCGGTGTTAAGAAGTACACGCTGCTTCGCCTTCACGAAGCGCTTCAGCTCTACACCGAGAAGACCGGCCGCCGCCCGACCTATGAGTATGCCATGATCGAAGGCGTCAACGATACGAATCCCGAAATGCAGGCGCTCTGCGACTTCTGCGAGGGAACGCTGTGCCACGTTAACCTCATTCAGCTTAACGACATCGAGGGTAGCCCGCTCAAGCCGTCGCCGATTCATAAGGTTGAGGATCTTCAGCGTCGTCTTGAGTCCCGTGGCATCGAGACCACGATTCGTAACTCCCGTGGTAACGATATTGACGCCGCTTGCGGACAGCTGAAGCAGCGCTTCAAAGTTCAGAAGAACGCATAGGGGAGTCGCATCCCAAAACGTTTCATGTGAAACATCGAACGACCCCGGTTACAGAATATGCAACCGGGGTCGTTTCATTTATTGACCTTAATTTTGAATCAGCTGCTACCTGTCCCATTTTTACGGCCAAAATAAGGGGTCCTTGTCTCATGAATCAGACAAGGACCCCTCAAAATATGCTGAGTAATTGTTAGGTACCTAATAGCCTACATTTTCCCATTGGTTGCTGACCCAACCTTGATTAATCTTGGGATTCTTCGTTACCTGAGCAGTACGCATGGCAACATCTTCTGTCATGACATCCATTTTCTTTTTGGAAGTATCGACGATATCTTGCGCGCTACGAAGCAAACGACCTCGAAGTTCATCGTCTGTAGCGATCCTATAGCCAGCAAAGGCACCAGCCGCGACAGTCGTCACCAATGCAATCGCTGTTAAAATCTTATTCCTCATCTTGGCCTCCTTGATCAAACTGAATCATTTCGCCAAGAATACGAGAGAGCTCTTCCTCGTCTTTAAACTCAATCTCAATCTTATTCTTTCCACGCGAGCTCTTCACACGCACGTTGGTATTAAAAACCTGACGAAGCACGCGGGAAGCCTTTTTAAAAGACTGAGGCGTTGCAGGCCTCGGCGTCTTAGGTGTCTCTCCGGCAGAAAACAACGGAGCAAGATTTTCTGTCGCTCTTACGGAAAGGCCCTCTGTAACAACTTTCTCTGCAAGTCGAATACGCGCGTCCTCATAGGGAACTGCAAGAATCGCACGTGCATGACCAGCAGTAAGTTTGCCCTCAAAAATCATCTGCTGAACTACTTCGGGGAGATCGAGAAGACGCAGCGAGTTTGTAATTGCAGAGCGTGACTTGCTTACTGCCTTCGACAATGCCTCCTGGGTCATCCCGCTGGCATCAATGAGTTGGCGATAGCCCTTAGCCTCTTCGACGGGATTCAGATCAGAACGCTGAAGGTTTTCGATAAGAGCAAGAGCCAGCATCTCTTCATCATTTACCTCTTTAATGATGACTGGCAATTCTTCAAGGCCAGCAAGCTTTGACGCCTGGTAACGACGCTCACCAGCGATGATCTCATAGCCGTTTCCATGCTTGCGAACCAAAAGCGGCTGCAAAACGCCGTGTTCTTGGATTGACTCGCTCAACTCGCGAAGTTCAGTTTCGTTAAAGTGAATTCGCGGCTGATTAGGGTTGGGAACGATATCCTCAATAGGTAGTTTTGTTTCAGATGCGGCATTTGAAGCCGATGCAGCCGAACCGCCGGTCTCATACTCGGCCTCTGAGACCAAAGCATTGAGTCCACGTCCCAATCCGCCACGTTTCTTTACACTAGGCACGCTTGATCACCTCTTTTGCAAGGTTCATATATGCTTTTGCACCCTTATTTTGAGGTGCATAGGTAATTACCGGTTCTCCAAAAGACGGAGCTTCGGAGATTTTAACCGTACGGGGGATTAGCGTCTTAAACGCCTTATCACCAAAGTACGATTGAACCTCCTCAACAACCTGATTCGATAGTGAAGTACGCGAGTCATACATGGTCATAAGCACACCATAGGTGTCTAAGCCCTTGTTCAGCCGTGATTTGACCATCTTCATTGACTCAAGCAGCTTCGTAACGCCCTCGAGTGCGTAATATTCGCACTGGATCGGAATCAAAACGCTGTCTGCTGCGGTCAAAGCGTTGATAGTAAGCAGGCCGAGCGAAGGAGGACAGTCAATGAAAATAAAGTCAAACTCGTCCTGAATCGGCTCAAGCAAATCTTTGAGGCGGGTTTCACGAGCAATTGCGCTTACGAGCTCAATTTCCGCGCCTGCAAGTTGAATTGTAGCCGGAATAACGAATACCTTTTTACAATTTGTATCAAGAACAAGCGATTCTGCCGGCACATCATTCAACAATGCATCATAGATGCAGTGATCAAGGTCTTCTTTTTCAATTCCGAATCCACTGGTGCTGTTTCCCTGCGGATCAAAATCGACAATCAGTGTCTTACGACCCTGCTCACCCAGTGCTGCTGCAAGGTTTACAGCCGTCGTTGACTTACCGACGCCGCCTTTTTGATTGATGATTGCAATGATACGCGTGTCTTTTGCGCTCTTAGAACGCTTAACGTCGCGAAATCCCACGGCCCCTCCTGGTGTGTATTAAAGCTGTCAAACGGAGGATGTTTCACGTGAAACATTCCGAATCGATATCAACCGCCATGTTTCACGTGAAACACTGCAAGTTGTTAGTATCCATTATGTTTCACGTGAAACATCTAGGCAAGCGGATTCTTCTTTGCCACGCCATTTGCACGAGGCAATGAGACAGATGCTGGATGACTCTTCTTAAGAACAATGAACTCCCTGTGACCCAAGCCTTCAGGCAAATCAATTGCGTCATTCAGAAGCAAAGTGAAGCCGCAAATCTTAGCTGCTGACATGCCGGAAGCAAGCTCCTCATCCGAAGGATTGCCCTTGGTTATAACAAATAGCCCTCCATCCTTCAGATACGGAGCCGCATACTCAACAAGAATCGGTAGAGGGGCCAGTGCGCGGGCGGTTACAACAGAGAACTGCTTCTTATGGCTCCGAGCATATTCTTCAAGACGATCATGAACCGCATGGGCATGTTTCAATCCAAGAGCATGGACAAAGGAATTTACCGCATCAACCTTCTTGCCAACAGAGTCAATATAAGTAGCTTTACGATGCGTGGTTATGGTTAATGGAATACCAGGGAAGCCCGCACCTGTTCCCATATCGAGCAAAGCTCCCTCAGGAGCCTTGTTGATATAGGGGAGCAAAACAAGTGAGTCGAGGATATGAAGTACTGCAGCATCTTCTACGTTAAGAATACGGGTGAGATTGGTTGTCTTATTTGTTTCTAGAACCAAATCCAAATGCTGAATACATTTCCTCAGCTCAACATCAGTTACGCTCAAGGAATACTCTTTGCAATAGAAAGCTAGACGACTCAACATCTCGTCAGCTTGCTGATCAGTAAGTACTAACAACGAAAGCTCCTTTCTGACAAAAATCAGCGTATCGAGAACTTTTGACAAAAAAAGGGGACGTGGAAACCACGTCCCCTTAGCATAAACTCGAGTAGATTATCGAGCAACAATCACCACATGGCGATCAGGGTCAGAACCCTCAGAATGAGTATCGACGGCATCATTGCCACGAAGTGCAATGTGAACCAGTCGACGCTCGTAGGCATTCATGGGCGGAAGCGAAACACTCTTATGAGTGCGAATGGCACGCGCGGCAGCAGACTGAGCCATGGAGGCAACCTTGTCCTGACGGCGGCTCTTGTATCCCTCGACGTCCACTACAACCGGATACCTAAAGCCAAGTTTGCGGCTCACCAGCAAAGAGAACATAACCTGAAGGGCATCAAGGGTGCGACCATGACGGCCAATGAGAACAGCAAGGTCGGGAGCCGTTACATCCAAAATCAGCTCACCTTCGTCGCCCTCATACTCATCGATAGGAGAGTTGGCGGCATCGAAGTGCGAAAGGATGGAACGCAGGATGGAAATAGCAACATCGGCAATGGTGTCGAGCTCCTCATCGGTCAGCTCTTCACCAGCCTTGTAGCGCTGTGCAATCTCGGGATAATCGCCCGCGACCTGCGGGGCAACCTCCTCAAGCATATCCTCGATGATCTCTTCAGACATAACGTACTCCAAAAGTTAGGTACCTAAATAAGATTGATATCCCACTACTTCTTCTTGTGCGGGCGCGGCTTCTTCTCTCGACGAGTGACCTCAACCTGCAGCGGAGCGTTCTTAAGACGCTCCTCCTCATCGGCCTTCGCCTTGTCGATGACCTTCTGCGTCACAAAAATCTGCTGGATAACCTGCCAAGCAGACGAGACGTCGTAGTACAGCAGAACACCAACGGGAAGGCTCCAGCCCATCCAAAGCATCATGACCGTCATGACAACGGCCATCATACGCATGCTCTGAGCCTGCTGGCCGGTCTGGTTGCGCGACATATAGAGCTGCGGAATCAGGGTCAGAACGGCGAACAGGATCAGGCAAACCAGCGCAGGCAGTGCAACCATAAAGCCATCGGCAAAGGAAGCACTCGGCGTGGTGGTCAGGTCGGGCAGGATGTTGAAGAACGAGAACGTGCCGTCGTTAAAGTACTGCGGCAGGTTGCGCAGCAATGTAAACAGGGCGAACAGGATAGGCATCTGAATCAGCAGCGGCAGACAGCCAGCCATGGGGTTGAACTTGTTCTCGCTGTAGAACTTCTGCATCTCCTCGGCCTGACGCTGGGGATCGTCGGCATAGCGCTCCTGGATCTCGAGCATCTTGGGCTGCAGCACCTGCATGCGAGCCGTCGACTTGGTCGACTTGAGCATGAGCGGCGTCAGCAGCAGACGGATGATGACCACCAGGATGATGATGGACAGGCCCCAGTCGACCGCAAAGGTCTGGATGAGCTTGAGCAGCTCGAAAAGGATGTTAACGATCCAATCCCACATGTAAGTTTTCCTCCGATAGCGAGTGCCCGCTAGGGCACAGGGTCATAACCGCCGACGTGCAGGGGATTGCAACGAGCGATGCGCCTCACGGCAAGCCAGCAGCCTCTCAAAACACCGTGCTTCTCAATCGCCTGGATGGCGTATTGCGAGCACGTTGGGTAATAAATGCAGGCGTCAGGCAATAAGGGCGAAATAACCTGTTGATATATGCGAATAGGAGCGATGGCAACACGTCGCAAAACGTGATTGCTCATCGCTCCTCCCCGGCAACGCCGGCGCGCTTCATAAGCGAACGCAACGCCTTGTCCATCTCCTGCGGCGAGGAAACCCTCGTCTTAGGAGTTGCAAACAAGATGATGTCATAACCCGCAACGGGAAATCCGCAGCTGCGGGCGGCCTCGCGCATCACACGCTTAGATCGGTTGCGCACGACGGCACAACCGAGTCGCTTAGCACCAACGAAGGCGACCCTTCCGGAGTCGCCTTCGCCAACCGATTCACATATGGTCATTCGAATCAGAGGGTGATTGAAACGACGCCCCTGACTGAACACATGCTCGAAATCTTGCCGAGACTTAATAGTCTTCATGCGAGATGTGTGTATCGCTGCTAGACAGTGAGACGCTTGCGGCCCTTGGCGCGACGACGGGCGAGCACGGCACGACCACCCTTAGTGGCCATACGGGCACGGAAGCCATGGGTCTTGGCACGCTTACGCTTATTAGGCTGATACGTACGCTTCATCTTAAGTTCCTCCTGCTGCATTTCGAGTGTCCGCGGGGACGCGGACGCAGATATAGACACGTGAGCTTGAAGATTGTAGGGAAATCAATGTTCAAATGTCAAGAAATCAAAGGTAAAAGGTTGCGCAGTTCACACGGTTCCCCCATAAGCACAACCGAAATTTGCGCCTCATGGCAACCTTTCACGATATTTCATCGAGTTTTCAACAGGTCATGTTGGCAATGTTGAGAACTTTTCGCCCGTTTTCCAAAGTTTTCAACAAGTTTTGAAAAGTTGTCGAAAGATGAGAAACGTTGCACGGTGAGCTACTATTTGTTCGAAACCTTTTGAAAGATTGCGAGCGGCATGTCTGACGACTTTTACGCCATGGTCGATTCCGGAGACCCGGCACCCGACAACGAGCACATCACCGGCGTGCGCGAAGAGCGTGCGGAAGGCGAGCAGACGACCACGCAGGCGCCAAAAGCCATGTACGCCGCGCGCATCGCCGTCTATGACGACATGCTGTCGACACCGCGGGTGATCGTCATTGATCCGCAAGATGTCCGCACGTATTTGGAAGAGACGACCAACACCGTCTACCAGTGCATGAAAGAACAAGGTGGCCATATCTCGCTCATGGTCATCCGCGAGATTGTCGAAAACTTTATCCACGCACACTTTGCCGAGCCCATCATCTCGATTCTGGACGGCGGAGACACCATCCGCTTTGCTGACCAAGGACCCGGCATCGACGACAAGGAACGTGCTTTCGACTTTGGCGTTACCAGCGCAAACAGCAAGATGAAGCGCTATATCCGTGGAACCGGAGCAGGGTTTCCCATGGTGCAGGAGTATTTGGAAAACGCCGGCGGTGCCGTATCCATCGAGGACAACATGGGCAACGGCACCGTGGTTACGGTAAGCCTGGACCCTAAACGCGTGCAGGAAATCGAGCGCGCCGGCGGACGCGGTGCTGCCGTGCGGCCCGAGACGGAGCAGCCCACATATCCCCTGCCGGGAGCTTTTGCGCAGCAGCCCATGGCAACGCAGCAGATGCAGCCCCCCGTGGGGCAGATGCAGCATCCCGGAATGCTTCCTACACAAGAGCCCCAGGCGACATCGATGTCGATGCCGCCAAACATGCCAGAGACCGTGCCGCTGGCGGATCAGGATGCAGCAGCAATGCAGCAGGCGACGGGGGCACCGGGTGGCCAGCAAATGGGCTATCAGCCGTACCAACAGGGATATCCATATCAGCAGATGCCGCCACTGGGGTATGGCCAGCAGTTCCCGCAGCAGTACCAGCAGGGATATCAGCAGCCGTACCAGCAGATGCCGCAGCAGCAGTACAGCCCTTGGGCCCAGCAGATGCCTCCGCAGCCTTACCAACAGTGGCCTCAAAGTTTTCAACAGCAAATGCCACCGATGCAGAGTTCTCAACAACCAGCAGCTCAAATGATGTATCCTAATGCAGCAAATCAGTATGCGCAGCCACAACCGGACGTGTTCGTAAGCGACCGCGGCAACGCCGCGCTGGGCTATCTGGCGCAAAATCAAGCGTGCGGTGCAACCGATCTGGCGAGGGCGTTTGGAAACTCGGCCCCCACTTGGTCACGCACGCTCAATGACTTGGCGCAGGCCGGCTTGGTCATCAAGCATGGCCAGAAATACCATCTGACCGAACTCGGCGCCGCTCGCGTGCGAGCTCAGAGCTAAAGAACGGGAGAGACAGTGGACGAGGAAGCAAGCATCATCCTGGGGGATGCCATCGCCTTTTGCCAGCGCGACGGCCAAGATGCACGCCTCATCAACATGCTGGGGCAATCGCGCGCCATAAGCCTGACCGAAGATACGCTCACGATCGAGGCCCCCTCGCGCTTTGCCATCGCGCAGCTCAAAAAGCATCAGCCGACTATTGAGGCCTATCTGGAAGAAATCGCCTTTGCACCGATTGCACTCGACATCGTGGCACCGCAAGGCGCCGCGACGGAATCCGCTGCCGCGACGGCGCCGACCACGGCTCCCGCTGCTTCCCCGGCGGCGCCGGCCTCCGCAGGCGACGTGCCGACAATCGAGCACCAGCGCAGCGATGTTTCCCGTGAAACCATGGCACCGTTGCCGGCCGCGGCGGCGACGTCAACGAACGCACCCGTCACGCACATGCCCATCGCTCACGACGCAGCGGCGGGCGCGGATTCGGGCATTGCAATCAAGAACACGCTCTCGGCCGATGATTTTCGTCGCATGATGAACCAGATGAAGGGCGGAGCGCCGACTAAATCCACGCAAGCTGCGACCCCCGCCTCATCCATGCCAGCACCGACCGTGCCGGCCGAGCAGAATATGGATGGAGCCCCGCTCGCCGCGAACTCAAAATTTACCTTTGAGAACTTTGTCTACGGCCCCGAGAACAGCCATGCCTATCGCTCGGCACTCAAGTTTGCCGCCCTCGCGGACGAGCGCGGCACGTGCACATCACTGTTCATCTACGGCAAATCGGGCCTGGGCAAGACGCACCTGCTGCTTGCCATCAAAAACGAGCTCGCCGAGAAGTCGCCCGAGATCAAGGTCAAGTATGCCAACTCCCAGGCATATCTGGACGACCTGATGACCGAGTTCGACCGCCAAAAGAAGAGCAACGCCCCCATCATGCAGGCGTACCACGGTGTGGACGTGCTCATCATCGATGACATCCAAAACATCATCGGCAAGCGCGCGAGCGTGGACTACTTTTTCCAGCTCATGGACGAGTTCATCCGCAACAACAAGAAGGTCGTCATCGCGGCAGACCGCGCCCCCAAGGACCTGAGCATGGACGAACGCCTGACCAGCCGCTTTAACGCCGGTATGCTCTGCCTGGTCGCAGAGCCCAGCTACGAGATGAAATACAAGATCTTGCAGCGCTATTACGAGAACACCATCGTCGCCGCTCCCGAGGCAGGCGACGACTCGCTGCTGGCGGCCTATGGGGGCGACGGCGGGCACCTGACCGACGAGCACTTTAAACACATGGCCGAGGTCTCGGGCACCAACATCCGCGAACTCGAGAGCTTCTGCGAGCGCTGTGCCGGCGAGGCGGGGGACCGCGAGCGCGAGGGCGGGGAGCTCACCTTTGACGATATCGACGCCATCGCCAGCCAGTACTTCGACACATCGGCCAAAAAGATCAACGTCCAGACGGTTCAGTCCGTCATCGAAGAGCAGTACGGCGTGACGCACGAGGAGCTCATCGGCCCGCGTCGCAACGCCAATATCGCCAAAGCACGCCATATCGCTATCTACCTGGCCATCGAGATGTGCGAGATGACGACCACGGCGGTGGGCGCCGAATTTGGCAACCGCAACCACTCGACCGTCAGCACGAGCTACAAAAAGGTCCAGAAGATGATCCAGGAAGACCGCACCGTCACCGAAGACCTCAAGTCGCTGCGCGATAAAATTACACTGCGCTCGTAGGGAAATAGAGACACCTGTTGAAAACTTGTCGAAACCACGGGCATAAGGTGTCTAAAACCCAACCCGCGGTGATGAAAAGTTTTGCGCAGGTTTTGAACGTGGAAAACCACCCCTGTTGCACACAGGTTGCTGTCGATTCTCTTTCTGGGTCTGACCTGCGTCTTTGGGAGTAATCAACAGTTTCGTCAGTGCTATTACTATTATTAAGATATTTATATCTATAGAAAGTAGAAAGGTATTAAAAGATGAAGTTCACCGTCAGCCAGAGCTCGCTTACACAAGCCATCGGCGTCGTAATGAAGGGTGTCGCTTCGGCATCCACCCTTCCCATCCTGTCGGGCGTGCTCGTCAAGGCGCAAGACGGCATCTTGGAATTCCAGACCTCTAACTACACCATCTCGATCCGTCACCGCATCGCGGCGCATGTCGAAGAAGAGGGCGAGATGGTTATCCCCTGTAAGATGCTTTCCAATATCACTAAGACCCTCCCCGATGCCCCGGTCACCTTTGAGCTGTCCGAGCGCCAGGTGCTGATTGGTTGCGAGAAGAGCTCTTTCCGCCTGAACACGCTCGATGCCAATGACTTCCCCGAGTTTCCGGCCTATGCCATCGAGAGTGCCGTGGAGCTGCCGACCGATATCTTGTCCGAGATGGTCGGCCGCGTGTGGCGCGTCACCTCGACCGACAAGGCCCGCCCCATCCTGGGCGGCGTGCACATGAAGGTCGAGAACAACACCGTGCGCCTGGTGGCGACCGATTCCTTCCGCTTGGCCGTGTGCGATACGCAGGTCGAGACCTCGACCCTCGAGGGCTCCTTTGAGCTCAACGTTCCGGCCGACGCCTTTAACGACGCGCTGAACATCATGGCCAGCCAGGCGACCATCATGATCGGGGCTACCGACACCCAGGTCGTCTTCGAGGCCGGCAACACCACCTACGTGTCGCGCCGTATCGAGGGCATGTACCCCAACTACAAGCAGCTCATCCCCGATTCGTGCGTGACGAGCGTCAAGATCGACGTCGCCGCCTTTAACGCCGCCCTCAAGCGCGTGGCCGTTATCGCGAGCGCCAACCCCGCTGTCAAGTTCGAGATCGATGTCGAGAACGGGCAGATGGGCCTGTCCTCCATTTCCAATGACCAGGACCTTGCGCAGGAGGCGATCGATGTCGAGGCCGAGGGCGAGTCGGGTACCATCGCCTTCAACTACCACTACATCTTCGGCTGCCTCAATGCCCTGTCCAAGGAGAAGGAGATCACGCTGGAGCTCAAGAGCTACTCGCAGGCGGGCATCTTCAAGTCCTACGACAAGATCAACTACCTGTACCTGGTTATGCCGGTCCGCATCTAGCGCTGCGCCATGACCATGTTCGCCCGCGATCTTTCCGTCGCGCACTACCGCAGCTTCGATAGCTATCGCCTTGCCCTGGACGAGGGCGTGACGATACTTGCGGGACCCAACGCGGCGGGAAAGACCAATCTCATAGAGGCGCTGCAGCTGCTGACGAGCGGCGCCTCGTTTAGGCATCCGACCGCAGCCGAGCTCGTCCATGACGGCGTGGGCTCGTGCAAGGTCGAGCTGAGGCTCGAGGGCGACGGCCGCGTGCTCGATATGGGATTGAGCGCGGAGGACGGTAAGCGCTCGTTTAGCCGCAACGGCAAGAGGTGCTCTGCCGCCGGTGTGCGCGGGGTTCTGCCGAGCGTGCTGTTTTGCCCCGACCATCTGGACATGGTTAAGCGAGGCGCCAGTGTGCGCCGCGCCGCCCTCGACGACTTTGGCATGCAACTGAGCGCACGCTATGCCGATCTTGCGAGCACCTATGGGCGCTGCGTGACCCAGCGTAACGCCCTGCTCAAGGAGACCTGGTGCTGCCGCGAGATGCTCGGCGCGTGGAACGATTCGATTGCCCGCGCGGGCTCGGCCCTGCTCGTGCACCGGTTGGCCCTACTCGACCGGCTGGCGGGCCATGTGCACACTGCCTACGGTCAAGTGGCGTCCGGCGAGGCTGCCAGCGTGACCTATACGTCCACGCTGGGGGATTTGCCCCAGGTCGAGGATCGCGAAGAGCTGAAGGGCTGGGCGTACGAGCGCATGCTGACTGCCCTTGATGAGCACGCCGACGAGGAAATTCGCCGCGGCGTGACGTTGGTGGGACCGCATCGCGATGAGATTGAGTTTGCCGTGGCGGGCCGCTCCGCCCGCTCATTTGCCAGCCAAGGTCAGCAGCGAACGTTGGTTCTGGCCTGGAAGGTGGCGGAGGTGGCCGTGGCTCGCGATGTCCTGGGCACCGCCCCGCTGCTGCTTTTGGACGACGTGATGAGCGAACTCGACGGCGAGCGCCGCGGTGCTTTTCTGCGGCTGATCGGCGATGATATCCAGACGGTC
Source organism: Collinsella sp. (assembly GCA_036553025.1). Lineage (GTDB taxonomy): Bacteria > Actinomycetota > Coriobacteriia > Coriobacteriales > Coriobacteriaceae > Collinsella. The sequence goes on along the minus strand of JAXKBK010000040.1, from coordinate 28,933 downwards.
ATAACCACGACCAACCTGGGGTACTTTACCGATGACCTGCTTGATCGAGCCAAGGTGGTGAGCATGGGTGAGACGTGCTAATTACGAGCGCGAGAGCGAAACGGTCGCCTTCAGTGGGTTTTTAAACGCAGAGCGCCAGCGCATCCTGGCGGCTGCAACACCTGAGCGCCGTGCGCAGATGGAGGCTGCCGAGGAGTCGCGCGCGGTCTATCGCGCGTGGAACGCGGTGTGCTCGGGCACGCGCGAGGGGCGGCATGTGACGGGCCTGCGCTACCTGCCCGAGTCCAATGAGCTGCTGGTATATCTCGATTCGCCCTCGTGGACGCAGGAAATGACGCTGTTGCGCGAGATCATTCGCGCGCGCATGGAGCGCGCCGGTGCGCATGTGGACGGCCTGGTGTTCAAAACCACCGCGCCCGGTCACACGCCGCCCGCCGCCAAGGAGCGCCTGCGCCCGGCGACGACCGAGCGCCCGCCGGCCCCGCACGCCGACCTAAGTGAGGCCGAGCGCACCGAGATTGAGCGCCAAGTGGCGCCCATCGAAGACCAAAAACTGCGCGAGGCCCTCGAGAATGCCATGAGAGCCAGCGCCGAGTGGGCCAAGGGCGTGCAAAGCAAAAAAGAGCCTTAAATCGCATCTGGTGGCCTTGTAGAGCCAAATACCCTCGTTCCCGAGGGTATTTTTTTACGATAAACTAGTAAGGCTGTACACATTTTCTTGACTGAAGGAGGACGTGTGGCAAACGAAAACGATTACGATGGCGGCGAGATTAAGATTCTCGAAGGTCTCGAGGCCGTTCGTAAGCGCCCGGGCATGTATATCGGCTCGACGAGCGCCAGCGGTCTGCATCACCTGGTGTGGGAGATCGTTGACAACTCCGTCGACGAGGCCATGGCCGGTTTCTGCACCGAGATCCAGGTGACGGTCCACGCCGACAACTCCATCACGGTCGTCGACAACGGGCGCGGCATCCCCGTCGACGAGCACCCTGTTAAAAAGATCCCGACGCTCGAGGTCGTCATGACGATCTTGCACGCCGGCGGTAAGTTCGATAACTCGGCCTATAAGGTTTCGGGCGGCCTGCACGGCGTTGGCATCTCCGTCGTCAACGCACTGTCCAAGCGCGTGGTCGTTCAGGTTCGTCGCGACGGCAACACCTACGAGATGGAGTTCTCGCGCGGCAAGACCGTCAAGAAGATGGAGGTCGTGGGCACCTCGGATTCGACGGGCACCACCGTCACCTTCTGGCCCGACGATGAGATCTTCGAGACCTGCATCTACGATTTCGATACGCTGCACAACCGTCTGCAGGAGACGGCGTTCCTCAATAAGAACCTCAAAATCGTGCTGACCGACGAGCGCGAGGCGACTCCCCATGTGGAGGAGTTTTGCTACGAGGGCGGCATCATCGACTTCGTCAAGTTCCTCAATGAGGGCAAGGACGTCCCCGAGGCCTTTAAGGAGCCTATCTACATCGAGGGCAAATCGGACCCGGACGCACCTGTGGCCAAGATGGGCGAGGTCGAGGTTTCCCTGCAGTGGAATAGCGGTTACGGCGAGAACGTCATGTCGTTTGCCAACGACATCTACACCCCCGAGGGCGGCATGCACCTTGAGGGCTTCCGCACCGCGCTCACCCGCGTGATCAACGACTACGCGCGCAAGCAGAACCTGCTCAAGGAAAAAGACGCCAACCTGACCGGCGACGATGTACGCGAGGGCCTTTCGGCCGTTATCTCGGTCAAGCTGCCCGACCCGCAGTTTGAGGGCCAGACCAAGGCCAAGCTCGGTAGCTCCTATATGCGCGCGCTCACGCTCAAGATCGTGACCGACGGCCTCGCCGATTACTTGGAGGAGCATCCCAAGCCCGCTCGCGAGATCGTCAAGAAGGCGCAACAGGCCTGCAAGGCGCGCAACGCCGCCCGCAAGGCGCGCGAGGCGACCCGCCGCAAGAGCCTGCTCGAGACGGCGTCCCTGCCCGGTAAGCTCGCCGACTGCTCGGTGCGCGATGCCGAGCTGACCGAGCTCTTCATTGTAGAGGGCGACTCGGCAGGCGGTTCGGCCAAGGACGGCCGCCGCCGAGACATCCAGGCGATTCTGCCCCTGCGCGGCAAGATTTTGAACGTCGAACGCGTTGGTGACCATCGCGCGTTCTCGAGTGACACCATCCAGTCGCTGATTACCGCGATCGGTTGCGGCGTCACGACGAGTGCCGGCGACGGCGGCGATTTCGATATCACCAAGGCGCGCTACCACAAGATCATCATCATGACCGATGCAGACGTCGACGGCGCGCATATCCGCATCCTGCTGCTGACGTTCTTCTACAAGTACATGCGTCCGCTGATCGATGCCGGCTACGTCTATGTTGCCTGCCCGCCCATCTTTGGCATTAAGGTGCGCAACAAGATCCACTACGTGTATCCCAACGGCCGCCAGCCCGAAGACGAGATCCTGCGCGACACCATCCAGAGCCTGGGCCTGAACCCCGACGATAACGACGAGGACGGCAAGGCCAAGGACGGCAAGATCACCAAAAAGCGCAAGGGCTATACCGTCCAGCGCTACAAGGGCCTGGGCGAGATGGACCCCAAGCAGCTTGCCTCGACGACGATGGACCCCAAGACCCGCATCCTGCAGCGCGTGTCGATCGAGGACGCCGTGGTGGCAGACCGCGCCGTGCGCGAGCTGATGGGTTCCGAGGTCGGCTATCGCCGCGAGTACATTGAAAAACATGCGCATGACGCGCGTTTCCTTGACGCTTAAGAGGAGGTAACGTGGCAGACGATATCAACAATAACGAGGGTATGGACGAGGCCGGCGATGCCGGTATGCCCGATGATCTGAAGCGCCTGCTTGCCCGTGCTGAGCAGGGCGAGGACGGCGATCCGGACGCCTATAACCCCGATGCCGATGATGATGAGGAAGAAGACGACGCCGAGCTCGAGGAGAGCTTTGGCGAAGTCGATCGCGGCGCCTCGGCCGGCGAGGATATCAACGGCGGCCAGCTCCAGATTTCGGAGTTCGGTCGCGAGATGAAGCAATCGTTCATCGAGTATTCAATGTCGGTTATCACGGCGCGTGCCCTACCGGACGTGCGCGATGGCTTAAAGCCGGTGCACCGCCGCATTCTGTACGCGATGAACGAGAGCGGCATCTACCCCAACCGCCCGCACAAGAAGTCAGCTTGGACGGTCGGCGAAGTTATCGGTAAGTACCACCCGCACGGTGACTCCGCGGTCTACGAGGCCATGGTCCGCCTGGCACAGTGGTTCTCCATGCGCACGCCGCTCATCGACGGTCACGGCAACTTCGGTAACATCGACGGCGACGGCGCCGCCGCCATGCGTTACACCGAGAGCCGCCTGGCAAAGCCCGCCATGGAACTGCTGCGTGACTTGCAGAAGGATACCGTCGACTGGCAGCCCAACTACGACGAATCACTCGCCGAGCCCGTGGCGCTGCCTGCGCGCTTCCCCAACCTGCTGGTCAACGGCAGCCAGGGCATCGCCGTCGGCATGGCCACCAACATCGCTCCGCATAACCTCACCGAGGCGATCGAGGCCACCTGCTACCTGATCGACAACCCCGACGCCACCGTCGACGAGCTCATGCAGATCATGCCCGGTCCGGACTTCCCCACCGGCGCCATCATCATGGGCAGCGCCGGCATTAAGCAGAGCTACGAGACCGGCCGCGGCTCCATTACCGTGCGCGCCAAGGCACACGTTGAGTCCACCAAGACCGGTCGCAGTCGCCTGGTCTTCACCGAGATTCCCTACATGGTCAACAAGGGCACCCTGCAGGAGAAGATTGCCCAGCTCGTCAACGACAAGCGCATCGAGGGCATCTCGGATATGCGCGATGAGTCCAACCAGAAGGGTATCCGTCTGGTCATCGAGCTCAAGAAGGGCGTCATTCCGCAGGTCGTGCTCAACAACCTGTATAAGTACACCTCGCTGCAGACGACCTTTGGCGCCAACAACCTGGCACTCGTCAACGGCGTTCCCAAATGCCTGAGCCTGCGCGAGATGCTGCAGCACTACATCGACCACCAGGTCGACGTAGTCACCCGCCGCACCCGCTTCGACCTTAAGAAGGCCCAGGCCCGCGCGCATATCCTTGAGGGCTACTTGATGGCTCTCGACCATATCGACGAGGTCATTAGCATCATCCGCTCCTCGCAGACCGACTCCGAGGCCAGCAGTCGCTTGATCGAGCGCTTTGGCTTTACGCCCGAGCAGACCACGGCCATCCTCGAGATGAAGTTGCGCCGCCTGACCGGCCTGGAGCGCGACAAGATTCAGGAAGAGTTGGACGGCCTGCGCCGCGCCATCGCCTACTACGAGGACCTGCTGGCGCATGAGGAGAAGATCCTGGGCGTCATCAAGGAAGAGATGCGCGAGATCTCCAAGAAGTTCGGCGATAAGCGCCGCACCGAGATCAGCCAGGTCGAGAAGGACCTGGATGTCGAGGACCTCATCGCCGACGAGGATATGGTCGTGACCATCACCCACACCGGCTACGTTAAGCGTATCCCGGTTGCCGCCTACCGCGCCCAAAAGCGCGGCGGCAAGGGCGTGTCGGGCGTCAACCTCAAAGAGGACGATGTCATCGATGAGATGTTCATCGCGTCCACGCACGAGTACGTGCTGTTCTTCTCGAGCAAGGGCAAGGTCTATCGCCTGAAGGTGCACGAGCTGCCGGTAGGTACGCGCCAGGCACGCGGTACCGCGATCGTCAACCTGCTGCCCTTCGAGGAGGGCGAGAAGATCGCGAGCGTCATCAGCTGCCGCGAGTTCCCGGCCGACGAGTACCTGATGTTTGCCACCAAGAGCGGTATGGTCAAGAAGACCGTGATGAGCGCATATGACCGCAGCCGTCGCGACGGCCTAATCGCTATCAACCTGCGCGACGACGACGCGCTGTTGAACGTGCGCCGCGTGCGCGAGGGCGACAAGATTATCCTGGCCACCACCGCGGGCAAGGCGATCATGTTCTCCGAGGAGCAGGTGCGCGCCACCGGCCGCGATACCAGCGGCGTTCGCGGTATCGGTATGAAGGACGGCGTGAGCGTTCTGGGCATGGAAGTCACTAACGGCAACGGTGATCTGTTCGTCATCACCGAGCGCGGCTACGGCAAGCGCACGCCGGTTGCGGACTACCCGGAGCAGAATCGCGGCGGCCAGGGCGTCTACACCATCCAAATGACCGAGCGTAAGGGTAACCTCGCGGCCATGAAGACGGTGGGCCCGCAGCACGAGCTGTTCATCGTGACGGAGGGCGCGACGGTCATTCGCGTCAAGACCGACGAAATCAGCCAGACTGGCCGCGCCACCCAGGGCGTCAAGATGATGACCGTCGACGACAACGACCGCATCTGCGCTGTCGCCCGTATGACGGCAGCCAAGGAAAAACCCGAAGGCGAAGCCACAGAAAACGGCTCTGCTTCCGAAGAAACCCCTGTCGATCTAGGCGACGGCAACGACATGCCAGAAGATCTCCTCGACGAGTAAGAGGCCCTGGCTGGTAGAAAATATCAGACCCCATATATCGGCGGTCGGCGCACTGCGCGCCGACCGCTTTTTTGAAAACCTTGGGACTCGTGTTCGCCCCGGTCGCACGGCGACATGTGAAGTCGATCGCGAGTTCCGCACGAGCCAGAGAGCACTTAATGTGCTCTCTGTGCGAGTCAGGACTGTCCGAGTAGGCGACTTCACATGCCGCCGTGCGACCGGGGCGAACACCCTTCAAAGATTTTCAAAAAAAGTTGTTGACGCGCGCGTAACGACTCGTCTAATATATCCCTTGCGCGATGGACCTGTAGCTCAGTTGGTTAGAGCGTCCGGCTGATAACCGGGAGGTCACAAGTTCGAATCTTGTCAGGTCCACCACTTTCTTTCGCAATAAACACCCCAGCGAGAGCCGAGTCGCCGCTGGGGTGTTTATTACTGTCTCCGTGGGGGTTTAGCTCAGCTGGGAGAGCGCGGGCTTTGCAAGCCTGAGGTCAGGGGTTCGATCCCCCTAACCTCCACCATGATGGACCTGTAGCTCAGTTGGTTAGAGCGTCCGGCTGATAACCGGGAGGTCACAAGTTCGAATCTTGTCAGGTCCACCATCAAAACTGTGAAGAGCCCTGGGGCGTTGCCTCGGGGCTTTTTTCTTGTCTGCGATAAATCTCATTTTGGTTTTGTGTGCTGTGCGAAAGATTGGGTAGTATAGCTATTCAATGCGGCGGGCTGCCGCGTGTTAACCGCTACGTACCGGAGGTGTTCCATGGTTCGTGTCGACATAGAGACCATCGTCATGGCCGCCGGTCCCGTGCCATCGCTTATTGTGCTTCGTGAGCGCAGCAGCAAATCGGACTCGCCCGCGCCGCTGCGTTCCCTTTCCATTCAGACTGGTTCGTTTGAAGCTGCTGCCATTAGCCGTGGCATCGATAGCGGCCGCGCCGAGCGCCCGATTACCCATGACCTGTTGCTCGATACTGTTGGCGCCCTGGGCGCCAAACTCGAGCGCATCGAGATCGTTCGCGCCGAGCCGCCGGTGTTCTACGCGACAATCGTCGTACTGGCCGATGGCGAGGAGCGCAAGATCGACGCCCGCCCCAGCGATGCCATTGCCCTTGCCGTGCGCAGCAATGCTCCCATGTTTGTGGAGGATGACATCATGAATCGCCTGGGCACTGTTTCTACCCGCGCCGAGGAAGTCGACGACGAGCAGGAGTTCGAGAAGTTCGACGAGTTCGTCCATACGCTCTCCCCCGATGATTTCTAAATGCGGGGCGTTCAGGTTGTGGAGCGTTCGCTGATGGCCGGCGGCATGTCGGCCGAGGCAGCGGCTATCGCGCGCGAGGCCCAGATGCGCTCTGAGGCTTCTGAGGCGGCGCGCATTGCCTATGTGACGCAGGCCCGCACGCTTCGCGAACGCCGCGGCTCGTTTATCAAGATGGTTGTCATCTCCGCCCTTGTCGCGGCAATCTGTTCGCGCCTTCGTGGTACAGTTGGTGCGCTTGGGTTTTCGATCTCTACGGGCCTGGTGATCTGGGGTGTGGTCGACGCGGTAATGCTGACCAGTCAGATCAAGGTGCTCGACAAGCGCGCGATGGATATGATGCGCGCCCGCGACGCTGCCGCCAAGATCGCCGCCGAGGCACAGGAACTGTAACGACGCCGGACTCGATGGGAAGGTCTAAAGATGGCACAGGATATGCAGGACGCCGGTAACGTCTCCGCCGAGCTCGACGCCATGGTGTGTGACCTGATTGGTGCGTTCTTGGACGACCTTGCCGCCGGCGAGAATCCGGGCGTAGTTGTGGCGATTGAGGACGCTGCTTCCAACCGATATCTGGCGGCGCTCGACGAGGACGGCGAAGAGGCGTGCCTCGAGGCGGCCACCAACTTTATCTCCGAACACAAGATGGGTCTTAAGGACGAGGGCCTGGGCCGTATCGCCCGATATGCCATCGGCTACACCGGCTGCGTCGAGGTTGACGGCGGCTATCACGATGCTCTGCTCGTGAGCTTCTTCGAAACCACGCTCGAGAGCGGTTTTTCGGCATATGTGCTGTATGAGGGCATGGGCGCCGGCGATGGTTTTATGTGGAGCGACCCTGAACCTGCAGGTGAGGAAACCCCTCTCATCTAAAATCGCTAAAATAAACGAGTTTTCGGTAAAAGGCTCAATATTCCCGCCGAGCGTTGCATTGCTGGGTGGGTCGCATACGCGTGCCGGTTGTATATAGATAGAAGATAGGGGAACTACATGCGCGTAGACAATCTGAGGAACATCGCCATCATCGCTCACGTCGACCACGGCAAGACGACGATGGTCGACAAGCTCCTGCGTGCCACGGACGCCTTCCGTGCCAACCAGCAGGTCGAGGACCGCGTCCTGGATTCCAACGACCAGGAGCGCGAGCGCGGCATTACGATTCTCGCCAAGAACATCTCTATCGAGTACAAGGACGTCAAGATCAACGTCATCGACACCCCGGGCCACGCCGACTTCGGCGGCGAGGTCGAGCGCGTGCTGCGTATGGCCGACGGCGCCCTGCTGCTGGTGGACGCCTTTGAGGGCCCCATGCCCCAGACCCGCTTCGTGCTGCGCCACGCTATCGACACCGGCCTTAAGATCATGATCGTCATCAACAAGATCGACCGTCCGGGTGCTAACCCCGAGAAGGCCTACAACGACTGCCTGGACCTCATGGCCGACCTGGGCGCCACCGACGACCAGCTTGAGTTCGCCATGGAGCACGTGGTCTACGCCAGCGCCATGAATGGCTTTGCCCGCCTTGACCCCAACGACGGCAATATGGACATGTACCCGCTGCTCGATATGATCATCGACGACATGCCCGCGCCCGAGGTTGACGAGAACGCCCCGCTGGCTATGCAGTGCGTGACCATCGACCACTCCAACTTCGTTGGCCGCATCGGCATCGGTCGCGTGTACTCCGGCACCATCCATCAGGGCGACCAGATTCTGGTTGTGAAGAACGACGGCTCCAGCGCCACCGCCACCGTCAAGCAGCTCTTTACCTTCGACTACCTGGGCCGTACCGAGTGCCAGGAAGTCGGCGCCGGCGATATCGCTGCCGTCGTGGGTATTGACCGCACCGATATCGGCGATGTCTACACCGATCCTGAGAACCCCGTCGAGCTCGAGCCCATCGAGATCGACCCGCCGACCCTGTCCATCGTCTTTGAGGCTTCGACCTCCCCGCTCGTCGGCCGCGATGGCGACATCGTGGGCGCCCGTCAGCTCAAGGAGCGCCTGTTCAACGAGGCCGAGAACAACGTGACCATGAAGATCGAGGAGCTCGAGGATAAGAGCGGCGTTGAGGTCTCGGGCCGCGGCATTCTGCACCTGTCCGTTCTGATGGAGTCCATGCGCCGCGAGGGCTTTGAGTTCCAGGTCGGCCGTCCCCGCGTTCTGTTTAAGAAGGACGAGAACGGCAACAAGATGGAGCCTGTCGAGCAGGCCGTCGTCGAGTGCCCTGACGAGTACTCGGGCAAGGTTGTTGAGGTCTTCGGTACCTCCGGCGGCATCATGACGAGCATGGATACCTCGGGCATCGTGACGCACCTCGAGTTTAAGATCCCGACCCGCGGCATCATGGGTCTTAAGAACCGCATCATGAACGTTACCCACGGCGAGGGCGTGTTCTACCACACCTTCCTGGAGTATGGTCCTTATGCCGGCGAGATCGGCAACCGCCAGAACGGCGCCATGATTTCCATGACCACCGAGAAGGCCGTTGCCTACGCTCTGGGTACGCTGCAGGAGCGTGGCCAGCTGTTTGTTGAGCCGGGCACCGAGTGCTACGAGGGCATGATCGTGGGCGAGCGCAGCAAAGCTGGCGACATGGTCGTCAATATCGCCCGCACCAAGAACCTGGGCAACCAGCGTTCCTCGACCTCCGATATTTCCGTCCAGCTGGTGCCGCCTCGCACCTTCTCTCTGGAAGAGGCACTGGAGTACATCGCCGACGACGAGCTGGTGGAGATCACTCCCAAGAACATCCGCCTGCGCAAGCGTCTGCTCAACGCCACCGACCGCAAGAAGGCTGCCGTCCGCGCCGGCCAGGTCAACAAATAAGCGCTGGGTTTTATAACGTCTAACGAGAAAGGGCGTCGACCGCAATGGTCGGCGCCCTTTTTGTGCAAGAGGATTGAGCTGGTCTGCGCCACCATAAAGGTGCCTGGCCCCTTTATGTTGGTTGGCGGCTAAGCGGTGGGGAGTTCTGGCGTGTTAGCCGGCTGCTGCGGTTTGAGGTGGGCGTTGCGCCAGATGATTTGGATGATGTAGCCGAGTGTAAAGACGAAGGCCACGCCGCTGATGAAGTCGCCTACGAGGGGGATTGCCGTAAGCGCGCCCGCGGCGATGCCACCTACGGCCGCCATGGCGTAACGGTTCTGGCTGTGTCCGACCATGCGGGCGATCGCACACCCCGCAAAGGCACTCGACACCAACGCGATGCCGATAACGCCGCACAGGAGGGTTCCGGCAAGCGACAGGCCAGCGATAGAGATAATCAGCAGCAGGACGGCGGGGACGACAGCAATCGTACCCAGAAGACCGCTCACCCACAGGGGCGTGGGGCGCTGGTGAAGCATGCCGGCGGCACTGGCGGTCGCACGCGGAAAGACGAGCTCGAGCAGCAGGGCGACAAAGCAAGTCGAGAGCGCCGAGGCGACGATGCCGCCGATGACATCGTTAACGGTGGAAGTATCTTCGTTCTCGGTGCGGTCGATCTTAAGTGCGCCTACCTCGGCTCCCGCGGCGCGCTCAGGGTCCTCGGAGACGTGCGCGTTCACGGTGCCGGTGATATGGGCGTTCTTGCCCAGGATGAGCTTGTCGGCCCAAACCTCGACATCGCCCTCGACGGTGCCATCGATGGTCACCGTATCGCCTGCCAGCGCTGCCGACTTGGTGGAGCCTCGCAGGGCAACCGTCTCGCCCATCGCGTAAAAACAGTTGGCGGTGCTACCGGTGTTGAGCACAACGTGCTGGCCGGCCACCGTGACGCTGCCATCAACCGTGGTCTTGGCGATGTCGATGGTGCGTGCCGCCAGACGGACGGCGCCGCCAACCGTGCAGTCGCGGATCGAGAGGGTATCGCCCGCGGCGATGACATCACGGTCAATGGACGCATCGTCCAAGTTGAGGGCCTGGCCGGCCCAGTACAGGTCACCATCGACGCCGGACGGATTGGCGTCATTGTCGGTCGCAAGTACGTTGCCTGCGGTGTCCGTGCCGGCGAACGACGCCGTGGGAAGCACGGTGATCGCCAGCGCGATGAGCGCGAACAGGATGGTGATGCGGCCCCATGCTTTACGGCGCTGGGTCAACGGGAATTGATTACAGGGCATAGTGAATCCTTCGTCAGATGCTCGATATGCATCTAACAGGGTACCCAACGCGCGGGCGCTCTAAAAGAACCTCTCGGTTGCATTTCGAGGGGTTGTGTCGTGCTGCCTACTTTTTACGGTGCAAAAAGCGCGCGATGTCTTCTTCGGTGGGGCTTTTGATGTCAAAGCGCAGCGAGAGCCAGCGCAGTCCCATGGTCACGACAACGCATACGACCAGCGCGGCGACATTGCTCATGATGCCGCTCATAACGAGACACACATAGCTTGTCGATCCGGCGATGGCGGCGATGGCATAAAAGTTAGTACGTTGGAAAATGCCCGGAACCACGCCCATAAAGCCGTCGCGCAGCATGCCGCCGCCTACTGCGGTAAAAAAGCCCATCATGATGCACACCGCCGGCGCAAAGCCGTAGACCAGCGCCTTGTCTGCTCCAGTGGCGGCGTAGATGCCGACCGAGATGATGTCGAGCAAGGGGATGAGTTTTTCGGGCTTGTCGACGATTGCCGGGAAAATATAGATGATGGCCGCCGTGGCAATGGAAAGCGGGAGTGCCATCGGCTGGTTGAGGATGTAGACGTTGCCCACCTGCAGCGTCATGTCGCGCAAGAGACCGCCGCCCAGACCGCAGACCACCGCGAGCGCGACCGCGCCCACCAGGTCGAGCTTGTGCTCACGCGCAACCAGCACACCCGAGATCGATGCAGCGACAACAGCGAACATCTCGAGCCAAAACGGAATAGCGACCATGGCATCCGAGGCATGTGGGGTAACGGTCATAGCGGCGACGACGGGCAAGATGGGGTCCTTTGGATTGTGGGTTTAGACAATGCCCGTACATAGTACATGTTCGGCGCCGATTGCGATCCTATTGCTCGGCAAACGGTCGGGACTGGATGCGGGCGTGGCGTTACTGGAATGCCAAGGGTCCAAAACATGTACGTCAGCCTCCAAAAACGACATTTTCCGACATCTTTGGAGGCTGACGTACATGTTTGGATTGAGCTCACAGCATGAGTGAGTTGATTTACTCACATCCGGTATATTTCCCCACTTCAACGGACATAAGAGTTGGATACCGGCTCAGAGCGAGAGGCCCTCAATGGATACCCCTGTTCTCATTTCGCATAAAACCGCATGGCTTGTCCATCATGCACCCCAGAATTTGGTTCAGTCTCTTGCGCGGCACGACTACCAGATAGGCGCACAAGGCATCTCCACCCAGCAACGTGTTGCGCGCATACGACAGGCCCTTACCGACTGCGGCATTCCGTCCGATATGCTTAAGACTATCGATATCGCGGTTGTATTCGAATTCGAGCGAATTCGTACCAAAGGCGTCGTTTGCCACATTCTTGGACAAAATCTTCCCTACGAGCATATTAACGAGTTGACGCCCGGAATCTTCATCACCGACGAAGCCTTCGCCTTCGTGCTCGCTGCCGAGTGGATGGATAGGATCGAATATCTCGAATATGGCTATGAAGTTTGCGCCGATTATCGCATGAGGCTCAATCCCGCCGACCCTTATACCGAGCAACCAGCCACCACCTCCAAGGATGAAATAACCGAACTGCTCGATCGGCACCCCGGCAAACCCGGTGCCACACGTGCACGGCTCGCGCTCAGGCACATCTACGATCACTCGGCCTCGCCTATGGAGACCGCTTCGGCAATCGCCCTCTCGCTCCCAACAAGCGAAGGCGGCGTTGGCATCCGAGGTATCGAACTCAACAAACCGCTCGAGATCCCTCAACGTCTCTGGCATTGCGCCAAAGCTCGAACACTCAAAATCGATGCGCTTGTGACCTATAAGCGCAGGGAGCTCGGTATCGAATATAAGGGCGGTTTTCACGATGAGCTCGAGCGCAAGGGAGCAGATGCGGAGCGAGAGGCCGTTCTCTCCCAAATGGGATATCGAATCGTTACGCTCACTTCGGCTCAGTTCGGCAGCCAGCTCGCCTTTCACCGCGCCATGAACAACATTCGCGAAGCACTCGGCATGCCTCGATGCACCGATACCGAGTACCAACGAAAGCAAAATGAACTGCGCAAGGCACTTATCCGCAACTGGAAAAGCATACGAGACGAGGAGGCACCTTCCGAATAGCGCCACTCCCGTGAGCTCAATCCAAACGTGTACGTCAGCCTCCAAAGATGTCGAAAAATGTCGTTTTTGGAGGCTGACGTACACGTTTGGGGAAGCGCGGGATCGAGATGTATTTCGATAACAAAAAAGCTCCCATTCTAGGGAGCTTTCTCAATCTAAATGGCGGAGGAGGAGGGATTCGAACCCTCGTGACCTTATACAGGCCAAACGGTTTTCGAGACCGCCGCATTCAACCACTCTGCCACCCCTCCGCGTGGGGTAAAAACAAAGCAGGCTCGAAGGCCTGCTTTGGAATTAACTGGCGGAGAGTCAGGGATTTGAACCCTGGAGACGCTTTTGACGCCTACACGATTTCCAATCGTGCTCCTTCGGCCACTCGGACAACTCTCCGTTAAATGCGAAAGTTAGTATACACGAGGAATCGCAAGGTGCAAGCCGAAAACTTAGCATTTTTTGATCCACAGTGTCTCGCGCTGTGCCTAAAACGCGCGGCACATGCAGCCTGACCAGCAAAATCATGCTAAGCGAATTGCTCAAAAAAGGACTTTATAGACCACGAGCAAACGAATTTAAAATCTTTTTGGCGATCAATTAGACCACTGGTATGCATTTTGCGACCACAGCCTTGTGCCCGTTGGCCTGCGGCTTGGCTCAGCTTGTCCTAGCGGCACCGTATCTTGTCCACAGATTCGTCAAGCTTTTGGACAGCATTTGGTTGGAATGCGCATGAAACGTCGTGCGAGCATGGGCATATGTGGAGGTCATGAGGTTGTAGCTGCATATTCTTGCGGCTTGGGAGGTTGAAAGATATTATTACCAAGTCTTTTCCTGCTTCAGGCGCACCTTCACGACCTGAAGCCACATTTGCCCAGAGGAGGTGACAATATGAAGGCTTATGAACTGCTGTTCTTTGTTGACCCGTCGCTCGACCCCGAGACTCGTCTCGCTGTTATGAAGCGTATCGATACCACGATCGCTGAGGGCGCTGGCAAGGTCGACTCCGTTGACGAGTGGGGCAAGCGCAAGCTCGCCTACGAGATCAACGACCTCACCGATGGTGACTACACCCTCATCAACTTCCACGCAGATCCTACCCAGATCGCCGAGCTTGATCGCGTCCTGCGCATCACCGACGCTGTGGTCCGCCACATGATCGTCCGTCGCGACGACCAGGAGTAAGACTGTCGTTTTGGACTGGGCTTGTGCCCCAAGAGGAAGTAGTGAGTTATGAGCATCAATCGAGTGAACATCACCGGTAACCTCACCCGCGATCCCGAGCTGCGCGCCACCGCCGGCGGAACCCAGGTTCTGTCTTTTGGCGTCGCCGTGAACGATCGTCGCCGCAACGCGCAGACTGGCGAGTGGGAGGACTATCCCAACTTTGTCGACTGCACTATGTTCGGCACCCGCGCCGAGGCCGTGAGCCGTTTCCTGGCAAAGGGAAACAAGGTCGCGATCGAGGGCAAGCTGCGCTACAGCTCTTGGGAGCGCGACGGCCAGCGCCGGAGCAAGCTTGAGGTCATCGTCGATGAGATCGAGTTTATGAGCTCCCGCGGTGGCCAGGGTGGCTACGACCAGGGCGGTTACGCCCCCGCAGCTCCCGCGCCCGCAGCACGTCCTGCCGCACCGGTGGCTACGCCGCCCGCGGTCGACGTCTACGATGAGGACATCCCGTTCTAAGGGTTGTTCACCTATTTTTGAGTGAGAGGCGGCTTCGGTTCGCCGAAGTTGCCAAACGAAAGGTATTTTGACATGGCTAATGATTTTTCTGCACGTCAGCCGCGTCGTAAGTACTGCCAGTTCTGCAAGGAGAACACTGAGTTCATCGACTATAAGGACACTCAGCTTCTCCGTAAGTACATGACCGACCGTGGCAAGATCAAGCCTCGTCGCGTCACTGGCGCTTGCACGCAGCATCAGCATGACATCGCCAACGCCATCAAGCGCGCCCGCGAGATGGCTCTCCTTCCGTACACCGTCCCCGTGGTTTCCTCTCGTGGCAACCGCGACCGCGGCTAAGAAGGGAGACGCATCATGAAGGTTATTCTTCTCGATGAGATCAAGGGCAAGGGCGGCGAGGGTGACGTCGTAGAGGTCGCTCAGGGTTACGCTGAGAACTTCCTGTTCCCCAAGAAGCTCGCTGTTGCCGCCACCAAGGGCAACCTCAAGCAGCTTGACGAGCGTCGCAACAACATCGCCAAGCGCGAGGCCGTCCGTCTGGCTACCGCCAACGAGACCAAGGCTGCCTTCGAGGGCAAGACGGTCACCGTTGACGTCAAGGTCGGCGACGAGGGCATCCTCTTTGGCTCCGTTACCGCCGCTATGATCGCTGACGCCATCAAGGCTCAGCTCGGTATGGACATCGACCGCAAGCGCGTCGAGCTCGGTAAGCCCATCAAGGTTGCCGGTGCCCACACCGTTGCCATCTCGCTGTACCGCGAGATCAAGGCCGAGGTTGTCGTTCTCGTCGGCGTTACCGCCGAGGAGCTCGCTGCCGAGGCTGAGGTCGAGGAGGCCGCTGAGGTCGCCGAGGCCGAGACCGCCGAGGTCGAGACTGAGGCTGCTGCCGAGTAGCATTTGCTGCAACGCAACAATCTTGTTCTAAGAAGGGCGCTCTGGGAAACCAGGGCGCCCTTTTGTTTTTTGTGCTGAGTGAGTGTCATGGTGAACGTTGCGTCGAAGTCCTATATACAGGATCGTTCATCCGCTTGGTTCGGTGATGATTGGCGGCGCGCGGCGCGTTTTGGGACCGTGGCTGATACTATGGATGCTCGCAAGCGATATGAATGAGGATGCTCATGGCATATGACGATAGGGAGACCGGGCTGACGGTTGAGGACCGCGGCTCAAAGTTGGGTCTTCCCCAAAACCAAGATGCAGAGGCCAATGTACTGGCCGCTATGCTGCTATCGCCCGAGGTGGTCGAAGAGGCCCAGGTCGAGCTGCAGCCCGATGACTTCTACCGGCCCATTCATAAGACCATCTATACCGCGATGGTCGATATGTACAACAGCCGCATTCCTATCGACTCCATCTCGCTGATCGATTACCTGCGAAGCATCAACAAGCTCGATGCCGTGGGCGGCGAAGCGTACATTTTGGAGTTGATGGGTCAGACTCTGTCGCTCGTCAACTGGCAGCACCATGCCGCCATCGTTCGCCGTGATTCGATGCTGCGTGAGCTGATCGGCGCCACCAACGAGATCAACGCGCTGGCATATAACGCCCCCACCGACACCAAAGAGGTTGTCGAGCTGGCCGAGAGCAAGCTGCTCAAGGTCACGGCACGCGAGGTCAAGTCGAGCTACAAGACGCTGACCGAGTTTATGGTCGAGGCCTATAACGAGGCCGAGGAAGTGTGCCAGGCCGGTGGTCAGGCGGCGGGCGTGCCCACCGGCTTTCCGTCGCTCGACCGTATGCTCATGGGCTTCCGCGAGGGCCAGCTCATCATTATCGGTGCCCGTCCTGCTGTAGGTAAGACATCGTTCGCCCTGAATCTGGCGCTCAACGCTGCCGCTGCTGGTTATACCGTCGGCTTCTTCTCGCTGGAGATGTCGGGCAAGGAAATTGCCCAGCGTCTGATTTGCGCCTACGCCATGATTTCGATCAGTGACTTCCGCATGGGCCGCATTAGCCCCGAGCAGTGGGCCAATATCAACGAGGCCACGCAGACCTTGTCCAAGCTCGATATTCTGATTGACGATACGCCCGGCACCACAGTGACCGAGATTCGCGCCAAGAGCCGCCGCATGCTCCACAACAAGGAGAAGGCCATCATCATCCTGGACTACCTGCAGCTGGTGAGTCCTCCGCCGGGACGCCGCTCCGAGAGCCGTACCGTCGAGGTCTCCGAGATGTCGCGTGGTCTGAAGATCATGGCTAAGGAGCTCAAGATCCCGCTCATCGCGCTGTCGCAGCTTTCGCGTCAGGTCGAATCCCGTACCGGCAAGCGCCCGCAGCTTTCCGACCTTCGTGAATCGGGCTCTATCGAGCAGGACGCCGATATCGTTATGTTCTTGGACCGCTCCGCCGACGAGGCCGAAGCCTCGCGCGACGATCGACCCGACGAGGGCGTTACGCGTATCGTCGTGGCCAAGAACCGTTCGGGCCCGATCGGCGACGTCGACCTGATGTTCCTGCCGGCATCCACCAAGTTCTATGAGCTTGATGGGGCACATGCCGAGGAGTAGGACAGACGCCCGTTGCACGGGTATACTGGGAATGTTTTGTGCTTCTGCGTGCCGGCGTGGCGCGTAGACAGTCCATGAATGTAAGGAGTAAACATGCCGTCAACCGTTTTGGTCGGTGCCCAGTGGGGCGATGAGGGCAAGGGTAAGATTTGCGACTTGGTCGCCGGCGACTTCGATGCCGTCGTGCGCTACTCGGGCGGCAACAACGCCGGTCACACCATCGTCGTCAACGGCAAGAAGTACGGCCTGCACCAGGTGCCCTCCGGCATCATGTATTCCGACCACGTGTCGGTGATCGGTAACGGCTGCGTCGTCAACCCCAAGGTTGTCCTTGAGGAGATCGACATGTTCGAGGCCGACGGCATCACCACCAAGAATCTCAAGATTAGCGGCAACGCGCATGTCATCATGCCGTACCACATCGATCTGGATGGCGCCTTTGAGCAGAAGCTCGGCAAGAAGAACATCGGTACCACCAAGCGTGGCATCGGTCCGTGCTATCAGGACAAGATGGCCCGCATTGGCCTGCGCATGCAGGACATGCTGGACGAGGCGCTGTTCCGCGACAAGCTGGAGACCGCTCTCGCCCGCGTGAACCCCGAGCTCGAGCTCATCTACAACCTGCCCACCTACACCGTGGACCAGATTTGCGACGAGTACCTGCCGATGGCCGAGCGCCTGCGTCCCTACATCACCGAGACGAGCCTGCTGCTCAACAACATGATCGATGAGGGCAAGAACCTGCTGTTTGAGGGCGCCCAGGCGACGCTGCTCGACATCGACCACGGCACCTATCCGTACGTGACGTCTTCCAACTGCACCGCCGGCGGCGCCATCACCGGCTCCGGCGTGGGCATGAAGAACGTCGACCGCGTGCTGGGCGTCATGAAGGCCTATATCACCCGCGTCGGTTCGGGCCCCATGCCCACCGAGCTTTCCTATGAGTCCGAGGCCGGCCACACGCTGACCGAGGAGGGCTATGAGTACGGCGTGACCACCGGTCGCCGTCGTCGTTGCGGCTGGTTTGACGGCCCTATCGCCAACTATGCCTCGCGCGTCAACGGCCTCACCGACATCGCCGTGACCAAGCTCGACGTGCTTTCGGCCTTCGACACCATCAAGGTGTGCGTTGCCTATGACGTCGATGGCGAGCGTTACACGAGCGTGCCCGAGCACCAGGTGCGCTTTGAACATGCCAAGCCCATCTACGAGGAGCTTCCTGGCTGGAAGTGCGATATCACCGGCTGCCGCAGCTTTGAGGAGCTGCCGCAGGAGGCTCAGGACTACGTGGCGTTTATCGAGGATCTGGCACACACCCGCGTGACGTTCATTGGCGTTGGCGCTGGTCGCGAGCAGATCATCAACCGATTCTGGAAGTAATCGGGACTATTTGGTTATTGCGATATACCCCTTTGCAGCCCGGACGGGCGGCCGAGGGGTATATTTGCTTGCAAAGGGCTCGCGCGGAGCGGGCCGTTCATCCATAGAGGAGGCACCCTTGAAGGCGGACACTCAAACCATCGACATCCTGTTGTTGGGCAGCGGCGGCCGCGAGCATGCTTTGGCAGCTAAGCTCGCAGCATCACCGCGCGCCGGCAAGCTCTACATTGCGCCGGGTAACGGCGGCACCGCGAGCTGCGGCGAGAACGTTGTTCTCGACGACTGCGATCCTGCGGCCGTGGCGGCGTTTGCGCAGAGCCACGGATGCGGACTCGTGGTAATTGGCCCCGAGGCTCCGCTCGTAGCGGGCGTGGCCGACGCCGTGCGCGCGGCGGGTATTCCCTGCTTTGGCCCGGGTGCCGAGGGCGCCCAGATGGAGGGCTCCAAGCTGTTCTCCAAGCAGCTCATGGAGCGTGCGGGCATTCCGACGGCAGCCTATGGTTCGTTTACCGACGAGGCTTCGGCTCTCGCCTACGTGCGCGAGCAGGGCGCCCCGCTGGTCGTGAAGGCCGACGGCCTTGCCGCGGGCAAGGGCGTTATCGTGGCGACCGAACTTGAGCAGGCCGAGGGGGCCGTGCGCGAGTGCTTTGGTGGCACCTTTGGCGATGCCGGCAGCACCGTGGTTATCGAGGAGATGCTCGTTGGTCCCGAGTGCTCACTGCTGGCCTTTACCGACGGCAAGACCGTGCGCCCCATGGCTACCTCGCAGGACCACAAGCGCGCGCTTGAGGGCGACCTTGGTCCCAACACCGGCGGCATGGGTGTCTACAGCCCGGTGCCCATCGTGACCGACGAGGAGCACGCCACCATGGTGAAGGTCATGGAGCAGACCGTGGCCGAGCTCGCTGCCGAGGGTATCGACTACCGCGGCTGCCTGTACGGCGGCTTTATGCTCACCCCCGCCGGTCCCAAGGTGCTGGAGTTCAATGCCCGCTTTGGCGACCCCGAGACGCAGGTCGTGCTGCCGCGCCTTAAGAACGACCTGGTTGAGGTCATGCTGGCTTGTGCCAACTGCGAGCTCGATCAGATTGAACTCGACTGGCGTGACGAGTGGGCCGTGGCCGTTGTCCTGACGAGCGCGGGCTACCCCGGCAGCTACGAGAAAGGTAAGGTCATCACCGGTATTGAGGATGCCGAGGCCATGGAGAACGTGACCGTGTACCACGCGGGCACTGCCGTGGTGGGCGGCCAGCTCGTGACCAACGGCGGCCGCGTGCTTGCCGTGACCGCTCTGGGCGACACGTTCGAAAACGCTCGCAACCTTGCCTACGAGGCCTGCGAGAAGATTGATTTTGAGGGCAAGACCCTGCGTCATGACATCGGCCTGCGCGCGCTGCGTGGCCGCGACGCCTGGGATGCCTAAAGTCCGAGAGGGATGAGACGGATGGACGAGAAGAACGAAGAGCTCGTGGACGCGCAGGTCGTCGAAGAGGACAGCCGCATGTATGGGCACGCCGAGGGCGAGCCTGGTGGCGAGGTCGCTGACGAGCCGGCGCTGGTGCTGGGCGACGACGACCCGCACGATGCCGAGCTGCACGAGAAGATTCTTTCGGAGGAGTGCGCCTGGAAGGGCAAGATCCTCGACGTCCACCGTCTTGAGGTTGAACTGCCCAACGGTCACCGCAGCGCCCGCGATATCGTTCGCCATCCGGGTGCGGCGGCCGTTGTGGCGCTGACCGAGAGCGGCAAGATCGTACTGGTGCGTCAGTACCGTACCGCCATCGACCGCGTGACGGTCGAGATTCCTGCCGGCAAGCTCGATCCAGGCGAGGACCCGCTCGATTGCGCCAAGCGCGAGCTGCATGAGGAGACGGGCTTTAGGGCCGGCCGCATTCGCTTTTTGACGTCGATTGTCACGTCCTGCGGCTTCTGCGACGAGATCATTCACATCTACCTGGCCACCAAGCTCGAGTTCGATGCACCCAACCCCGATGATGACGAGTTTGTCAACGTGGATCTGGTGCCGCTGCACGAGCTGATCGACGCCGTGCTCGACGGCAAGATCGAAGACGCCAAGACCGTCGTAGGCGCCTTGGCCTGCGATAGCATCGCGCACCGACTAGGCGGGGCCGAGCTTTAACGAGCGGGGATGATCCCGCAGGTTTGTGTAAGTCAGCGAAAGTGCTCCATTTGAGACAAGGTGGCCTAAAAGAGGAGGGAAGCGTATGGATATACGCGACCGACGATTGAAGGCCAGATTGTCCAAATGGAGCACTTGCAGCGTCGAGACGAAACGCGGTTTGGTAAAACCGCGTAAGGTGATTATGCTGAAAAGGTTTTTGTCTTATTACGAGCCCCAGATGGGGCTTTTTGTTGCTGATACTGTTTGTGCTCTGGTGCTTGCCGCCATTGACCTTGCTTTTCCTATTATTCTGCGCAATTTGACCGGTGGGCTATTTACTCAGGGTCAGGCTGCCATTATGCAGGCGCTCGGCATGATCGCGGTGGGCTTGGTGCTGATGTATGCCGTCCGCTGCGCCTGCCGCTATTTTGTGAGCTATTGGGGTCACGTGATGGGCGCGCGTATGGAGTCCAAAATGCGCGAGGACCTGTTCGACCAGTATGAGCGCTTTAGCTTTGCGTACTTCGACCGCAACAGTTCGGACGACATGATGAGCCGCGTGGTCAACGACCTGTTCGATATCTGCGAGGCGGCGCATCACGTACCCGAGTGGATCATCATCTGCGGCATCGAGATTATCGGCTCGTTTGTGATCCTCTTTACCATCGCCCCGGTGCTGGCGCTTGCCATGGCCGTGGTGACGGCGGCGTTTGCGGTCATCATGTTTTGGCAAAACATGCGTATGCGCGAGGTCTTTAGCGACAACCGCAAAAAGATCAGCGGCATCAATGCGCAGCTGCAGGATTCTCTGGCGGGCATGCGCGTGGTCAAGAGCTTTGCCAACGAGGAGACCGAGCGTGCCAAGTTCCGCGCCTCCAACAATCGCTACCTTTTGTCCAAGGAGAACATGTATCACGCCATGGGCGTCTATACCGCGACGTATGGCCTGCTCTCTGGTGTGCTCTATGTGATCGTGGTGCTGCTGGGCGGCTGGCTGGTCGCCCAGGGACAGCTGCAGGCGGTCGATATGGCGACCTTTGCACTCTATATTTCGCTGTTCTGCACGCCGCTCGAGACACTCGTCAATTCGGCCGAAACGTATCAGAAGGCTATCGCCGGCTTTAAACGTATGGACGAGGTGCTCTCGACGGCGCCGGATATCCAGGACAAGCCGGGCGCTACGGATCTGCAGGTGACTGCCGGCGCCGTGGAGTATCACGACGTGTGCTTTAACTACGAGGATGTTGAGCTGGGCGAGGGCTATGCCGACGAGCGTCCCGTTATCGACCATATGGACCTGTCCATCAAGCCCGGGCAGACCATCGCTTTGGTTGGCCCTTCGGGCGGCGGCAAGTCCACGACCTGTTCGCTGCTGCCGCGCTTTTATGACGTGGCTACCGGATCCATTAGCATCGACGGTCAGGACGTGCGCGATGTGACGCAGCAGAGCCTGCGCCGCGCCATCGGCCTGGTGCAGCAGGATGTCTATCTGTTTGACGGCACGATTGGCGAGAACATCGCCTACGGCAAGCCGGGCGCTACGGCAGAAGAGATCGCCGAGGCCGCCCGTCGCGCCAACATCGATGCCTTTATCGAGTCGCTTCCGCAGGGCTACGACACCGTGGTGGGCGAGCGCGGCAGCCGTCTTTCGGGCGGACAGAAGCAGCGCGTTGCCATCGCGCGCGTGTTTCTCAAGAACCCCAAGATCCTGATTTTGGACGAGGCGACGAGTGCTTTGGATAACGAGAGCGAGGAGGCGGTGCAGGAGTCACTCGAAGAGCTGGCACGCGGCCGTACCACAATCATCATTGCCCATCGTCTTTCGACCATTAAGCATGCCGATGAGATTGCGACCGTTGAGCATGGTCGCGTTGTGGAGCGTGGCACGCACGAGGAGCTTCTCGCCCGTGGCGGCACCTATGCCCGTTACTATCGAATGCAGTTCGAAGGTGCGCGTGCGCACGAGCTCGACTGATTGATTTGACAGGAAGTTTATGGCTGATAAGAACCCTTTGACTCCGGAAGAAGTGACGGAGTTATTCTCCGAAATCGATGCATCCGGCGTCTTGGATCCTACGCTCGCCAAAAAGCGCACCGAGCGCATGCGTGAGAAGGAGGCTGCGGCCAAGCGCGGTGACAAAGCGGCGCTAGCGCAGCTGCGCAGCGAGGACCGCGCGAGCCAGGCAAAACATATCGACCCGCTGTCCGAGGACGATCCTTCGGGTTCGCAGGTGAGTCATACCATTACGAAGACCGCGATGGCCGTGGTCATTGGTATTTTGGTGCTGATCGTGGGCATGCAGATTGGCTACGGCGTGATGCGTCGTCTGAACACCGCCAACCTGTCCGAGAGCGTTTCGGTCGATACCGTTTCGACGGCGCTGAAGGGCGGCCTTGAGTGGGGCAACGGCTTTACGCAGTTCCCACTCGACTTTACCGTCGATGAAGCCGATGAGCGTACGGGCACGGTCGAGGTGACGGTGCTGGACACATCGTCTGCCAACGAGCTCGAGCTGCTGTCCAATGGTCAGATCCAGGCCGCGGCGCTTGCGACCAACGCGCTGCTCAACGATAAGATCGACCGCGTGGTGTATAACGTGCATGCCTATATCGACGAGGATAGCAACATTCAGCACGATTCCTTCTTTGGCATGTTTCCCGCCCAGGGCCACCAGAGCGCCATTTTGACGTTCGTGTGGACCAAGAGCTCATCCAACGCCACGAGTATCGACTGGAAGATGCGCATCGTAAGCATGGACGACACCATCGCCGAGCGCATTCAGAAGCAGGTGAATTCGGTGTCGTCGTTGATTGAGGACCCGGTGGTGAGCCAGACCAAGATTGACGAGGAAAAGGCCGAACGTGACCTGGAGCATCGTCTGCATGGGCGCGAGATTTTCCGCGGCGGCAAGCCCGATCGCTCACCGTCCGATCTGTTGGAACAGGACAAGAAAAAGTAAGACGCCATCATCCCGCGTGAGCCACAAGCCCCGCGGGATGATTTTTAATCCCCGTCCCAGAAAAATCATTATGCATAGAAAGTCATAATTATCATTTCGTAAACATTTCGATGAAATTAACGCCATGAGGCATGCTTGCGGTTACAATACCGCGAGGCCTAACTACACACCTTTAAGCCGGTCCTGTGAGACCGGGAAGGAGAATTATGGCGAACAACCATACCGCGGGCGCTGCCGCCCGCACCTTCGCGCTCAGCGAGCTTTGCCAGCGTATGCTGGCCAAAACCAGCAAGGGCACCTGTGGTCCCTGCATCCTGTATCTTGAGGATGGGACCATTTTTTATGGACGTGCATGCGGCGCCGAGGGCACCGCGACCGGCGAAGTCTGCTTCAACACCTCGCTCGAGGGCTACTTTGAGGTCATGACCGACCCGAGTTATGCCGGCCAAATTGTAACCATGACCTATCCGCAGATCGGCAATTACGGTATCGACGAGACCGATGTCCAGTCGGCCTTCCCCGGCGACGCCGTGCGCCCCGCGAGCGCTCCGGCTATGCGCGGCATGATCGTTCGCGACATGTGCGCCACGCCTTCTAACTGGCGCTCGGCCGTCAGCGTGCCGGAGTACCTGCGCACTCACGGCATCGTCGCTATCGAGGGTGTCGACACTCGCGCTCTGGTGCGCCATCTGCGCGACAATGGTTCCAAGATGGGCATTATCTCGACCGAGATCTTCGACGTCGACGAGCTTGCCGAGCGTCTGGCCGCAGCGCCCACGCTGGTAGGTGAGAACCTGGTCAAGACCGTAAGTTGCCCCGCGCCTCACGAGTTTGTGGCCGCCGACCTGCCTGCCACGCATGACTTTGCGCTTGCGGTTGCCGCTCCTGCCCGTCACAAAGTGGTCGCCTACGACTGCGGTGTGAAGCGCGGTATTCTGGAGGGCCTGGTCCGTGCCGGCTGCGACCTCACCGTCGTGCCGTGGGATACGCCCGCCCAGCAGGTGCTCGACATGAATCCCGACGGCGTCTTTTTATCCAACGGCCCCGGCGATCCCGATGCCGTGGTGGAGACCTATGAGCAGGTGCAGCAGCTGATCGGCAAGGTGCCGGTCTTTGGCATTTGCCTTGGTCACCAGATGATCAGCCTGGCCTGCGGCGCCCAAATGGAAAAGCTTAAATTCGGTCACCGTGGCGGTAACCAGCCGGTTATGAATCTGGTGAGCCGTCGCGTGGAGATCACCGCGCAAAACCACGGCTTTGGCCTGCTGTTCCCCAGTCTGGGCAAACTGATTCCGGAGCTTTCCGGCGGCGAAACCGAGCATGCGGCCGATGGCGACCTGCGCGCCTGGGTGCGTCGCGGCATCGCGCCGGTCGTGATGAACGAGCGCTTTGGCCGCATTCGCCTGACACATGTGAACCTCAACGACGGCACCGCCGAGGGCACCCAGCTGCTCGACGCCCCGTGTTTCTCGGTCCAGTACCACCCCGAGGCTTCGCCTGGCCCCACCGATGCCCACTATCTCTTTACCGCCTTTACGCGACTCATGGACGGCGAGGAGAACTACCTGGACATCGACACCGCGAAGGACCGCCTCGCCGGCTGGAATTTCGCCGAGTCCGAGAACGCTGCGACCGAGGAGAACTAACATGCCTAAACGTACTGACATCAAGCGCATCCTCGTTATTGGTTCGGGCCCCATCGTTATCGGTCAGGCCTGCGAGTTCGACTACTCCGGCGCCCAGGCCTGCAAGGTGCTCAAGGAGGATGGCTTTGAGGTCATCCTGGTCAACTCCAATCCGGCGACCATCATGACCGACCCGGGCTTGGCCGACCGCACCTATGTTGAGCCTATCACCGCCGAGTTTATCGAGCGTGTGATCAAAAAGGAGCGTCCGGACGCGCTGCTGCCCACGCTGGGCGGCCAGACCGGTCTGAACGCCGCCGTCGAACTGGCAAAGGACGGCACGCTCGACAAGTACGGCGTCGAGATGATCGGCTGCGACCTGGACGCTATCGAGCGCGGCGAGGACCGCAAACTCTTTAACGAGGCCATGGCCGAGATCGGCCTGGAGGTCGCGCGCTCGGGCTATGCCTACAGCGTGGCCGACGCCGAGGATATCGCCGAGCGCGTGGGATATCCCTGCGTACTGCGCCCGAGCTTTACCCTCGGTGGCGCCGGCGGCGGCATCGCGCATACCCACGAGGAGCTCGTCTCCATCGTGAGCCAGGGCCTTGAGCTCTCGCCTGCCCATGAAGTGCTGGTCGAGGAGTCCATCGAGGGTTGGAAAGAGTATGAGATGGAGGTCATGCGCGACCACGCCGGCAACGGCATCATCGTGTGCTCCATCGAGAATCTCGACCCCATGGGCGTGCACACCGGCGACTCCATCACCGTGGCGCCGGCGCAGACACTAAGTGACCTTGAGTACCAGCGCATGCGTGTCGCGTCGCTCGCCATTCTGGAGAAGATTGGCGTCGAGACCGGCGGCTCCAACGTGCAGTTTGCCGTGAACCCCCAGACCGGCCGCCTGATCGTCATCGAGATGAACCCGCGCGTGAGCCGTTCGTCCGCACTGGCCTCCAAGGCCACGGGCTTCCCCATCGCCAAGGCCGCCGCTCGCCTGGCCGTGGGCTACACGCTCGACGAGATCGTCAACGACATCACCAAGGCAACGCCCGCCTGCTTTGAGCCCACGATCGACTACTGCGTGGTCAAGGTGCCGCGCTTTGCCTTCGAGAAGTTTAAGGGTACCGACCCTACGCTCACCACGCGCATGAAGGCCGTGGGCGAGATTATGGCGATCGGCCGCACCTTTGAGGAGGCCTTCGGCAAGGCCATGCGCTCGCTGGAGGACGGTCACCAGGGCATCTGCGCCGGTGGCAAGGAGGGTGCCGACAAGCTGAGCGACGATGAGCTCGCTCAGGCCGTGGCAACCCCGACCGAGCACCGCATCTTCTTTGTGGTCGAGGCCCTGCGCCGTGGCTGGGACATCGCCCACATCCATGCCATCTGCGGTATCGATCCGTGGTACCTCAACCGTATCAACGACATAGTGCAGGTCCAGGAGAGCATCCGCGGCCTGCGTGTGGAGGATATCGACGCCGACGCGATGCGCCTGCTCAAGCAGTACGGCACGAGCGACGCCGAGATTGCCGCGCTGACCGGCTCGGACGAGCGCTTTGTGCGCGCCTATCGCAAGGGTCTGGGCGTGGTTCCCAGCATGAAGACGGTCGATACCTGCGCGGCCGAGTTCTCGAGCGCCACGGAGTACCACTACAAGACGTACGAGAACATCTACCGCACGAGCCCGGATGTCAAGAAGTGCGTGGCTCCCGACGAGACCACGCCGGCGGACAAGCCCAAGGCGATGATCCTGGGCGCCGGCCCCAACCGCATTGGCCAGGGTATCGAGTTCGATTACTGCTGCGTGCACGCGAGCTACGCGCTGGCGGCCCGCGGCTTCGAGACCATCATGGTTAACTGCAATCCCGAGACCGTCTCGACCGACTACGACACGTCCGACCGTCTGTACTTTGAGCCGCTCACCTACGAGGACGTCATGGACGTTATCGATGTCGAGCGCCCCGACGGCGTCGTGGTGACGCTCGGCGGCCAGACCCCGCTTAAGCTGGCGCGCATGCTCGAGGAGAGCGGCGTCAACATTATGGGCACCAAGCCCGACGCCATCGATTTTGCCGAGGACCGCGAGCGCTTTGCCGCCCTGCTCGACAAACTGGGCATCATGTACCCGCCGGCGGGCCAGGCCACCTCGTTTGAGGAGGCCGAGGCCGTGGCCTCGCACATCGGCTACCCGCTGCTGGTGCGTCCGAGCTACGTGCTGGGCGGCCGCGGCATGATGATCGCCTACGATGCCGAGCATCTGCGCGATTACATGGCAGAGGCTGCGCGCATCAGCCCCGACTACCCGGTGTATCTGGACCGCTTCCTGGAGGGCGCAATCGAGTCCGATGTCGACGCCCTGTGCGATGGCGAAGAGGTATACATCGGCGGCATCCTGGAGCATATCGAGGAAGCCGGTATTCACTCCGGCGACTCCGCGACCTGCATCCCGCCGTTCAGCTTTAGCGAGAGCCTGCAGGCGAAGCTCCGCGAGACCACGCGCCGCATCGCGATGGCGCTGGGAGTCCGCGGTCTGGTCAACGTGCAATATGCCATCAAGGGCGAGACCGTCTACGTGATCGAGGCCAACCCGCGCGCCAGCCGTACCGTGCCGTTTATCTCCAAGGCCACCGGTGTGCCGCTGGCCAAGTGCGCGGCGCGCATCATGGCAGGCGATTCCATCGCGAGCTTGGGCCTGCCGAGCGACGAACGTCAGCTGGACTGGTTCTGCATGAAGGAAGCCGTCATGCCCTGGGGTCGTTTCCCGGGCGCCGACGTCATCCTGGGGCCCGAGATGAAGTCGACGGGCGAGGTCATGGGCATCGCCAAGAGCTATCCCGAGGCATACGCCAAGACGCAGCTGGCGATCGACTACAAGCTGCCCGACCCGAGCGTCGGCAAGGTATTCATCAGCGTGTGCGACCGCGACAAGCGCCACATCCTTTCGGTCGCGCGTATCCTGCGTTACCTGGGCTTTGACATCTGCTCCACCGAGGGTACGGCGCGCGTGCTGCGCGGCGGCAACGTGACCTGCGAGGTCGTGGAGAAGATCAGCGGCCCGCACGACGGCGAGCGCCCCAATATCGGTGACCTGATCGCCGATGGCAAGATTGCGGTAATCATCAACACGCCGTACGGCCCGGGTTCGCGTGGCGACGGCTATCTGTTGCGTACCGAGGCGGTGCGCCGCGGCGTGACCTGTGTGACCGCGATGTCTGCCGCCAACACGTACGTGAGTGCCATCGAGGCGGTGCGCGAGGATCAGCAGGGTCACGGCAGCGCCAACGACATGGGCATGGACGTCATCGCCCTGCAGGACCTGCCGCAGCACATGGTGTAGTTGACCTGGCAGGCCGGGGCGGGAGGGGCCGAGATTTCCCCCTTTCGCTCCGGCTGCAAGCAGAGTCGCTCAGGAGGAAACTCGGCCCCTCCCGCCCCGGCCTGCGGTGACTCGGTAGCACCGTGTGCTGCCGAAGGGGCTTTGCGCGATGACTAGGGCTGAATAAAAAGTGAGTGTGGGATCCACCGTTCGTTCGAACGGCGGATCCCACACTAATATTTCAGCCAACGTACGTCATGGCAATTCCCGGTAGGTCGCAGGGCGCTTCGCGGGCGGGCCAGGCTTTATCTGAACGACTTTGCGAAGCAACCGGAGTGAAGATAAAGCCTGGCC
>JAXKBK010000039.1:0-1993 GCA_036553025.1 Collinsella sp. | reverse complement strand
TTGTAGGTGGTGTAGATGGGATAAACGTACCGCCGCCAACCCGGGAGCTTGGCGGGGTTATCCCGGCTGATGCGGTAGAGCTCCATGGGGTGGACGCCGCCCAGCGCACGGACAAGCCGCTCCGCGCTGTACTGCCCGTGGTACAGCTGCACAAAGTACATCACGCCCCGCAGGACAGCCGCCCGGAAGGAATCCGGTCTGCCCTCCCACGCCGCCACGATGTGCCGCAGGGCTTCGCAGTAGATCTCTTCGCCCAGCTGGTCGTACAGCTTCAGCGCCGTGCCCACGCAGCTGATGCGGTAGTCGCTCAGCTGCATACTGTCGTAGTTGAGGGACAGCCCCACCCGGTTGGTGGCTGCAACAAACGCCTTGGAGGGCGCATCGCCGCCCACCACCTTGGCGCGCAGCTTGATGCCCGCCGACAGGGGTGCAGAGTGACCGTTCTGCTCCGCAAAGAGCAGGGCTTCCTGCTCCATCGTCAGACCGGTGTAGACCTTGCAGAGGATCGGGCGGTCCTCGCCGCCGTTGAGGAGGATGCAGCCCTCGATGGTGTGCTGCCCATCCATTACATAGTACCTGCCGTTGCGGAAGCTGACCTTCGGCTCGTTAACGATGTACTCGTTGAAGTCCCTTGCAATCAGCTCCACCCTCTTGCGCTCTACGCCCCGCTGGTAGATCTCGCGGGGATAGATCAGCTTGCTGCTGTGGATGACCGAAAGCTGGTACGGCGGGTTGATACCAATGAAAGTATTGTTGTCGTTCAGGCGCATCGCATTTCCTCCTTGATTCTCCAAATGTACTTCTCGGCTTCCTCTAAGATCTCAGTCACCTGCTGCTTCCGCTTCGGGCTGGTGAGCAGGCTGGGATTGAAGGTGAAGCTATATTCGAGCCGCTGGATCATGGCATGAACCGCGGATTGCAGTTCGGTGTACAGCATCATTTCCTCGATGCTTCCGGCGTTCTCAAAGGACGACCGGATGGGCGTATAGGGGTAGACAGGCGGTTTGCCATCCACCACCTCAGGCGGCGCATAAACCGCCGTAGAGCGCCGGATAGGCTCTATCTGCTGGATGCTGCCCATAGGGTTCAGCGCAAGGCTGATGCGAACCGCATCATCCACCCGGCGCATCTCCTCTGGGGTCAGATGCCCCAGATACTTCAGTGCCCGGCTTTTGTCGATGGTGAAGATCTGCTCTGCCTGCACAACGGACGGCATATTCAACCCTGCGTTTTCCAACAGGCAGTGGGTCGGCTGGTTTACTTTCTTTTCCGCCTTGCTTGTCATGGTCGCAACGATCAGGGTCGGAGAGTGATAATTGCCCACGTCATTCTGAAGAATGACCGCCGGGCGGTCACCGTGCTGTTCCGAGCCGGTGCTCGCCCCGAAATGGGTGAAGAAGATGTCTCCGCGTTGGAATTTCCAGTTTTGCTGCAAAATTGTACCTCCATGTTGTTATGTGCAAAGCCCGCTGCCGGATGTTCCGCAACGAGCTTCGTTCAAGGTATGGTGGTATGGTTGGGTCAGCGGTGCATGACCACATAATCATAGCCGCGCCGCATCTGGCAGACGGTGCATGTGTCCATGCTCCGGTCTGGGCTGGGTACAAGCGCGATTTTGAAAGCCTTTGCATCCACAAAGTGCCGCAGACAGGTACCGCAGAGAGTTCGGATGGACTTGACCATCTCAGGGGTCAGCTCCATCTCCTCGTAGATCTCCTGCTCGCGCACCGTGGGGTTCAACTCGTCCATAAAAGTGTCCTCCTATGTATCAAAAGTGAATATTCGGATAAAGAATAAATAAGAGTACGTAAAAAAACGGGAACTGCCGGATGCGTGGAACGTACCCGACAGTTCCCGGATCAATATGATTAAAGGTCTCGCATATTCGCCCTCGGCCCCCTGCGAGTGGGGCATGAACATCTGGCAGCGGACTTGTACCGCTTCATTGGCATTTCAGCCACCCCGTCTGCTTTGTGACCGGGCCGCGAATTAC
>JAXKBK010000038.1:0-2457 GCA_036553025.1 Collinsella sp. | reverse complement strand
TAACTGGATGGAGGGCACCTGGGGCGCCGGCGTCGCCGCGGCTGCGGCGTTCCTGCCGGCGATAGCGGCGCTTGTTGTCGCGACCGTCCTCGAGCGCATCAAGCGCGAGAACGACCTGGTGACATACCGCGAGATCCTCGCCTTTATGAACGGCGAGGCGGACATCGAGCGCGATCCGCGGGCACTCCCCCGCCGCGCGTGGCCGACGAAGCACCGACTGGCGTACGACTTGCTGACCTTCTTCGCCGCAGCCGCCATCGGCGGAGCACTCGGCTTTGCCGTGTGGGGGCTGCTGAACTAGAGGCAGCATCTGCCGAAGTCCGCATCACGCGCGTCAAGAATCAGCGCTTTGGGCGCCAGCGTTGCGCTCGTGATGCGGACTCGAAGGTGCCCGCAGCCGAAGACTTCAAATTGACGGCAAGCACTAGCTTGAGGCCCGCTCCACGCCGGCAATACAGCACCACCCAGCAAAATGCGGGCGGCCCCGGCACACCCGAGGCCGCCCGCTTCATTCAGACGGATGTCTTCGAACGCCTCTACTCCCTATCGCCGCATGCAGCCGCATCATTCTCATCGTCATCGTCGATAACGATAAGGGCGATAGCGGAGCCCAAGCTACCGACGACCCACGGGAGCCAGAACAGGCCGCCGATCCCCTCGGACGCATCCATGGCAGCACCGACGAACAGCCAGATGAGCGCGATGATGGTGGAGGCGAGCATGATCACGACGCAAGCCCTCTTCTTGCGCGCCGCTGTACGGCGATACTTGGGATTGCACGCGCGCAGATACGCCTCGCGGCTCTGGGGATCCAGCTGCGACAGCTCCTCCGCACTCAATTCGACCGTCTCGAGCCACTCCTTGTTGTACTCCGCGACATCCATGCGGCCCCACAGCATGCCCCAGTGGACAATCACCCCAACACCGACGGCGACCAGGACCATCATCAGCGTGTCGCCATATACCTGGACGTTCGCCTCCACCTCAAACAGCGCCGATACGGCGATGCCAAGAAGGATGATCGCGATACCCGAAACGATCGCGATCGAAGCACGACGACGCTCTGCCGCCTTTTGCTCTGCGGTGTAAAAGTCCGCAACATACGGATGGGCTTCCACAAAAGCCGCGTGCTCCATGCCGGATGGAATAAGGAATCCCAAGCCAGCGGCAACGAGCGCGAACAACGCCATGAGGACGATTCCGTCTGAGTGCAGGACCTCATCGGTGAAGACCGCGGCGGCGACCCCCAGGATGATGAGCGCCACACCGAGTGCGACCTTGCGGGCAAATGCGACCATGTGCTCGTCATAGCCGCATACATCCGTGTTGGGACCGACGGGGATCGCGGGCACAAAGGCGGATCCGATGTCGGACAACGAGTTCCGCCCGTGCGGAGCCTCGACGCGGACGACGGCGTTCCCATCGTTTTGCACGCCATCCGCGGCGCTCTGGCTCACGGCCGCGCGGCGCGACACGTCACCCTGCACCAGGTCATCGAGCGAGCACTCGAAAATCTGGCACATTTTGATGAGCTTATCCATCTCCGGGTAGGACTTCTCGGCCTCCCACTTGGTGACGGACTGGCGGGACACCCCAAGCAGCATGGCGAGCTGTTCCTGGGTCATATGGCGCTCGGCGCGCAGATACTGAAGGTTGGTACGGAAGCTCATAGTAGGTCCTCTCGTTGGCTGGGAGCGACCGCTCGGGCGTCATGATCTTGGCTCACGACGACGGCGCGGGCGCGGCATCCCAGCGTTCGGTGCTTTCCTGCCGGCGACTTACACACTACGGTAGCCACATGGCAAGAACCACCAACTTGAGGCATCATTTTACGCAACCTGCAGGCGCCCTATGGTTGCAAACCGCAGGTAGATTGAATGGTCGTCAAATTATTAGGAGCTTGCATCACATGTGAACTCAAACAATCCCCGTCGATTTTACGACCCGTTGCTTGCGGCAACGGGCCATCTGCGGACAGCATTGCGGTAACGTAGGAACCGGGCGAGAGAAAGGATCCGCCATGCTGAACGAGAACATCCAGGCCCTCAGGAAATCGAAAGGGCTATCGCAGGAGGAGCTCGCGCTCAAGTTGAACGTGGTGAGGCAGACGGTTTCCAAATGGGAACGCGGGCTCTCGGTGCCCGACGCGGAGATGCTCGTCGCCCTCGGTGAGACGCTCGACGTGCCGGTGAGTAAAGACGAGGCGCGAGGCGATGGGGCTCTCCCAAGAACAGCTCGCCGAGAAACTCTACGTGTCGCGTCAGACGATCTCGAACTGGGAGCGGGACAAGACGTATCCGGACGTCCAGAGCCTGCTCATGCTGAGCATCCTATTCGACACCTCCATAGACACGCTCGTGAAGGGAGACGTGACCGTTATGGAAGAGGCAGTCGAAAGAGATCGCAAGCGCATGGGAACGCGGATGCTATGGCTGGCCGTGCTGATGCTCGCGTTGC
>JAXKBK010000037.1:0-4784 GCA_036553025.1 Collinsella sp. | reverse complement strand
TGAAGGACGAGTTCTACCGCGGCAGGGAGTGGGGCAGCTTCGGGGACTTCAAGCGCGACCTGGAGGGGTACATAGCCCATTGGAACACGCGGCGCAGGCAGGTAAGATTGAAGGGCCTGACGCCGGAGGAGTTCCGGAACCGGGCCCTTGCGGCGTAGTCGCTATTTATTCAGTCCAAGTTTCGGGGCGCAGTTCAACAGGCACCTTTGTGGTGGTTTTTGTTTAAGCGCCGGCGATGACGAGATTTGGGCGGGCGTTGTCGACGATCTCGGCGATTGAGGCGGCGACGGCATGATCGGGGTCACGGTCCATCACGATGGTGCCGACGTCGGCAAGCTCAGCAAAACGGTACATGCCGCGTCCGTTAACCTTGCTGGCGTCCATGAGGGCGACGCTTTGATGGGCTGCGGCGATCATGGCCGTTTTGGTCTCGGCCATCTGGGGAAAGTCGGTCGTAAAGCCGCAACGGGGGACAAAAGCGCCGGGGCACATGACGGCCAGATCGGCATGGATTATTTGGAGCGCCTGCATGGTGAGCGGTCCATACAGATAACGATGGCCTTTGCGCAGTGCCCCGCCCAGCATGACGACATCGACCGAGGGCATGCTCTCGTCAATGTAATCGGAAATGGTGATGTCGGCTGTGATGACGGTGATGCCATCGCGCTGGTCGAGGAGCCGGACAAACTCGAGCGCCGTGGTGCCCGAGTCGACGAGCAGTGTGTCGCCGTCATTGACGAGCTCGATGGCGCTTTGTGCGATGGCCTGCTTGGCGGCGACATTGACGTTGATGCGGCGATCCTGGGTGGATACGGTCAGCCGCTTCTGGAGCGAAACAGCGCCTCCATGCGTACGGCGCAACTTGCCGGACTCGGCGAGCGCGTCCAGGTCGGCGCGGGCGGTAACGGAGGACACGCCAAAGGTCTGGGCGATTTCTGCCACCTGCACCGAGGCGTTATATTCGAGCATCTCCATGATGGCGGAACGACGCTCGTCGGCGAAAGCTCGGGTTGTTGCGTGGGCCATATCTGCTCCATCATCGTCTGAAATTTGCAGGAATTGTGTTGAGTCTATTTTCGTTCATTTTCTTTTTAAGTAAGAAAACGCCTTTCGATTACTTACTTTTTCTATAAAAGAAAGACGCTTAACGCCCAAAATTCAATATCGAACACACCCACTCGGCTCCAATTCCTTCCGTTTACTTTTCAAAAACGACTGTATTGACCTGCATGGGCTCAATATCTCGCACATGCATACCCGCTGAATTTCATACAATGAAAGCGGTAAAACGCAAGGTAAAACGCCTTGTGAACAACTACGCCCGATGTCCAGATGCGGGCGAGGGAGAGGAGCAAACGCTCATGGCACTTGTTACCACCGAAAAGATGCTCAAGGACGCTCAGGCCGGCCACTACGCCGTTGGCGCGTTCAACGTCGAGAACCTCGAGTTTGTTATGGCCGTTCTGGCCGCTGCCGAGGAGACCAAGTCCCCCGTCATCATGCAGACCACCCCGGGCACCATCAAGACCGCTGGTCTGGACTATTTCTACGGCATGGTCAAGGCTGCCGCCGAGCGCGCTTCCGTGCCCGTCGCTCTGCACCTCGATCACGGCGATGGCTATGACCGCTGCATGCAGGCTTTCCGCACTGGCTACACCTCCGTCATGATCGACGGTTCGCACGAGTCCTTCGAGGACAACATCGCCCTGACCAAGTCCGTCGCCGACGCTGGCCGCGCCATGGGTGTGCCCGTCGAGGCCGAGCTTGGCAAGGTTGGCGGCAAGGAGGACGACGGTCCCGCGGTTGAGGGCGAGAGCCCCTACACCGATCCCGCCGAGGCCAAGGAGTTCGTCGAGCGCACTGGCTGCACCTCGCTTGCCATCGGCGTTGGCACCAGCCATGGCGTGTACACGAGCGATCCGCACATCGAGCAGTCCGTGGTCAAGGCCATCCGCGACGCCGTCGACGTGCCGCTGGTTCTGCACGGCACCTCCGGTGTGCCCGATGAGCAGGTTGCCGAGGCTGTGAAGAACGGTATCTGCAAGGTTAACTACGCTACCGAGCTGCGTCAGGCCTACACCAAGGGCTTCATGGCCTACATGGCCGAGAACCCCGCCTGCTTCGATCCCAAGAAGCCGGCCAAGGAGGGCATGCGCGAGATCACTGAGCTGGTTAAGATCCGCATGACCAACCTCAACTCTGTGGGCAAAGCAGAGTAACAGCAAGGGTACTCCGACTCGCTACATATCCCGGGGAGGGACGAGGGCTTAGTTCCCCAATCGTCCTCGGGCATGCAAAAAGCCTCGCTGCGCACTTCGTGCGGCGAGGCTTTTTGCCCCCTGCGGAAAGATTGGAGAACTAAGCCCTCGTCCCTCCCAGGTTGATCTACTCGAGGTCGTCGCCCTTGTGGCGTTAGGTCTGAAAATAATAAGAAGCCTTCGCGCTGCGGAATGATTTTGGAAACTAAGTACGGGGACCCGCCCAAACCGTCCTGCTCAATCGCCCTTGTGGTGTTGGGGCTGAAAGGGTGGGACGCGTGGGTTATTTGGTTGTTAGGGTTAGTAGGTCGTTGGGGGTTTTGAGGTTGTAGGTGGCGTTTGGGATATCTTGGTGTGATCCCCATGCTGCTCGGGCAAAACTGACCCCTGCTGAAGTCGCGCATTGTTCGTCGTAGACGGTGTCGCCAACGTAGACGACGTTGTCAGGATTCGCGCCCGCACGTCGGAGATATTCGAGCATGGGTGCGGGTGCGGGTTTATGTTCGGTTGTGTCTTCGACAAGGATGATGTGCTCAAAATACTTATCGAAACCAAGGGGTGCAATTTCTTTTGCGTATTCGTCGCGCGCACGTGAGGAGACGATGCCAAGTTTGCAGCCGCTATCGGCGAGTGTTGCGATGACTTCAAGCAAACCTGGAAACACGCTGATGGTGCTTTTAAAGCTGGCGGCAACTTGGCACCAGCGATCCAACGTTGCCTGCGAGTAGATCCCAAGTTTCTCAAGGGCATCCTTGCCGGGTATGCCGAGGGCAAAGTCAAGCTCGTGTCGGGGAAGCGTTTTGCTGGTCTCTTCTTGGACAATCTGGCCAAGCGATGACAGCACGCTTTCTTCTGTATCTGCCAATGTCCCATCAACGTCAAACACGATATAGTCAAAGTACTTCATATAGTAGCTCCTATCCGTTGTTTGCCTGCAAGTTTGATGCAGTGACAGAAGAAGGGCTAGCGGGATTTCTGCCTGGTACTATCGAGATTCTGCCTCGCTGCTCGATAGCTCGAAGGAGTGCATCCCATTTGTTCTTTAAATACCTGGCCAAGATGGCTTGCTGTCGCAAAGCCGCATTGGCGCGCGACTGTCTGGACCGTTCGCGTGGTGTGTGCAAAAAGTTCGCAAGCACGGTTTACGCGGTATGCGCGCAGATATGCCGCCGGGGTCGTTCCTGCGCAAGCTTCGATAATGCGGTAACACTCTCTTTCGCTTACGCCGGCTGCAGATGCCATCTGGGGCACATCTATAGCGGCTGCATAGTTTGCGCGGATATAGTCCAGGATTGCCTTGAACTGTACGTCGCGGTTAGTCATCCAAGAGGCGTTGTCGGAGGAAAAGAGCGGTTCGGCCTTGGCGTAAATCTGAATCCAGAGCTCTGACAAGCTATTCCGAAGCGCCATCTCGTTCTGCGGCCGTTGAAGGTCGTGGTTAAAGGAACTCTTTAGCAAATCGATAAAGGGCATATCGTCGGGGTTGGTGGGCGACCATTTGAGCACATCGACGCCTCGACATTGCAGCAAAGGATTGATATAGCGCTTTTGGAGACGTCCCGCGGGATCGCCGAGCATCGACGGCTGAAAGATATGCAGCATTTGAATGGCTGGCGCCGAATTGGGTGATTGCAGCGTGCTGTGCAAAACGCCGCCGTTGATAAAGCCGGCGGACCCTTCCTCAAAGCGTACGTGCTCATGAGCCGCGCGCGTTCGATAGTCAATCGCTCCCTGCTCCATGTAGAAAAGCTCAACTTCGGAATGCCAGTGCCAGGGGACGGAATTGCCCGGATAGCGAGCGAATTCTGCGCGTTCGGCAATATAGGGCCAGTCTTCGGCGGTCTCGGGAAACGCTTCCTCGCGTCCTCCGCGGTGCAATTCTATGTGATCCATGTTTCGCATGGCATCAGTATAAAGCGCGATGGGCTTAGATTGCTCTTGCCTGTTCGGGGAACGCCTTGTCTAGGGATGCTTGGAGCTTTTCGAAGGATGCTCGTAAGTTGAGGCTCTGATCGGCTGAGCGCTTGGTTTTCGTGGTGGGGGAGTCGAGGAGGCCGTCTCTCTGTGTCGGGGGGAAGGAGAAAAGGTCTGCATGTTTTAGGGATGGCTGCTGTGCTGCGTCATTGGAAGAATGCATGCTTATGCGGCCTCCTCGATGTCCACCAAAAGATTGCGCACGGGTGTGCTGCTAGGTCCCGTGCGTTGGCAGTATTATGCCGCGGCTGCTGCAAAGAAGCGCTAAAGAAAGGCTTAATGAGGTTTGATGTAACCATGAAACCGACGCTCCTATAAGTTGTCAAGAGGCAGTTTGCGGGAGCGTTCTCTCCAATTCGCACAGGAGCTCGTAATACCTCCTCTCCAGTTTCGTCGACCGCCGTTTCCCCCGTTCCAAGTGCCCGAGTGTGGCTGCGGACAGGCCGAGCTCCGCGGCGGCCTGCTTCTGAGTCACCCGCATCGCCTTGCGCATCTTCGCGAGCTCGGGGCCCTCCGGCGCGGCGCCGTCGGGGTTCGGGTCCATGAGCACGC
>JAXKBK010000036.1:0-156137 GCA_036553025.1 Collinsella sp. | reverse complement strand
GACTTCTTCCACGGCACCCTCGAGCTCGTGGAGCCGGGCGTCCCCGTGTTCCTGTTCATGGGCGAGGACGAGAACCGCAAGCTCGACGAGCGCGTCCGCGCGTTCCTGACCCGCGGCGTGACCGGCGACACCGACATCAACGTCATCGACACCGCCGAGTTCGCGATCCCCGGCCTTGACGACGAGTTCCGCGTCATCGTGTCTCCGTGGATCCTCTCCTCGCTGATCACCGATCGCCTTGCCGCTTACTACGAGACGGTCACCAAGCACAACCTCAACTACCGTCGCTACTATCACCAGTTCGACTACTAAGAGCAAATAACGTTTGTGTAATTGGGCCTCGCTCCTATATGGAACGGGGCCTCGCTTGGGTTGGAGAGTAATTATGAGCTATCCCCAGCTTGCCGTCATGAATATCAGCCATCGTTATTTTGACCTTGAGGAATTCTTTTCTTCGGCAGCGGCCTCGGGCTACACGTGTTGCGAGCTTTGGACCGGGGCGATGCATCTGTATGTCGATTGCCATGGATACGATTCGCTCGAGCAGGTGCAGGAGCTGTCACAGCGGTATGGGATTCGGATTGTGGGGCTTTGTCCCGAACAGAACAACCCCAAGCCGTGGAATATCGCGGCGCGCGGGAATGAGGCGCGTGCCCGCACGCTCGCGTACTTTAAGAACGTTGTAGATATCGCGGCGGAACTTGGAGCCGAACAGGTCATGGTCTCGAGCGGCTGGGCATTTTTGAACGAGCCGATCGAGGACGCGTGGGGTCGCAGCGCCTCGATGCTGCATGCGATTGCCGAGCATGCGGGAGAGTGCGGCGTGCGACTGGTGCTCGAGGCCCTACAGCCGGTTGAGTCGATGATCGTGAACTCGGCGGCCGATACGAAGCGCATGATCGAGGCAGTTGATCATCCGGCACTTAAGGCATGTCTGGATTTGGGCGCTATGGCGGTGGCAGGGGATACCATCGACGATTATTTCGATCTGCTTGGCGATGATGTCGCCCACGTGCATTTTGTCGATGTTGCGGCAGACGGCACGACGCATCTTGCTTGGGGTGACGGCGACCGCGATATGCGCGCCGACCTAGATAGGCTGGTGGCGCGCGGCTATCGCGGAGTTGTTTCGGCCGAGACCTATGACTGGCGCTATTTCGCCAATCCCGCGGCAGCCGATGCGCAGGTTATGGCGGAGTATCGTCGTGCGATTGGCGTCTAGGTGGGGTTGGGTTGCGACAATCCGCTCCTATGTTTCCAAATGAATACGGTGTGAGCCGAGGAGGACGATTTTCCCCGCAAACACTCTAGTATGCTAAAGTACCCAGAAGACCGGCGGAGCTATGCCGGTCTTCTGCTCTATATGAAACACAGCATGAGGAGGCTCACCAGATGACGGCCACACCGTGGGGATTCCGGGACATATTGCCCGAGGAGGCTCAGGCGCGCGAGGAGATTGCATGTACGGTGAAGGGCTGCTTTAGGGAGCATCATTACCTGCCGGTCGAGACGCCGCTGCTCGAGGACAAGGGTTCGCTCGAGGAGGGCGGCCGCATTGCGGACACGCCGTTTAAGCTCTTTGACGATGATGGCCGCCTGCTGGTGGTCCGTCCCGACAACACATTGCCGATCGTGCGTCTGGTTTCGACCCGCATGCGCGCGGCCGACCTGCCCCTACGCCTTCGCTACGAGGCGCCGGTGGTTCGCGAGTGCCAGCGCAATGCCGGTGGCTCGCGTCAGTTTACGCAGCTGGGCTTTGAGCTTATCGGTGCGGGCGATACCGCGGGCGATGTCGAGATCGTCTCGCTCGTGGCCGAGGCCGTGCGTAAGCTGGCACTGCCCGATGCGCGCATTATCGCAGGTAGCGTGCGTCCGTTTAAGGAACTGCTCGCGGCGTGCGAGGATCGCGAGCTGGCTGCCGAGGCCCTGCGCTGCGTGCATGCTAACGACTTTGTGGGCCTCGATGCCCGCGTGGCGGTAAGCGTCGAGTCCGATGCCGTCAAGGCCGCCATTAGCGAGCTGCCGCGTCTGCACGGCGGTGCCGAGGTGCTCGACCGCGTGGACGCGCTGCTGGAGGCCGCCGGTATCGTCGCGCCGCTGACGCGCGAGCTGCGTGCCCTGGTCGAGGGCCTGGCACCCGAGGACGCCCTGGTGCTGTCGTTCGACTTCTCTATCATGAACTCTTTCGATTACTACACGGGCCTGGTCTTTAAGGCCTATGCCGGTGGCTTGCCCGATCCGGTCGGTTCGGGCGGACGCTATGACTCCATCTTTACCGGCGCGTTCGGCGACGGCATCGAGGTGCCGGCGGCGGGCTTCGCCTTTTCGCTCGAGCGCCTGGAGGCCGCGCGCACCTCGGCCGAGGATGCCGCTTCCGACGGCGATCACGCCGCGGGCCGTGGCGCTGAGGGCCCGCTGCGCATCGCCGTGCCCAAGGGCTCGCTTAAGGCTGACACGCTCGACGTGCTCGAGGCCGCGGGCCTGGATGTCTCTGAGCTGCGCGACCCCGGCCGTCACCTGATCGTGCGCGGTCGCGACACGCGTGCCGGCGAGGGCACGGTCGGCGATATCGAGTTTGTCATCGTGCGCCCCAGCGATGCGCCCGCCTTTGTGGGCTGCGGCGGCGCCGACTGCGGCATCTGCGGTTGGGACTCGCTTATCGAGGCAGACCTCAACCTGCTGCAACTGGTCGACCTGGGCTATGGTCTGTGCACCTTTATCGAGGCGGAGCCCGCGTGGCGCGCCGGCCAGGCCGAGCGCAACTATGCCCGTCGCGGGTCGCTTCGCGTGGCCACCAAGTACCCGCGCATCGCGAGTGCCTGGTATGCCGAGCGCGGCGTGAACGCCGATATCGTTTCGCTGCACGGTAATATCGAGTTGGGACCCATCGTCGGCATGACCGACCGCATCGTGGACATTACCGCCACGGGTGCCACCCTGCGCGACAACGACCTGGTCATCACCGGTCGCATCATGGACTGCACGGCCCGCTTCTTTGTCAACCCGGGCGCCGCGCGCCTGGATCCGCGCGTACGCAATCTGGCAGATCGCCTGGCAGCGGCCGTTAAGGACAAGCATTTTGAGCCCGTCGCGGGCTCGGCACAATAGCGCGAGCACGCACGGGCGTCCCAACGTCTGGGCTGCGGGCCGATTGGCGCCGCTGCCCAGTCGCTCGTTTTTCGAACACAACCTCGACCGATAGGGGATTCCGATATGAAGACCATCAAGCTTGCTCCCGGTGAGCGCCTCGTTACCAACCAGCTCAACCGTAAGGGCGTGCTGCCGCAAAGCATCGTCGACGCCGCCCGCGATATCGTGGCTAACGTGCGCGCCAACGGCGATGCCGCGGTGCGCGATTACTGTCAGCGTTTTGACGGTGTCGAGCTGCAGAGCTTCCGCTTGCCGCAGGAGCAGATCGATGCCGCGCTCGAAGGCCTCGATCCCGCTTTTGTCGCGGCGCTCGAGAAGGCTGCACGCCAGATTCGTGAGTTCCACCAGCGCGAGGTCGAGCAGAGCTGGTTTACCACGCGCCCGGACGGCACGATGCTCGGCGTTAAAGTGACCCCGCTCGCGGCGGCCGGCATCTACGTGCCGGGCGGTCGCGCACAGTATCCCTCCACGGTGCTTATGAATGCCATTCCCGCCAAGGTCGCCGGCGTTAAGCGCGTGGTCATGGTGACCCCGCCGCAAAAAGACGGCCTGATCAGCCCCTACACGCTCGCCGCGGCAAAGCTCGGCGGCGTGGACGAAATTTATATGGTGGGCGGCGCCCAGGCCGTGGCCGCGCTGGCATACGGTACCGAGAGCATTCCGCGTGTCGATAAAATCACCGGTCCGGGCAACGCTTTTGTTGCCGCTGCCAAGCAGATTGTCTCGGGCGATGTGGGAATCGACATGGTCGCTGGCCCGTCCGAGGTCTGCGTGCTGGCCGATGCCACGGCCAAGCCCATGGTGGTCGCGGCAGACCTGATGGCCCAGGCCGAGCACGATCCGCTGGCAGCCTGCTATCTGGTGACTTGCGACGAGCAGTTTGCGCGCGAGGTCGAGGCCGGCATCGACATCCTGGTGGCGCAGTCGCCGCGTGCCGAGATCACGCGTGCCTCGCTCGATAACGAGGGCACCATCGTGGTGGCCGCCGATATGGCTGCCGCTGTCGAGGCGGTGAACACCGTGGCGCCCGAGCACCTTGAGCTGCACTGTAAGGAT
Source organism: Collinsella sp. (assembly GCA_036553025.1). Lineage (GTDB taxonomy): Bacteria > Actinomycetota > Coriobacteriia > Coriobacteriales > Coriobacteriaceae > Collinsella. The sequence goes on along the minus strand of JAXKBK010000036.1, from coordinate 151,931 downwards.
GCGATGGGCCTGCTCGGCGGCATTCGCAACGCCGGCGCCATCTTTGTGGGCGCGTGGAGCTCCGAGCCGCTCGGCGATTACGTTGCCGGCCCGAACCACACGCTGCCGACCGGCGGTACGGCCATGTTCTCCAACCCGCTTTCGGTCGAAGAGTTCGTTAAGCGCTCGAGTGTCATTTGTTATACACCCGAGGGCCTGCTCTCGGACGCTCCCGCGACGCAGCGCCTGGCCGAGGCCGAGGGCCTGTGGGCGCACGCGCTTTCGGCCGCACTGCGTCGCCGCGTGTTGGAGCAGGGCGAGGATGCCGTGAGCGCCGAGTCGCTCGCCGCGGCCGACTTGACCAAGGTTGCCTGGCCGGGCGACGCCGTGGCGACGGTTGCCGAGGGCGTTGACCTGGCGGCTGCGGGCGCAGATGGCGTTGGCCCGACCGGCGAGGAGGCTTAACATGGCCGAACTCACGCCGCGCATGAAGGAGCTCGTCCAGCCCTACTTGGCCGGTATTGAGCCCTACGATCCCAACTTTACGCCCACGCGCATCAATCTTTCGGCCAACGAGAACACCTATCCCGTGCCCGCTGGCGTGCGCGAGGCGATCGACGCGGCCTTGGCTGCCACACCGCTCAACCGCTATCCCGATCCCATGTCCAACGAGCTGCGCGACGAGCTTGCCACTTGGCATGGCGTGACGCGCGAGAACATCTGCGTGGGCAACGGCGGAGACGAGCTGCTCTATAACTACCTGCTGGCGTTTGGCGGCGCGGGGCGGACCCTGCTCAACTGCCCACCGTGCTTTAGCGAGTATGCGTTCTTTGCGTCGCTGTGCCAGACCGAGGTGCGCGACGTGTGGCGCGACCCGGCGACCTTTGAGCTCGACCAGGCGGCTGTGCTCGCGGCGGCGCCGGAGTGCAACCTGGCAATCGTGACCTCGCCCAACAATCCCACGGGTGACGTTGCTCCGCTCGACTTTGTCGCGGCCCTGTGCGATGCGTGCCCCGGCATGGTCATGGTCGACGAGGCCTACGTTGAGTTTGCGGACGATTCGTTTGGCGCGGCTACCACGGCGCAGGGGCTTATCGCCGAGCATCCCAACCTGGTGATTCTGCATACGCTGTCCAAGGCGTTTGGCGCCGCCGGCACGCGTCTGGGCTATGTGATCGCGGCGCCCGAGGTCATCGATGCGTTTGCGGCGATTCGCCAGATCTACTCGGTTAACGTGCTGAGCCAGGCCGCCGCGCTTGCCTGCGTACGTGTTCGCGATGCGTACGCACCCGTGGTGGCACAGGTTGCATCCGAGCGGGAGCGCGAACTGTGTGCCCTGCACGCAATGGCTGCCGAGGGTCTGCCCGTGGAGGCGTGGCCGAGCGCGGCGAACTTTGTGCTCGTGCGCACGCCGCATGCCACGCACGTGCGCGAGCGTCTGCGCGACGAGTATTCGATTTTGGTGCGCGACTTTAGCTACGCGCCGGGGCTCGCGGACTGCCTACGCATTACCGTGGGTACCCCGCAGGAAAACGACGAGGTGCTGGCTGCGTTTGCCGCGCTGGTGAAGGAGGAGATGTAGATGGACCGCTATGCCGAGGTGACCCGCAAGACGGGCGAGACCGACATTGTCGTAAAGCTCGACCTGGACGGAAGCGGCGTGTGCGATATCTCGACCGGCGTGCCGTTTTTCGACCACATGCTCAACGCTTTTGGCCGCCATGGTCTGTTCGATCTGACGGTGCACGCGGTGGGCGACGTGGAGGTCGATGCGCACCACACCGTCGAGGACGCGGGTATTGTGCTGGGCGAGGCTTTTTGCCAGGCGCTGGGCGACAAGGCGGGCATTACGCGCTTTGCCGACGCGGCGATCGCCATGGACGAGACACTTGTGATGGCTGCTGTTGATATTTCGGGCCGCGGGCAGGCCTACTGCGAGCTGCCCGTGCCGACCGAGCGCGTGGGCAGCTTCGATACCGAGCTGGCCGTCGAGTTCTTCTACGCCTTTGCGCGTGACGCCAAGCTCACGCTGCACGTGCGCGAGCTGGCGGGCAGCAACTCGCATCACATTATCGAGGCTGCCTTTAAGGCCGTGGGCCGCACGATGCGCCACGCCTGCGAGCTCGATCCCCGCGTGCAGGGCATCCCCAGCACCAAGGGATCGCTGTAACCGTTACAAGGGTAAAACCACCACAAAGGGGACAGGCACCTTTGTGGTGGTTTTGGATGATGAGAAGTGGAGGGGTCGCGTGGGCGAACCGAAGATCGTGGTGGTCGACTACCACAAGGGCAACTTGTCGAGCGTTGTGCGCGGGCTTGCGCGCGCCGGTGCCGTCGCCTGCACGTCGGACGACCCAGAGCAGATCCGTAACGCCGACGGCTTGGTCATCCCGGGCGTGGGTGCGTTCTATGACGCGATCGCCTTTATGCGCCAGAGCGGCGAGGCCGACGCGGTGCTCGATGCCGTCGCCGCCGGAACTCCGCTACTCGGTATCTGCCTGGGCCTTCAGCTATTTTTTGAGCGCGGCGACGAGGGTGTGCCGGCGGACGAGGGTGTTGCCACGGACGGCGACGTCTCCGAGCAGGCTGGCGGTCCCTGGGTCGATGGCCTGGGTATTATGCGTGGCTCGTGCACGCGCTTGAAATCGAGTCGCCTGAAGGTGCCGCACGTGGGCTGGGACCAGGTGCACATGACGCCCGCCGGTGCGGCCGATCCGCTGCTTACTGGTTTTGCCGAGGGTGCCAACATGTACTTCACCCACAGCTACGCGGTGGCCGACGATGCCGATGCCGCCGGTGTACTGGCGCGCACGCACTATACGCGGAGCTTCCCGTGCATCGTGCGCCACGGCAACGTGTGGGGCTGCCAGTTCCATCCCGAGAAATCCTCCGCGCTGGGTCAGCGCATCCTTAAGAACTTCGTCAACATCGTCGAGGAGGTTGGCCGATGATTCTGTTTCCCGCAATCGATTTGATCGGCGGCAAGGTTGTGCGCCTGGAGCGCGGCGACCGGAGCCGCTGCAAGGTATATTCCGACGACCCCGTGGCCGTTGCCCGCTCCTTTGCCGAGCAGGGCGCGAGCTGGGTGCACGTCGTCGACCTGTCCGCCGCCTTTGGCGAGGACGAGGACGCGCGCGCTGCTAACTCGGCGGCGATTAAGGCCATCTGCGGCGTCGACGGTCTGTCTGTGGACGTGGGCGGCGGCGTCCGCTCGCTCGCGCGCATCGACGAGTTGGCCGGCTACGGTGCGCGTCGCATTGCGCTGGGCACCGTGCTGGTGACCGAGCCGGGTTTTGCCGAGGTGGCGGCCCAAGGCTTTGGCGAGCTGCTGGTGGCAGACATCGCCGCGCGCGACGGTCAGGTCAAGGTGAATGGCTGGCGCGACGGCGCGGGTGTGGCGCTCGACGATGCCGTGGCACAGCTCACCGAGCTGGGCTTTAAGCATCTGGTCTACACCGACATCGCGCGTGACGGCATGCAGACGGGCATCGATGTGGCGGCGTATCGCCATGTGGCCGAGGTCGCGGGCTTTCCCGTCGTGGCATCGGGTGGCATCTCGACGCTCGACGACATCCGTGCGCTGGCCGCAGTGGGTGGGGGCGCGATTGAAGGCGCCATCACCGGTCGCGCGCTCTACGAGGGCAACTTTACGCTGGCCCAGGCGCTGGCCGCCGCCCGAGGGGAGGAGTAACCCATGCTTACCAAACGCGTGATTCCCTGCCTGGACGTCAAGGACGGCCGTGTGGTCAAGGGCGTCAACTTTGTGAGCCTGCGCGATGCGGGCGACCCGGTGGAGCTGGCGCGCGCCTACGACCGCGAGGGTGCGGACGAGGTTGTCTTCCTGGACATTACCGCCACGAGCGACAACCGTGCGACGACTATCGAGATGGCGGCGCATGCAGCCGAGGAGCTCGCTATTCCCTATACCGTGGGCGGCGGTTTCCGCGACTTGGCGGGCATGCGGACCATGGTTGCCGCCGGCGCTGACAAGGTGTCGCTTAACTCTGCCGCCGTGCGCGATCCGTCGTTGATCAGCCAAGCCGCCGCGGCGTTTGGCAGCCAGGCCGTGGTCGTGGCGATCGATGCCAAGCGCGTGGGCCTGCCCGGTGAGCCGGGGGCCGACAAGTGGGAGGTCTTTACCGCGGGAGGTCGCAACGCCACGGGCATCGACGCGGTGGCGTGGGCCGAGGAGGTGGCTCGTCGCGGCGCCGGCGAAATCCTACTGACCAGCATGGACCGCGACGGCACCAAGGCCGGCTTTGACCTGGCGCTCACTCGCGCCGTGGCGCGCGCGGTGCCGATTCCCGTCATCGCGAGCGGCGGCGTGGGTACGCTTGAGCATTTTGCCGAGGGCGTGATCGAGGGCGAGGCCGATGCCGTGCTGGCGGCCAGCGTCTTTCACTTTGGAACGTTCAGCATTCGCCAGGTGAAGGAGTATATGGCCTCGCAGGGCATCCCTGTCAGGTTGGACTTCTAGCGCTGCGGCTTGCCCAGGCACCGCATCTTGCCGCTCAAACCGTCGCTCGCGTACCAAAGTACGCGTCGCTCCTCTTTCGCGGCAACCTGCGGCACCTGGACAACCCTCGCCGACCTGTGGGGCTTACTGTTATTACTTGGGAGAAATGATGACTGAGGTAGTAGAAGCTGCTGATCTTAAATACGACGCCCACGGGCTGATTCCTTGTGTGGTTCAGCAGTATGACACCGGTGAGGTGCTTATGGTTGCTTGGATGAACGAGGAATCGGTGGGGCTGACGCTCAAGACCGGCACCACGTGGTTTTGGAGCCGCAGCCGCCAGGAGCTCTGGAACAAGGGCGCGACGAGTGGCAATATGCAGGAGGTTAAGGAACTCTGGACCGACTGCGATAGCGATACGCTGCTGGTCAAGGTGGACTCGCCGGGTCCGGCCTGCCATACCGGCAACCGTACCTGCTTCTTTAAGCGCGTGGAAGGGGGAGTGCGATGAAAGTCGTGACGCCGTTCGAGGTCGCCGACTGCAACACCGAGCTCCTCCGCGCGGGCGTGCCATGCCGCGTGCACCTGACCGATGCCTGCGGGGCGCAGTCGTTTTGGCTCGAGGCCGAGAAGGAAAGGCTCGACGAGGCCCATGCCGTCATCGTTGAGTTCTTTGAGAAAAAGGGCGCAAAGCTTCGGTTCGATGAGACCGGTACTTACTTTACGCTGCAGTAACGAGAGGAAATAACCATGGGAGTCAGAACAGCTAACGTACAGCCGGGAAACATCGGCGAGACGCTGACAGGTCTGGCCGAGGTGATTCACGGTCGTCGTGATACATCGCCGCAGGAGAGCTATACCGCGCGTCTGCTGACCGAAGTCGAGGACGAGCTACTCAAGAAGCTTGCCGAGGAGGCGAGCGAGGTCATCATGGCCTGCAAGGATAACGATCACGATCACATCCGTTACGAGGCCGGCGACCTGATCTACCACCTACTCGTGACGCTCGAGCGCTACGGCATCACCCTCGACGAACTGGCCGGCGAACTCAATGCCCGCCGCCACTAGTCGTTTAAGAACGTCCCCAACGACTAATCTTAGACGAGGGGCGTGGACTCCCATTCTCCGGTGAAGTGGGGGATGTCGAAGGTTCGATAACCGCAGTCGTAGGCGTGGGCTTGCGCTTCGCGGATATTCCAACAGATGTCACAGGCGCGGTGCGCGTCCGAGCCAAAGGTGATTGGCACCTCGGCGTGGGCGAAGCGGCGCAACAGCCCCGTCGAGGGGTAATAGTCGTCGAGGCCCTTACGCGGCGCGGCGGTCGAGACTTCGACACGGCGACCCGTGTCGTGAGCGCATTCGGCCATCTGCTCCCAAAACGGTGCCGGATCAAAATCGGGCGCGAAGCCTTCCTTCGAAAAGCGCATGACCAGGTCGGGATGGGCCATTACATCAAAGTTGAGTGAGCTTTCGCAAGCACGGCACCAGTCGTCGACGTAGCGCTCCCACACGCCGCGCACGCCTAGGTTTTCCCAAACATGCAGGTTGGTATCGTCGTCGATCCAGCCGCAAAGGGAATCGGGTGTATCGGGGCGCGCGACGTTTTCCGTTCCCGCCGTACCCGCGGCACCGGCCATGATATCGCCCGGATCGCCAATCCAGTGCACACTGCCCAGACGCACCACGGCGCCATCGGACCAGCCCTCAACCAAAGGCTCGCAACCTTCGTACCAGTCGCATTCAAAGCCATAGATAAGCTCGAGCTCCGGCGCGATTTGCGCGGCAAGCCTGCAGGCGTCCTCAAATGCCAGACGATGCGCCGTCAGGTCGCCCTCGACAACCTGCACTTCGCAGTTGGCGTCCATGCTGGCGGGCAGGGTGAGGTGGTCAGTCGAGACCATGACGCGGCAGCCGGCCGCAGCGGCGGCGCGGACGTTGTCCTCAAACGAGGCATGGCCATCCGAAAACGAGGTATGAGTATGGCAATCGATCAGCGGGCAAGCAGACATGGTGACTCCTTTGCATTCGGCGAATCCGCTCCATTGTAATGGCGCAGCCTCAGCGCGTCGTGCGCGCGGGGTGCCGAAATCGATTGGAAAGGCTGTGCGGCGCGTGCCGGCGCCGGCGACTACTTGCTTCGTGCCGCCGCACGTTTGACCTGCACCGTTACCATCGCGTGTCTCACGGCGGTGATGGGGCGATAGCGGATCATACGCGGTCCCGACCAGCGCATGACCTCGCGGATCTTCTCGCGCATGGCAGGCCGGTAACAATGCGAAGGACATGCCGAGCAAAATGTCTTGGTGCCCATGTGCGGGCAGTGCCCAATGCGCGCGATGGCGTATTTCTGCAGCTCGGCGCATTCGGGGCAGAGCGTAATGGTCCGAAGGCCGAGTTTCACGCGCACGGACTCATCGTCGCCGGCCTGTTCGACCGCATGCCCGCCGCCATGATGCCCACGACACCACAGCGCAATCATCTGCGACACCATCTGGGTCTCGCGCTCACGTTTGCGTGCCAGCTCCGGTGTGTCGACCGGGCGCGCCATTAGCTCAGCCTCCCGTGCTCGACCGAAAGCGAGAAATCGGCAAACGCGCAGGTGCTGGCACGGTGGCTCACGAGTACGATGGTCTTGCCGCGGCGCTTGAGCTCGTCAACGGCCTGCATTACGGCTGCCTCGTTGAGAGCGTCGAGTGCGCTGGTGGGCTCGTCGAGCAAGATGAAAGGTGCGTCGTTGAGGAAGATGCGCGCAAGGCCGATGCGCTGGCGCTCGCCGCCCGAGAGCGAGTCGCCCAGCTCGGCAACGGGCGTGTCGAGTCCCTGCGGCAGACGGTCGATGAGCGTGGTGAGTGAGGCGGAGCGGCAAGCGTCGAGCAGCTCGGCATCGGTGGCGTTGGCGTGCGCGATCAGCAGGTTCTCGCGCACGGTGCCGCAGAACAGATGTGTGTCCTGGGTCATATAGGCCTCGTGGCTGCGCAGGCTCGCCGTGTTGATGCGGCGGGCATCGATGCCGCTCACCGTGATGGTGCCGGCTGTGGGGTCCCAAAAGCGCATGAGCAGCTTAAGCAGCGTCGACTTGCCCGAGCCCGAGCGCCCCATGATGCAGGTCATGGTGCCGGGCGCAAAGGTGCAGGTCACATCGTCGAGGATGAGACTCGTGGCGGTGTCGTTCGCGACCTGCCCTGTGGCGCCCGCACCGCCCGCGTCCACGCCGCCCGCATAGCTAAAGCTCACATGCTCGGCTGCGGCGCCGGCAAACTCAACGTCCTGTTCGTCGGCGACCTCGGCACACTGGGGCTGCTCGTCGAGCAAATCGAGCACGCGTGCGCCCGAGGCGAGCGTCTCCTGCAGTGAGGCGCCCAGGCGGCTCACGGCCATCACCGAGCCAAACGACGACACAAAGGTAAAGACGGCGACAAACGCTGCGGCAAAATCAATCGTTCCCGCAGAAAGCAGCTGCAGCGCACGCTCGAGCATCACCAGATTGGCCGCAAGAATAAGCGCATCGGCTACGGCCTCGCTGGCCGCCTGGCGGCGCTTGAGGCGCGCGTCCACGGCGCCGACTCGCTCGGTCAGCTTGCCCAGGGCACGGCTGCGATCGGCGCCACCGGCAAACTGGATAGTCTCGGACGCGCCGCGTAGACTGTCGAGCACAAAGGCACCCAGCTTACCGACGCCCTCGCGGCTCTGGCGGCCGGTGGTGCCGCATGCCCTGGCCGAGGTCAGGGGCAGCAGCACGCCCAGGACCGCGTAGGCCACGAGCGCGATGCCCGCGAGCTCGGGGCTCACAGCCAGCAAAAAGCCCTCAAACACAACGGTGCAGACCAGAGCTATGGCAATGGGCGAGATGGTGTGCGCGTAGAAGACCTCGAGCAGCTCGATATCCGAGGTGACCAGGCTCACGAGCTCGCCCTTGCCGCGGCCCTCGAGCTTGGCGGGGGCGAGCTGGCGCAGGGCGCCAAACACCAGGTCGCGAATGTGCGCGAGCAGACGGAATGCGATGTAATGGTTGCAGAGCTGCTCGCCGTAGTGGAGCGGCCCGCGTGCGATGCCGCAGGCGGCACAGGCCGCGCATGCTGCGATCAGACCAAGCCCCAAGGCGTTACGGCCCAGCGCGGCCATAAGGCCGAGGGCGCCAAAGGCCGGCACGAACGCGGCGGTGAGCATGCCAATGCTGCCCAGCGCGACGGCTAGCACAAGCCAGCCGGCAAGCGGTCGGACGAGCCCCATCATGCGCCACATGATGGACGGCGCCGAGCGACGGGCGCGGCCGGAGTCAGGCACCGCGGTAGCGGAAGACGAGCCGGCACCGTTGAGGCCATCGGTACAGGCAGTACTGCCGCCAACAGCCTCAACCGCGCCGGCATCCTCGGCATCATCCTCCGCATACGCATATGCCGAGAGCTGCTCCTGGCTGTTCCACATGCGCGCATAGGCGCCCGCGGTGGTCAAGAGCTCGCCGTGAGTTCCGTGCTCGGCAATGCGACCGCGTTCCAGCACCAGAATCTGGTCGGCGTCCATGATTGTCGACAGGCGATGCGCCACCACAATTACGGTGTGCTCGCCGGCGAGCGATGCGATGACCTCGCTGATTGCGGCTTCGCTTGCGGCGTCCACATTGCTCGTCGCCTCGTCAAACACATAGATGGGCGAGTCGTGCAGCAGGGCGCGTGCCATGCACACGCGCTGGCGCTGGCCGCCCGAAAGGTTGGTGCCGCCCTCGTTAATCACCATGTCGAGCCCGCCGTTGGCCTGCACAAAGGCCGCCACGCGCGTGCGGTCGAGCGCGCGCAAAAGCTCGGTATCGGTGGCGTTGGGCTGGGCAAGCAGCAGGTTGTCGCGCAGGGTGCCGGCAAACAGGTAGCCGTTGGTGGGCACCAGCGTGACGGCGCGCATGAGTGAGGTGGCCGTGGCATCGCGCAGTTCAACGCCGCCAATGCGCACGCTGCCGCGGTAGGCGTCCTTGCGGCCCGAGATAATCCCCGCGAGCGTGGACTTGCCGCCGCCGCTTTCGCCCACGAGTGCCACGAGCGAGCCGTGCGCAATGGTCGCGCTGGCGCTGTCCAGCACCGTGCGGTCGCCGTAGGCATAGCTCACGCCCGCGAGCTCGATATCGCCGCGACCGTCAAGCTCAACATCGCCGCGCTCGGGCTCGGGCGTATCCAAAATGCCAAACATGCGGCGCGAGGCGGCCATGCCGTTCATGGCTGTGTGGAACAGCGATCCTAGGCGGCGCATAGGCAAAAAGAACTCCTGCGACAGAAAGACGATGAGGAAGGCAGCCTCAAAGCCGATCTTGCCCGTGGCGAGCTGCAGCGCGGCTACGATAATGCCGAGCGCGGCGCCCATATAGACGACCAGGTCCATAACGCAAATGGAACGCAGCTGCATCACCAGCAGGCGCATGGTCGCTGTGCGGAAACGCTCGGACTCGGCGTTGATGCGCTCGTGCCAGCTGCGATCGGCCTGGTAGACCTTAAGGGTGGTGAGACCCTGCACGGCCTCCAGGAACATGCCGCCAAGATCGACATAGCTGCCCCAGTACTCGGCACCGATCTTTTTGGCGTTGCGCATGACCATCATGATGGAGATGGGGATGACCGGGACGCATACGAGCAGCAGCGCGGCGGGAAGTCCCGCTTGGCCTACGAGCAGCACGAACAGCGTGATGGGTGCCAGGCCGGCAAAAAAGAGCTGCGGCAGATAGCCGCCAAAGTATACCTGGAGTTGCGTGGCGCCCTCCACGCTGGTTTGCACGGCCTCGGCGGTGGGGACGGTTTCGGTATAGGACGGGCCGAGCGCGGTGAGCTTGTCGTAGACGAGCGAACGCACGCGGCGGACGGCTTTGAAGGCGGCCTTGTCACCGGAACGCTGCGCCAGATAGATGGCGGCGGCGCGCACGATGATGGCGCCGGCGAGCGGCAAGGCCGCCTGTGCGAGGGCATCGACGGCGAGCGCGGCGGAAAGACCGTCCGTGACGATGCCGCCCAAGATGCGCGCAAGCACCCACATCACCGTGATGTTTGCCATGAGCGCGATCCATTTAAACAGGACGCTCGCCACAATGTAGGGCGTTGCCTGCGGAACCAGGGGGAAGAGCCGCTTCTCGAACATGAAACCTCCGATGCCGTAACGGTGTCGGGCGGGGTCCTCGGCAGCCGATTAGTTAGCCAAATGCAACTAGAGTAACATCGTGCAGCAGGTAAGTATGCCGAGGGTAATTTTTTAGCCGATGAACTGCGTAGAAAGTCCAAAATTGTTGAGTGCAGCGAACTTTATGGCGGACGGAGTGCAGGCGCAATTCTGATCGTGTACGGCCCCGCTCCAAAACGTGTACGTCAGCCTCCGAAAGCTGCAAAAAATGACATGTTTGGAGGCTGATGTACATGTTTGGATAGGGGCGAGGGCGGCGACGGACGAAAGTCACGCCTGTGCCACGTCCGATGTGCTAGCGTTTGGGTGAACAAAACGAGCCCGTGCGGAAAGGATCCGGACCGTATGCAACGTGGAAGTACATCTCCGCTGTCCCGCGAGACCGATGCGCCCGAAACCATCGTCAAGCTGGAGTGCGACATCGACGATGCATCGCCCGAGGTACTCGCCTATGCCGCCGACCGCCTGCGCGAGGCAGGTGCGCGCGAGGTGCACTGGCTGCCTCTCTACTGCAAAAAAGGTCGCCCCGGCTGGCAGCTGCAGGTGATCTGCTCGCACGAGGATATCGAGCGCCTACAGACGATTATCTTTTTGGAGACCACGACCAACGCCGTTCGTCGCCAGGTGATGGAACGCGTCTGCCTGCCGCGTCGTTTTGAGCAGGTAGCGACGCCTTGGGGCGAGGTGGCCGTCAAAGTAGCCACCCTGCCCGACGGCAGCGAGCGCGCGGCACCCGAGTACGAGGATTGTGCCCGTCTTGCCCGCGAGCACAACGCGCCGCTCCAGCGCGTGATGCAGGCGGCTCAGAGCGCGGCGCTGCGATTTGAGTGATGCGGGCGAGTGACGTGCCGCGCCAATCCAATTAACCCCACCGAAAGGACCACCCATGAAATACCTCATCGCCTCCGACATCCACGGCTCGGCATACTGGACCGAGCGCCTGGTCGCCGCTATCGAATCCGAGCAGCCCGACCGCATCGTTCTGCTGGGCGACCTGCTCTACCACGGCCCGCGCAACGACCTGCCGCGCGACTATGCCCCCAAGCGTGTGATTCCGCTGCTCAACGCCCTGGCCGACCGCATCATCGCGGTGCTCGGCAACTGCGACGCCGAGGTCGACCAGATGGTCCTCGACTTCCCCGTCATGGCCGACTACGCCACGCTGTTCGACGAGACCGGCCGCGAGCTGTTCCTGACGCATGGCCACGTCTTTGGCGCTGGCATGCATAACAGCGTTGATCACGCGCCCGCGCTGCCCGAGGGCTCCGCGCTCGTCTACGGCCACACGCACATCAAGGTTAACGAGGCAAGCGAGGCGCACCCGGGCCTGTGGCTCTTCAACCCCGGCAGCGTGAGCATTCCCAAGGACGGTACGCACAGCTATGGCATCTACGAGGACGGCGCGTTCCGTCACGTGATCCTGGAGGAGGAATAACCATGGCAGAGCAGCTGGCTCAGCAAAATGCCGAGGGCTCGCGCGACCTGTCCACGCTGGTAGACGCGTCGGCCGAGCTGCAGCATCTGGTGCAGACCATCTGGCGCCTGCGTCAGCCCGACGGCTGCCCGTGGGACCGCGAGCAGACGCACCGCAGCATTGGCAAGAACATGATCGAGGAAGCCTACGAGGCGCTCGACTGCATCGAGGCCGACGACGCGGCACACCTGCGCGAGGAGTTGGGCGACGTGCTCATGCAGGTCGTACTGCATGCGCAGATTGCGGCGGATGCCGGCGAGTTTTCGCTGGCCGATGTGGCGCGCGATATCGACGCCAAGCTCATCCGTCGTCACCCGCACGTGTTTGGCGATGCGGATGCCGACAACTCCGACGAGGTGCTCAAGATTTGGGACGAGGTCAAGCTTGCCGAGAAGGCCGCCAAAGACCAGGCCGTGGCGGCAGTCGGGGCCGCACCCGAGGGTCTGCTCGACGGTGTGCCCACGCACCTGCCGGCGCTGATGCAGGCTCAGAAGGTGTCGCGCAAGGCGGCTGCCGTGGGCTTTGAGTGGGAGACGGTCCAGGACGTGTGGGACGAGGTTGCCGAGGAGCGTGCCGAGTTTGAGGCCGAGGCTCCCGGTTCTCCCGAGCGCGAGATGGAGTTTGGCGACCTGCTCTTTGCCCTGGTCAACGTTGCGCGCAAGGAGGGAATTGACGCCGAGAGCGCCCTGCGTGCCAGTACGGCAAAGTTCCGCCGCCGCTGGGCCGCGATGGAGCAGATGGCGGCCGACGCCCACGTGGATCTGGCCGAGCTTTCGACCCACGGCCTCAATGACCTCTGGGATGCCGCAAAGGCAGAGGAGTAAGACTGCGGGGGCGACGGGACGGACTTGTCCCATCGCCCCTATTATTTTTAAAAAGATTGTATCCCTTGGCTAACTTAGGGCATAATGCAAAAAGTGCGATAAGGCTAACTTATGAACCTGCGCGCCGCTGTAGCGTGCAAGCCGTGTCGCCAAGCATTCAACCCGTTTCCAAGTGAGAGGGAGACAACATGAGCGATATTTTGGACGTCTACGGTCGCGAGGTGCTCGACAGCCGCGGCAATCCCACCGTCGAGGTCGAGGTCGTGCTCGAGGACGGCAGCTTTGGCCGCGCAATGGTGCCTTCGGGTGCTTCGACCGGCGCCTTTGAGGCATGTGAGCTGCGCGACGGCGACAAGGGCCGCTATCTGGGCAAGGGCGTTTCGCAGGCCGTCGAGCACGTCAATAACGAGTGCGCTAACGCCGTCGTGGGCCTCGACGCCTTCGACCAGCGCGCCGTCGATGCCGCGCTGATTGCCGCGGACGGTACCCCCAACAAGACCAAGCTCGGTGCCAACGCCATCCTGGGCGTGTCGCTGGCCGTCGCCCGCGCCGCTGCCGAGTCGGCGGGCCTGTCGCTGTACCAGTACCTGGGCGGCGTCAACGCCCACCTGCTGCCCACGCCTATGATGAATATCCTCAACGGTGGCGTCCATGCCGACAATAACGTTGACTTCCAGGAGTTCATGATCATGCCGGTGGGCGCCCCGAGCTTTGCCGAGGGCCTGCGTTGGTGCGCCGAGGTCTACCACACCCTCAAGGGCGTGCTGCACGAGGCCGGCCTGGGCGGCGGCGTGGGCGACGAGGGCGGCTTTGCGCCCAACCTCAAGACCAATGCCGAGCCGTTCGAGTACATCACCAAGGCCGTGGAGAAGGCCGGCTTTAAGCCCGGCGTCGACTTCATGTACGCCATGGACCCGGCCTCGACCGAGTTCTACAACGCCGAGACCGGCATGTACGAGCTCAAGGGCGAGGGCGTGGAGTACACGAGCGCCCAGATGGTTGATTACTGGGAAAAGCTCGTCGACACCTATCCCATCATCTCCATCGAGGACGGCATGGCCGAGGAGGACTGGGACGGCTGGGTTGAGCTCACCCGTCGCATTGGCAACAAGGTGCAGCTGGTGGGCGACGACCTGTTCGTCACCAACACCGAGCGCCTTAAGAAGGGCATTGAGCTGGGCGCCGCCAACGCGATCCTGGTCAAGGTCAACCAGATCGGTACGCTCACCGAGTCGCTCGAGGCCATCGAGACCGCCAAGGAGGCCGGTTACGCCTGCATCGTGAGCCACCGCTCCGGCGAGACCGAGGACTCCACGATCGCCGACCTGGTCGTGGGCGTCAACGCCGGCCAGATCAAGTCGGGCGCCCCGTGCCGCAGCGACCGTATCGCCAAGTACAACCAGCTCATCCGCATCGAGGACGAGCTTGAGGGCAGCGCGCACTACGCCGGCAAGGCCGCGTTCTACAACATTCGATAAACAGACGAGCTTGGTGGGGAGGGACAGACTCGGCTTTGCCCCGCTTCAGTTAGATGCTACAGAGCGCTATCGGGCGCTGGGCCGTATGGCTCAGCGCCTTTTTTATGTCGAGCAAAGGCTGGCGAAGGCGGTGCGCATGCTCGTGCTATAACTAAAGGACTTAGCGCAAACAAACCTCAACCGCACAAGGCGCACATGGATCAGATTTACGACAACAGGTACTATTCCGCCGGTTCGCGCGAGCCGTCGCCTCGCCCTGCGCGCACGGTGCAGCTCGGTGGGTCCGCCTACGCCGGCGCCGACCGCTCCACGCAGCGCCCGACAAGTACCTCGCGCCCCAATGCTCAAGTGAATACTTCGACAGATGGACCAGTACGTCCGACACGTTCGTCGCATTCGTCGCGTCCGTCGGCCCAGACGCACGACAAATCGAGCAGACCTTCGAGCCGTCTTTCGGGCTCGGACTTTATGCGCTACGCCAACGACAATGCGGTGGTCAAGGCGATCTATGACTTTACGCATGGATCTCTGCGCCCGCTGTTTATCGGTATCGTGGTGGCGCTGGCGCTCGTGAGCCTGTATTTCCCCGTGCGCGACCTGTACGTGGCAAAACGCTCGAGCGACATCTTGGCCAAGCAGGTTGAGATTCGCGAGCAATATAACGACGAGCTGCAAAAAAGCGTCGACAAGCTGCTCTCGGAGGAGGGTATCAAGGACGCGGCGTCCGAGGACCTGGGCCTGGTGATGCCCGGCGAGAAGAAGATTGACGTGCTAGGCTTGGACGACGATTCGGACTCGTCGTCGAGCAAAAAGTCCTCAAACGCCAAGAAGGCCAGCGAAGTGGCCAAGGAAATCGAAGAAGTCGGCAAGGACGCGCCGTGGTACATCCAGGCGCTCGACATGCTGTTTGGGTTTAACGGCGTCGAGGGTCAAACGGTCGTGTCCAACGGCAAATAGCGCCCGGAGGGGAGCCCGCAATGACAAATTGCAAACGCTATAAGGTGGCCGCGATCGACCTGGGAACGGTGTCGTCGCGACTGGTGTTGGCCCAGGTCGAGGGCGGGGCGATTGTGGAATCGTCCAAGCATACCGAGATTACCGACCTGGGCGAGGGCGTGGACGCGACGGGGCGCTTTTGCGAGGCGGCTGTCGAGCGTGTGCTCGCTGCGTGTCACATGTTTGTGGACGAGGCCCGTGCCTTTGGGGCCGTGTGCGTCTGCACCACCTGCACGAGTGCCGCGCGCGATGCGTCCAATGCCGCGCTGCTGCTGGACGGCCTGCGCGATCTGGGGCTTGAGCCACAGGTGATTCCGGGTGAGGTCGAGGCGCGCCTGACGTTTTTCGGCGTGGCGCACGACTTTGCCGGCGAGCGCATCATTGTTGCCGATTCGGGCGGCGGATCCACGGAGCTCGCGACTGGCGTGTACGCGCCGGAGCGCGGCGTCTTTGCGCTGGAGGGAACGCGCTCGCTGGACATCGGTTGTCGCCGCGTGACGGAGCGCTTTTTCTCCGCGTTGCCGCCCGCGGATGGCGAGCTTGCTGCCGCTGCCGCGTGGGCAGGCGAGCAGTTTGCCGCCTATTTTGAAGGCCTGCCCAGCGACTTTGAGCGCGCCGAACGCCTCGTTGCGGTGGGCGGCACCGTCACCACGCTCGTGGCACTCGTTCACGAGCTGGAGCCGTATGATTCGAGCTTTGTGCACCTGCGCGAGCTTTCGATGGAGCAGGTTTCGGCTGCCATCGAGCGTATGTCCGCGCTGGATGTTGCGGGCATTGCCGCGTTGCCGGGCGTGCAGCCCAAGCGCGCGGGCGTGATCTTGGCTGGTGCCGTGGTGATTCGCGAGCTTATGCGAGCCGGCGGCTACGACACGCTCACCGTAAGCGAGAACAGCCTGCTTGCCGGCATGGCCGCCACCATTAACGAGGTTCTCGACGGCGAGCTACCCACCATCGGCTGGACCCCGAGCCTCAGCACCCTTTAACCATTCCCTCATAAGTTGCGGTGAAATACGGACTAAAAATCGCCAAACAGTCCCTATTCCACCGCAACTCACCATCTGTATCGGCATCCAAAAGAAACAAGCCCGCATCCCCAGGGGACACGGGCCCGTAAAAGCCACATGGTAGGGGCGGTGGGACGTCTGCGTATTTGCTGCGCAAATCCGCACCGGCTTCGGCTGCCTGCCGGCGCCCTCGCCGGCTCGCTACGGACGCTGCGCGTCCGCTTGACGCTCGCCCCCTCGCGGGTTCGAGCCCCACCGGCATCCAAAAGAAACAAGCCCGCATCCCTGGGGGACACGGGCTCGTAAACAATACATGGTAGGGGCGGTGGGACTCGAACCCACAATCCTTGCGGCGAGAGATTTTAAGTCTCCTGCGTATGCCAATTCCGCCACGCCCCCGTGAGACTAGAAGTCTAGCACAAGCCGTCCGTTACGCGTTGACGGCCATCGAGTGTTGGCCCGACTTCTCGAGGAACTCTTGGAACTTGGCCTCGTCGCCCTTGTTTTGGTACTGCAGCGCCAGCAGATACTCCAGGCGGCAGCGCTTGACCGGGTCGTCGCCGGCCTCCTTGAGCATGCGCTCCAGCTCGGGAATGTCGTTGTGGCGCTTGAGGATCATCGTGTCATACATCAGCTGGCATTCGTGCGCGACTGCCTCGGCCTGGCCGCCCTCAAAGCCTTTGATCTCGCGCAGCAATTCCTTGGACTTTTTGCGGTCCTCCTGACCAACGTAGTAGTTAAAGGCCTTAATGACCAGGTCGACGCGCTGCATCTTGGGCAGATTGAGCCCCAGCAGCAAATCGAACATCTCATCGGCGCGCTTGTGGTCCTCGCGCAGCAGATAGGAGTTCAGGCGCAGGTAGTCGCGGTTGTAGCGCGGGTACAGCATGCTGGTGAGTTTGCCGTCGAGCAAACGATCGAACTCGTCCCACTGCTTAGCGGCCATAAGCTGCTGCAGGCGTTTAAACGTGGTGCGTTTTTTGACGCTAAAGAACACCGACACGGCGATGCAGATGATAACGACGGCGGTCCAGAGTGTGCGGGAATCGGGCATATTAGGGTCCTTAGTCACTCATAAAGCGAGCGGTATGACAACACGTACTGGATGTATTATACGCAGCGCGCAAGCAAACTGGCATAAAAGCTCATCGAGGCCGAGTGCTATCGCTCGCTGCGGTACACTTACCTAAAGTAAACCATGAAGGGAGACATTACCTATGAAGAAGATCGTTTTGGCTTGCGGTGCTGGCGCTGCTACTTCCACGCTCGTTGCCCAGAAGGTCGCCACCTTGCTCGACGCCAACGGTTACGCCGGCAAGTACGAGATCGTGCAGTGCGCCATCTCCGAGGCCAAGGACTACTGCGACGAGGGCGCCGACCTGCTGATCGCCACCACCGTTGCCCCCGAGGGCCTCACCTGCCCGTACGTGAGTGGCGTGCCCTTCATGACCGGCATGAACCGCGTCGCTGCCGAGAAGGCCGTTCTCGACGTTATGGCTCAGTAGGCGCTGCCTGTATGAATGAGCAGAACGCCAACCCGGTAGAGCTCTTTGGCATGCGCGTCGCCCACGTGGGCATTAACGCCACCGACCCGGCCGATGCCCTGGAGATCGCGGAGCTGTTCTCGACGATGATGGGCCTGCCCGTTATCGAGACCCCGGTTTCGTACTTTAACGATTCGCTGATCGAGGTCATGAAGCAGAACGGTCGTGGCACCAAGGGCCACATCGGCTTTGCCGTCAACGACATCGATGCGGCCGAGAAGTGGTTTGCCGAGCGCGGGCTCGAGGTCAACGAGGAGTCGCGCGTGCTGCTGCCCGACGGCGGCACCAAGCTCGTGTACTTTAAGCGCGAGTTCGCCGGCTTCGCCGTGCACCTGTGCCGCGAGTAGCGCACAGGCTGCTATAGCTAGCAAAAAGGGATAGGGCCGCATGGCCTTATCCCTTTATTTATGCCGAGGGGCTTTCTATCGTGGCAGGCGAATCGTAAAGCGGCTGCCGACGCCCTCGACTGAGGTCACACCGATGACGCCGCCGTGGCTGTCGACGATCCACTTGGCGATGGCGAGCCCCAGACCCGAGCCCTGTGCGCCGGCATCGCGCGCGTTGTCGGCGCGGTAGAACCGTTCGAACGCGTGAGCTGCGGATTCCTGGTTCATGCCGATACCCTCGTCCTCAACACTTATGTCGATCGTGCCCATGCCCGCATTGGGCGTTATGCCAAATGTGACGGTCGTTCCCGCATCCGAGTACTTGGCGGCGTTCTGCACGATCACGCGCAGAGCCTGCTTCACGAGCGCCACGTCGACAGATGCGTCGCAGCGCGGGTCGTTGGCAAGCGTGGTGTCGTACGCCAGCCGATACGTGTGCTCGGTATCGATCATCTGTGATTCTTCGCATACCTCGCCGACCAGTGCGGCCAGGTTGGTATGCGCACGCCGCAGGACCGTGCGCCCGGCATCGCCGCGTGCCAAAAACAGCAGCTGTTCCACGAGCTCCTGCATGTGCTCGCTTTCGGCCTTGAGGGACGCGATGGATTCTGCCAGCACGTCCGGGTCGTCTTTGCCCCAGCGGTCGAGCATGTTCACGTAGCCCTGAATCACCGCGATGGGCGTGCGCAGCTCGTGGCTCGCGTCGTTGACAAAGCGCATCTGCTGCAGCTTGGCCTCTTGCATCTGGCGCAGCAGGCGGTTGAGCGCGACCTCGATGCTTGCCAGGTCGGCGTCGCCGGTGGTGACGCTCGGCGAGTCGACGCTTGCGCGCTCGATGGCCTGCTCCAGCGTTTCCATCTTGCCGCCGGAGAGCTGCATGCGGCCGAGTTCGTCCACGCGCAGGGCCAGATCGTTGAGCGGCGCCATGGTGCGGCGCACGCGGCGGGCGCCGCCGAGCATGTTGAGCACGCTGATGACCTGCCAACCCACAACGACAAGGTAGAGAGGCCATAGCGTGACGAGGTCCTGCGCGAGGGGGAAAGTCTTGGTGGTACGCGCAAGCTCGACGGTATAGGTGAGCGTTGTCAGGTCCCAGCCGCGCGCGGGCGTCAGCGACATGCTGCGAACGGCGGCGCCGGGGATCCATCCCGCGGTAAACGCGCCATCGGGCAGCGTCTGGTTGTATCCATAGACGAGGATCGCCGCCGCAATAACCAACAGCAACAGATCGAGCCAGACGTAGCTCATCAAGCGGCGCCACATATAGCTCCAGTTGATGGCGCGGGCGATGGAGGTGACGCGCTTGACCTCGGCGTTACGCACGGCAGACATAGCCCACCCCGCGCACGGTCTGGATGATGCGGGCGCCGCCGGCGTCCTCGATCTTGGCGCGCAGGTGCGCGATGTGCACGTCGACGTTGTTGGTGTCGCCCACGTATTCGTAGCCCAGCGCCTCGTGCGCGATGCGCTCGCGCGTGAGCACGGTTTCGGCATGCGTCATAAGCAGGGCGAGGACGTCGAACTCGCGGGCCGTGAGCGCGATGGGCGAGCCGCCGACCGTGACTTCGCGGCGGTCGGGATCGAGCGCGATCGAGCCCACGGCGAGCGCAGCGGGGGAGGGCGCGGCGGAAGCCTGGGTCGAGTCGCCGACCGGGGGCATCGCAGCGGCTCCGGCGCCCGCGCCGCCTGCCGTGCCCGCCCCAGTACCGGCGCCGCCAACGCCCGAAGCCGCTCGCACGGCTTTCGAGCGCTTCAGTGCCACGCGAATCCGTGCGAACAGCTCCTCAATTGCAAACGGCTTGGTCAAGTAATCGTCGGCACCGGCATCGAGCCCAGCCACCTTGTCCATCACGGCATCGCGCGCGGTGACCATAATCACCGGCACATCCTTGTGCTTGCGCACGCGCCGCAGCACCTCCATACCGTTGAGCTGCGGCAGCAGCACGTCGAGCAGAATCAGATCGTAGTCGCGCTCCAGCGCCAGGTCAACGGCGGTGCGGCCATCGGCGGCGTGCTCCACCTGGTAGCCCTCGTGCTCCAGCTCGAGTGTCACAAAGCGGGCGATTTTCTCCTCGTCCTCTACGATCAGGATTCGTGCCATGCGTGCCCCCCCGTCTGCGATTACTTGTCGTCGTTCAGATTTTGCTTGATGCCGTCCGCGGCGTCGGCGGCGTGGTCCATCAGGTTGTTGATGCTGCCGGGCACGTCGCCGTCGCTGTCGATGCGGTAGCGCATGCCAAAGAACAGGCCAATCAGCATCAGCCAAATCGTAGCGCCCCAGGCAAACAGCGCGACGATGGGGATCAGGATGGGGATGTTGAGGATGATCGCATCGCGGCGCGTGGCGATAAACTTGGTGTCCAGGCTCAGGCGGAAGAGCTTTTTGAGGTACTCCCACACGCTGTCCATCTTCTTGGAAAAGTCGGTCTTTTCGCTCGACTTCTCGTAGGCTGCCTGCGCGGCGACCATCTCGGCCGAGGGCTCATCGACCGGCTCGGACTCGGTGGCGGCGTGTGCCGACGTGGTCTGGGTCTTGCCCTGCGACTCGAGCCAAATGATGGCATCCAGAACGTTGCCGTCGGCAGCGTCGAGCGCCGCCTTGGCATCGGTGTAACTCACGTTGCACTTGGTGCGGATGGTTTCAACTTTTTCGAGGTCGTCCATGACCGGTCCTTTCGTTCGATGGGCGCGACGCCGGGCAATTTGCTCGGGCGCGAGCGTTGCGTTCGGCGGTCTGCGTTGCGCCGCCCCGCCCTTGGTCGAACTCTATAGTGCAGGTTATAGATTAAGCGATTCTTGAGCCAAGATTAATGTTGGATGAGTTTTTGGGTGGTGCGGAGGCGGGCAGGGGCAGAAAAGGCAGGTTTTGCGTGGCGTGAAGGAGGGGCGGTCTGATCTTTGGGATAGCTGATAGCGAGGTCTAATACTTTTCCGAGAAGTGAATGAGTGAAAACGGACCCCCGAAGCATCGACACTTTAGAGGTGCCGCTTCCTGCGGTTTCAATGCTGAAATCCCACGATTTTGCCGCCGAAAAATGCGGATGTTTCAGGGGTCCAAAAACAGCCGTTCACTTCGCGGAAAAGTATTAGACCTCAATAGCGGGGGATGGGGTGCCGGTGCAAAACGGCGTCAGAAATGGGGTAAACAAGGCAAACGGATCTAATGGATCAAAAATCACGTTGCAAAAGTATGAAAATATCCTACAATTGCAGCATGAAGTACTTTAGCAACATAGCGGCGATAAGCGAGCTTTCCGAGAGCGAGGGCGTGTTCACCACAGCCCAGGCGGCTCGCATGGACATCTCTCGAGATGCGCTGGCGCACTCATGCCGCGCAGGGCGTCTTGAACGGATATGCCACGGCGCCTACCGGATGTCTGGAACGCAGCGCCGAGACACCGACGAACTCAACGCCTTTTGGAAGCTCACCAATCCCTCCCTTTGCGCGTGGGAGAGAAAACGTCAGTGGGATGGCATCGCCGTGAGCGGTACGACAGCGGCGAACCTGCAGCAAATGGGCGATTTCTATCTGTCCCCCTACAGGATGACCGCGCCCATGCGTATCAATACAAGAAACGAATCCCTTTCTTTTGTAAAGCGCGAGATTGCTGAGCGGGACATCGTTTGGCTCGACGGCCTGCCGGTAACTAAACCCGAGCGCACGCTTGTCGATCTTTGCCTCGATTGCGAGGATCCCTCATTAATTATCGATGCCTATCACGACGCGCTTGGACGTGGACTCGATATACAACGGCTGAAGGATCTTGTAGAGGAGAACTCTAAAACCGCCAAACGACGCGAGCTGATGGCGCCTTTGCTGATGGTACTGAACGGGTAATGCGAAACGGAGGACATGGTGAAGTACAAAACGCCTGCCGCATTGGAGATGGCTGTTAGGAATGCCGCAAGAGAATCACCAATGGATACTAATCGGGCAATCGTCGGTTTCTACTTTCATCGCTTCCTATGTCGCGTTTTTTCAGAAGATGACGGCAGCTTTGTGCTCAAGGGCGGTCAAAGCGTCCTGGCGCGAACACTCGATGCACGTGTCACAAGAGATATTGACTTGGTTGCTCAAGAGGAGAGTCTCGAAGAGGCTATTGTCGATCTGGTGCAGGCTGCTTCGATTGATCTGGAGGATTTCGTTTCGTTCGTCTTTGATCGTGCAGAGCAAATCAAAGAAGAAGATGAGTATCGGTGCGGTGCGAAGGTGTGGTTCACCCCCTTTATGGGAACCAAGAAGCTACAGCCAATTTCAATTGACTTGGTAATTGATGAAGTGCGGGGACTTGAGCCTGAGGTTCTTGCGCCGATCGATCGTCTGAATATCGAGGGGCTCCCAGTCTGCGACTATCGAGTATGCCGAGTGGAGAGTGCCCTTGCAGATAAATTGCTCGCAATGATAGAGATGCATGAGGGCCGTGCTTCATCGCGAATCAAGGATATAGTCGACATCTTGGTGTACGCGAAAACTTGCTTCGTCGATGGGGCTACGCTTGTCGAGAGGGTCGAGAAAGAAGCGTCTGCCCGCAAAGTGGCAATGCCGGAAGAGTTCGTGGCGCCTCTCTGGTGGAAACAAAATGGTTCTGCACAGTACGTAAAGATGGCGAGGCAGGCGGGGGTACTTGATCTCGCGGGGAACATTGCTGGGGCAGAAGAGGTCGTCAATCGGTTGTATACACCGTGCTTTAATCATTCGGCGAATGTGTGCAAATGGAATCCTCAGACCACGGGATGGGAATAGGCTAGATAGTTAAGCCGGCGGCAGAATTAGTTCCTGTCGCCGGCTTAAGACGTTTCTACTGCCTATGCGCTATTCGCAGGTCTGGTCGACCACCTGGGTGACGGCCTTTTTTGCGCCTTCGAGGTCGCGCTGGGCTTGGGCGACAGTGGCCTCGGCTTGTTTCTTTGTCCTTACGACCTCGGCAAAGCGGTTGATGGATTCGCTATACTCGCGTGTGCGCGGGTCGAGCGCCGGCGGGACTTCGATCTCAAACAGGTCGCTAGGACGGATGGCGCGGATGCTGGCTGCTTCAGTTAATGCTTGAATCAGCTGCGCCCCGTGGCCTTCGGTAAGGTATCCAACAATTATCTCCGAAAACACTACGCGCTCATCTTCGGTCATCGTTTGGAATGACGGGCGAATGACGGTGGTGTTATGCGAAGCAACCAGATGCTGCTTAGCGTCATCGGAGCTGACGACGAGCAGGTTGGACGCGCCGTAGCGACCCAGCATGCGCGGCATGACGATATCTCCAGCGCGGAGCTCATAACGATCGAGAACGCTGGGGTCCACCTTTACGAATTTAGAATCCGAGCTATTTTGATTATCTGAAGCATCTACGGGCAGAAGATTGCCGTCCTGAAAATCTTGAGATGAGATTCGGCGCACCTCGACTGCGTCAATGTCGTTCGATGTCGTGCTCTCGCGGGGCATGAATGGCGCGACTCGCGTAAAAGAGTCACCGAGTGTGGCGCTGTAGTTTCGGGTGATGGCGATGAGGCTGATTTTGCCTTTTGAGAGAGCGGCGTGGTGTTGGAGCAGCTCGCGCGTGGCAAAAGTGGACGTTTCGATTGGCGTCGATCTTGGCGTATTGGTATCAATGCGGGCCCAGTCAGGAGAGATAGAAAAGGTGATATCAGAGTAATACGATGTTTTAGTCACATATTGAAAACGCGGTCCGGGCTCAATTGCGCTGCGAAATGCAACGCTGCGATTTCCTGAAGACAGTATGAGGAGTGCGCTTGTCATGTAGGGCCTGGGCTCGGAAAGTGGCAAATAAACGACGCTCTCGATGAGCCCTTCGCGTATCAAAATCGTGCGTGCTTGTTCAGCTTTATCAAGTAAATCGGCGGGAAGTACCACGGCTGCTCGAGTGCGGCCCGAAAGGGCGAGAGCATACAGGCACCAAATAAAAGGACCCCAGTCGCAAAAATCAAGGTAGCCAGGCTCCAAATAATCGATGAGCGCGGCACTGTCTTTTTCGATATCGTGCTTATTTGCGCGGTAGTAGTTTGATGCATCGACAAACACCGGCGCTGCATCATCATCGCTTGCATTCTGCTTTCCAGGTTCAAGCTCACTAATATCGGGCACGCCGTTACCGTTTAGGGTAAAGCACTTAGCGAGATCTTCGGCATCCACAGCGCCAGGCAGACGGACAGTGAGCAGGCGACTGCCTTGTTCCAGGTTAAGCGCGCGCGAGAGGGCGGCGGCGGTGAGGCGTGGCAATGATGATGTAGTTTCACGCATGTATAGAGCCCTTTCTTCTCAGTGGGTTTATATTAGCAGAAAAATATTAAAATTTCTAATGACGAGAACAGCACGCTGTGCTATCCTCGAAGCAATCCAAAGCCAACTCAATAGCAATTGCTTGATACATTCGCTTTGTAGCCTTTAGGCAAACTAAGCAATCGAGCAGGATGATTTCACTTATGAAACTACAGGTTAGATCAATAATCATCGTTCTAGCGTCAGAATATTCTAGAACTTAGAACAGACTTACATCAACCACCTGAAACCGGATAGAAAGAAGCATTCATGAAGAAACGGGACAGTATTTACGAGGCATTCCTCAGTGCGATCGACGAGGATCTCCGCGGTATGTGCGAAGTGAACAGGAAGGCAGAGCTGCCACTTCCGTGTCCGTACTGCGGCGAGAAGAACGTCGAGCGCCTGGCTAAATCGCTCGTTGGCGTGCTGGAAGAGCGCTCGCCCGATATTCCCGGGCTGGTGCCCGAGCAGTATCGAGCCGATGTACACGAGGCCCGCGAGCTTTTGACTGCTGCGACGCTCGCTTTGCTTTCGCTGTATTTTTCCCCGCGCGATAGCTGCATGGGCAGCGTGGCAGCCGTGGTGAGCATGTTTAGGCATGGATGTAATGCGGCTTTTAAGTCAGCTGGCGTTCTCTTGTTTGAGCAGGTTACGACAGGGATGAAGTACAACGTCAAGAAGGATGCCTATATTCCGTCCCCATTCGTGCGCCATATCGATAGCAAAAAGCCTTACGACCGGCTGCACCGCGATGGATCGCGTGGCTTTACGGCGGATGAAGATGATGCCGTCATGTTTTATAAGCGCTACCTCAAGGTGCAACGACGCGTGTTCGATACGAGTCCGCGTTTCAACTTTGAGTTATGCGTCAAACGCCCGTTTGAGGCACTTTTGGACGAACGACACGCTTTTTATTACATGGAGGAAAAGATGGAAATCGATTTGGCAACTAAGGTACGGGGGCTTCAGGACCGCTACCTCCTCAACTGCGCTCGGGCCAAGGGATACGACCTGCTCGACAAGCTGATGATTAATGCATTGCTTGCGTATCTGCGCGACGGGACGGTTTCAACTGCTGCTCGCGAGAGTTATCTGGCGCAGGCCGAGCGCCTGATCGGCCACGCGACCAAGTCGTCGCGCTCGGCACAGCTCAATGAGGACGACGGTGTCGATCGCATTGCTTAACAACCACCAACGTCACGGACAAGAAAGGAGCCACGCCATGTCAGTCATCAAGATGTACGGCTACGAGGCCGCGCAGCAAACGGAGTATCAGACCAAGAAGTGGGCGACTAAGGAGGAGATGCAGGCGCTGTCGTCTGGCGATGAGCAGCGCGATGTGATCCTGGCTAAGGGTGCCACGGTGGCGTTCTACGAGGACGACAAGCATTGGGAGACGAGTGTGTCCAACAATGTCTTTGCCTTTGGAGGTACCGGCAGCGGCAAAACGGCGAGTTTCATTTTGCCCAACCTGCTCAATCACCACGAATGCTGTTATGTGGTCACAGACACCAAGGGTGAGCTGCTGCGCCGTACGGGGAAAGGCTTTGAAGAGGACGGCTACGAGGTAACGGTTCTCGATACTGTTAATCCCGAGCAGTCGGCCGGATACGACCCTCTGCGCTACGTGATGGATGTCGAGGATATCCCCACTACGGTGGCGGCAATCATGGAGGGGGTCGATCCTGACGGTCGTAGCCGTAGGTATGATCCGTTCTGGGATAACGCAAACGATCTGCTGCTTCGAGCAATTGTTGGAATCCTGTATCTCCTGGAGTGTCTTGCCGGCACCCTTGCGCCGGGCGAGGACCCCAATGCTCCGCGCCGCTACCTTAAGATGAACAACGTCTTTAAACTGGCTGCGCTCATCAAGGTCACGGGGGATGGCGAGGGCCGATTCCCGTTGGACTACCTTGTAGAAGAGGTGGAGTCCAAGGAGTTCCTCGATAAGTATGGGGCTGTGAACGCAGACCTGTACGGCGTTGAGCAGTATCGCGATTTTCGAGGTGCGGCAGATAGGACGCTTAAGAGTATTCTGATCACGCTCAATGCAACTATCTCGCGGCTTAAGACGCCTCAGCTCATGCGCGTTTTTGAGAATGACGAGATGCGTCTTGATCGTATTGACGAGGGCAAGCGCGTGATCGATCTTAAGGTGAGCGACAACGATTCGGCTAATGCATGGCTTGCGAACGTTGCCCTTAAGCAGCTGTTTAACCTTGCCCAGCGCCGTGCCGATGCCAGCCCCAGCGGCCATTTGCAGCGTCGCGTGCAGTTTGTGCTCGATGAGTTTCCCAATGTGGGACGCATCCCCGATTTTGAGCGCAGCATTGCGACCGTGCGCAGCCGCGGCATTAGCTTTTTGATGTGTGCGCAATCGCTGAGCCAGCTCGATGCCGTGTACGGCAAATCCACGGCGCTTACCATTCTCGATAACTGCGATAGTTTGGTCTATATGGGTGGCGGCAGCAACATCGCGACGCAGAACTACATAAGCGAACTGTGTGGCGAGTCGGTTTTGGGCACCAAGTACGTGGGCGCCGAGCGCACTGCCGTAGATGTGCGCGGCTGCGTGATGACCCCAGGCGAGGTTGGGCTTATGCCTCGCACCGATTGCCTGGTCAAGGTGACCGGCATGCGTCCCTTCCGCGCCAAGAAGTACTTTTGCGACGACCATCCCAATGCAGCCAAGTGGCTAAGGGATTAACCCTTGCAGCCTCGCGCATTTTGACCTGCATTTTGGCTGCACGGCCTCTGTTTGCCATGTGCCGTGCGGCCAGTTTCCCTTATCGATTCCATCTAGAGAGGAATTGCCATGTCCGTTATGTATCGTGAGCCCAGCATCATTAAGAAGTCCAAGGACGGCCGCGTTGCCGCCGTCGATATGGCAAGCGAGCTGCTCAACAGCCGCGTGCTGCTGCTGGAGGGCGAGGTCAACGATGTGACCTGTAACGGCCTCATTAAGTCCATGCTGGTGCTGGAACATCAAAGCGCGACCGAGCCCATCACCCTCATCATCAACAGCCCGGGCGGCAGCGTTACAGCGGGGTTGGCGCTCATCGACACCATGCAGTCGCTCGACTGCCCCGTGATCACGGTGGGCGAGGGCGTCGTGGCCTCGATGGCCGCGGTGATCTTGGCCTGCGGCGACCACCGCCAGGTGTACCGCCACACGCAGGTGCTCATCCACCAGCTGATGGGCGGCACGGGCATGGCGCAGCAGACCGATATCGAGATCGTGGCCCAGCACACGGCGGCCATGCGCGCCGAGCTGGACGAGCTGCTGGCCGAGCATGGCAACCTGAGTGCCCAGGAGTTCCACGAGCTCACCGAGCGCGACTGCTGGTGTAACGCCAAGCGCGCCCTAGAGCTGGGCCTGGTGGACGAGGTGGTTGCGCCCAGCAAGAAGGCGCTCTAGCAGGGCGCATGCCTTTTGGCATGTAGGGCAGGACGATCGAGCGCGTAAATTCACAGCCAGAAAGAGGTTGAATATGAGCAGTATTTGGGATGTCGATGGCATTGAGTGGGAAGACCTGCCTACCGTGAGCGACCTGCTGTGCGCGGCAGACAAAAAGATCCTGGCGCGCGAGGTCGCCCTGCGATACGACGACAAGGCAGGCGGTTGCGGCTGTGGCGATAGCGACCGCGGCCTAAAACGCGTCCGCCGCAAGCTCAAAAAGCTGCGCAAGATCGACCCCGAGCCCAGCGACAAGATTGTCCTGTTGCCCAAGCACGTCATCAATCGTCGCGATGCGGGCCACGGTTTTGACTATTACGACGTAGAACCGTGCGCCTTTACGCGCAGTGGCGCGCAAAAGTCAGGGGAGGACGCGTGTGCTGAGGTGTACCCGTGGGACCTGTTCCTACTGAACGAGGAGCCTGCAAGCGTCGTTCTGGGCTATCGAGTATGGCTCGGCGGCGAATGGGACCTATGCGAACGTTACCGCTTTTTGGCTGTGGTGTGCGCCAGCGCGCTGCATCGCATCCGCGAGCAAAAGGAGCTGCGCAAGTGTCTCAAGAAGGACGATGCAGCCTGTGACATGGACGAGGATGAGGTGATCGAAGGTGTTCGCCAAGACGTGCTGTATCCCGAGGAAGTAATCAACGCAAGGCTCGGCGGCTATTGGGATACGAGCCTGGGCCTTGATCTGCCCTGGAAGGACGAACATTTCGAGACCTGCGTTCGGATTGATAGAGCTATCGATGACCTGTTTGCCGAGGAGACGAAGCGCTGTGCCGCGGAGCTTGGGAAGAAGCTTGAGCGCGGGTATGAGAAGCGCGTGGAAGCGCCGTTGTTTCAACCGTTCACCGACGAATGAGAAAAGGCGGCAAGTGCGGTCCCCGCGGGATTATCTTGGAGCAGCTAAGTGAGCGGTGCGCGGGCGAGGAGCAATCATGGCTAGTCGTGGAGATAAATAGTCGAGGGAAGAAACCCTTGCGGCTCTGTTCTTATACCTCGCCCTACCATTAAAAAAGGTCGATGATACAAGCGAGGATGTCCAGGCGTTAGCCAAGGCCATTGGCGGAACGCCGGGCGCGGTTGCTCTAATAATCTGGAACCTTGCATCATCCGATGAGCGTCGACGTGCTCGCGGCAAGGTTGGAATGACCCAGGCGAGCAAAATGGACAAGATGGTTTGGGCTGAGTATTCCTCTGCTGGTGATGAGCTTGTTGAGGAGGCGACCGACGTTTTCCTCAACTGTTTCGATTTTGAAGAACCGCTAAGCGATGAGTTGAAAGAGACGATCGGCATTGATTTGCCAGAGGGTAAAGAGCGCGAGGCAATCGTTTCGATGCGGATGAACCAGGAGTTCTTTCGAAATACCTTGCTTGCCAATTACAATTCAAGGTGTTGCTTGACGGGGCTATCGAACAAGACACTGCTGGTCGCCACCCATATCAAGCCCTGGAAAGTCTCTGGTCCTAAAACGGAGCGCCTTGCGCCCGACAACGACTTGCTTTTAAACGCATTACACGATAAGGCGTTCGATCGGGGACTAATCACAATTACGAAGGACCTAAAGATAATGGTGTCCAGTGTGGTCGAGCACGAAACGCCCGAGGACGAGTATTTGTGGCGCTACAACGGAGAGCCAATTGCGCTTCCGAAGCGATTCGCTCCACGAGCTGAGTTTATTGAATACCACAACGACATGGTGTTTAAGGGGTAATTGGACTATCTCCCGACCAAACGAGGATTCGGATTGGCTTGCTGGAAGGGAATGACTATGTCGGGTTCCCGGATTCCCGAGGTCGGGGAGGTCGCTTCGTTGCCTGTTCGGAGTACGGCAATGAGGTCCTGGATTCGCTGGAGCAACTCATCAAAAGTAACCACAGTCACATCGCTGAGGTTATTCCGATAATGCTCAAAGGTAGCTTTTTTGCTCGCGGTGTCGAGTTCAGAGATCTTCCCTATGACTACAACGCACTTTGGGGAAAGGGCCTCAAAGTGAGAAGACGAGCGCCCGTTGACCATGTAGTACTCCTTCGTGAGCGTGTCCCGGTAGTTAAGCACTTGGTTTACTGATCCGCTCATGTGTGAGGTCAAGGAATAAACGGCGTTCTCGGGCTCTTTCCCCCTGTATATTGTGCCGAGCAGGCTTGTAAGAGGAGTCTTGATCTCGATGAGCGTGACATTGCTGGTTAGCTCATTCTGGTAGAGGAAATCGCAGATATTGCCACCGGAATTATCAATCGCCTTGCCTCCGACATACGCCTTGCCTTGGAGAAGTGTGCATGGGGCGGAGAATACCTGCGACAGTATCCATTGGTGGTCGGTGAATATTCTCTGCCAGTACTCCTCGTTGCCGTTACCGAGGTTCTCAGCAATCTCCTTTTCGACCTTTTCGAGCTGGGCGAGACTCAGACTGACCGTGAAGTCATCGAGATGTCCCTTCTCCAACTCGGAGAATATCTCACCCAATTGCTCGCGAGTCGTCCCCTGGGTCATGAGCCGGATCATCTCTTTGACGAGTTCGAAATTATTGCCATCTGTAAGTAGCCTGGTTTCCGAGGGATTTTCGCGCATCATCTTAAGGAGTGAGCTTACGGAGCGGTCAAGGGGGACATACGTTGTGCTGCCGCCTTGAACTCCTCCACCCTCCTGATGGATTCGGTAGCGAGCATCAAGTGCCTCGTACAGGCGACGGGTCTCTCCGGTGTCTAAAGTGAGTTCGAGCCAATCACCATTGAACCCTTTTCTTTGCAGCATGCCCCTCGAAGCAGGGCCCAGTTCGGTTTCGGCCGAGTCTGAGGGGAAAGAAGCATCTCCTTTCCTCTTTCGTTCGTAGGCGAATTTGCCCTCAACACAATGAGAAGGATTCTTCGGATTGTCTACGTTGGTCGCGAGGAACCGGTATCTCATCCTGTCCGTTGTTTCTGTCAACTCAACGGGGTCGGATTTTGCCGTGTATCGAGAGGTCGAGACCATGTTGATGGCCCCGTCAATAGCACTTGAAGGATTGGGATAGAGCGTGCCATCCCAATCAAGTGTGTCCCCGAAACTAATGCGCCCCATCCAGGCTCCCTTCGCACATCCTCTGGATCAGCTTCCCGTCCGCCAGTCTTCCTGCCAGATAGCAGTCGAACACGTAGTCCGCGGGCAGCGCCCACATCTCCACCCCGTCCGTGAGGGGCGGCTCAGGCTTCCCGAAGACGCCTGGGAACCGCACCCTACCCATGAGCCTCGCCTCGGCCTCGTGGGTCGGTACCAGGAAGACATTCGCCACGGAGGAGAACCCGTTGTCCCGGATGAAGTCCCCGTAGGCGCTCTGGTAGAGCACCTGCTTCGTTACGGACTCGACGCCCGGCACGTCCTTGGCGGCGCCGGGGCGCAGCGACGGCGTGTAGTACTTCGCGTCGTAGATGCAGAACGCTCTGCCGCCAGCGCCGTCTCCATGGATGCCTATGACGTCGGGAATCAGCGTGTTCACGTCCCCGCAGCCCGCACCGCCGGCGTCCATCCACTCCGGCCTAGGGATGATACCCAGAAGCGTCTCCGCGCCGCGCTGGCACCAGTCCTCGGCGAGCGGAAGCCCCAGCGAGTCTATGCGGTCGGCGAGCCTGTCCCCGAAAGCGCTCTTGCATGCCAGCTCCCACGCGTGGTAGAAGGATGAAGTGCCCAGGCAGAACTCCTCCTCGGGGCTTTCATACTCCTCGGAGGGGCTCAGATAGCGCAGCAGCATGTCGATGACGTCCTGCTTCCACGCCACGAACTGCACGGAGCGCTCCTGCTCCAGGCGGTAGGTCAGCGTCTCGGCGTCACCCAGGTCCTCCAGTTCCTCGCCGGAGAGGTCGACCGGGGCGAGCCCCAGCAGCTCGTCCAGGCCCCAGCGACGCAGGTCCTCGGAGCAGCGAGTCAGCACGCACCGGTGGAGGCGTGTCACCAGGTCGGCCGCGTCGCGGGAGGTGTCGCGCGTCTTAAGGTCGAAGTAGACCGGCGTGTCGCCGTCCATGAAGGGCTGGTTCTGCGCGATGGTCCTGCCCCAGGCGATCTCACCCGACCCGTTGTTGCGGACCACGCGCACGTAGTTGGAGTAGACGCCATTCTCCTCGTAGGAGCCGAGCAGCGCCAGCATGAGCGAGAGCGGCCCGCCGTCCTCGTCGGCGTCCGGCAGCGCGGCGCCGACGCCAGAAAGCCCGCCGGAGCTCTTGCGCAGTACGCGAAACACCTGGGCGAGCTCCGTCTCCGAGGGGCGCGTCCCCCTGGGGAAGTATTTCGGGTAGGCGCAGACGAGGGTCTCGCGCCAGCGCGCGAGGCCAACCCACGTGAACTGGTACTTGCCGAGGGCGGCGAGCTCCTCGTCGGCGTCGCCCCCCTCGGGGGCGGCGTCGCTCCTGAGCGTCAGCACCCCGCGGGCGGCGAGCGCCCTCACGCACGCGAGGGCGTCGCGGACGTCGAGACCGAGCAGCCGGGTGAGGTCGCCGAACGAGTAGGAGTCCCGCTCCCGTACGTAGACGGGGTCGAAGGCCATGGGCTACTCCTCCGCGCCCTGGCCGTTGCCCTCGTCCTCGGAGGGGGCGCCATCCTCGACGCGTGGCACGGGCTCGTCGAGAGCGAACACGCCGTCGGCAGAGCTGTCGTACTCGGCGCAGATCTCGGAGTACGTGAAGTCGGGGTGACGGAATACCTTCGGGCGCTTCATCTTCGCGGCGTCCTCGTAGAGGTAGAGCAGCACCTTGCTCTTGAACGCCTCGTCGAAGGCCTCGTCGTCATCCAGTGCGGACTCCGTGAGGAAGAACGGGCCCAGGAGCTTGTCCTCGTTGACGCGCGCTTTGCCCTTGAGCAGGCCGTTGATGGCGTGGCGAAGGACGTTCCACTCCACGGGCTCGCGCTTCGCGCCGATGCGCACGACTTTGCCGGCGTACTTTCCCTCGCCCTCGTCGATTCCCATGTAGCGAAACTCCCAGCGGCGCTTGAAGGCGGTGTCCATCGGGAACACGCCCTGGTCGGCGCTGTTCATAGTTGTCCAAATGTAGAGGTTGGAGGGCAGGCGCATCGCGTTCACGCGATGCGCGACGTTCTCCTCGTGGCTGTAGAGCCCCGGGGTCTCGTCCGCGCACCCGGATGCATCGTAGAACTCCTTCCAGAGGAACTCTCCGAGATCGACGGGAACGTCCACGTCGTACTCGCTCACCCCGTCGCCTTTGCGGTCGAGCAGTTGGAATACGTCGCCGAACACTGCGGCGGGGTTCGCGCGGTTGATCTCCTCAACGATGAGGAGGTAGTCCTCATTGGGATGGGTCTTCGCCTCGACGTAGCTCTTCACGAGGGGTCCGGGGACGAACTCATAGGAGATGTAGGGCCTCCTCATG
The DNA here is from genome assembly GCA_036553025.1 of Collinsella sp. Lineage (GTDB taxonomy): Bacteria > Actinomycetota > Coriobacteriia > Coriobacteriales > Coriobacteriaceae > Collinsella. The sequence goes on along the minus strand of JAXKBK010000036.1, from coordinate 118,548 downwards.
TTCTCGGACAGCGACTCGTCGGGCTTCTGCTCGGGCCACTGCATCGTCGGCTTGTAGCAGCCCACGAAGGAGGCGTAGCTGTAGTCCGGGTGGAACGTGACGCGACGCGTGTGCGCCTTATCGAAGTGCTCCCCGGCGAGTTTGTTCAAGCTGTGCGACTTGCCGGTGCCGGGGGCTCCAAAATAAATAAGATTATAAGGAAGTTTAACCTCGCTGGCTTCACTGGTCTCAGCGGTCTTAGTTTCAGCATTAGACGACAAATCAGAGTAGTCCACTCTTGCTGTATTGAATGACGTGAAAGCCCTAGACTTGTAATCATTAAGTTCGGCTTTGTTCACGCCCTTGGCAAGGATGACGTTTTTCGCATTATTAGTCGAGATGGGCGAGAGCCAGGGATTGAGACCGTCGATAATAAGGTTCTTAACTGCCCTTACAGGGCCTTTCGGATCGCTGTTGGTACACGTTAAGACTTTTTTCGTCTCTAATTCATTTGCGGAAAGCAGGGCGTCGTACACACATGGAAGAGAATATAAATAGCCATTCACGTCATTATCTGTTTTGCAGACGACCTGATCAGAGAAAATGCCAAGCATTCGAATTAGTCGATTCTCAACGACGTGATCAAGCTCTTTTTTCGATTGAAGCCATGCAAACAGCACCGTGATATATTCAATCGGACTTGTGGAGATAAGAATTCCAATCAAATCAATATTGCTCGTAAGCCTAATTACTCGGTCACCTCTGACCAGTTCGCCATCTTTCTTTATACGCTCGGCCGAACGAGGAGAACCAACCGTGCTTACTCGCGCAAGACGCCATACTAGGCACAAAACAGCATCCAAGGATTCAATTTGCGCTTGAAAAAGTGACACAGTATTAAGGCCTAGGTCAGTCTCTTTCACAGGTACATTGAGACTATTGGCATAGCTAAGCAGCAGCTTTAAACTGGACTCACCGTCAACCAGTTCGTTGGCAGGCGTGATCGTCATTTTCGCAGGCTTCTCTTTTGCCAGCCACAATAGAATCAGCAACGCAAGCGTTCGTTTGGGATCCTTTACCACTGAGCTGGATACCCACAGCCTAGGGCTAATTGGTTCGCGAAACTCGAGCTTACTGGGAAGCAGCACGGTTCACCACTCCTTACGATTTGAGGTCATGCATGATCTGCTCGGCAATTGCCTTACCAAGCAGGGGTGGGACAGCGTTGCCGACTTGCTTCATCTGTGACGACTTGGCCCCATAGAAATGATACGTGTCCGGAAAGGATTGGATGCGAGCAGCCTCCCGAGTGGTTATCGCTCGGTTCAGGAACGGGTGCGTGAACTCGCCCGATGACGGCGTGTCGTACCGCGTAGTGATCGTCCTCGCGATGCCATCCTTCTTCATCCGGCACCAAGTGCCGCTGTAGATGGACTTGGTGAGGTGCTCGGTGGGGAGCATCTCCTTGCCGTGCTCGGGCGGAATCATCCTCAGTCGCTCCAGGGTGATCTTAGAGTGCGCGGTCGCGATGTGGTTGTAGAGCTCGGTCGACCCATCGCGCATCATGCGTTGGTATGCCGATTGTGGTTTGTTGCGGTATTTTGAGACTTCCTCGCCTTCTCCGGATTCCAAATAGGCGAGGTCGCTAATGGCGTCCCATATGGTCGCGGATCGGCCGTAGGGGGCCGGGAGGGCGACGGTCTCGTCGGCGTCAAGTTTACCGATGATGCAAGTACGGTGCCTATCCTGCGGCACGCCGTAATCAGCAGCACAAAGGACGCCGCAGTTGACGGCATAGCCCAGGGCGCTGAACAGCTCCACTATCTCGTTCTTGAAGTAGCCGTTCTCGGTCGTCAGGAGGGTGGGGACGTTCTCGATGACGAAGTACTTCGGCTTCACGAACTTGACCACGTCGTAGTACTTGAGGAAGAGGAAATTCCTCGGGTCGTTGATGCTCTTCCTCTGGCCCTTCTGGGAGAATCCTTGGCAGGGAGGGCCGCCGATGACGATGGTCGTCTTGCCCGCGTACTCGGAAAAGGTCTTCTCAATATCGAGGTCACGAATATCGGCGACCACCATTTTGGTATCCGGCCGATTGCGTGTGTATGCCTCGGCAATAGACGGATCGAACTCATTTGCAATCTTCACGTCGAAACCGGCCATTTCGAACCCAAGAGAAAGGCCGCCCACGCCGGCAAACAAATCAATTACTGTCGGTTTCGTCATAGCTCGTCCTGGATCCTCTTGGTTGCGATGTCGTAATAGGACTTCTCTAGTTCAATGCCGGTAAAACGTCTTCCGTCGCGAACCGCGGAAACCCCGGAGCTTCCGCTGCCCATGAAGGGGTCGAGCACGAGGTCGCCCGGATTGGAAAGCTTCTCAACGAAGAAGTCCATGAGCGCGACGGGCTTCTGGGTCGGGTGCTTGCCGTACTCGCGCTCTCGCTTCGGGGTGACCGGGGACTCGAAGAAGTCGTGAACGGCCTTGCCGTCGTTGTTGAACGTGCCGACTCGCGCTCCATACGTGAAGTAGATCCACGATTCGGTGGAATTCACGAAGTGAAGATTCATGTTCCTCGGCATGGGGTTCTGCTTATGCCATGTCCCGGTTGTCTTGTAATAGAACCCGTGCTTTACGGCCTGCGTGATAATCGACTCGACCTTGATGACCGCCATGAATACGATCATGGAACCACCCGGCTTCATGACACGGGCGGCTTCCTCAAAGAACGAGTCCATGGACTCGTTCCATTCCTCGTACTCGAGGTTGTCCCAGCCCGCCGCCCCGAAGTAGTTATCTCGGAGCGCCTTGAGGTTCGTTGCGCGCTCCTTCATGAACAGGCCGAGGTTATAGGGAGGGTCGGTAAGAATAAGGTCAACTGAATCGCTAGCGAGGCCATGAAGGGCTTCCAGACAGTCGCCGTTGATCAAGGTTGGCTCAAAGTGTTCGCTCTGATTATCGGGTTTTTCACAATCCGTCTCGGAGCAACGTCCCTCCGTCCACGCGTCAACGGCGCTGTATTTGAATCTCCACTGGTGGCCGACCTTCTGGGCGGGAAACTCCTTGGTTTTAATCCAGCTGCGAATCGTTTCCGGGGTCACTCCAACATGGGAGGCTATATCCTTCATAGTCACCCAAGACTCTTCCATCATTGCCCCCGAACAAGAAATAACGCGAATTAGCAGAAAATAGCGCGATTATAAAGCCGGGTTGCGCCAATGTATAGGCTTGACCTACGATGGAAATCTGCATGCGAGCTCGGACAGGCATAGTTAACGCAAACAACATCTTTTGCCGCCCAGCGCCGGCAAACACTGCTGCGCGACGCCCACGCGCGCATGATGTTCACGGGGCGCCGCCGTCACGTACTCCGCCGCACACGTCAGTGGTTGCCATCCTTGGTGGCGGGCATCCCGCCGTGTGTTTGTTAACGTCGTGATTACGGGTTTGGTCACATCCGTTTTTCGGAATTGAGCATGAGCGCTAGCTGCTCAGGAAGTTCGGCGGGTACGGCCTTCTCGTGCTCGACGAGTGGCTGCTGAACAAGCCCGACGACCTGTTCAGGGCGATGCTGCTCGAGCTCATGGAGCTGCGCTGCGGTTCGTCCTCGACCGTCTTCTGCGCGCAGTACAGGTCGAAGGGCTGGCACGCCAGGTTGGGCGGCGGGATTTACGCCGGGGCGATCATGGACAGGATCGTGCACGGCACTGTCTGGCTAGAGATGGGAGACGTCAACATGCGCGACATATACGGCTGACGGTGCTGAACGGACACCGGCGGTACCGATTCACGATACCGCCGGTGCTGTCCCGCAATATTCGCGGTACGGAAACGCATAAATACTCACAATACTGGTACCGTCATGATTTATCCAGCGGCGATTATGGCGCGTATAGACGATGCTGGGCGCCCATGTCTGATTCAAGATTCAAATTTGCTACGAGCGCGCTCTAATAGTCAATACGTCGTATACGGGTTGTGTTACTCTTTTTGTGAACGGCGGAGCCCTTTATGGATGGCTTCGCCGTTCACCGTTAAATAGCGGCACTTTCAATCTCCTGGTTATATTGACTGAATAAAATGTTGATTGTTCAGATTGGAGACGGCTATGGTTCAACCGAAAACCCAAGGAAATCACCGAGCATATCCAAAGGAGCTGACGATATATGTCGAGCGTATCCTATTGGAGGAAACCGATGCTGGGCTTGGCAAAGGGTTGAGCGTTTCGGACATAATGGCGGAGCTTAAAGCTCGTTATGGATATGAAGTTAAGCGTGACACAGTGCAGGGCGTATTGAACGCACTTGTTGATTCTGGATCAAAAAAGCCTTCGCTCTGCAATAATGCGGGCGTCAGTCCGTTAACCGAGATGAATAGAATCGACCTCGACAACAGTTGCCTGAATCCGTTCTACACAGTGATTGCAAGTCGGTTGGCATGTAAGGGCGAGCGACTGACGAATGGTGAGGGGGATCCTGCTCCTAAAAATGCGAAGCACCTGTACAGCATAGAGCGTCAAATTGATGGTGCGCAAATTGAGCATTTGTGCCGTCTCATCGAAGCTTCTACGGGTGTAGGTGGAGCCGACGCGCTCGAGCATGCAGTTCTTCGCCTGCTGTGCGGCGAAGAAAGGCAGCAGATTGAAGATCGTTTGGCTCAAGAAAACGCCCTGCTCAAAAGCGGCAGAATTGCAAATATGGAAGCAACGCTTGCAAATTTGAAGTTATTGGAAAAGGCCATTAGCCAAAGGCAGAGAGTCCGCTTTCGAACTTCTGATAAGGGGCGACTGCATAGCCATACGCCATATCATCTATGCATGCACGATGGCTACTACTACCTGTTTGTGGGTCACAAGGGTGCTGCGAGGTCTTTTGACGCAATTCGAGTTGATAGCCTGCGGGATATAACCATTGCTGGACCAGTGGATGATGCAAAAGGTCGTTTTGAAGCGATGGCCGAAGAGGCGAAAAGGTTCTCTCGTGCTGGCGTGAACAGGATGTTTAGTGACGATATAGTTACGGTTCGCGTAAGGTGCCATAGCCAGGCAAAGGAGAAGTATCTTTTAGCCGAATTTGCCGGGAACGATGGGTTTCGGTGCGAGACGCAGGACGGGCACCCAAATCCAGAGTATTCGTTTATGGCATCGTATGACGGCATGAAAACATGGGCGATGAAGTGGCTCGATGTGTTTGAGATACTTCAACCAAAGAAATTGCGCGATGACGTCGTGGACATCATTGGACATAAATGTATCTATGTGAGTGCGAGGACTGATTCAAATGACCCCTGCTGAGAAAAAGCAAGCAATTGGCGATGCGTTGGATTACTGGTATTTGCTCGATTTTTTGAGCCAAGGCGACCAACCCGAAGATAAGAAAAATCCGCCTAGGCCCAGAAAAGGAATGCTTGATGACTGCTTTGTTCCAGAAGAGCGGGACGACCAGTACTTAAGGACGCCTTTTGAAGAAGCGAGAGAACGTGCGGATAGTGTCACAAACGGCGAAAACTGGCCGATCTCAACGATTTATTGTCACCTGGGCTCCGTTCCGCGCGAAGCGGTCATGACTTATATTGCAGAAAAACCGGGGAATGAAATCGAAAAAGAGGATGAGTGCATGACGGTCGCACTATTAGGTGTGAGTCCTGATGGTCAATTTGTCAGCCTTGAGTTGTCCTCTTTATTTTGGTGGTTGAAGAGGAACGTCGGGAATAGCCTAAATGCCATCGTTAGCTTTGAGAAAGAGCAGGATGAAATCCGCAATAAAATCAACGAAAAACTCAATGGAACAAAGCTGACATATGGTGTCATTAGGGACCTTGTCGATAGTTGCGTCCGACCAATGATTGAGGGGATTGCCAGCTGCCTTCCCGACGGTGACGGGGCTGAACGTATCAGCGAGTGGTGTTCAAGGCTGCTTGTTGAATATAGAGCAATGAAGCCAAAGGACAATGGGGGCGATGCGTACCCAGTGTTCGACCAATCGCTCTGTCACTCATTTTTCGCAAAAGATATTTCCCGGATAAATGAGCAGTGCAAGTCAGGGTCATTCGACGATTTGGATAAGGGGCCGCTGCCTCTAGTCGCCGCTTACCTTGAAGGCGGCTTGAGGGAGGAGTCTGCCTGTGGAGAGATTGATCTTCTGGGCGGCGAAGACGATGATGATCTGACTGCCCGTGCAGATTTTTTTTCTGAAGTGTTGGGAGCCGGCGCTACACCTATCGGTCGCTGGCCGAGTAAATACTCCTTGAGTTTGATGCAACAAGTGGCGGTAAATCTTGCGGTTGGTCGTGGCGGTTCGACACGCAAATACCCCGCAAACGACGTTATGTCGGTTAACGGTCCCCCGGGCACGGGAAAAACAACCCTGCTCAAGGACATCGTTGCGGCTAACGTTGTCGAAAAAGCCCGTCTGCTGTGCGAATATGACAAGCCCGATGACGCCTTCGAAGAGGTGGAACTTAGCAAAGATTATCTCAAGTATGCTGAGAATCCATATCGCTTCAAAAAGGGCAGGACCGGAGATGCGATAAATAGTCTCAGCATTTTGGTCTGCTCGACAAACAATGCAGCAGTTGAGAATATCGCCAAAGAGCTTCCTGATGGAAAGGCGTTCTGGGAGGGTATAGACGAATCTGAGAAAAAGGAGTTTCTAGAGTCAGATTTGTCCAACATTGTTTGGGGAAAGAAAAACGAGCAGAAACCGGTGGATGATCTCTATTTCTCTTCGGCGCTCGTTGACAATAATGGCAATCTTCGCGACCCTGCGCATCCTGGGCTTATGATTGCGGCATGTCTGGGAAACCGTAGGAATATTAATAATTTCAGAGATTGCGAGCTTTCTTCGCTGCAGTTTAGCGGCGGGCTGGGAAAGGGCAAGCGGTTTTCTAAGGCGAAGAAACTGTTTCTTGTTCAATACAAAAAGGTATCCGATCGATTCGATCGAATGGAGGAACAAGCCGCTAAGAAACGCGAGCTTCTGAACCTTAAATCGCGTTTGCCTCAATTGGATCGTGAGTGTCAAAAGGACGAGCGAAAGATAGTTGAAGAGCTGACAATCGAAACGGTATGCCTGCCTCATCCTTTTGAAGGCGGTGCTGCAGGCGATGTCCGGAAATATCTTGATGACATTGCGAAGTATACCGCCGATTATGAGGAGAGAAAGAGAGCGCTCGAAAAAGAGCTGCGCGATGCGGAAGAAAAGGCCAGTGGACGGATCTGGAGCATTTTGTATAAGGGTCGCGTGTCCGATTGCCGTGAAGAGCTCGATTCCTTTATGCAGCAAACCAAGTCGGAGCAGAAACTTGTTGAGCTGCGTACGGGATTTGAGGACAAATACGAAGAATTAGAGAATGAAAAGAAGAAACTAGTCTCTTTGCAGGTGAAGATTAAGGGGTTAGAGGACGTAGTCAAGGGCACTAAATCTGTCGAGACGATTGACGAGCGTTTTGTTGAGTCTATCTCAAAGGGGGATAACGAAAGCCGAAAGAGCGCTCATCTTTATAATCCATCCGATGACGATGAACTAAAAAAGGAGCGTAACCTGCTATTTCTGTACGCGCTGCAGGTGACACGCGAGTTCATTCTCGAATCAAAATGCATGCGGAACAACATTACGTTTCTACGAACATACTGGGGAGCTAAAGACAAAGGCGCCGATTCTGGCAAAAAGGAGTTGATAGAGTTCACGCAAGCCGACAGACGGAAGATGGCCCCTGCGCTTTTTCAGGCACTCGGTTTGCTTACCCCAGTGATTTCTTCCACATTTGCGTCGATTGGTCGCATGCTTGAGGATGTTCAGATTGGTGGGGCTGTACCCCTGTTCGGCCTGTTGATTATAGATGAGGCTGGACAGGCGGTGCCGTATGCCGCTTTGGGTGCCCTTGCCCGCAGTCGACGTGCAATGATTGTCGGCGACCCTTCTCAGATTGAGCCTGTGATTACTGGGGATGTTAAGGAGCTCCGCGCTACCCTTGGTAAAAAAGTATTGCTGCCGTTTAAGGGAGACATGGCTTCGGTCCAACGACTTGCCGATGCCGTTAATCCCTATGGCCATCTGCGCAGCAATGGCGAGGGTGATCAATGGATTGGTTGCCCGCTTGTGGTTCATCGTCGCTGCATATCGCCCATGTTCGATATCTCGAATGAAATTTCGTATCAGGGCTCCATGCTTAACGAGACGGCTAATCCAAAAAAGGATCTCGCTGGCAGCTTTTATCTAAAGTCCTCACAGTGGATCAATGTTGCAGGATTTGAACGCGGCAATCGCGACCACTATGTTGATGCTCAGGGCGACAGAGTGTACGAGATTGTCAAGGAGGCTTTTAGGAAAACGGCGGCTGCGACTAAGAAAAAAGCCGGCGGGTCGGGTGAGCATGAAGAGTGTTCTATTCCGAGCCTCTATATCATTTCTCCGTTTAAAACTGTTGTCAGCGGGCTTAAGAATAGGCTGTTAGAAGAGACGCCTGAAGGAATAGCAGAGCGTGCTTGGAGTGCATTCGCAAAGTTTAATATTGGTACGGTTCATACGTTTCAAGGCAAAGAAGCCCATCAGGTGATATTTGTCTTGGGGTGCGATACAAGTCGTAGTTGTGAAGGTGCAATCAGGTTTGTAAATCCAAATATCGTGAATGTTGCGGCAAGCCGAGCTAAGTATCGCCTTTACGTAATTGCTGACTATGCAGCGTGGAAGATTAATGAGAACGTTGCAACGATGAAGCGAATTCTCGACACGGCATGGGTTGAGCATTGGGAAAAGTACCAGACAACTGGAGCTATTGAGGAGCTCAATGCGGCGAAAGATATGTTGCCGCGAGGAGAATCTCTTCCACGGGAGGCAACTGACGCGGACGAGGAACATGTCAATGAAGATGATTGGTGTTCTGATGTAAGCACCGATTCCTATTTGGACAATGTGAGCGAAGCGTTTAAAAGCTTTAATCTGGATGCAGAAGACTGTCGAATCATAGGCTTCTCTTCGCGCGAAGCTCTTCAAAGCGCATTTGCTGATTGCGCGTGCGACCAAAATGGCAAAAATAGGGTGCTTGAGAATATCGAACAGGGGCTTCTTCTGTGCAAGATATTTGGCATTGGCAGTGTTGGTACCGATAGCGATTCAGATTGCGCATTTTGCCTGCTAATGTTCTGCCGCGCGGCAGAGAGATACTTGCGTTTGAAATTGTTGCCGGCCTTAAAGGCCATTGCTCCCGATTATGTTGTTGCAAGAAAGCCGCTCAAGGAGCTTGAGAGCCTTAACCTCGGTCAATACAAAGGATTAATTGAAAAAAAGAGTGAGCTACTGGCATCCTCTGTTCGAGTTGAAAATACAGAGCTGACGCAGGCGTCAAAGGGGGACTGGTGGAGGACGCTCGGCGAAACGTTGGGTCAATTCACTAAATTTCGTAATAGCGCCTGTCATACCGATCGAGAAGAGATGGTTAGCGCGGGCGAGGTCTGGCTGGCGCTTCAATGTCTTTTCACTGCTTTTCAGCTTGATGAACATGGCCATAAGAGTGTGGAAATCATGCGAGAGGGCGTTGTTTACGAAGCGGCTTTTGCGGGGGCCGAACGTTTGCCGGTCTGTTACTCAATGGATCAGGCGGAAGCTAAAGGCTATGCCTCGATTTCGAAAATACTGAGCGTAGGTGGCTCAAGGATTAGGGCAGCAAAGGCCAATAACATTCTGATGAAACAAGGGTACCTGCGACTTTTCGATGAAGGCGAAGAGAGCGTGCAGAAATGCAAAGTTCCGTCCGCTAAGGGTTTGAGTCTGGGTGCAATCACTGTGCGCGGTGAAAAGGGGGACGGTGAAGTGTACTTCTATGCGCAGTATCCGAAAGTGAAGGCAAAGGATATATGCAACATAATTGAACGCGAGTCATGAGCCATCTCAAAGTCAAGTGAGTTTTAGGGTAAAGCCCGCAATCTAACGCTATATAGCGGTAGATTGCGGGTTGCTTTTTATCTCTTTTCACTATTCTGCAGGTGTCAGTTGTTTGAAGGGAGATTCAAAGATGCTTGAGTCCAATTGTATTTATATTTGCGACGAGTCGAATGAGGCGAATCTCACGTGCACGCTGTTGCAGATGAAGCAGATGGTTGACGAGGCAATTGATCTTGCCTATGAGCTCGAGGACTCCTCTGTTGCTTGCAAGGGAGTTGGTGACGACTTGTTGGCCACGTGGGAGTCGTTGTGCTACTGCAATGCCGCCGTCCACGAGCTTATTCAATCTGTTCTGCTTGAGCGTAAAGAGACCCTGCGATTTGATGAATTACAAATGCGTAATGATGAAGTGCCCGAGCGGCCAATATGCCGATAACAACATTTGTTTGTCTCTGGGGGCAACAGCCTTGTTCAATCCCTCGAAGACAGTGTTTTCTTACATTAGCTTGCGAACGTAGCCTTCTTTGAAAGGAAAAACATGAACACTTCTATCCAAATTCCGTCCAGCGCCGTTGAGTCTGCACCCCGCACCGCCAAAGGCGAGGTCGTCAAGCTCGTGCAGGGCGCGCTGCTCATCGCCGTCGCCGCATTCGCCGCCGTCGGTATCGCCTCTGTCGCCGCTCCGTTCTGCGTCTGGAAGGGCGAGGTCGCGCTGTTCCTGAACGAGTCGTTCCACACCAACTGCTCCGTTTCCGCGATTGCGGAGTACGCGTCGGCGGCGCCTGGGTCCGATTGGGCGTCAATGCTCGTGGCCGCGCTCGTCGCGGCGTACCCGGCCTACCATGCCGTTTGGCGCGTCCGCGAGGGTTTTGGGCTCAGCTGCGATGCCCCGGTGTTCAGCAGGCGCGTGTCGCGCCTTCTCGCCGCGGTGAGCGCTTGTTTGCTGTTGGCGATGCTGTTCATGGGCTATGGAACGAGTTGGCTCATCAACGGCAGTGCGATGGGTGACCAGGGCCTTGTTGAGTCGGGGCACAATGTATGGGCCGTTTCCATCATGATCATGCTGGGCTGCGCCCTGATGTGCCTGTTCAAGTGGTTTCTCGCCAAGGGCCCCGGACGCAATTTCGGCAGCGGCTTTGCCGTCGAGCTTGTCCGCCTCGCCGACGTCCTGCTGAAGCGCGCGAGCTCGAACCTGGTGCTGTGCTACGTGGCCGAGCTGCTCGCCTGCCTGCTGGCGCTGGCCTTCATCGCCGTGGCCTATGTCGTCGTGAGCGTGGCCATCGCGCTCGCGTTCGCAGCCGTGGCCCTGGTGGTGTGCCTTGCCGGGATTCCCGTTATCCTTGCTGCCTCGTGGCGCAGGTAGCGGGGCGATCATGCGAGTTCTTATCGTAGCGTGAGAAAAACTTGCAGAAATCGCAAGTTCTTTTCACGCGATGAGAAAAACTTGCAGATTGGCGCGAGGACGACGGCCCTCCGCGTGAGCGCGGTTTTGATATTGCTTGTTAATGTGTCCGAACGGTTGATTGGAGACAAAATGTACCCGAACTATGAGTGCAACAACTATCCCATGAACATTACGGATGATGACGGCCCGTTCCTGATCATGGAGGCGGAGCTGTCTGGCGACGTCGAGCTCAATGATGAGTTTAAGAAAGACGCCAGCTATAGATATTCGTGTGCGACTGTTTCTGCGGCGATCGATCTTTGCAAGTCAATGACGGACGGCGATGCCGATCCCTGGTATGAAAGTTGGGAGAAGGCGGTTGAGCGTTATCCGCTCGAGAAATGCGAGGATGCGACAACGCTGTATTGGATTGAGCCGACCGATCCGTACAAGGCGCTGTGCGCCTTCCATCCCCATCCCGATCTTGAGCGGTACGCGGCTGAGGCAATTGACGCCGTTGACACCTATCTGCTGGAGCGCGAGTACTGTCCCTTTACGATCAACCACTTAGATCTAAAGGATGTTGACGTCCTGCTCAGCGCTGCTTGGGGATTGGCTCGAGTCCTTAAAGAAATTTGGGGAACTTGCGACCCTGATGTTATGGAAAAGATTGAGGATGCTACGTACAGTGCGCATATAACGGTTAGGGACCTGATCGCGGGTGAAGAGGCGGTCAAAGCTAGCTCGAAGTCCGATGAGAATCTTTAGCCGCCGCGCTGATCGGCGCGCCTGATTGACAGGCTGTCGGAAAAGTCCGGACAGCCTGTCAACCCCGGCCGTTACATCGTCCCCTTACTCGCGGCGTAATGTCCCGCCTGCTTAAGGGCATCCTCGTAGGCGCGCTGTTTTGCTTCGTACTCTTGCGCGCAGCGCTCCTGTTCTGCTTGCCCGGGAACAGGCACGGTCATGCTTCGCAGGTCTTTAGGAGATAGCTGCGCAAGCGAGTCTCCGTGTGAGGAGGCTAAGAGTTTCTGCTGTCCTTCATCGGATGACAGGTAGGCTAAGAAGAATCGTGCTAGTAGTTCATCTTTAAAGGATGCGCAGAAGACGACATCGCAGGGGACAATGAGTTTAGGGCATAACTGAGGTTTCTGAGGCACCGGCTCGCGCCTCATGCTTCCCGGCACTACGAGGGCCAGCTTAAATGGTGGTCCGAAGCGTGAGATCAGTATGCAGGTTTCATACTCGCCCAGCGGTTTGAGACGATAGAAAAGACCTGGATCCGTATCGCCCATATCGTAAATATCCGTGTCGGATACGCGCTCGGGTAGATCTTCGAAACCGATAACCGTTCCATCGACTAAGTGTTTAAGCGATAGGTAGTAGCAGTCAATTCGTCGGTCCGTTCTGCTAAGACCCATCTGTGGCATCTTTAAAAGAGTGCTACGGGGAATGCCGCGGCGTATGTCCGCTACGCTGCCAAAGCGAACGAAGGACTCCTCTGCAAAAGAGGTGCTTTTAGCACTGGGAAGTAAAGGCCAGATTTTTTCGGCACCTCGATCGCCGAGACGCCAATGCGTCACATCGGTTGTCTTGGCGTAAGCATAACTAATCGAGTCTTGGATCTGATGCATGAGCCCGCTTGTCATGGGCTTGTTGTCAAATGACCGCCCATCAAAGAGGAAATATGGCTCGTTGGGTTTACGGTCGCTCAGAAATAGTAAGGCGTAGCCATCGCTATTGGCGGCGATCGTATTGGGAAGTAACACTATCGCTGTCAATAGTCCAAGCTGGCAGAGCAGGCGGCGCCCGTCTGCGGCGCGTGCCAGGTTGAGCAATCGGTTGGAGACTTGTACGACCGCAATGGAATCCGGGCGTTCACACGCAAGGGAAGCAGCGAGAAAAACGTAATACCATTCGCTGACCGAAAGCGGGCTTGGTACATCGACAAGTGTTTGCAGTTGACGGGCCCTCGACGTAAGGAAATCCCGAACATGCTCATCTGCAATTTCGAGCGAGGGCTCAAATTGAGTGAGGGGGATTTGCTCGGGGGGTCTGCAGTAGATGAGCGTGGGCTCATCGGTACGGGGCACGGCACCCGATTCTGGCGTTGAGGCAAAGACATCGGCTTTGGTAAATGTAAAAGACGGATCAGCGGATGTGCCGCGAGTTCTAAAGTCGGTGCTTTCGGGGTCCTTAAGGTCGATGCCCCAGATAGACCATGCGGGTCCATTTGCATAATCTTGGGCAAACTCAAAATCTCGGCAGCACAGCTCGATAAGCGTATGAGTTTTTAGCGTTGGCTGGAGTTTTGAGACCATAAAGGAAACCAGGTTTGCAAGAAATGCGCTGCTATGAGGCTCTGGATCCTGATTGTAGGCATGATAAAGGCCTAGCTTTGCTTGTTCTGCGCGAGACAGAAGCACGATTGCCTCCTCGGACATGCGTTGTGCGATATGGAGTGCGTCGTTGTTGGCAATGGCACGACGCGGTCAATTCATATTATCAGCCCAACTCCGATGAATTTGAAATTGAGTGTTTATAGCTTGACCCACGGGGGTATCAACTGCGTTAAGCTTTTAGAAAAAAAATTCTAAAAAAGAACGGGCTTTCGGACCAATATGTCATCAGCAATTAAAGGACAGCTAATGAACGGATGCGACATGTACAGAATCGAGCCGGACGCCCCCAAGAAGCCAACGGCGATGAATATTTTCGGCATGATTCTGCAAACTGTCTTTGCGGTTGTACTCTACGTGGTCGCCGTCGACATGATGTGCTTGCTGACGACGTGGCTCGGCGGGTTTATGTTCGAGATTAGCGAGAGCAACACGGTGATCCCGCTCCATTCATGGCGCCTGGTGGCGTTTAGGGTGTACTGGGTTGTGCTGGGCGCGGCGTTTGTTGCGGCGCTTGCCCACAAATGGATCGTGTTGTTAACGGGAGGGCGCGAATCCGACATGTGCGAGCTGCTCGGTGTAATTGAGGGTGCCGGCGCATTTGCATCCGTCGTCTGTGCGATTGTCTGTTTGCTGGGCTATGCCGCCGTATTTGATTGGTGGGCCGGCGTTACCGGAAAGATGGCTTCGGATTCCCGCGCCAATGATTACCTGCTTTGGGCTGTTGTCTTAACCATCGGAACGATTGTCGAGTGGCGAATTGTCGAAGGGGTCCTCAAGGCTTTATTCCCTCATGAGTGCTTGTTCCACGGACTTCGCTTTGCATCCGTCTGCGTGGTTACTCCTCTGCTTGCGCTTGTACCCACCACGCTGGCCATCATCGTGTGCGCGCTGGTGGTGGGCCTTTTTGCCGGGATTCTGTTTGCATCGCTTGCGATCCCCGTGGTTATCGCGGTTATTGGCATTGCCATCGCTATGAGTCGCTAACCCACAACGCAATCCAAATATCTCGCATAAAGAAAGGAACGACCATGTCGGTATTCTCTGACGCTCAAAAGCTTTTGCTGCTTGCCGTACTTACCGCTCTTATGGCTGGTGCCCTGATGTACGAAGTGTTGCATCCCACACTGTTTCCGCTGCTCAAGCAGGGCATTTTGCAGCTGCTCTACCACATTCCGGTCTTTACCCAGCCGGGCAACGTGATCTATCTGGAGTCGGCGACATCGCTGGCACTGTAGGAGTTTATGGGCTCGGGGCCACGTCATAGGTAAGAAAACCAATATAGAAAGGAAAACACCCATGGCTCAGAAGCAGTATCGAAACATCGATCGCTACCGGGACCTGCTCACTCGAATTGCGCCCTCGCGTCTGGTGGAGCAGACGCGTCAGAGTGTTATTGGCCACGAAGGAAGCTTGGAGGCCTTTGTGACGGCGCTGAGCTTTGAGGTCAACCGCTGCGTGATGTTGGCACGCGGCGCCGATCCGCGCGACGTTCTTTCGCCCGCCGCCATTTTGGTGATGGGTTCCACTGGTACGGGAAAGACCCACACCATCAAGGCCGTGGCAGATGCCGCAGGGCTCAAGCTGTTCGTGTTCGATGTCTCCACCATGACGGGCGAGGGCTGGCGCGGTGCCAGCATGATCAACTGCCTATCGCAGGTCGCGGACTATCAGGCTGCGAATCCCGGTGAAATTTGTTTGGTGCTCTTTGACGAGTTTGACAAGGCGGTTCGTGTCGAACCCGATGGGGGAGAAGTTGCATCGAGTTTTTAGTCCATCGCAGTCGTTCCTTAAGCTTTTGGAAGGCGGGGAGATGCCGTTCGAATGTGATACCTCCAAGAGTGCGGCTATTAAGACGCTCAACCTCGATCAGGTTGTCTGCATTTTGGGCGGCGCCTTTATGGGCTTGGACGCTCTGGTGCGCAAGCGCCTGGGTGACAAGTCTGGCACCACGGTCGGCTTCGGATCCTCGTATGCCGCCGTGCGCACCGCCGCAAAATCGGCAAACGAGCTGCGAGACAGTGCGACCATCGAGGATGTTGAGACTTGGGGTATTATGTCCGAGCTGTGCGGGCGCATTGGCTCGGTGATTAACTTTAACGCCTTGAGCGTGGACGATCTGGTCCAGATTGCGTATGAATAGTACCTACCCAAGCACAACAATATGATGGGAAATGGCGCCAAGATGGAGCTGACGGCAGATGCTGCTCGCCTTGCGGCGAAGCGCGCGGTTAAGGAAGGTGCCGGCGCGCGCGGCATGCTCCGTCAGCTGCGTCCCCTTATGATGTACGCCTGGAGGGACATGCGGGAAGATACCTATATTTCCCGTGCGACCTTGGTCGTGAGCGACGGGGAACTTGCGGTTGCGTACGAGCGCTCTCATGAGCCGCGGGGTTTTTGCAGGAAGAGATGGGGGAGAATTCGCCCTTTCTGAACGGGAGGGAGATTGAAGCCCTGGCGCTGGTGAACAGCTGGATGGAGCATGAGGACAAGGACGAGCATAGGCCGTATCAGCCCGAGCTTGCTTGGCTGGCGGATTTGATGGACGGCTCGGCGCTCGACAAGATCGTGCAGGGCGGCAAAGCATTCGATCTTGCTGGGGTCTTGTTGCGCGGCGTTCCGTTTGATGGGCCGGAGCGCATTGCCGCCCACGAGCTGCTTAAGGCGTGCGCCTGCTACAACGACGTGCTCTATGCCGATCAGGACAAGTATCGCAACCTTGCCCAGGTGCTTATGCTCACCAAATTGGTGTACAAAAAATCGCCCGATTGCTTGCTGAGCCCGCTCGATGTGGTTATGAACGGCACGACTACGGGCAACGGTTTTCAGGGTCTTGGCGAGTGGGTCGATGCCATGAGCAGGTCCGAAAAGCCTTCGTTGGAAAAGTGGCAGTACCTGGCGGCCGGGGAGGCCCTGCGGATTTACGACCACTTTAGCAAGCGCCCCGACCAGGTTAAGGAGCTTGCCGCCAAGGTGTCCCTGATGCGTGTCGCCCTTGCAGTGATGGACGTTGAGGAGCGTGAGGCATTGGAGTGCGATCTTAAGAAGCTGCTCGCTTCGTGCGAGTAATCGCCGACTGTTTCTCTTTCTTTTCTTTCCCTTTCTCGGCGGCATAGACGCCGCCACCTCAACCACCTCGCGTGAGTTTTTGTCCGCACGGGATGGTATTCAACACATGCAACAACTAAATCGGAGGTTTGACCATGGCTACGTGGGAACTCAACTGTCAATCGATGCTGTCGTCTGCGGGCGACAAGGAGCTTGCTCCCTATCTTGCACGTCAAAAGGCGATGCGCGAGTTTTTTGAGCGTGCGCTGTTTGTTCCCCAGGATCAGGACGGCGCTAAGGACCAGGACAACAACGGCCTGTACTTTTTGGGCGCCACGACGGGCTCGGGCAAAAACTACACGGCCGAGCAGGTCACGGCCGACCTGATTGCCGGCGGCTGGGATGAGTCGGGCTGTTTTAACAAGTGTCCCGGCCGCCGTACCTTGGTGTTTGTTGTTCCGGGTAAAGACAATCGCGACAACTATGTTGCAAGCGTGCGTGAATTGTTGGCTGGCCAGGGCATGAGTTGTGATGAAGCGGCACGCATGGTGTTCGATCTTCCGCGCGCGGGCGAGAACATTCTGAATTGGATTGAGGCCACCCGCGGCAAGGGTGCCGTGGGCGTGCGCGAAATCTCGTGTCCCATCGAAGCAGATGACGAGAGCTCTCATCGCGTCATTAAGCGAGCATGGCGTAACACTATGGAGGTTGCCGATAACCTTCTGCACATTCTTGATACAAAGAAAAGTCTGGGAAACGTTGTCGATTGTCTGACCCCCAGCCTGTGGGACAAGCTGTCGTTAGCCGATGCGAGCCTGCGTTGGGCAGTGAGTTGTGAACTCAAGAACATTACGCGAGGCATGGAGGTAATCCCTCAGATTTGGCCATCTGCGCTGCTCAACGACGAGAGCATGCCACATGTGATTGCCCTTACACCCCAAAAGCTCGTCAACAGAATCGATACGGTGACCGGTCCGGGCGTTGTGCTCTTTAACGCGGCGGCTGCAGAGAAGTGCCTATTCATCTTTGACGAAATCGACCACATGAAGGCTGACATGCTGTCGACGCTGACGGACGACCCCGTGACGTTTCAGCCGGATGAGGCGCTGCGCATCCTTGATCGTCATTTTAACGGCGGCGTGGTGGACCCCTTGCTGTTGGGAAATCGAGATCAATGGATGGCGGTCTACACACACGCTTCTACGTCGGGCGATCACAAGGGGTCGAATGCCGAGAGGAACAGGGTTTCGCGAGCGAGCGTAGAGGAAGCTGCCGAAGGAATCGCCAAGGATGCCGAGAATATTCAAAAGGCACTCGCCTCCTGCATTAAGGAAATGAAACTGCGCCCGCCTTTTGTGCTGTCTGACGAGGCAAAAGACGAGCAGCTTGCCGGTCGTCGTCTGTTTGGCAGTGATGATGTCTCGGTGGGCGATAACTCGGTAAACCCGTTGTGCTACAAGCTCAATGAGGACGGTACCCGCAATATGATTACGGCTCATGGGGCGAATGGACAGCAAACCGTTAACAAGGCGGTTCGTCGTGCGCGCGGCGTCGTTAGGATGGTAGTAGGTCACCTTGCCATCTGCGCCAGCCTTATGGATAGCCTGTATTACGGCAGCATTTCGTACAAGGACGATCTTTCGCGCAAGAACATCATCGATGCGCTGGGCATTAGGAACGACCAAACCAGTGAGAAATGCTTTTGGAATGCGTTGATGATGGCGCTGTTCTTTAAGAACCGTAAGAACGACGATATTGATGCAGCCGATGACTCGATGTATGCGCATGGCGTTGACTACCTAGTAATGGAAACCACACTAGACCATATGTTAACCACGTACCTAACCAGTCATGGCATTGAGCGCATGCCCGAGGCATACTTGGCCTCCATTGCTGCCAAAGCGCCCTGTGTGTGCATGAGCGCAACATGGAGCGCGCCGACCGTAAAGAACTTTAACCTGGATTACCTCGATGAGGTTCACGGCGTGGTTCGCAAGGATATGTGGATCGGCGAGCTCAACCAAGAGATCGTACGACAGACCAAGCTGTTTAACAAACGGGCGGCAAAGACGTACGACATTGACGTTGCTTGGGTTGACGAGGACAAGAATCTTGCCGGTATGGCTGCGTTGGCCGGCGGCGCTTTTGGCGGCGCAATCGTATCGCCCGACGAGACGTACGGGCGCGCGATGGAGTTCTTTGGCGGAATTGGCGTGAGTGAAGGTCTTGCGGTGCGTCTGCGCCGAAAGGTTGCCGATAGGGTGGGCACGAGCGATGCCAAAAGCATCGAGTTTGAGCTGGAACGCCTGAGTAAAGCGCTCGTTGCCGTGAGCGCCTGGGCGCGCGGCGTCGCGCGCAACGAACAGCAGGCGGGTGCCGTTTTTACCACCCGTCACATGGGAAACCATGGCGACTTTAATAGTTTGGCGCTGGATCTTGGCCGAGAAATCGTTGCCGAACTGGTGATTCGGAACGTTAAGCGTCCCGAGGCGTCGTACGAGGAGTCGCTCGCGGAGGCCAAGGATATGGTGCCGTGCTTTAACGCTGCAGAATGGGATACCGGCTGGGACGATACTCAAAAGCGCCTCGAGATGGGCCAACCAACCCTGATGTTCATCAATTTGTCGGTGGGCGGTTTTTCAAAAAATCTCAAATACAAGGTTCCGGAGAGCCTGTGCCGTATGGTGCGACAGGTTGATTGCGGCTTTGAGAGCATCGACTGCCGTCCCAAGATGGATCTTGACTTTCTGTACATTGAGTCGCCCACAAGTCGCTTGACCTGGGGTGTTGAGGTTGACTCAACGAAGTTTGTCCAGCAGGCGCTGCTCGGTGTGATCGAGCAAGAGGAGCTGGTGGCGCGCGGAGAGGTCCCGTTTACTCAAAAGCGCCGCAACGTACGACTGTTGCTGTCCGGAGCCAAGCAGAGTCTGCCAGTTCGCGACACCCTCTCGTATCAGGTCGAAGGTGCCCGCATTGTGGCGCAGGCGGTGGGTCGCTTGATGCGTACGAGCGTAAAGATGCCGCACGTGCAGGTGATGCTCGATCGCAAAATCGCCGGCGATTGCGACTTTTCGTTCCTGCACGATTTGCCGATGGGCTACGAGCTGGAGCAGGTGGTTGGCGCCTGCGCGGCCGTCAACAATCACATGGCGGACAAGAAGCAGCACGCTGCTAACAAACAGCAGAACCTTGCTGCCTTTAGGAACAACCTGGCGAAAGAGAAGCACGAAAAGCTGGCATGGAAGGTTACCTCCCTCGATGCGCGCGAGGAAGATCTGGCCGCCTTCGATGGCGAGCGCGACTTTTATCTGCATCATTTTTGCCTGCCGTGGGAGGACCTCGCAAGCTATCCTGCGCGCAAAAGCACCGCACTGCACATGCCGTTTGCCGCGAGTGGCTATGCGTATGCGCAGGGCGGAGCGTGTAAGGTGCCGCATTTTGAGTTTCCCAGCTATGAGGGTGAACCTGTCGAGCAGATTGCTGCCCGCCTGGAGGAGCGCTGCCGCTATAACGAGGGCCTTGAGGGCGCGAAGGTTCGCCAGGTAAGCCAGGCGGCGGCCCGCGTGCCCGAGTTGCTGTCGATTCGGGAGGTGCGCGAGCGTTGGTCGCACGACGGGGTGCCTGCGGCGCTGCAGCCGGCGGCGACGGCGCACATGACGCCCTATATGTTCCAGGCGGTGTACCTGGGGGGACTGGGAGAGTCTGCTGGTAGGGCCGTCTTCGAGGCGTATTATGACGGCCGCTATTCGCTTACTCGTGGTGATGCGGCCCATGCCGAGACAGGCGGCGATTTTGAGGTGCTCGATGCCGCCGGCAACAAGACCGGGGTGTGGATCGACTTTAAGCACTATCGTATCGGCGCCTATGAGGCCTACAGGCGCAACGGCGGCGATGCCACGGATGCCGAGCGCTTTAAGGCCAAGGCCCAAAAAGTTGGGGCGAAGCGCCTGTTGATCGTCAATGTTTTGGCCGATGAAGCGGCGCTGGAGCTCCGCCAAAAGACAATCGATGACGAGGGGATGGTCTACTCCTTCCCCTATATGGCAGCTGATGGAGCAATCAGTCTGGAGATGATGGAGGCGATCGGCCGTGCAATCGAAGCATAACCAGCCGTGTGGCCTGGGAGACATCGCTGTGTCCGAGCTTGTGTTGCAGCTCGATGCCGCGGCTGCCGAGAAGCGCTACTCGGTCTTTTGGTGCAACGTTGGCGATGCAGGCAAGCATGCCGTGGCGGACTTTATGGCCGATGTGTGCCAGACGGGCAAGGTCGTGGCGCTCACCCAGCTCGAGGACAACCGCGTCTTTCTGATGGTCAAGGCGGGCGCGCAGACGGGCGACCTTAACGCCCCGCTCGCCCATGAGCAAATGGTTCCGATTAAAACTCATTGGGACGAGCTGGAAGATTGCGTCGTGTTGCGCCTGCTATTCAACTCTTGCTCGCAGTTTGAGGGGGTCGAGGACGAGATTCCCAATGACACGGGACACCTGTATGTCATTAGTGCCAAGGGCGACCGCCGCGACGCCATTGAGGAAGCAGGAACGGGCCCTGCCAAGATTGAGACGGTCGAGACTGTTATCAACGAGGACTGCACCTTTGAACTTAAGATCCGAACGTTTGCCAAGCGGCGGGTGCTCATCGGTCGTGCGGCAGGCGACAAGCTGGAACTCGAGAAGATCAACAGCCAGGTGGGTTACAGGCTGTCGCCTGTGGCTACGGTGGTGCTGGCTCACGGACAAAGCGATGAGTATATCCTGCGCCGTGCCAAGGGCGATAAGCCGTCCAAACGCCGTGACCTTACGTTTTCTGCCCAGGCGGAAAAGGTCGCCTATACCAAGAAGGGAATCCTGTACCGAGAGCTGCAGATTCTTGAGCGTCGGTACAGCGATTTTGCCCAGATATCGCTCAGGGAGTATCCGCGCAAGAGCTTCTACGAGGTTCTGAAAAGCGACCGATACGCCCATGTGGTTGCGGAGCGTTCGTTGGGGCGGCGGGTTGTGGTTTCGTTCGCGGGTGACGGGCTTGATAGGGTAGCGCGCCAGTTGGCCGATCGGCTCAACGATTCCTCGTGGGGCGTGCGCGCGTCGTATGGCGGCAGGGCTGTTGATCCGCTGGCGTGGAATATCGTTGTGGTAGCCAACGAGGTCGCCGAGGACGATGGCTATGCTCTGCACGCTGGCGTGGTGGAGCAGCATGTGACGCCGGATGTGTGCGAGCCGCTGGTTAAGGCGATGCCGAATACAAAGGTACGGGGCGCACAGGAGGGAATCCTGGGAGCCATGCTCAAAGAGCTGCTGGTAAAGCAGAACGTCGTCGACGGACGGATGCAGGCGTTTGACCTTGGCTCTTTTGGCGTTGAGTCGGTGACGGTCTGCGGCGTGGTCAATGTTCCGCGTAAAGAGGAAGACAAGATTGAGCTGGATGCGCGCCTTGCAACGCTAACGATTGGTGCTGACGGGGCCATGGACTACACCTCGCATTCCATCGAGGATGGTCCCGTGGACGAGATAGAGCTTGAGCTGTTGACGGCCGACGGCAAGCTCGACAAGGATGCCTATATCTTTGACGTGCGGGCAGGTGGACAGTCTATGCTCGCGCGCGTGCGCGATACGGGCTTGACGACCTTCTCTAACAACTTTGCGACCTTGGTGCGCGATTACCAGCTTACGGGCAAAGCGGGCCGTAAGAAGGAGTTTTTCGAAAGCTACAACTCGCCCTATTACGGCATTGGAACGTTTGAACGTGCAGGGATGACCTGCTACTTTGTGGGCGTCAACAACGGCACCAAGGAGGACCTGGCGACG
Organism: Collinsella sp.; assembly: GCA_036553025.1. GTDB lineage: Bacteria > Actinomycetota > Coriobacteriia > Coriobacteriales > Coriobacteriaceae > Collinsella. Next base: position 96,055 of record JAXKBK010000036.1, on the reverse strand, counting down.
GCGATTCATGTGCGCTCGATTGAGGTGCTCGAAGGCGACGATCTGTCCGAGCTGCTGGTTCAGCTGGTCAATGTGGGGCTTTCGCGCCACGGAGCTCCCTCCAGGTGGCCGATTCCGGTGAAGTATCTCAACGAATGTGCCGCGCGTGAGGGCGCGGCGGGGGAGCCTGGTATTTGCTCGTGAGGAAACAGAGGAAACAGATTAGCTATAAGCGCTAGAAAAATAAAAATGTTCTTGCAACATGCAAGCAGAGCGCATATACTACAGCCATAGCGTATGAGATGGGGTCTCTAAAAGAGGCCAAGCACAGCAATTTGAGTTTATGTGGACGGGACTTGAGCATGAGCACCAGCAATTTCTCCTTTAACAACGGCAATATCGATTTCATTAATCTCGAGACCATTTATGGCCGTACTGACCGTTCTCGCACAGAGAACTGGCCTGTATGCCTAGGTGAAGAGGCGCCAAGTGGCGAAGATCTCGAGTATTTGGATGAGATTGAGCGCGAGCGGAACTATGAGTTTGGCTTTTGCGAATGCCAGGTTCGCCGCGATTCAAATCGCTCAATTTAATTACCCCGTTATCACCTCTTTTTAATGGGGCAAGTTGGATCGACTATCTGTGTCAAACAACGGCTCACCGTGGGAAGGAATCGACAATGAGCAAGAATATGAACAAGGACATGGACGGCAAGGCTTTGGGTAAGGCCAAGGCGGCTGGACGCGTGGTGACGGTTGCTGCGGCGACGATTGCCATGACGGGCGGCTCGATGCTGTCGCCCCTGGTCGCGGTGGCACAGGATGCGGATGGCGTTGGCGCCACGGGTGCAACGGCTGCGGTGATGTCGCCGCTGACGAGTACTGCGGCCGCCGGTACTGGCGCGGGTGCCATGTCTGCAGCGCAAAAGGTCGCCGACCTGCAGGCTGCAGTTGATGCGGCGCGCGCTAAAGCTGCTACCGCCAAGGCCGATCTGGAAGCGGCTGCCGCTCCCTACGATGCTGCCGCCGTCAACCAGCAGCAGGCGCGGGGCGCCTATGACGCGGCCCGCGGTGCGAGCGATAGCGCGGCCTCCGCTGCTTCGGCCGAGCTGGAAAAGCAGCTGGGCGCTGCGCAGGACAAGGCCGATCAGGATGTCAAGGCGTTTGAGGACGCTCAGGCTGCGCTCGATGCTGCCAAGAAGGAGCTGGCGGACAAGGATGAAGCCCTGACTGCTGCCCAGAGGGCATCCCGTGATGCCCAGTCTGCGCTTGAGGCCGCACAGGCTGCTGCATCCGATGCTACGCCCGAGGCTGTAGCTGCCGCCCAGGCTGCCGCAGGGCAGGCTGCGAGTGACCTGGAACAGGCGAAGCAGCAGGTCGTTGATGCGCAGGCCAAGCTCTCGGATGCTCAAGACGCTGCCACTGCCGCCGCTGCCAAGCAGCAGGACGCGCAGGGCAAGCTTTCGGCAGCTCAGCAGGCAAAGGCCGCGGCAGATGCGGACGTGGATGCCGCGCAGACGAGCTATGACGCGGCCAAGGCCGATCTGGATCGAGCCGAGCAGGGCGCCGCGGGCCCGGAGTACGAGGCCGCCAAGGCAAAGGTGGCTGCTGCGTCCGAAGCGCTGACGGCCGCCAAGGCCGCGCAGTCGAAGTGCGAGAGCGAGCTTGCTGCCGCTGAGCAGGACGTTGCCGCCGCCGAGGGCGAGGTTCAGACTGCTCAGCAGGCAGTTGCCGATCAGCAGCAGGCCGCTGCCGATGCCCAGTCAAAGCTGGATGCCGCCGCTGCTGCCAAGACCGCTGCCGACGCCGCTCTTGACCAGGCCAAGACCGATCATGCCAGTGCGCTCACGGAGCTGGCCGATGCCCAGGCCAAGCTTTCGGCGGCCAAGGACGAGAAAGACGCTGCCGACAAGGCGCTCGATCAGGCGAAGGCCCAAAAGCAGCAGGCCGACCAGGCTGTGGCTCAGGCCCAGGCAAAGCTCGATGCCGCTCAGGCAACGGCGAATGCATCGGCGGAGAACTACCGCCAGGGTGCCATCGCATTCTTTAAGAGTGTGGGTGCCGACGATGCGGCGGATATCATCCTCAACTGCAAACTCGCTGGCTACAACAAGGTGGGCGAGGAAGTCGACGCGACGAGCCTGACCAATATGAAGCAGGCGGTTGTGTGGCTCAAAGCGTGCAACGAGTATCGCGCAAGCGTTGGCCTAGGCGAGCTCAAGGTGACATATGCCATGATGGCGACCGCCATCGCCGACGCGAACTTCTCCGATACGAAGGTCGCGCACGCTCAGCAGTTTAACGTGGGCGAGAATGTGGCGTGGAACTACGGAAGCAATCCGTTTAAGCAGTGGGTCGATCAGGAGAAGGCCATCTTTGATGCTGCCGCCGCCTCGCTGGGCGCGTCGGGCCTTACGGGAAAGGCCGCTTACGATTTCTATACAGCGCATAGCTCCCAGATTGATAACTACGCCGCACTGCACGGTGGACCTAACCCTTCGGTCGGACATTACATCAACGTGATCAACCCCGATTACACCGTGACGGGCATGGGCGTTTGCACGCGAGGGACGCTGTACGGGAGTACACAGGCGCAAACATTTGTATATTCTGGTCAATGGTATAAGCCGTATAACCTCAATCCGATGACGGTTGCAGAGTATGAGGCTGCGTTGAATGCGTGGTGTGACTCGTTGGCAAATCCCGAGCAGGGCGTGGATGCGGCACGCAAGGAGCTTGCTGTGGCGCAGGGCGTTGCCGACGATGCCGGCAGCAAGGTGAGTGCAGCATCGCAGGCCGTTGCAGCAAAGCAAACCCAGGTTGAGCGCGCTGCCGCTAACGTTGATGTCGCGGCAACCAAGGCCTCGGAGGCCCAGGCTGCCGTGGCGCAAAAGCAGGCTGCAGCTGACGCCGCCGCGCGTGCCGTCAGCGATGCCCGCGCCGATTTGAGCGCTGCCAACGCCGCTGTTGCGGCAGCGCAGGACGCCGTGGCCGCCAAGTCTGGCGAGCTCGACATTGCCAAGGGCAAGGTGGCTGCTGCCAAGCGCGCACTGGACGCCGCTCGTGCCGGTGTTGGCGACAAACGGGATGCACTTGCCGCGGCCCAGGATGAGCTAGCGGCGTACTCAGCCGATATCGCCGCTGCTCAGCGTGCGTTTGATGCGGCGTCGTCTGCACTCGAAAGCGCGCGTGCCAATCAGCGCGAGGCGGAGGCCGAACTTCTTGCCACCCAAGGCGATGCCGATCAGGCAGGCATCGATGCTGCTGCCACTCAGGTGGAGCTCGATATGGCGCAGCGGGCTGCAAGCGATGCCGACGCCGTCGTGGCAACGGCTCAGGCAAAATCTGATGCAGCTGCCGCCCGCGCCTCTCAGCTTAAGAATGCCGCCGCAGCACTTGCCAAGGCCACTGGGGACAAAGCGACTGCCGATGCCGCGCTCGATGCAGCGGCGATGGCCGTGAGCGATGCCGAGTATGACGTGGTGGAGGCTGACGATGCCGTGGTGGATGCGACTGTCGCGCGCGACGCCTCTGCCGCCGCGGTTGCCCGCCTGCGCAGAATCAATATTGCCGAAGCCATTGTCAACGGCAGCACTGACGATGCGGACGAGGTACTTAACGCCAAGATCGCTGCGGCCCACGATGCCGCCGAGCGTGCCGCGACCGCCAAGGCCGAACTCGATGACGCCGTGGCTGCGACGGATGCCGTGGCGCCGGCATACTTGGAGGCGCTCGCCAACTACACCGCCGCCAAGGTCGAGCTCGACCAGGCTATTGCCGAGCTTAACGCCGAGATCGCTCGCCAAGAGGCCGCCGACCGCGGAAACGGCGAGCAGACCCAGCCCGTCACGCAAGTGACGTACCAGGCCAAGCATGCGGAGGCAAAGACCGAGGCCACGACTTGGCAGACGGCGATGCCCGCCACGGGCGATGCGTCCGAGCTGCTGGGTGAGACCTTCGTGATCGGCGGCACGGTCCTGGTGGCCGCCGGCGTATTCCTGTCCGATAAGCGCCGCCAGCTGATCCGTTAGGGACAGGGAAGCGCGCTGTTTTTGGCGCGCACCGCAGGGGCATGGGCTCTGCGGCGCGCGCCGCCTTTTTCTTCAAGATTGATTAAGGAGGGATATATGCAAATAAGAGGAGAGGCCGCGATCGCCTGCGGATTCATGGCGGGTCTGGCAACGGGGTTGCTGTTCGATGGATGTTTCGACAGCTATATCAATCGATTCTGCGATTTTGGTTTTTCGAGAGGCAAGCCTTGGAAAACAGCGCCAGCTCGTCAAGAGGTGGCTGCGCCCATCGAGCCCCGCAGTGTGGATACCTCAAAAATCAAGGTAATCGTCACTAAGAACGGCAAGATTTACCACCGTTCTACGGGGTGCAAAAGCCTTCCTCAAAACGCCATTAAAACAAGCGTACCATTAGCGGCTGCACTCAAGCGAGGCAAGACGCCCTACCCAACATGCTGCCCGCCAACAGTGTGCTCGATCTAGTTTTTTGGGTGTTTGATCCGTTTGGATGGAAGAACGAAGGGTAAGCCCTAAGGGATACAGATGCCGGCCCGGCCTGCAATTTCTTCCATTGATTTGTCCAGAGTCGCACAGCACGGAGGTGTTGTTTGATGTCTATTTTCGTTACCGGAGACGTTCACGGTGTTGCCGAGTATGGGGCGAGTCGCTTCTCGTCGCGCGTTTGGCCATTGGGTCGAACGCTGACGCGCGATGACGTTGTCATCGTTGCCGGCGACTTTGGCTTTATATGGAGCGGCTCGAACACCGACAAATACTGGCTCGACTGGTTTGAGTCCAAGCCCTGGACCACGTGTTTTGTCGACGGCAATCACGAGAACCATCATCTGCTGGCGGGGCTGCCAATGCGTGAGTGGAACGGGGGCCTCGTTCACGAGGTTCGCCCGCACGTGCTGCACCTGATGCGCGGCGAGGTGTTCGACATCACGGGGACCACGGTGCTCGCCATGGGTGGCGCCGCGAGCCATGACAAACAGTGGCGTCAGGAGGGAAAGACGTGGTGGCCCGAGGAGATGCCGAGTGAGCGCGAGATCAAACACTGTCGCGCCTCGCTCGATCGCGCGGGCTGGAAGGTCGACTATGTTGTGACGCACGAGGCGCCGGTCGATTTGGCTGACGAGCTGTGCATGGAGTGCAATCGCGAGTTCTACGACGATTCGCTGCAGGCCTTTTTGGGCGAGCTCGACGGGCGGCTCGACTACCGCACCTGGTTCTTTGGCCATTACCATGACGATGAATGGCGCGATGACAAGCATCGCCTTATCTACCAAGATATCGTGCCGATCGAAGCGCGATGTGCCGATGGGCAGGATGAGACGGCGAGTGACTATTTTGAGCAAGAGCGTTAGGAGGTCCCCATGATCTGGTTTACCAGCGATACCCACTTTGGGCACGAGAACATGCTGCGGCTCGCCGACAGGCCTTGGTCGACTGTTGGGCAGATGAACGACGCCATGGTCGCTAGCATTAATAGCAAGGTCGCTGCGGATGACGAGCTTTACATTTTGGGTGACTTCAGCTTTAAGATGACGGTCCAAGATGCCTACGAGCTGCGCAAAAGCATTGCATGCAAGCGCATCCATCTGCTGCCCGGCAACCACGATAAAGACTGGACGCAGCCTGCGGTGGCGGATGCTTTTATCGTCGAGCCGCCCATTTGCGTGCTCAAGATCGACCGTCAGAAAATCGTGCTGAGCCACTATCCCATGGTCGACTGGCAGGGTATGTCGCACGGCGGCTGGCATTTGCACGGGCATATCCACAGCTGTGGCGACGCGTATAACAAGTTCAACCTTCGGCAGGGGCTGCTGCGCTACGACGTGGGCGTGGACGCCAACGGCTACGCCCCGGTGAGCCTGGAGGAGCTCAAGTCGTGGTTTGCACAGGTAGACGAGCCGGTGTGTTGCGTTAAGTGGCCGTGGTGGGTCAACGCCACGGGCGACGAGCAGATCGAGCACGATCTCGAAGCCTATAAGAGGGAAGTGGTGATCCGATGACGGTTTATGTGACGGGTGATGTCCACGGTGGCATCGACATGCAAAAGCTCCGCGACTGGGAGCTTGGGGATAGTCTGACGAGCGACGACTATCTGATTATCGCGGGAGACTTTGGCTTTCCGTGGGATTTTTCTGCCGAGGAATGCGCCGATATCGCCTGGCTGGAGTCGCGCCCCTATACCGTGCTGTTCGTCGACGGCAACCACGAACGCTACGACCATTGGGCGGAGCGCCCCCTGGAGTTGTGGCACGGTGGACTGACGCAACGCCTGTCGGACACCTCGCCTATACGGCGCCTGACGCGCGGCGAGGTTTTTGAGCTCGGTGGGTCGACGATCTTTACCATGGGCGGCGCCACGAGTGTGGACAAGGAATACCGCATCCCGTATTCCAGCTGGTGGCCGCAGGAGCTGCCGGGCGAGCGCAACTTTGAGGAGGCGCGGGCAAAGCTCGATAGCGTGGGCTGGAAGGTCGACTACGTGATCACCCACACCTGCTCCACGCGCATGCTCTCGCCCACGCTCTATCCGGCACCTGGCTGGAATTATCCAGCTGTCGATCGGCTTACGGCATTTTTCGACGAGCTGGAAGATCGCTTGGACTACAAGCGCTGGTACTACGGGCATTTTCATCGGGATGCCAACCCGGCCGAGCGCCACACCGTGCTCTACGACTGCATCGTTCGCCTGGGCGGCGAGCTCCAGCCCTGGGACGTTGCGTAGGGGCAGGCATAGCGAGCTCTTCGTATGATGCCTTGGGTAGTTACCCTACATTTTGGCAATAGTCATTATCTGTAGGGTAACTTAAGACATACTGGGAGCTGGAGGAGATGCTGCTGGCGGTCTAGAGTTTCAACGCCATTCGGTTGGTGCCGGGTAGGGCTGCAAAGCCGAAATGCGCATAGAACGCTGCCGCCTCATCATCTACTGGATCGACAACCAAAGCTCGCGCTCCCGCTAGGGCAGAAATTTTTAAGGCGTTTTCGATGGCATCTTTGAGCAACGATGCTCCCAGACCAAGCCCCTTGAATTTCTCATCAACCCCCATCATTCCAAGCAACACTGCGGGAACTTGGGAGGGGGAGTTCCGAACGAACCATCCTCCGTCAACATTTTCGCGAGCTACGGAGTGCGTACATAGCGTATAGAACCCGGCGACTGCGCCGTCGTAATACGATGCGTATATAACCGCCGACCCTCTTCTTCGCGCCGAGGCTGATCTGTTTTTAGCCCATCCGTCTACAAGGGTATTACCGCAGTGGAAAGCCTCGATGCCTTGACCAACGGGGAGTTGAACGGGCTTGGTAAACGTGCTCATTCCCAAATCGCTTTACGGTCGAGCAGCGCTTTTGCGGCTTGGGGCATGGGTGAGTCGAGCATTTCGCAAAATGCATCAAAACCATCAGGAGAAAGATAGGTTGTTGACGCCTCGGCGATGTCACGTGCGGAGCTCTCGTCAAGGTGAGCCGTGGCCCATTGGGTGAGAGTTTGCCCGCGCAAGGCCGCGGCGCGCTCGTAAGTAAGGCGTTGACGCTCGGTCAGCCTTAGATCCATACGGCGCTGTTTCTCAATCGTTGGCATGGTAAAACCTCCTTTGCATCATTGTACGGAACTATTCCGTACATAACAAGATACAGAATTACGCACTCGTCGGGGGGGGGTAGTGAAGGGGGCAGGGCGTTTGACTACTCGGCCATTACGGTGATGTTCTCGCGGTGCGCGCGGATGACGTCCCAGCTAAAGTGCTCGACCAGCTGCTCGGCGGTACGCGGCGTGGTGTCCGGCGCGATGCCTGTTTGCCCGGCGAGCCATCCCAACAGTGCCTCGGGTGTGCCAAAGCGGGTGCGGAGCTCGCCCAGGTCCAGATCGCGATCGCGCTTGGAAAGGCGGCGGCCGTCCGGCGACATGAGCAGCGGGATGTGCGCGTAGCGCGGTGTGGGCAGTCCCAGCAGATGTTGCAGATAGATCTGGCGCGGCGTGGAACCAAGCAGGTCGCATCCGCGTACGATCTCGGTGACGCCCATGGCAGCGTCGTCGACCACCACGGCCAGCTGATAGGCAAACACGCCGTCGCTGCGGCGCACCAAAAAGTCGCCGCACTCGGTGGCGAGTGCCTCGCATTGGGCTCCGTACGTGCGGTCAACGAATTCGATCACGTCGCCGGCGAGGTCGTCGACGGCGGGCACACGCAGGCGCGTGGCGGGAGCGCGCAGGGCGCTGCGGCGGGTAACCTCCTCGGCAGAAAGGCCTCGGCAGGCGCCGCGGTAGATGGGCGTGCCGTCGCTGGCGTGCGGCGCGCTTGCGGTGTGGAGCTCGGCGCGCGTGCAAAAGCAGGGATAGGTGAGGCCGGCGTCTTGCAGCTGGTGCAGGGCGTCCTCGTACAAGTCCAGGCGATCGTGCTGGCAGTAGGGGCCTTCGTCCCACTCAAGCCCCAGCCAGGCTAGGTCGTCAATCAATTGGGCGGCAAGTTCCGGGCGCTTGCAGCGATCGTCCAGGTCCTCGATGCGCAACACGATGCTGCCGCCCTGGCTGCGGGCCGAAAACCACGCGCACAGGCAGCTGAACACGTTGCCCAGATGCATGCGGCCCGAGGGCGACGGGGCAAAGCGGCCCACGACGGGCGCGGGAGCGGCCGCTGCTGGTGCGCCCGCGGCGTGTGTTGCTATGTTGCATGCGTTGATATCCATGCGGACGAGTATAGCGCGGGGTGAGGTGAGGGGGCGTCGTCGATGCTCGCGAGTTGCCGAGGCTGCGTGTTGTGCGCGGCGGGCACCGACTCAACACCTCGATTACCGCCCCAAGCTCAGCCCCTTCAACCCCTCAAACGACAGAAGCCCCGGCAGCTCTTCGCAACTGCCGGGGTTTCCGCGGAAAAGGGGGACATGATCCTCAAGCGAACGGCAAAGGGGCAAACCGTTTTCGCTCAACTGCTTTATGCCCCTCGCTCGCCGGCTTAATCGGCTCACGCCGCGCCCACACAAAGCCGCTACACCTGTGACGGAGCTATGAAGTGGTATCTATGCCGGAGCGGGCTATGCCAAGGAGTGTCCCAGATTGCCGGCAGATAAGGAACGTCCCCAGGTGCCGGTCGCGGGCGTGACTTTCGTCCCGTTTAATACTCCGCTGACCTAGATGTTCGTCACATGAACCCGCAAACGTGGGACAATGACGCTACTGGTATCACAGACAAAGGATGTGCCTATGAACGCCCCCGTTGCCAAGACCTGTCGGCAGCGCTGCCCGTTTGCGCGATTTGCTTCCATTTGCGCGCTCGTCGCGTGCGCGCTGCTGCTGTTGCCCGCCGTTGCAGGTGCCGACGGGTATTCCATGACCCAAACCTACATCAGTGCCACGGTCGAGGCCGATGGATCGCTGACCGTTGTCGAGGGACGCCAGTTTGATTTCGACGACGACATCAACGGCGTGTTTTGGGAGATCAATACGGGCACCAACCAGCAGGGCGGCACGGCGGGCGTTGACGTGCTGAGTGTCGAGGAAGAGGACACCGCGTTTAACAAAGTCGATAGCGCGAACAAGGGCGACTCTGGCGTCTACACGGTCGAGCAGACCGGTGACGGCGTAAGGATTAAGGTGTTCAGCCCTCACGAGAGCGGCGACAGCGCAATCTACTACGTGAGCTACACCATGACCGGTGCGGTTATGAACTGGGCCGATACCGCCGAGCTCTACTGGAAGTTCGTGGGTGACGGCTGGTCTGCGGATTCCGATGACGTCGAGATGGAAGTGTGCTTCGCGAATGCCGCTGCCGGGACGGCGGCCGTCAAGGGCGATAACTTCCGCGCATGGGGCCATGGTCCGCTGACGGGCGACGTGTCGCTCGATGAGGACGAGCCCATGGTCACCTATACCATTCCCTGCGTGCACCAGGGCGAATTCGCCGAGGCACGCATCGCCTTCCCTAGCGACTGGGTGCCGCAGCTTGCCGCTTCGGGCGAAGATCGCATGTCAACGATCCTGAGCGAAGAGAAGGAATGGGCCGACGAAGCTAACGCCCGCCGTGAGCACGCGCGTGCGGTTGCCGGTGCGATCGCCGTGGCGTGTGTTGTCGTGGCGGTTGCCTATACCGGTGTGATCGTGATGCTCAAGCTGCGCAGGCCCAAGCCCAAGCCGCTCTTCCAGGACGAGTACTTCCGCGATGTGCCCTCCGCCGACCATCCCGCGGTGCTTGCAGCTCTTATGAGCTGGAACGGCGTGCCCGATCAGGCATATATCGCCACACTGATGAAGCTGACCGACGACCGCGTGATCAAGCTAGAAGAAGCGACCGAGACCAAGAAGAAGGGTCTGCTCCGTCGCGAAAAAGAGGAGCAGACGTATCGCATCACAGTGACCGACGAGGCCTGGAAGGCCGCCAAGAAGGACGGCATCGATCGCGACGTGCTCAAGGTCTTCTTCGCTGGCGTTAAGCCCGATAAAGACGGCGTCCGTTCGCGCACGTTTAGCGAGCTGGAGGAGTATGCCAGCGAGCGTACTGAATCTGTTGGCGACAAGCTCGAGGACTATCAGAGCACGGTTAAGGGCAAGCTGGAGGAGCGCGAGTTTATCGCATCGGATGGCACTATCGTGATGGTGGCCGGCCTGGTTCTCGGCATCATCATTGTCTTTGGCATTTTGGGCTCTCTGTTCTATACCGACTTTGCGGACGCCAACGTCGGTGCCGCTGTGATTTCGATCCCCGTCACGATCGTGGGCTTTGTCCTGAGCTGCACCTTCCGCCGTTACACGCCGGAGGGCGCCGAGGTGGCGGCTCGCTGCAAGGCGCTCAAGCATTGGCTCGAGGATTTCACACGCCTAAAGGAAGCCGTCCCGGGCGATCTGGTGCTGTGGAACAAGCTGCTGGTGATGGGCGTTGCCCTAGGCGTTTCGAAAGAAGTGCTGCGACAGCTGGCCGAGGCCGTGCCTGCGGACCTGCGCAACAGCGACGATTTCTACGACAACTACCCCTGCTACTGGTGGTATTACCATCACTACGGCAACGAGTCTCCGCTCGTTTCGTTCAACGATGTGTATCACGAGACCATCCGCGAGTTGGCTTCGAGCTCCGATAGCTCGAGTGGCGGCGGTGGTGGCGGCTTCTCGGGCGGCGGAGGCGGCGGCGTCGGCGGAGGCGGCGGCGGAACGTTCTAGCGAGCGCTTGCTTTGGGGTGGATCTTTCTGGGCGGTTGCCAGGGAAGATTCATCCCATTTTTGTGCATCGAAACGGGTCAAACTTTCCGCTGAGGACCTTCGCGCAAGGGGCAGTGGACAAAAAATGCCAAATATGAGTACTGTTGCTGCGTTGGTCACATATGTTTGCACATAATAATGGGCTCCTAATGAGAGTACTTCTCGTTAGGAGCCCATTTTATTGAACATTTGGGGAGTTACGTCAGCTCGTGCAGCTGGTCGTCATGCCTATAAGCATCAAAAATGCCCCGAATCGCTGCTACTAAAAAGGTAACAGTACTCATATTTGATGTATTTTGACCACGGCTATCTACAAACCCCCTAGGCCACTCATTGGGGACAGACTTAAATGACTAGTTGTTGGGGATCAGTCATTGGGGACGTTCTTAAATGACTAGGTGTGGCTGCTTGGGCTAGGCTGTTAGGTCGAGTTCGTAGAGAAAGCTTTCGCGCGGCATGTCGTGACGACGCTCTTCGCGGTTGGCGCGGTGCGTGGCCGTGCGCTTAAAGCCGTGCAACTCGTAGAACTTCCACGAGCAGTTGGAGTCGGTGTACAGGTACGCCCTTGTCGCCCCGCGCGAGGACAGGTACGAGACCGCGGCATCGAGCAACACTGAGCCTACACCCAGGCCGTGGACATCGGGATCGACGGCGAGCAGCGTGACTTCGTTGTCGTGCGGCAACGGGCTGCTCTCGAGCAGGCGGTTGTTGGTTCGGATGGTTGCGCGCACAAACGAGAGATACTCGGCGCAGACATCGGGCTCCAGCTCGCGCATCTGCGAAAGCAGCGCGCGTTCGGTATCCATCCAATGTTCCTTAACGGTGGCGCCGGAGCTCTGTCCCGCACGCGCGAGCGAAATGCCACGCGCCTGACCGTCGATTACGGCAACCTGCGAAAACGTCGATGACGAAAGGCAATAGGCGAGGTCGCACGCGGCCTCAAGGCGGTTGTACTCATCGTTATCCGAATTGTTATGCCAAAGCTGCTGCAGAATCAGCGCGATGGCGTCGAAGTCTTCGGTATCAAACGGTCGGTAGAGAACCCGCGAGACCATGGTGCCTCTTTCTTTTGCGGATGCATATCGAGCACAGTTCTACCACGCTATTGGCATCTAATTATGGTGCCCCTGTGTTCCATGAACTCACCGTGCCCATCCCCTCCGCGCGCAAACTTTTTCTGCACATGCGCCCGTTGCGGGGTGCATCGATGCGCTCGATGCGCTACATTAAATCAGTATTTTCAATGCCGCTGCGCGAGCGCTGCAGATCGACGTATCACCGACTCACAGAGCACGGCGGCGTACCAGACAGGAGGACTGCATGGGATCTGATGTGAAGATCGCACGCGCGTTGATCTCGGTTACCGATAAGACGGGCGTCGTCGATTTCGCACGGACGCTGGTTGACGACTTTGGCGTCGAGATCATCTCTACGGGCGGCACGGCTCGTGCCATCGAGGACGCGGGCGTTCCCGTAACCCCCATCGAGGAGTTTACGGGCTATCCCGAGATGATGGACGGCCGCGTCAAGACGCTGCACCCCAAGGTTCACGGCGCGCTGCTTGCCCGTCGCGATTCCGAGCAGCACATGCAGGAAGCCGCTCAGCACGGCATTAAGCTGATCGACCTGGTCGTCGTCAACCTGTACGAGTTCGAGAAGACCGTTGCCAACCCCGAGGTCACCTTTGCGGATGCCATCGAGCACATCGACATCGGTGGCCCCTCCATGCTGCGCTCCGCCGCTAAGAACGCCGCGAGCGTTACCGTCATCTCCGACCCGGCCGACTACGATGCCGTCCTGGCCGAGATGCGCGAGACTGGCGGTTGCACCACGCTTTCCACCCGTCGCCGCCTGCAGGTGAAGGTCTACCAGACTACCGCCGCCTACGACACGGCTATCTCCCGTTGGCTTGCCGCCCAGGCAAGCGACGTGGCGGACACCTCTGCCAAGCTCGAGATCTCGCTGGAGAAGGTCGACGATCTGCGCTATGGCGAGAATCCTCAGCAGAAGGCTACGGTCTACCGCTTTGCCGAGGGCTGCGAGAACACCGCGAGCTCGCAGTTCCCGCTCGTGGGCTCCGAGCAGATCCAGGGCAAGCCGCTCAGCTACAACAACTATCTGGACGCCGATGCCGCCTGGAACCTGGTCCGCGAGTTCGACGAGCCGGCTTGCGTGATCCTCAAGCACCAGAACCCCTGCGGTTCCGCCGTTGCCGAGGACATCACGGCCGCCTACGACCGCGCTTTCGCCTGCGATCCCAAGAGCGCCTTCGGCGGCATCATCGCCTGCAACCGTGAGGTTCCCTTTGAGCTGGTTGAGCATTTCGCCGACCAGAACAAGCAGTTTGTCGAGGTCATCATCGCCCCGAGCTACACTGCCGAGGCGCTCGAACGCATGACCAAGCGCCCCAACCTGCGCGTGCTGGCTACCGGCGGCGTGGACCACGGCGCCCAGGTGGAGCTGCGCTCCGTCGACGGCGGCATGCTGGTGCAGGAAGTTGACCACGTGACCGAGGATCCCGCGACCTTTACGTTCCCCACCGACCGCAAGCCCACCGACGCCGAGATGGCCGAGCTTGAGTTTGCCTGGAAGGTTTGCAAGGGCGTTAAGTCCAACGCCATCCTGGTCTCCAAGGGCAAGGCCGGCATTGGTATGGGCCCCGGTCAGCCCAACCGCGTGGATTCTGCGCTGCTGGCCTGCGAGCGTGCCGAAGACTTCTGCGAGCGCGAGGGCGTGGAAAAGGGCGGCTTTGCCTGCGCAAGCGACGCGTTCTTCCCGTTCCGCGACAACGTCGACGTGCTTGCCGCACACGGCGTGACCTGCATCATCCAGCCCGGTGGCTCCAAGCGCGACGACGAGAGCATCCAGGCCTGCAACGAGCACAATATTGCTATGGTCTTCACGGGCGCCCGCCACTTCCGCCATTAAGTAGGGAGGTGGCGCTGCGGCTTGCCCAGCCACCGCACCTTGCCGTTCATTCGTCGCTCGCGTACCCAAGTACGCGTCGCTCCTCTTTCACGGCAATCTGCGGCACCTGGGCAACCCTCGCCGACCTGTTAGGTTGACTGGGGAGGATGGGATGTTATCTCGTCCCTTGGATTGGCTTCGTTTCTAAAATAATCTCTGCAAAAGACGGCTGCTCCGTTTGGAGGGCCGTCTTTTTGGTATAAGAGGACGGAATGACTAACACGAAAGGTACAACCATGCCCCAGATTGATGATGCAGAGCTGTTTGGCAATGCCGAGGACCAGCGTGCGTACGAGGACTTTTGCGCCAATCAGGAGGCGGTCGAGAAGTTTACGCTCGACAAGCCCGCGCTTGTCTGTCGTTGGCGCATGTCCAATAAAAAGGTGCCCATGCTCAACCGCCACATTCGCGCACTGTCCGAGCGCTTGGTGCAGGGCGAGCCGCTTACCCATAACATGCTCAGCTGGGCCAAGCAGCACGTTGAGTGGTCGCTTGCCGAGGGCGATTACACCGCACGCGACGGCGTGCTCATGCTGGTGATCGACGTCAACGGCAACGCCGCCATGACGGTGGGGGAGTACGAGCCGCTAACCGATACGTCGGCCAAGGCGCTGCGTGCCCGCTCCGCCGAGGCCCGCTCCGAGGCCGACGAGACCGGCGTGGCGCCCGAGCTGCTCGCCGCCGTCAACAACGGCGAGCTGGCCTTTGTGGCGCCGGCGGACGAGTGCCTGTGTGGCACGGCGACGCTCATAGAGCAGCTGGCCCAGACCAAGGGCATCCCGGTCACGCGCGTAGACATTCCCGCACAGCTCAAGGGCGCCTTGTTCCTGGTAAGCGACGAGCACGGCGTGGTGCCTGCCACCGACGCCGACGCCGCCGAGTCTGATGCCGCGACGGTCGCCTTCTTTGCCGACGGCTACGAAAAGCTTCGCGCCCGCCGCTAAATGATTATTCTGGGACGGGGATTAAAGAATCATTTTGGTTCCCGCCACCGCTGCGAGTGCGAGGCGGACAAAACGCCCCCGCTCGCGAACAGTTCTGTCACCTTGGCGACGTGCGTGGCGCGCACCTGCAGTTTCGCAGCCATAATGGTGGCAAGACAACCAAGAGGGGAGCGGAATCCATGGCGCTAATCTATATCGTTGAGGACGACGAGCCCATTCGTCGTGAGCTTGTCGACATCCTTGCCCGCGCCGGGTTTGAAATCGAGGCCTGCGAATCGTTCGAGCATGTCTCGCGCGATATTCTCGCCGCCGCGCCCGACCTGGTGCTGCTCGACCTCACGCTTCCCGTCAAGGACGGCCAGCATATCTGCCACGAGGTTCGCCGCGAATCCGAGGTCCCCATCATCGTCCTCACCTCGCGCACGACCGAGATCGACGAGGTCATGGCCATGACGCTCGGCGCGAACGACTTTGTTCCCAAGCCCTATAGCGCGCGCGTGCTCGTGGCGCGCATCAACGCACTGCTGCGTCGCACCGCGGCGTCAGGCGAGCGCAGCACGCTCGTCCACAAGGGGCTGGAGCTCGACCTCGCCCGCTCTATGGTCACCAACACGGCGACCGGCGACAGCACCGAGCTCACCAAAAATGAGCTGCGCATTCTCTCGCTGCTCCTGAGCCGCGCGGGCAAGATCGTCTCGCGCTCGGCCATCATGCAGGACCTGTGGGACTCCGACGCCTTCGTGGACGACAATACGCTCACCGTCAACATCAACCGCCTGCGCACCACGCTCGAAAAAATCGGCATCAAGGGGTATTTGACGACGCATCGCGGCCAAGGCTATTCGGTCTAGGGGCCGGCTATGTCGTTTGGCAAGTTCTTTAAAGATGCACTGCTTCCCGTCGCCGTGTGGACGTGCGGCGTGCTGCTGAGCTGCTTTGTGCTGACGGTCGCCGGCGCACCCGTTTCTATCGTGGTCGTGGCGGTTGGCGTGTCCTTTATCTTCGGTATGCTCGGCATCGTGATCGAGTACGCTCGCCGTCGCCGTTTTCTGCGTCAGTTGGAGCGCGCGGCAGAGGAGCTCGAGAGTCCCGCATGGGTCCAGGAGATGGTGCAATGCCCGACCTATGCCGAGGGCGAGCTCGAGTACGAGGTCTTGCGCCGGGTGGGCAAGGCTGCCTGCGACGAGGTTGCCGAAGGCCGACGTCAGACCGATGACTATCGCGACTATATCGAGAGCTGGGTCCACGAGGCCAAGCTGCCCCTGGCGGCAGCTCATCTGATTTTGGAAAACCTGGACGGCAGCGAAGGTGACCTCTCGCGCGTGGATGACCTGGGTCGCGAGCTGGCCCGCGTGGAGCGCTATATCGATCAGGCGCTGTACTATGCGCGCTCGGAAGTCGTGGAGCGCGATTACCTGATTCGCCGCTGGGATCTTAAGACCTTGGTGACGGGTGCGATTAAAGCCAACGCGCGCGAGCTCATTGCGGCGCATGTGGCTCCGGTGTGCGAGAACCTTGACTTCGAGGTCTTTACCGACGAAAAATGGCTCGAATTTATCCTGGGCCAGCTCATTCAGAACAGCATTAAATATGCGCGCGAGGACGGCGCGAAGATCGTGTTTTCGGGCGCGTTGTTGGACGAGGGCCTGGCGAGCGAACGCATCGAGCTCACCGTTGCCGACAACGGCTGCGGCGTGTGCGCGGCAGACCTGCCGCGCGTGTTCGAGAAGGGCTTTACCGGCGATAACGGTCGTACCACCAAGCGCGCAACGGGCATCGGCCTCTACCTGGTGGCGCGCCTGTGCTCCAAGATGGGCATCGACGTCACCGCGGCATCCAACTCCGGCGAAGGCTTCGTCGTAACATTCGCGTTTTCAACGAATAAGTTTCAATATTTCGAGTAACGCACGCGGCAGACGTCCGCCCAAACAAAACGTGCCGCCCCAACCAGGGCGGCACGCCATTTTTCCATCAGCCAACTCGCTGAAGTAAGGCTGCGAAGGCCGCGAGGCCGGGAGGGGTTTCCTAAGGGCACATCCCGCAGCCGCAACGCGGCGAGGACGTGCCCGTGGAAACCCCGCAGGCCCCGCGGCCGGTGGGAGCAACGCTACTTTACGACCAAAATGTCGCAGTCCGTATTGCGCAGCAGGAACGTCGAAATTGAACCCAGCAGCGCATACTTGATTGAGGACAGGCCGCGGGCGCCGCAGAGCACCAGGTCGGGCTTAACCACGTCGAGCATCTCGTCCTTGAGCGTCTCGCGAATGCGGCCGGCGCGAATCATGACCTCGACCTCGGGAATGTCGGGATTGGCCTTGGCCTCTTCGAGCTGCTTGGCGATGGAGTTCTTAAATGCCTCCTCTAGGCCGTTGACCAGGTCGACCGGATAGGAGCCGGCGCTCTCGAGTGCCGTGGAATCGATAACGTGGCCGATAATCAGCTTGGCGCCGTTGTTCGCGGCGACCTTGATGGCGCGTGCGAGCACAAAATCCTGCTGCTCAGTACCGTCGAGTGAAACAAATACCTTGGTGTAGCCCTCGTTCATGGTTTCCTCCTTGGTCTATCGCACGGGCGCGGGGCTCGTGCGTCGGGCGGGCGCGGGTGCGTTGACCGCCGGGCACTTTATCTTGTTGCAGTTATACCCAAGGATTTCGGTTTAACTGCTCGCAATTCTGTGAACGGGCGAGTTTTTTGGTAAGGGTAGGCGCGGTCGCACCGCCAACGGTTGATAATGGGACATCGCCCGCATCGTCCGCAGAACATCTACCGGCGGGTGTCTAACGAGGGGGTCCCTTTGGATATTATCGAGCTTTTAAAATCTGCCTTCATGGGCCTGGTCGAGGGCATCACCGAATGGCTGCCCGTTTCGTCGACGGGCCACATGATCTTGGTGGACGAGTTCGTCAAGATGAACGTGAGCGAGACGTTCTGGAATATGTTCCTGGTCGTGATTCAGCTCGGCGCCATTCTGGCCGTCTGCGTGCTGTTTTTCCATGAACTCAATCCGTTCTCGCCCAGCAAGGGCAAGGAGGGCCGCCGCGACACCTGGGTGCTGTGGGGCAAGATTGTGCTCGGCTGCATTCCTGCGGCGGCGATCGGCCTGCCGCTCAACGACTGGATGGAGGAGCATTTCTACAATGCTCCCGTCGTGGCGCTGGCGCTCATCGTGTACGGCGTGCTGTTTATCGTGATCGAGAACTGGCGCGCGAGCAAGCGCGGGGAAATGGCCGTTGCCGGTTCGTTTGGTTCGCGTGCTGTGGTGTCGGGTGGACGTCCCGCCGGTGCGCACTTTGCGGCGCCCGCCGCGGCTACCGCTGAGGATGAGGACGATGACGAGAATCTGGACTTTGGTTCCATCGCCACGCTCGAGGACCTCAGCTGGAAGACTGCGCTGGGTATCGGCTGCTTCCAGGTGCTTTCGCTGGTGCCTGGTACGTCTCGCTCCGGTTCTACCATCATCGGCGGCCTGCTTTTGGGCTGCACGCGCTCGGTGGCGTCTAAGTTCACGTTCTTCCTGGCTATTCCTGTTATGTTTGGCGCGAGTGCGCTCAAGCTGGTCAAGTACTTCATCAAGGGCGGCACGTTCGGCACCAACGAGATCGCCATCTTGGGCGTGGGCTGCGTTGTGGCCTTTGTGGTTTCGCTCATCGCCATCAAGTGGCTCATGGGCTTCGTCCGCCGTCACGACTTTAAGTGCTTCGGTGTCTACCGCATCATCCTGGGCATCGTAGTGCTCGCATACTTCTTCGTTCTGGAGCCCATGCTCGGCCTGTAACTTGGTTGACGCTGCGCGGCGGCCAGAGCGACAACTTGTCATTCAAAGAGGGTGGCATGACCAAAAGGTCTATGCTGCCCTCTTTTTTGGGCGATGGGGCGGGCCTGACGGTGGCGCACGGAGTCGTGGTGTGATTTGCGTCGGTGTCCGCGCGGCTCGGTATACTGGTACGGCTCAAACTATGGCGCTGCCCGCAGGCGCGCCGTCCGTCAGATGAGGAGTCGCCCATGACCCAGCCCCTGCCCTGGGAAAAGAACACTGCCGCGCCCGTGCCGCCCGCGCCGGAACCCGTGCCACTCGATGCATACACCGCCCCCGCTGCGCCGGAGCCCGAGCTCGTTCCGCTCGACATCTACGACGCTTCCGCGCCGGCGCCCAAGCCCGCCAAGCCGCTCGTCGACATCGACAGCCTTAATCCCGCCCAGCGCGAGGCGGTCCTGTCCACCGAGGGCCCGTTGCTGGTGCTCGCCGGCGCCGGCTCGGGCAAGACCCGCGTCTTGACCTTCCGCATCGCACATATGCTCGGCGACCTGGGTGTTAAGCCTTGGCAGGTTCTTGCCATCACGTTTACCAACAAGGCTGCGGCCGAGATGCGCGAGCGTCTGGCGGCACTCATCCCAAGCGGCACCCGTGGCATGTGGGTGTGCACCTTCCATGCCATGTGCGTGCGCATGCTGCGCGAGGACGCCGACCTGCTGGGCTATACCGGTCAATTCACCATCTACGATGACGACGACTCAAAGCGCATGGTGCGCGACATTATGCAGGCGCTCGGCATCGAGCAAAAGCAGTTCCCCATCAACATGATCCGCAGCAAGATCAGCTCTGCTAAAAACGCCATGATCGGGCCCGAGGACATGCTCAAGAGCGCCGATAGCCCCAACGACAAAAAGGCCGCGCAGGTCTACCTGGAGCTGGAGCGCCGCCTGCGCGCCGCCAACGCGATGGACTTCGACGACCTGCTCGTGCGCACGCTCGAGCTGCTGCGCACCCGCCCCGAGGTGCTCGACAAGTACCAGGAGCGCTTTCGCTACATTAGCGTCGACGAGTATCAGGACACCAACCACGTCCAGTACGAGATCGCCAACCTGCTGGCCGCCAAGTACCAAAACCTTATGGTCGTGGGCGACGATGACCAGTCCATTTACAGCTGGCGTGGCGCCGACATCACCAACATCCTGGACTTTGAGCAGGACTTTAAAAACTGCAAGACCGTCAAGCTGGAGCAGAACTATCGCTCTACGGGTCATATCCTGAGCGCCGCCAACGCCGTGGTGCGTCACAACTCGCAGCGCAAGGACAAGCGCCTGTTTACGGCAGAGGGCGATGGCGAGAAGATTCAGGCTTTCCAGGCAAGCGACGAGCGCGACGAAGGTCGCTGGATTGCCGGCGAGATCGAAAAGCTGCATGCCAAGGGTACGAGCTACGACGATATCGCCGTGTTCTACCGCACCAACGCCCAGTCGCGTATCCTCGAAGATATGTTCCTGCGCGCGGGCGTGCCCTACAAGATCGTCGGCGGCACGCGATTCTTCGACCGCGCCGAGATTCGCGACGTCATGGCCTACCTCAAGATGATCGTGAACCCGGCCGACGAGATGAGCGTCAAGCGCGTCATCAACACGCCGCGCCGCGGCATCGGCTCCACCTCGATTCAAAAGATCGAGCAGTTGGCGCGCGACAACCGTTGCTCGTTCTTCCAAGCCTGCGAGATCGCGTGCGTCGAGACCGGCATGTTTAGCGCGAAGGTGCGCAACGGCCTGTCGAGCTTTGTTTCGCTGGTGCGCGAGGGCCGTCGCATGGACGGCGAGCTCAAGGACGTCGTCGAGATGATTGTCGATAAGACGGGCCTGCTGCAGGCTTTTCGTGCCGAGGGCACCATGGAATCCGAGAGCCGTGCCGAGAACATCCAGGAATTCCTGGGCGTCGCCGCCGAATTTGAGGAGACGCACGAGGATATCGAGGGTACGCTCGAGAGCTTAGAAGAGCTGCGCACGGCCGGTGTCGCCGATGTGCCCGCCGCCGAGCCCGAGCCCGTCGTGGTGAGCGCGCCCGAGCCCGAGCCCGGGCCGTCCGCGCCTGCGTCTTCGTTTGAGGCACTCGTCGGCGCTCGTGACGCCGCGGGCACCAATCCGCTCGATAGCCTTGCCGCTCCGGCGCTCTCGCCGCAGGACGCCCTGGCCGCTGCCATCGCGGGCAACGCATATGCCGCGCCGACGGAGCTGTCGGCGGGTGCTGTGCATGCTGACGAAATCGAGCGCACCTACGGCCCGCTCACCTGTAAGGCGCTGCCAGCGCTCATGGAGTGGCTGGCCTTGCGCTCCGACTTGGATTCCCTGGCCGGCGAGACGCATGCCATTACCATGATGACCATCCACTCCGCCAAGGGCCTGGAGTTCCCGGCGGTGTTCGTGGCCGGCATGGAGGAGGGCATCTTCCCGCACGTGCACGACTTTGGCGGCAGCGATGATCCGGGCAAGCTCGAGGAGGAGCGTCGCCTGGCCTACGTTGCCATCACGCGCGCCCGTAAACGCCTGTTCCTGACCTATGCGGCCACGCGTCGCACCTACGGCTCGACTTCTGCCAACCCGCGCTCGCGCTTCCTCAACGAGATTCCGTTTGAGGATATCGAGTTTAGCGGTATCGGTTCTGCCGGTTTTGAGGGCACGGGCTGGGAGAAGCGCGGCGACCGTCACGGCACCTTTGGCTCGGGCATGGGCTCGGATATGTACGGCGGCAAGGTGTTTGGCTCGCATACGCGCTCGACCGGCGGCTCCGGTTCGCGCGGTGGATCGAGCTTTGACGATTTCTTTGGCGGTAGCAGCTACGGGACCGAGCGCCATCGCGGGGTGTCGCCCGATGCCGGCCGTGTTGCCTCGACCTTTGGCTCGGGTGCACCACGAGCCAAAAAGCCGTCGTCCAAGGTGTCGCCGACGGTGGAGCGCAAGGTCGATCGCACCAGTGCATCGCAGGACTTTGCCGCGGGCGATACCGTGAGCCACAAGACCTTTGGCACGGGTACCGTGATCTCGGTCGCCGGAGACATGATCGAGGTTCAATTCGAAAAGACCGGCCAGACCAAAAAGCTTATGAAAGGTTTTGCACCGATCGTCAAGCTGTCGTGATCCCGGCGGACCTGGGCGGGCGTATGGGGCAACATCACCTGCTCGGACAGTCCTGCGCAAGACGGAGGCCACATTAAGTGGCCTCCTTTGCGTGCGGAACTCGCGATCGATGTTGCCCCATACACCCGCCCAGGTCCTTGGGTAACGTTGCTGGACGAACATCGCTCTGCTCGTTCGCTTTTTGGTCTGGAGAGCCGGGTGGGCTGATATATAGATACGAGTAGGGGCTCCCCCGTTGATGGGCGGGGGAGCCCCTACTTGCGTTTGGGTTGTTGTTGCTAGCCAGAGGCTCGCCGGGATGGGCGCGGGGTTTGGTCGATCGCGAGTTCCGCACGAGCCGGAGAGCACTTAATGTGCTCTCCGTGCGAGCAGGACTGCCCGAGCAGGCGATCAAACCCCGCGCCCATCCCGGCGAGCACTCGGGTACCAGTGACCTACAGGTGGCTAATAATCAGTTCCATCTTGCCTTCGAGGTCGATGGAGCTGACGGTGCTCGGGGCCAGCAGGTGGCTTCCCTTGTGGACGGGGTCGCCGCAGACGGTGCCTTCGCCGTTGATGACCGACAGGCACATGAAGGGCCAGCGCTGGTCGAGGGTCTTGCTGCCGTCGACACGCACACGATCGACGGTGTAGCAGGGATTGGACTCGAGCTCGGTCACGCCGTCGACCTCGGGCGCGGTCACGGTGCCGTCGGTCGGCGCCTGAACATCAAAATCGATGCAGTCGAGGCTCTGCTCAATATGCAGCGGGCGCAGCTTGCCGTCGGTGCCGGGGCGGTCGTAGTCGTACAGGCGATAGGTCACATCGCTCGACTGCTGCGTCTCCAAAATGAGCGTACCGGTCTTGATGGCGTGCACGGTACCGGAGTCAATCTGGAAAAAGTCGCCCTTGTGAATCGGCAGCACGTTGAGCATCTCGTCCCAGCGGCCGTCCTCGATCATCTGTGCTGCCTCGGCGCGGTCCTTGGCGCGCTGTCCGACGATGATCGTGGCGCCGGGCTCGCAGTCCAGCACATACCAGCACTCGGTCTTGCCCAGGCTGCCGTTCTCGTGCTCGGCAGCGTACTCGTCGTTGGGGTGAATCTGGATCGAAAGGTCGTCCTTGGCGTCCAGAATCTTAATGAGCAGCGGGAACTCCTTGCCCTCGCAGTTGCCAAAGAGCTCACGGTGCTCGGCCCACAGC
Organism: Collinsella sp.; assembly: GCA_036553025.1. Taxonomy (GTDB): domain Bacteria; phylum Actinomycetota; class Coriobacteriia; order Coriobacteriales; family Coriobacteriaceae; genus Collinsella. The sequence continues at coordinate 72,873 of JAXKBK010000036.1, read as the reverse complement.
CACGACAGCGTGTGGCCGGCATACGGGCCCTCCGCAATCTGGCAGTCGCCGTTGGGATGGGCCGAGATAGCCCAGCACTCACCGATGGGACCCTCGGGAATGTCGTAACCAAATACGGTTTCGAGCTGGCGGCCGCCCCAGATCTTCTCGTGGAAGATCGGCGTCAGTTTAATCAAATCGGACATGTTCATACCCCCATGGTGTTGTGCGGTTGCCCACTCTAAACGAGCCATAACGAGCGCCCGCATGACTACAAAACTATGCCAACGTTACGTTGTGCAGCTCAAAGCGGTCACCAACGTTGCGCGAGATCGAATGCTCAAAGGCGGTGCCGCTATCCAAAAAGCCAATCTGGTTGAGCTCGAGCAGGGGAGAGCCGGGTTTGGTGTCCAGGCGCTCAGCCTCTTCCTCGGTTGCCGCTACGGCGCGAATGGTGCGGTGGAAGCTCGAAATCTTCAGCCCGCATTGCTCGCGGATGAAGCTGTAGACCGATCCATACAGGTCTTTCTTTTTAAGGCCCGGAATCAGCTCGAGGGGCATGTAGGTGTACTCGATAACGATGGGCTTCTCGTCGACCTGGCGCACGCGCACGATGTGATAGGCAAAGTCATCCTCGGCAATTCCCAGCTGAGTCGCAACCTCTGCCGGTGGATTGACAATCGAGAAATCGTAGACCACCGAGGTTACCTTCTCCCCGCGGTGCTCATACGAAAAGCCCTGGGCGCGGTCGTTCTTGCCCTGGAAAAACGCCTTGTCGGGAAGCCCCGCCGTGTCTTTAACGTAGGTGCCCGATCCGCGCCGGCTGGTAACAAGACCCTCTTCGGTGATCTGCTCGATAGCTCGTTTGACGGTGATTTTGGAAACGCTATAGAGCTCACAGAACTCAACGACGGTGGGTAGCTTGTCGCCCGGTTTAAGAGCGCCATCCTCGATGCTTCGACGGATATCTGCAGCTATCGCCTCGTATTTGGGAATCATGGAACCTCCTTTCCGACATATAAGAATACGCAAGTAAGTATAACCCCCAACGAGGCACCCATATTACTTTTATATAAGAAGTCCGAGAAAGAAAAAACAAAAAGACGCTTTACTTTAGAAATTAGAGCGCTATAGTTGTACGCAACGAACGGAACCCTGCCGCCGGCAGGGCCGACCGTTTGGGGACGGTTTTGTTTTGGCGGGCTGGATATCTGGATAACCGGTGCGCGCCCGCGCCGGATAACTTGCCAAAGCAAACCCGTCTCCAACCGAAAGCTCTAGACACGAAAGCGAGGACTTTGATGGCTCAGTATCAGCTGCCCCGTGACTTCTTCTTTGGCGCCGCTATGTCCGGCCCGCAGACTGAGGGTCAGTGGAACCAGGGCGGCAAGCTCGAGAACCTGTGGGATACCTGGTCCATCCAGGATCTGGATTCGTTCTATAACCGCGTTGGCTCTTATGCTGGCAATGACTTTATGGCTAAATACCAGGAGGACCTTCGCATTTTGAAGGACTTGGGCCTGGATACCTACCGCACCTCCATCCAGTGGAGTCGCCTGCTCGATGCTAACGGCAACCTCAATGAGGAGGGCGCCGCGTGGTATCACGAGCTGTTCCGTGCCTCTCGCGAGGCCGGCCTGGAGCCGTTCGTCAACCTGTACCACTTTGACATGCCTACCTACCTCTTTGACCGTGGTGGTTGGGAGAGCCGTGAGGTCGTCGAGGCGTACGCTCATTACGCCGACGTTGCCTTCCGCGAGTTTGGCCAGGAGATCAAGTACTGGTTCACCTTTAACGAGCCCATCGTCGAGCCCGAGCAGCGCTATCAGGAGGGCGTGTGGTACCCGCAGCTCCATGACTATAACCGCGCCCGCACCGTGCAGTATTACATCTCGCTGGCGCACGCGCTGGCTGTGGCCAACTACCGCCGCGCCTATGACGAGGGCGCCGTTCGCGCCGACGCCAAGATCGGCATGATCAACTGCTTTACCCCGGTCTATACCAAGGAGAACCCCAGCGAGGCAGACCTCGAGGCCGTGCGTATGACCAGCGGTATCAACAATCGCTGGTGGCTCGACCTTATTACCAAGGGCGAGCTTCCCGCCGACGTGCTCGACAGCCTGGCCGAGGGCGGCGTTAAACTTCCGTTCCGTGCCGGCGACCAAGAGATCCTCAAGCAGGGCGTTGTCGACTGGCTCGGTTGTAACTACTACCATCCCACGCGCGTTCAGGCTCCGGCGAGCAAGATCGACCAGTACGGTCTGCCGCACTTTGCCGACGAGTACGTATGGCCCGACGCCGTTATGAACGAGAGCCGCGGCTGGGAAATCTACCCGCAGGGCCTCTACGACTTTGGCATGGACTGCGCTAAGAACTACCCCGATCTTGAGTGGTTTGTATCCGAGAACGGTATCGGCATCATGGACGAATACAAGAACCGTGACGCCGAAGGGACCATTCAGGACGACTACCGCGTCGACTTTGTGCGCCAGCACCTGGAGTGGGTTGCCAAGGCAATCGCCGAGGGCGCCAAATGCCGCGGATACCATTATTGGGCCGTCATCGATAACTGGTCTTGGGCTAATGCCTTTAAGAACCGTTACGGCTTTGTCGAGGTCGACCTCATGGACGGCTACAAGCGCCGCCTTAAGAAGTCTGCAGCTTGGCTCAAGCAGGTCGCAACGACCCACGTGGTTGACTAGCGACCGGGCGAGCGCCCAGACCGCGCGCCGCCGCGCGCAAAACATGGCACATCTGGTGGCAAAGGGCGACAGACCACCGTGCGCATAGGAAAAGGCCGGATTTGATAGTTAGGAGCAATCATGGCCAGTGAAAACGGAAAGAGCTTCCTCGACAAATTTGCCGAGGTCTCTGCGAAGGTGGGAAACCAGGTTCACCTGCGCTCCCTGCGCGATGCCTTCGCAACCATCACGCCGCTCTATATCCTTGCGGGTATCGCGGTTCTTATTAACAACGTCGTGTTCCCTCTGTTCCCGCTCGATGCGGCGGGTCTTGCCAATCTTCAGACCTGGGGTTCGGCAATTACGCTGGGCACCCTCAACGTCTCTGCCATTGTCTTGGCCGGATTGATCGGCTACAGCCTCGCTAAGAACGAGCGCTTCGATAACCCGCTTGCCTGCGTGGTCGTCGCCATCTCCGCTTTCGTTATCATGATGCCGCAGCAGATCACCGCCACGCTTGCCGCCACGAGTCCGCTGCTCACCGACAAGATCACCTCTGCCGAGGTCACGGGCGCCCTTTCGACTGCCAACACCGGTACCAACGGTCTGTTCGCGGCTATTATCATCGCCCTGCTCTCCGTCACGCTCTTCATCAAGATTTCCGGCGTCGAGAAGCTTAAAGTAAAGCTGGGCGAGGGTGTGCCCCCCGCGGTCTCCAACTCCTTTAACGTCATGATCCCGATGCTGCTCAACCTCTCGATCTTCGCAGTTGCCGCAGCGCTGCTCGCCGTGTTTGCCGGCACCGATCTGTGCACCATCATCTCCACGTGTATTTCCAACCCGCTCAAGAGCATCATGAACGCCGGTCCGTGGGCTGTTATCCTCATCTACACTCTTGCGAACCTGCTGTTCTGCGTCGGCATTCACCAGTCCACCATCTCTGGCGCTACCGTCGAGCCGATCCTGACCATGCTCATCGTCGACAACATGGCTACCTTTGCCGCCGGCGGCACCATCCAGCCCGATCACTACATGAACATGCAGATCGTCAACAGCTTCGCCCTTATCGGCGGCTCGGGCTGCACCCTCATGCTCCTGCTCGATACCTTCCTGTTCTCTAAGAACAAGGCTTCCAAGACCGTTGCCAAGATGGCTATCGTTCCTGGCCTGTTTAACATCAACGAGCCGGTCATCTACGGTTACCCCGTCGTGTACAACCTGCCGCTCATGATTCCGTTCGTGCTTCTTCCCGACCTGTTCATCGGCATCACCTATGGCCTGACCTGCGCGGGCATCATCAGCCCCTGCATCGCCCAGGTGCCTTGGACCATGCCTCCCGTCATTAACGCCCTGCTTGCCACGGGCTTTGACTGGCGCGCCGGCGTATGGCAGGCCCTCGAGCTTGTCATCGGCATGGTTGTCTACCTGCCCTTTATGAGGATCTCCGAGAAGGCCATCGCCAAGCAGGAGGCCCTTGCCGAGCAGAACGCCTAAACGGTTCGTTTTCCCTTTCATTGTTGCGGGCGCCGGTACGCGGTGCCGGTGCTCGCGGCTCTCCCTGCGTAAAGACGCAGGGGGTGGGTACAGTAGCCGCAAGGAATAAAACCAGTTGTCGTCTGCGCGCCGCGCAGTTATAAGGAGGAAACCATGAAGAAGATCATGCTTTGCTGCAATGCCGGCATGTCCACGAGCCTGCTGGTCCAGAAGATGCAGTCCGAGGTCGCAAGCCGTGGTCTGGACATCGAGGTCGAGGCCCGTCCTATGAACGAGGCTCACGATCACCTGGACGAGTGCGATATCTTGCTGCTCGGCCCGCAGATTGGCTACACCAAGGGCGATTTTGAGAAGGAGGCCGCTGGCCGCTTCCCGGTTGAGGTCATCAACATGGTCGACTACGGCCGCATGAACGCTGCTGGCATCATCGACCACTGCGTCAGCGTGATGGGCTAGGTGCAGCGCATGGAGGATATGAACGAGCTGCAGATGACCTGCTTTGAGATCATCAGTTTCGTCGGAACCGCCAAGAGCATGTACATCAATGCCGTGCAAAAGGCCAAGGAGGGCGATTTTGACGCCGCCGAGGAGCTTATTAAGCAGGGCGACGAGGCTTACAACGGTGGCCACGATGTCCATATGGGGCTCCTTAAAAAGGAGGCAAACGGCGAGCGTAACGGCGAGGCCCCGCTGATTCTGCTGCATGCCGAGGACCAGATGGCCGGCACCGAGACCATGCGCGTCATGGCCACGGAGCTCATCGAGGTCCACAAGCTGCTGCAGGCGCTTAAGGCCTAGTCGGCGTTATCGCCGCGATGGACCGCGGTCCAACAGACAACACAGTCCCTTTGACGGGCGCCGGGAGTCTCCGCCTCCCGGCGCCCTTATATTTGGCGAAGGCCCTGCGCGACCTTTTGAGCGGTCGTTTGCGTTTTCCCAGATAAAACCTGCCAAAACAAACCTGTCCCTTTTTGGCAGGTTTTTGTCTTAGGAGCGGTACCATACAGGCAATGTTTAAACGAGAAAGGTGGGCTCCCATGGAACCTAAGCAGTACTATATCGGCATCGACGTCGGCGGCACTTCGGTCAAGGAGGGCCTGTTCGACGAGGACGGCAACCTGCTTGCCAAGGCCAGCGTGCCCACGCCTCCCATCGTTGATGCTGCGGGCTTTGCCGCGGTGACCGAGGCTATCGACCAGGTGGTCGCCAAGGCGCAGATCCCGCGTGCCTTTGTGGCGGGCATTGGCCTGGCCGTTCCGTGCCCCATTCCGGCTTCGGGCGATGCCAAGGTCAAGGCCAACATTGCCATCAACCTGCCCGAGCTTAGGATCGCCATCCAGGAGCACTGCCCCGACGCGGTCGTTAAGTACGAGAACGATGCCAACGCCGCTGCCATGGGCGAGGCCTGGCTCGGTTCTGCCAAGGGCGTGCAGAACGTGGTGATGGTCACCATCGGTACCGGCGTGGGCGGCGGCGTTATCGTCAACGGCGACGTGGTGTCGGGCGTTGTGGGCGCCGGCGGCGAGATTGGCCACATGTGCCTGAATCCCGACGAGGAGCGCACCTGCGGCTGTGGCGGCCATGGCCATCTGGAGCAGTATTCCAGCGCCACCGGCGTGGTGAGCAACTACCTAGCCGAGTGCAAGAAGGCGGGCGTCGAGCCCATCGAGCTCACCGGCCCCTCCGATTCCAAGGACGTGTTCCAGGCCTGCCGCGAGGACGACAAGCTCGCGCTGGCAGCTGCCAATACCATGGCCGACTATCTCGGCCGTGCCCTGGCGCTTATTGCCAACGTGGTCGACCCCGAGATGTTCCTGATCGGTGGCGGCGCGTCCGCTTCGGCCGATGTCTACCTCGACAAGGTCCGCGAGCACTTTAAGCAGTACGCGCTCTCCGCCTCGCGCGAGACGCCCATCAAGGTCGCTTCGCTCGGAAACGACGCCGGCATCATCGGTGCCGCCTACGTAGCCCTGCGCGCCGCCGGTAAATAGCTGGTGCAAGGGGCAGGTGGTGAGGGGGACAGGCTTCGCCTGACCTCGCCCCAACACTTGCCCCAAATTGCGCCGCGGCCCTTCCGTCCCCTAGGGCTCGGCGTCAGCGTGCTACCATAGCTACGTCCAAGTACACATATCAAGTGGAGGAAACCCATGGCAAACGTTCTTGTCTTTGGTCACCAGAATCCCGATAACGACGCCATCATGAGCGCCGTCGTCCTGTCCCAGCTGCTCAACCAGGTTGAGTATGCCGGCAACACCTATGAGGCCTGCGCCCTTGGTCAGCTTCCGGCAGAGTCTGTCAAGCTGCTCGCCGACGCCGGCATCGCCGAGCCCCGCGTGATTGATTCCGTCGAGGCCGGTCAGCTCGTCGTCCTCACCGACCACAACGAGTCCGCCCAGTCTGTCGCCGGTCTTAAGGACGCCACGGTCTTTGGTGTCGTCGATCATCACCGCATCGGCGACTTCGAGACCGCCGGCCCGCTGCACTACATCTGCCTGCCCTGGGGCTCCAGCTGCACCATCGTCACCAAGCTCGCCGACGTGCTCGGCGTTGAGCTTTCCGACGTCCAGGCCAAGCTGCTGCTCTCGGCCATGATGACCGATACGCTCATGCTCAAGAGCCCCACCACCACCGCCGTCGACCGCGTCGTCGCCGCCAAGCTCGGCGAGCAGGTGGGCGTCGACCCGGTCAAGTTTGGCATGGAGGTCTTCCTTACCCGTCCGTCCGGCTCCTTCACCGCAGCCGAGATGGTCGGCAACGACATCAAGATGTTCGAGCCCGCCGGCAAGAAGCTGCTCATCGGCCAGTACGAGACCGTCGACAAGAGTCGTGCGCTCGGCATGATCGACGAGATTCGCGAGGTCATGCGTGCCTACGCCGCCGAGAAGGGTGCCGATGGCATTGTCCTGTGCATCACCGACATCATGGAGGAGGGCTCGCAGGTCCTGCTCGAGGGCGAGACCGAGGCCGCTCAGAAGGGCCTGGGCATTGCCGACGAGCACGACGGCGTCTGGATGCCGGGTGTCCTCTCCCGTAAGAAGCAGGTCGCTGCCCCCATCATGGCCGCCTGCTAGGTTTAGTTGACCAAACGCCACGACCGGATCGCGGACGTCCCGCGCTCCGGTCGTTTTTTGTGCACGGCGCCGCGTCGTCTCTTGGACAGGCGTGCCCGTGCCGTTGAGCAAATAATGTTCAACCTGTGGTTCCGCTTTTCGGCCACGCCTGCGTGCTTGTCGTGCAGGGTAGGCTAGATGCAAGCGTAATACGTTAGAGCGCGGTGCCGCCACTTGGGCGGGCCGTGCTTTTTTAAGACGGGAGCTTTCCCGAGAAAGGAGCCGCCCATGGCAGCAACTGAGCAGCTGTTCAACGTTCGTGAGCGCAAGCGCTTTGAACGTCACGACATTTGGGAGCGCATCGCCGAGAACGGCACGATTTCCGCCGCCGTCATGGTCTTCGCCGCTATCGCCGCCGTTATCTGCGCCAACACCGATGCCTACGAGGCCATCCATCACTTTTTGGAGACCCCGCTGTATGTGGGCCTGGGCAACCTTACGGCTGGTCTCACCGTTGAGCTTTTCGTCAACGACTTCCTCATGGCGATTTTCTTTTTGTTGGTGGGCATCGAGCTTAAGTACGAGATGACGGTCGGTGAGCTCAAGAATCCGCGTCAGGCCATACTTCCCATGCTGGCGGCCGTGGGCGGCGTTGTCGTTCCCGCCTGCATCTACCTGATCTTTAACCATGCCGGCGCCCGCAACGGTTGGGCCATCCCCATGGCAACCGATATTGCCTTTGCGCTGGGCGTGCTGTCGCTTTTGGGCAATCGCGTGCCCAACGGCGTGCGCGTGTTCTTCTCGACGCTCGCCATCGCCGACGACCTCATCTCCATCGCCGCCATCGCCATCTTCTACGGTCAGAGCCCCAATCCGTTTTGGTTGGGCGCCGCCGCGCTTGTGACCTGCGCGCTCGTGTGGCTCAACAAGACGCAGCACTACCGCCTTGCCCCGTATTCGGTACTGGGGCTGCTGTTGTGGTTCTGCATGTTCAAGAGCGGCGTACATGCCACGCTTGCTGGCGTCATCTTGGCCTTTACCATCCCGGCCAAGTGCGGCGTCAAGCTCGATAGTCTCACCGATTGGCTGGGCGAGTGCCTGCCGCTGCTCGATGACTGCTACGACGACGAGGCACACATCCTGGGCCAGCATGACTTTACCGTCTCGACTACCAAGGTCGAGCGCGTCATGCACCGCGTGACCCCGCCGCTTATCCGTATGGAGCGTCTGATCTCCACGCCGGTCAACTTTGTGATCCTGCCGATCTTTGCGTTCGTAAACGCTCAGGTTCGCTTAGTGGGCGTGGACATGAGCACGCTGCTCACCGATCCGGTGACGCTCGGCGTGTACTTTGGCATGCTGCTGGGCAAGCCGATCGGCATCTTTGGTATGACGTTTGCCCTGGTTAAGCTTAAGGCCTGCGAGCTGCCGCACAATGTCAACTGGCACATGATTGCCGGCGTGGGCATTCTGGGCGGTATCGGCTTTACCATGTCGATTCTCATCAGCGGCCTTGCCTTCCCGACGGCCCAGTTTGAGGTTCTTGCAGCCAAGGCCGCTATTCTCGCCGGTTCGGTCACCGCAGCCGTGCTCGGCATGATCTACATGAGCGTGGTCTGCAAGCATCCCTCGCCCAAAGACGAGTAAGAGCGCGAAAACCGGCTCCAGAACCGATTCGGGCGCGTCCAAAATGCGGATTCTGGCGGTGCTTGCCGCCTGCCAGACACGCCAGTGGTCAAAAAACGCCGTTTGTGAGTACTGTCACAAACGGCGTATCATTTTAGGTGCGGAAAATAATGAACAAAGTTATAAGAACTGTACGTTAATGAGTGACCATCGACTTCCAATTTGGCGCTAGCTGACGGTGATTAGGAAGTTTCAAGTCGAGTTTTGCCGATTTCGACCAAAAATCGCTGCTACTAAAAAGGTAACAGTACTCATATTTGCCCTTTTTTGGCCACAAGCCCTAAAACAAGCCTCGACAAGGTCGGGAAGCGGGCCAAATTGCCGGCCTCGAGGCTTATTCCACCGTTCCGTAGACGGCGCCCCAGCCGTGGGCGGCCAAGGCGGAGTTGAGCTGGTCGCAAAGTGACTGGCGGTCGTAGTAGCCGGGCGGCAAAAGATTCACGATCTCCATGAGGTCGGGCGCCAGGTCCAAGATTTCGGCCTGTACGATCAAATCCAGGCGGTCGATGGCGTGGCGGTCGTAAAACAGTCCGTCGACCAGGCGCTGCAAGTCGCCGAATTCCTCGGCCTGAAACGATCCGTACTCCATAGTGCCTCCTTGGGCGCCCCACGCCGGCATGCGCGGCGATTCGTAATTGATTGCGATGAACTTAATCTATCACGGCTTCATAACGTTGCGACGATGGCGGTCTATACTTAGACGAACTGCAACGTACCGCTTCGCGAAAGGTCGCACCCCATGCAGACGATCTACCAGAAGATGGAAACCACCGAACTCGATGCCGCCATCGAGGCGCTTAAAGCCGAGGTTGCCGAGGTCAAGGCCAAGGGCCTGGCGCTCGACATGGCGCGCGGCAAGCCGTCGCCCTCCCAGGTGAACATTTCTCGCCCCATGCTCGATATCCTCAATGCCGATGCCGATCTGCACGACGGCAATGTCGACTGCTCCAACTACGGTTGCTTCGAGGGCATTCCCTCGGCACGCAAGCTGGCGGGGGAGTTCCTGGGTTGTCCTGCCGAGCAGACGCTCGTACTGGGCTCATCGAGCCTGCTGATCGAGCACGATATCGCCGGTATGTTCTGGCGTTGCGGCTCGTGCGGCAGCGACCCTTGGGAGGCTTACGAGGCAGCGCACGACGGCAAGAAGGTCAAGTTCCTGTGCCCCGTTCCCGGCTACGATCGCCACTTTGGCATCACCGCCGACTTGGGCATCGAGAACGTCCCCGTCGCGATGACCGACAACGGCCCCGACATGGACGAGGTTGAGCGCCTGGTTGCCACCGACGACTCCATCAAGGGCATCTGGTGCGTGCCCAAGTATTCCAACCCCACGGGCATCACCTTTAGCGAGGACACTGTGCGTCGCCTGGTCGAGATGTCCACGGCCGCGCCCGATTTCCGCATCTTCTGGGACAACGCCTACTGCGTGCACGACCTGTACGACGAGACCGACGAGCTCGCCAACATCTTTGATCTTGCCCGCGCGGCGGGCACCGAGGACCGCGTGGTGGCATTCGCCTCGACGTCCAAGATCACCTTCCCGGGTGCCGGTATCGGCTTTATCGGTGCGAGCCCCGCGGTTATCGCGGAGTTCTCCAAGCGCCTGAAGGCCGGCCTCATCAGTGCCGACAAGCTCAACCAGCTGCGTCACGTGCGCTTCCTTCCCACCATCGAGGCGGTCAAGGAGCACATGAAAAAGCATGCCGAGTTCCTGCGCCCGCGCTTTGAGGCTGTCGAGCGCAAGCTCACCGAGGGCTTGGGCGACACGGGCTGCGCCACCTGGACGCACCCCCGCGGCGGCTACTTTGTAAGCTTCGATGGTCCCGAGGGCTCGGCCCAGAAGGTCGCCGCGCTCTGCGCCGACCTGGGCGTCAAGCTCACGCCGGCTGGTGCCACCTGGCCTTATGGCAAGGACCCGCGCGACACCAACATCCGCATCGCGCCGAGCTATCCCACGGTCGAGGACCTGGAGGCCGCGCTCGATGTGCTGGTGCTGGCCGTCAAGCTTGTCGCTGCCGAGCTTGCGCGTGCCGAGCACGCCTAACGCGCGGCTTCCCGTACTATCCGCACTTTCGATACACAAAGGAGCGTATACATGGATTTGGGTATTTCCACCAACCCCACGCCAGAGCTCTACACCATTAAGGTAACCGGCGAGATCGATATCTCTAACGCCGATAGCCTGCGCAATGCCATCGACCTGGCGCTCGAGCAGCCCACTGAGGCCGTTGAGCTCGATTTTGCCCAGGTGAGCTACATCGATTCGACGGGCATTGGCGTGCTCGTGGGCGCCGCGCACCACGCGGTCGACCACGGCAAGCGCTTTAGCTGCACCAATGTGCAGCCCCCGGTGATGCGCGTGGTTCAGCTGTTGGGTGTCGACCAGGAGATTTCGATCACCGCTGCATAATCTTTGCCCCCAAAAGGGCATGCCGTTTGGCATATGTTTGTGATGCGCTCGGACGTTTTGGCGTCCGGGCGCTATACTTGACCGAATGAATAGACGAGTTCCGGCCGAATGGCGCGGTGCGGGCTCGACTCACATCGAGCCTTGGAGGTATGTGTGTTTGGTATTGGAGAGGGTGAGCTCGCGATCATCGTGGTCTTCGGCTTTTTGCTGTTTGGCCCGGATAAGCTCCCACAGATGGGCCGCACGATCGGCCGTGCCATCCGTCAGTTCCGCGAGACGCAGGAAAAGATGACGGCCGTTGTTCAGTCCGAGATTATCGATCCGGTGAGCGAGGCCGCTTCGGCACCGGTCAAGCCCAAGAAGACTGCCGTCGATGACGATTCCGATGCGGACGAGGATGCCGCCGAGACGGCAGCGCCCGCCAAGAAGGAGACCTTTGCCGAGCGCCGTGCCCGCCTTGCTGCCGAGAAGGCTGCGAGCGAGGGTGCCGCCGAGGGCGAGGGTGCTGCTGAGGAGTCCGAGGCCGAGGGCGCCGAGCCTGCCGCTGCCGCCGAGCCTGTCGTCGAGCCCGAGCCTGCTGCAGAGCCCGAGTCCGAGCCCGAGCCGACAGAGCCCACGACGGCTGACCTCTACGCCCGTCGTCCCCGCAAGCGCAAGGCCGTCGTCGACCAGCTCGCTCGTGAGCTCGAGGCCGAGGACGACGCCGCTGCCGCCGATGCCCCGAAGGGAGGCGATGAGTAATGCCTATCGGACCTGCGCGTATGCCGCTCTTCGATCACCTGGGAGAGCTCCGTCGCCGCCTGACCATCGTGGTTGTGTCAGTCTTTGCCGCCGCCATCGTGCTGTATTTCGCCACGCCCGTGGTACTCGATATCCTGGAAGACCCCATCCGCTCCTTTGTGCCGGACGGTAAGTTTTACATCACCACCACGCTCGGCGGCTTTGGTCTGCGCTTCTCGCTGGCCATCAAGATGGCCGTTGTCATGTGCACGCCCATGATCATCTGGCAGATCTTGGCGTTTTTCCTGCCGGCGCTTCGCCCCAACGAGCGCAAGTGGGTCGTGCCCACGGTACTCGCCTCGACGGTGCTGTTCTTCCTGGGCGCCATCTTCTGCTATTTCATCATCATTCCCGCGGGCTTTGAGTGGCTCATCGGCGAGACCTCGGCCGTCGCTACGGCGCTGCCCGATCTGGAGAACTACGTCAACATGGAGCTGCTCTTTATGATCGGCTTTGGCGTGGCGTTTGAGCTGCCGCTCATCATCTTCTACCTGTCCGTCTTCCACATCGTGTCCTACGCGGCCTTCCGCGGCGCCTGGCGCTACGTGTACGTGGGCCTGCTTGTGGGCTCGGCTGTGATCACGCCCGACGGCTCGCCCGTTACGCTGGGCCTCATGTACGGCGCCCTGCTCTCGCTCTACGAGATCTCGCTCGCCATCGCCCGCGTGGTCATTACCGCGCGCGAGGGCAAGGAGGGCCTGTTTGTGAGCCGTCTGGACCTGTTCTCGGACGATGAGGACGACGAGGAGTAAATCGGTATGCACGAGGTTGGCATTGTCAACGGCATACTCGATACAGTGATTCGCGCGGCGCGTGGGGCGGGGGCCTCGCGCGCCGTTTTGGTAACGCTGCGTATCGGGGATATGACCGAAGTTGTGCGCGAGGCGCTCGACTTTGCGTGGGAGACATTTCGCGATGAGGACCCGCTCACGCGAGGCTGCGAGCTTGCCGTGGAGGAAGTCCATCCACAAAGCGAGTGTCTGGACTGCGGGGAGGTCTTTGAGCACGATCGCTTCCATTGCCGCTGTCCCCAATGTGGCGGCGCCAACGTGCGTCTGCTGCACGGCCGCGAGCTCGACATCGCAAGTATCGAAATCGAAACCCCCGACGATTAGCCCGCTAGCCATCTGGTGATGGGGTATAAAGGGGCCAAAGTAAGGAGTGCCGAGTATGGCTGAGAAAACGATTGATATCGCGTCGCCGATTCTGTCGCGCAACGAGCGCCTGGCAGATCAGCTGCGACAGCGATTTAAAGAGACAAACACCTATGTGATCAATGTGCTGTCGAGCCCCGGTTCGGGCAAGACCACCACGATCCTGGGCACCAACGAGCGCCTGCGCGACAAGGCTGGCCTGCGCTGTGCCGTCATCGAGGGCGATATCGCCTCGGATGTCGACGCCATCACCATGAAGGAAGCCGGCATGCCCGCCATCCAGATCAACACGGGTGGCCTGTGCCACCTCGAGGGCAACATGATCATGGAGGCCGTTGACGCGTTCGACCAGGCCGTCGGTCTGGAGAACATCGACGTCATCTTTATCGAAAACGTGGGCAACTTGGTCTGCCCGGTCGACTTTGACCTGGGTGAGAACCTGTCCATCATGATTCTCTCGGTGCCCGAGGGCGACGACAAGCCCATCAAGTACCCGGGCATCTTCCAGCACGCCGGCGCGCAGCTGCTCAATAAGGTCGACGTGGCCCCGGCTTTCGATTTTGACATGGATAGGTATACTAAGACACTCGATGACCTCAATCCGCAGGCGCCGCGGTTTGCCGTGAGCGCGCGCAAGGGCGAGGGCATGGATGCCTGGTGCGATTGGCTCATCGGGCAGATCGAGCAAGCAAGGGCGTAAATCGGCCGCCATACGGGCGGGCGTAGCCGCAGAGACACGAGATAGGAGCCTCTTTTGAAGCTCATCATCGCCGAGAAAAACGACGCTGCGCGTCAGATCGCCGAGCGTCTGTCCACGGGCAAACCCAAAAAGGATAAGGTGTACAACACCGCCATCTACCGTTTTGAGTGGAAGGGCGAGGAGTGCGTGACCATCGGCCTGGCCGGTCACATCCTTGCGCCCGATTTTTGCGACAGCGTGCTGTTCGATAAAAAGCTGGGCTGGTATTCGGTTACTGAGGACGGCGAGATGCTGCCGGCCGACATGCCCGATGGCCTGGCTCGTCCGCCCTACGACACCAAGCGTAAGCCGTTCCTTGCCGACGGCATCTCCATCAAGGGCTGGAAGCTCGAGAGTCTGCCGTATCTCACCTGGGCACCCGTCATTAAGCTGCCGGCCGAGAAGGAGCTCATCCGCTCGCTCAAGAACCTCGCCAAAAAGTCCGACAGCGTCATCATCGCCACGGACTTCGATCGCGAGGGCGAACTGATCGGTTCGGACGCCCTCAACAAGGTGCGCGAGGTTGCGCCGGACTTGCCGGTTGCCCGCGCCCAGTATTCTTCGTTTACCAAGGCCGAGATCACGCAGGCCTTCGATAACCTTGTCTCGCTCGACCAGAACCTGGCCGACGCCGGCGAGAGCCGTCAGCACATCGACCTCATTTGGGGTGCGGTGCTCACGCGCTACCTGACGCTCGCCAAGTTTGGCGGCTTTGGCAACGTGCGTTCCGCCGGCCGCGTGCAGACGCCGACGCTTGCCCTGGTGGTCGAGCGCGAACGCGAGCGCATGGCGTTTGTGCCCGAGGACTATTGGCAGATTCGCGGCATGGGCGCCGCGCAAGGCGCTGCCGAGGACGATCGCTTTAAGATCGCGCACAAGACGGCGCGCTTTACCGACAAGGATGCTGCTGAGACGGCGTACGGTCACGTTGACGGTGCCAAGACGGCAACCGTCGCCGCGGTGACCAAGCGCTCGCGCAAGCAGCAGCCGCCCACGCCGTTTGCGACCACCTCGCTGCAGGCTGCCGCCGCAGCCGAGGGTATCTCGCCTGCGCGTACCATGCGCATCGCCGAGTCCCTCTACATGGCGGGCCTCATCAGCTACCCGCGTGTCGACAATACCGTATACCCCGCGACGCTTGATCTGGGCGCCGTGGTGAGCGACCTGGCAAAGATTAACCCGGCGCTGGCACCCGTGTGCAAAAAGGTACTCGCCGGTCCCATGAAGCCCACGCGCGGCAAGGTCGAGACCACCGACCACCCGCCTATCTACCCCACGGGCGAGGGCGATCCGTCCACGCTTGATGGCGGCCAACGCAAACTCTACGATCTTATCGCCCGCCGCTTCCTGGCGACGCTTATGGGTCCCGCGACCATCGAGAACACCAAGCTCGAGCTCGACGTGAACGGTGAGCCGTTCGTGGCTTCGGGCGATGTGCTCGTGACCCCGGGTTTCCGCGAGGCATACCCGTACGGACTCAAGCGCGACGAGCAGATGCCGCCGCTGGAGCAGGGCGATACGGTTGATGTGTTCGACATTAAGCTCGAGGCAAAGCAGACCGAGCCGCCCGCACGCTACAGCCAGGGTAAACTCGTGCAGGAGATGGAGAAGCGCGGCTTGGGCACCAAGTCCACGCGCGCGAGCATCATCGAGCGTCTGTACGCCGTGCGCTACCTCAAAAACGATCCCGTGGAGCCGAGTCAGCTGGGCATCGCCATCATCGATGCGCTGACGCAGTTTGCCCCGCGCATCACGAGCCCCGATATGACCAGCGAGCTCGACGGCGACATGACCCGCGTCGAGCGCGGCGAGGACACCGAAGAGCATGTCGTGACGCACTCGCGCGCACTGCTGGCCGGCGTGCTCGACGAGCTGCTCAAGCATACGCAGGAGCTGGGCGACGCTATCAGCGACGCCGTCACGGCCGATGCACGCGTGGGCGCCTGTCCCAAGTGCGGCAAGGACCTGGTTATGAAGACGAGCGCCAAGACCCGCGGCAGCTTTATCGGCTGCATGGGATGGCCCGACTGCGACGTGACCTATCCGGTGCCGAGCGGCGTCAAGGTAAGCCCGCTCGAGGGCGAGGCGGCCGTGTGCCCCGAGTGCGGTGCGCCGCGCATTAAGTGCCAGCCGTTCCGCCAGAAGGCCTTCGAGATTTGCGTGAACCCCACGTGCCCCACCAACTACGAACCCGACCTTAAGGTGGGCGAGTGCAAGGTGTGCGCCGAGGCCGGACGCCATGGCGACCTGATCGCGCACAAGAGTGAGAAGAGCGGCAAGCGCTTTATCCGCTGCACCAACTACGATGACTGCGGCGTGAGCTATCCTCTGCCGGCGCGCGGTAAGCTCGAGGCGACGGGTGAGACCTGCCCCGAGTGCGGCGCCCCCATCGTGGTGGTCAACACGGCGCGCGGCCCGTGGCGCATCTGCGTGAACATGGACTGCCCGACCAAGGAGAAGAAGCCCGCCCGCGGTCGCAAGACCACAACCAAGGCGAGCACGGCAAAGAAGACGACGGCGGCCAAGAAGACGACGGCTAAGAAAGCCACTGCCGCCAAGAAGACGACCGCGAAGAAGTCGACTGCCAAGAAAACAGCCGCCGACAAGTAACAGCGCAGTCGAAACATTGCCCAAAAAAACGAGCGAGGACCCCGCGATCCTCGCTCGTTTTTTTGACCGGCAGTTAGGGACGTTCCTTTTCTGCCGGCAGTTTAGGAACGTCCCTAACTGCCGGCTCGGGAACGACAAAGCGCTAGTTCACTTCGACGGGTTTGGCGCCGGGATAGCGCTCCTCAAAGTCTAGGCGGTACTTATTGTCATTGGTGCCCGCCACGTTGTCGCGCGACAGCGGCGCCACGATCTCATTCTTGTGGTCCGCAGGCTTGGCGTATTTCAGGCTGATCTCCCAGGCATCACAGATTGCGTCAATGCGGTGATCCAGGTCGTCGTACAGGGCGATGATGTCCTTCCAGGAGCTGTAGTTTTTGGAGCTCGTCGGGACGTCCAGGTCCTCGACGATGTCGTAATACTGCTCGATGGTGTCCTCCGTGCGCTCGGCGACGTCGGCGAGATTTTGACGGGTGGTTCGATCCTCTTCCAGATAGTTGCCGTTGAAGTTCTGCGCGCAGCCACGGACCTGGCTGTCGAGATCTTCGAGCAGGTCGTAGTATTCGCTCAAGCGACGGTAGAGGTTCTGCTCGGAGAGCGTTGCTTCGCCGCCATCCTCGTCGTCATCGTCATCATCGTCGTACAGGCTGTTGGGATCGCCGAGAGGCTTTAGGTCATCGTCGTCGACGTCATGGTGCAGCTTGGCTACCTCGGCAGTCGTCTGCGTGGCGGCGTTGTCGAACGGTCTGATTGCAAAGAAGATGACCAGGGCGATGATGATCGCCACCAGTACAACGATAACGGCGATAAGCGGCCCGGTGCCGCTCTTTTTGGGAGCGGGGGTCTGTGGCGAAGCGGGCGCGTATGCGGGAGCCGGCTGCTGTTGGGGCGAGCCGCTCGCGACGGGTATGCGCTGCGTGGTCTCGACGGCCTCGGTCCTTGCGGCGGGGTCGGGGCTATAGGCGAGGAGGTCGTCCGCCTTGGCTTGCGGCGTATCAAGGGAGCCGGTCTGCTCAAAAGCGGGCTGGCTATCGCTCGCGGCTGTTTGCTCAACGGGTGCACCGCACGAGGTGCAGAACTTGGCATTATCTTCAAGAAGCTTGCCGCACGAGGCGCAATACCGAGACATTGCCACTCCTTTCGCCACATTTCAATGCAATACGACGATTATACCCAGCATCCAAAATTCCCCATCATACGTTGCGGTGAAATAGGGACTGTTTGGCGATCTCAGAGCTTCAATCAGTCCCTATTTCACCGCAACTTTGGAAAGGCGCCTTTAGCCATTGGGGACGCGCCGAGCACTGGGGTATCATGGCTTAGTTGATATATCTGCATTTACGCGCCTTGTAGGAAGGGGCTGCGCCCATGGCTTTTGAGCCTGCTCAACATAGCTTTATCACGCTCGAGGGCGTCGACGGTGCCGGCAAGTCCACGCAGGCGCGTCTGCTTGCCCGCGCGCTCGATCTTGCCGGCTACCAGGTTGTGAGCCTGCGCGAGCCGGGCGGCACCGCCATCAGCGAAAAGATTCGCGCTTTGCTGCTCGACCCCGCCAACACGGCGATGGGAGACACCTGCGAGCTGTTGCTCTACGAGGCGGCGCGTGCCCAGCTGGTGCACGAGGTCATCGCGCCCGCCCTTGCGGCCGGCAAGGTGGTCCTGTGCGATCGCTTCTACGATTCCACGACCTGCTACCAGGCATTTGCCGATGGCCTCGATCGCCAGATGGTGCGCGACGCCAACAACCTGGCCGTCGCGGGAACGCACCCGGCACTCACACTCGTCTACCACATCACGCCCGAGCAGGCGGCGCTGCGCATGGCGGCCCGCGGTGCGACCGATCGCATGGAGGCCAAGGGCATGGCCTTCCAGGAGCGTGTCTATCAGGGATTTTGTGCCATTGCCGCCGAGGAGCCAGACCGCGTAAAGCTCATCGACGCCACTGCGACCGTCGAGGAAGTCTTCGAGAAGACGGTCGAGCAGGTTCGCGCGTATGGTCTCGACATTCCGCAGGAAGCCGTTGCCGCCGCGCTTGCCAAGGAGGCCGAGTAGCATGGCCCCCGCTCAGGCAAGCCTGCTGGCCAAGCTCGACACCCAAGAGCGCGTGCGCGACTTTTTGACCAATGCCGTCGCTAGCGGTCGCGCATCGCACGCCTACCTGTTTTTGGGCGCGCCCGGCGCGGGCAAGCTCGACGCCGCGTGGGCGCTTGCCCAAGCCTTCCTGTGCGAGCAGGACGGCTGCGGCGCATGCGACAGCTGCGTGCGCGTTGCTCGGCATACGCATCCCGACGTGCACTATTACACGCCCGAGAGCGCCACGGGTTACCTCATTGCCCAGACCCGCGAGCTGCTCGATGACGTGCCGCTGGCGCCCATCCGTGCCAAGGCCAAGGTCTACATCATCGACCGTGCCGAGCAACTGCGTGCCAACACCGCCAACGCACTGCTCAAAACGCTCGAGGAGCCGCCCGAGGGCGTCATGTTCATCCTGTTGGGTACCTCGGCAGACGTGATGCTGCCCACCATCGTGAGCCGCTGCCAGTGTGTGCCGTTTCGGCTGGTGTCTCCCACCGTGGCCGCGCAGGCCGTGAGCCGCGCCACCGGGCAGGATCCCGCGCGCTGCCGCATGGCCGTCGCCGTGGCGGGAAGCCCCACGCGTGGTATCGAGTTCCTCAAGAGCGCCGAGCGCCAGGACGCCCGTCGCCAGATGATCCGTGCCATCGACTCACTCATTGCCGCCGACGAGGCCGACGTGCTCAGTCGCGCCAAGTCGCTCATCGTCGCCGTCAAGGCGCCGCTCGCCGAGGTCAAGTCCACGCAGGAAAAGGTACTCGAGCAAAACGCCGACTACCTGTCGCGTGGAGCATTGAAGCAGCTTGAGGACCGCAACAAGCGCGAACTCAACGCGCGCGAGCGTTCGGGTATCATGGAAGCGCTGGCGAGCGCGCGGACGCTCATGCGCGACGTGCTGCTGACACTTCAGGACGAGGCAGCCGACGTGGTGAACGAGGACGTGCGCGACACGATCGGTCGGCTTGCCGCCGCGACCAATGTTGCGGGTGCCACCCAGGCGCTCGAGGCGGTCGCGACCGCCGAGCGCAACATCGCCAGAAACGTTACTCCCCAGCTGGCCATCGAGGTCATGCTGTTCGATATCAGGAAGGCACTGAAATGCCGTTAGTCGTACCCGTTAAGTTTACCTACGCCTCGCGCGACCTGTGGTTTGACCCGCAGGACCTGGATATCCTCGAGGCCGATTATGCCATTTGCTCCACCGAGCGCGGAACCGAGATCGGCTTGGTTACGGCCGATCCCTTCGAGGTACCGCAAGACGAGATCGGTCAGCCGCTCAAGCCCGTGCTGCGTGTGGCGAGCGACATCGACCTGCAGCTTGCCGACGACCTGGCCATCCAGGGTGACGAGGCCATGGTCGATTTCCGCCGTCTGGTCAAAGAGCTCGACCTCGAGATGAAGCCGGTCGGCGTCGAGTACCTGTTTGGCGGCGAGAAGGCCGTGTTCTACTTTGCCGCCGAGGAGCGCGTCGATTTTCGCCAGCTCGTCAAGGATCTGTCCTCGACGCTGCACATTCGCGTCGACATGCGCCAGATCGGCGTGCGCGACGAGACCCGCCTGGTGGGCGGCTATGCCCAGTGCGGCCAGGAGCTCTGTTGCACGCGCTTTGGCGGACAGTTTGAGCCCGTCTCGATCCGCATGGCAAAAGAGCAGGACCTGCCGCTCAATTCCTCCAAGATCAGCGGCGTGTGCGGCCGCCTGATGTGCTGCCTGCGCTACGAGTTCGAGGCCTACAAGGACTTTAAGAGCCGCGCGCCCAAAAAGAAGACGCTTATCGATACGCCGCTCGGCAAGGCGCGTATTCAGGAATATGACACGCCGCGCGAGCAGCTGGTGCTGCGCCTGGAGAACGGCAAGGTCTTTAAGGTCAACCTGGCCGATATGACGTGCTCGGAGGGCTGCAAAAAGAAGGCTGCCGAGCAGGGCTGCAATTGCCGCCCCGACTGCGTGACGCGCGATGTGCTCGAGCACATCGAGTCGCCCGAGATGCGCCTGGCGCTCATGGAACTCGATCGCGAGAACGGCGTCGACGTGGGCGATGGCCTGTCGAGTGCCGACCGTCTGGCCGGCACTTCGATGCCCAAGCGCCGTCGTCGCGATGCTGAATCCGATGCTCGCGCCGGTCAGGGGCAGGGCGAGGGTCGTGGCCGCGGAAAGGGCCGTGGCAATGCCGCAACGCCTGAGGCCGAGGAGGCCGCCGGTGGCCGTCGTCGTCGCAAGCGCGCAGGCTCGGGCGATGCTGCCGAGGCTGCAGCCGCGGGCAAGAACGCCTCTCGCGAGCGCGAGGTTCAGCAACCCCAGCAGCAGAATCGCGGCGGTGGCATGAACCCCACACGTCGCCGCCGCCGTCATCTGTCGAGCGAGGAGCGCGAGGACGCCTTCCGCGCCGCAGCTGCTCGCGAGGCTGGTGCCGCTTCCAAGGGCGCCTCGGCCTCCGATGCGTCTGCCGACAAGGGCGGCAAGTCACGTGGCGAGGATGAGCGCGCGCCGCGTCCGCGCCGTCGCCATTCCTCGGGCGCGCAGCAGAAGCCTTCAGTGCCCTCCGTGGCCGATCAGGTCTCGGATGGCGAGGTCAAGGTCACGCGCCGTCGTCCCGGAGATGGCGGGGGAGCGGCTGCTAAGGCTTCGCGTGGCGCCGCTCGCGACGAGCGCGAGCCGCGCGAGGATCGCGGTGGCGAGGGCTCGGCCGACCAGGGCCAAAAGCGCCGTCGCCGTCGCCGTTCCCGCAAGCCGCGCCAGGATGGTGGCGAGGGCTCGACCCCGTCTTCGTCTGCACCACAACCGCCCGCCGGCGAATAACGCCCGCGAGCGGATTTTGCTCGCCTTGCCCCGAGCGCATCGGGGTATCATAGCGCTGAATCAACAACCCTCCCTGCGACCGAACGTAGGGAGGGTTGTGTCTTGAAGAGCCATCTGAACATATTGAGCCGTCTGCAAGGTGCCGGCATCCTACCGTTTGCGGACGAATCGCTATCGTTTGCCGAGCAGGCGGCGCACGAGGCGCTTGAGGCGTTGTCGCCAACACGATGTGCCGGCTGCGAGCGCGCCGGTACGCTTATTTGCCAAGACTGCCTGGCTGCGCTCACGCTCATCGACCCACGTCATAGCTGTACCCGATGCGGCGCCCCGTTTGGGGATTTGCTGTGCACTGAGTGTTCGGTCGAGGGCACGTCCTCGGCAATGGCGGAGGCGCTCGACCGCTGCCTGGCGTGCTCCGTCTATGCGCATCCGCTGCCGCGCATCATTAAAGCGTACAAGGACGCGGGCGAGCGACGCCTGGCGCCGTATCTGGCGGAGCTGCTCTACGACACCGCCCTGCATGCCCAGGTCGTAGCGCCCGAACGCTTAGGAGGTGTGCTGTCCGGTGCGGATGCGGTGGTGTTTGTGCCTGCGACGGCGGCAGCGTTTCGGCGGCGTGGCTTTGATCATATGGAGGCCATTGCGCGCCCATTTTGCGAGCTGTCGGGTGTTCCCCTGCTCGATGCCCTCGTCAAGTACGGGCATGGCGACCAGCGCGAACTCGGTCGTGAGGAGCGTCGCGAGCGTGCCCAAGGCATGTACGAGACGGTTGAGGACGTGCGCGGCCGCCGCCTACTGCTTATCGATGACGTTATCACCACGGGCGCGACCATGGCAGCAGCCTCGGCGGAGCTCAAGCGCGCCGGCGCTGCGGCAGTCGATGGCCTTGCTATCGCACGTGTTTGGTAGGGGTGGTTTTGTGGCAGTGAAGATTGAGCGGCGCAACGAGCCGACAGGCGAACAGCTAGCGGCTTCCGTAATCCTAACAGGTGCCTCGGCGCTTCGCATGATGCGCGCCGAGCGCCGGCAGATGGGCTATATCAGCTGGAAGGACCTTAATCCCGATGAAGAGCGCCGTGTGCTGCGCACGTCGTCGCCCTCGACCGAGGACATTTATCTTCCCGACTTGGTGCGGATTGGGGCCGCAAGCGGCGAGGTACAAGAGGATTTGTGCTTGCTGGTAGGGTCTGCAGCACAGCGCCGCCGCATTCTTGGCGTGAGCTGGTCCGTATGCTCCGGGTTGCCTGCTGGCTCGATTCAAGAGGTGGAACCGGGGGTATACAGCCTATCTCCCGAGGCCCTTTGTGTTGCCATCGCCCGCGAGGTCGGCTGTATCCAGGCATTTGCCCTGGCCCAGGAGCTGTGCTCTAAGATTTCACTGAGCGACCGCGGGAAGTATCTGCCTCCCTACACCTCGCCTGTTACGAATAAACTTGCAAAGGACAAGGACCAGCCAGCAGACGTGGGCTACTTTGAAGTCGAGCCGGTGCTGAGGCCCGATCGTCTGGCAGATTACCTTGCGGCATGCAAGGGGAATGTGGCCAAACAGCTGCTGCGTCTGTGTCCCTACCTGTCAGAAAACCTACGCTCGCCCATGGAGTGCATCATGCTCGCCCTGTTTTCGCTTCCGTTTTCCTATGGCGGGTTTGCCTGCGGACCTTTTAAGACCGACTACAAGATCGAGTTCGATGACCGCGCGCAGGCAATCTCGGGGATGCCGCATGCAGTTTGCGATGCGTATCAGGAGGCAGCCCGGTTTGACCTGGAATACAACGGTGAGCTGGGTCATTCCTCCCGGAGGGGACGTATCCATGATGAAAAACGCAACACGGGCTTGATTACTATGGGAATCGAGGTCGCGACGGTCAACAACGAAATGCTCCGCGACATGGAAGCGATGGAAGCGCTCGCATGGCGCATCCACCAGCGTATGGGTAAGCGATATCAGAATCGCGTAGAGGCTCGTCGAAAGAGGCAAGATGCTCTGCTGAATACGCTCCGAGCGTGCTTTGGGCTCAAGCCAGCGTAAAACTATGGCTTTATAGGAGGTCTGTTTATATGCTCTGTGCAAAAAACGGCAAATATGAGTACTGTTACTAGATTAGTGACAGCAAAAACAAAGAAACTTGGGCCGAAAATCTGGATTCAGCGAAGAGATAGTAAACGAATGTGGAATATCTTGGCGCCAAGCAGGCTGTGCGGAACTCAAAAAGGGCTCGTGAGGCGGTAATACGCTGCTACTAAATTGGTGACAGTACTCATATTTGCCGTTTTTTGCACAGGGCGCCCTGAGACGGGTGCCCCGGAGCTCCCCGTGGGGGAGCTCCGGGCTTCATGGGGGCACGAATAGCCCGCTCCGACCTGCGAAATCTGTACTCGCGATGCGAATGACGCCCCTAACCTTAATCTTTAGCTTGAACTTAGCTATAATGCGCTTCGTTCCTACCAGGCTGTGGTTGCGGACGGACGAAATGCCCGTCCTAGTCCAAGACAGACGCGGTCAAAGGGATCCACGTAAGCGACCGCGTGCGCGCGGCGCGATCATGGCGCGTCCTAGATGTAAGCCGCACCGTCCGTTCTACTTTCTTTGGGGCAATACCGCCTCGCGGGCGAGCGGGTCAGTCGTGAAGGTGGCTGCGGCCTCCCGAGCAAACACCCCGGTGCGCAAGTGTGGGGTCAAATACCAGGTCAGCTGGTGGGAACAATCTGATATTCCGCGCAACGCACGGATTGTATACGACACAGAAGGCAGGGTAGTGGACATGGTGAGGGGCAGCTTGATGCACGCGGCTCGGTTAGGTGCTGGGACCGCAGCGGTCATTGCCGTTTTGGGCCTGAGCGGATGCGCGTTCAACCCGCTGTCTACGTTCACGACTCCCACGATCGACCAGATCGAGTACGAGACCGTCACGCCGGCGGTGTCGGACGATGCCCTGGTCACTCCCGGAACCCTGACGGTCGCCCTCGATACTTCCGATGCGCCGCAGGCCATGCAAGGCGCCGACGGCGAGCTCACGGGATATGCGGTTGACGCCGCCCGCGCCCTCGCAAGCCGCATGGGCCTTAAGGTCGCCTTTGTCGATGCGTCCTCGGCAGGTTCCGCGCTCGGCGACAAAAAGGCTGATATCTTTATCGGCGAGATCAACTCCACAGACGGGGACGTTAGCTCGCTCGGCACCTGCCTGTACGATGCCGCTTCTGTGTTCGGTAAAACCAGCGATGGTGGGTCGCTAAGCGTTTCCACCGATACCCTTAACACGTCTACCCTGGGTGTCCAGATGTCCTCGGCCTCGCAGGAGGCGCTTGCTAAGCAGAGCATCACCGCCAACCAAAAGACCTACTCCAACATCAACGAGTGCTTTGAGGCGCTCGAGTCCGGCGAGGTCGACTATGTGATCTGCGACTCCACAGCCGGTGGCTATCTTGCACGCCTGATGAGCGAGGTCTCCTATGTCGGTGCGCTCGAGGCGCCCTCGACGCTTGGTGTTGCGGGCCTCTCGTCCAATGACGAACTGTGCCGTGCCGTGAGCGATGCCCTCGACGGCATCACGGTCGACGGTACGCTCGAGGCAGTCCACTGCGTCTGGTATGGCAGGACGCCCTACGACCTCACCACTAAGACGGTTTCGGGCGCTAACGTGCAACCGGGCGACTCTGAGTCCAGTGAGACCACGTCCTCCGGCAGCGAGTCTTTCGATTCCAACAATGAGACCGCATCCTCCGAGGACAAATCGTCCAGCCAGGAAGGCACCATCACTGACGATGACATTAACAAACTCAATAGCTAGTTATTGCCAGGGGTGGTGTCTCCTATACGTTGGAAAGGACACCTCTTCACGGTTTCAACATGCACTGCCGGGCTTCCCCAATAGGGGAGCCCGGCTTTTTCATCCCTATAAAACCAGCAGGTCAAAGCCAATTTTCGGGACCAAATACAAATCTGTCGGCTCCCTCCTATAGCGCACTTTGCCATGGAAAAGTACGAGACTTCGGTATGCGGTATCAAGCAATCGTTATTCGGGTCTTTAGGAATCCGCGTGATTAAATGCACGGCAATGGGTACATAGCCAGTACAGTAAGTCCCCGAGGCAGATTGGAGCCACGTATGGATATCAAGGTTTCTGGACGCAAGACGACGGTAACCGATGCTCTGCGTGCGCATGTGGATGAGAAGATCGGCGAGGCACTCAAGGTTTTCGATATCGAGCCCATGACGGTCGACGTTGTACTTCGCTATGAGAAGAACCCCTCGAACCCCAACCCGGCAATCGTCGAGGTCACGGTTCGTGCCCGCGGTTCGGTGATTCGCGTTGCCGAGCACGGTGCAGATATGTACGCCGCCATCGACCTCTCCGCCGATAAGGTCACCCGCCAGCTGCGCAAGTTCAAGACCAAGGTCGTGGACAACCGCCAGGGCGGTGCCAGCGCCGCGGATGTCGTGCCGGTCGAGCGCGTCGAGGATCTGGCCGACCTGCTGCTGCCCGAGGAGGAGGACGACCTGCTCGTCCGCGAGAAGGTCATCGACGTCACCCCGATGACTGAGGAGCAGGCGCTGGTGCAGACCGATCTGCTGGGCCACGACTTCTACGTGTTCGAGAACGCGACGACCGGTCTCATCAATGTGGTGTATCACCGTAAGAATGGTGGATATGGCATCATCAAGCCCCGTATCGAAACACTTGACGAGTAAAATACGTTAACTTGCATGAGTTAACGGTTGGCGGCCATCCCATGCGGGTGGCCGCCTTTTTACGTAAGGAGTCGCTTTGATGGACAAGGCCGCATCTACCGGTCATTCGGACCGTTGCCGCATCGTCGTCGATACCTGCTGCGACTTTAGCCCCGAGGTCGCCGCGAACCTCGATGTCGATATCCTGGGTTTCCCCTTCATTATCGATGGCGAGGAGCGCACGGACGATATCTGGTCGAGCATGAGCCCTAAGGAGTTCTACGACCGCATGCGCGCCGGCGCCCGCGTGTCCACCTCGGCTGTGTCGCTCGGTCGCTATATCGAGTTCTTTACCGAGTGCGCCAAAGAGGGCACGCCCACGGTCTACCTGTGCTTTACCTCGGCGCTGTCGTCGAGCTACAACTCCGCGTGCCAGGCGGCGGACGCCGTGCGTGCCGAGTATCCCGATTTTGAGCTATACGTGGTCGACAACGCTCTGCCCTGCGCGTCCGGCGCGCTCTTGGCGCTCGAAGCCGTGCGCCAGCGTTCGGCGGGACTGACCGCCAAGCAGCTGGTCGATTGGGCAAACGAGGCAAAGACCTACGTTCACGGCTACTTTACGCTCGAGAGCTTCGACGCACTGGCTGCCGGCGGCCGCATTCCGCCCGCGGCGGCACAGCTCACGGCAAAGCTCGACGTCAAGCCCGAGCTCTCCTACGACCTGGCCGGCTCGCTGTCGCTGATCGGCGTCAACCGCGGCCGCAAGAAGGCGCTCAAGTCCATCCTCAAGTCGTTCCGCGAGAACTACGTGCCCGACCGCACCATGCCCATCGCCATCATGACGGCCGATGCCGAAAAGGACGGTGACTGGCTCGAAGCCGCCATCCGCAAGGAGGAGGGCTGCGCCGACGTCACGATCGTTCGCAGCTCCGTGGGTCCCACCATTGGCTCGCACGTGGGCCCCGGCATGGTGGCCTGCGCGTTTTGGGGTAAGAACCGCGCCGACAAGGCGTCGCTTTCCGACCGCATCGCCCGCCGCGTGCGCGGTCAGTAGGCAAGCGCTGCGGCCGTAATCGATCCCAACTACAGCCCAAACGCTGGCACCGAGTATTCAACCTGGTAACAACACCCAACCCAAAAGGAAAGGTTTCATGGCAAACAAGCTCTCCGTCGCATTTATCGGCACCGGAATTATGGGTGCCCCCATCGCCGGCCACATTCTGGACGCCGGCTATCCCGTCACGGTCAACAACCGCACCAAGTCCAAGGCTGCAGCGCTCGTTGAGCGCGGTGCCGCCTGGGCCGATACGCCAGCCGACGCCGTGGCGAACGCCGATGTCGTCTTTACCATGGTGGGCTATCCCTCCGAGGTCGAGGAGCTCTACCTGGCGGGCGACGGTCTGCTCGCGTGCACCAAGCCGGGCGCGGTGCTGATCGACCTCACTACGAGCTCGCCCGAGCTCGCCCGTGACATTGCCGAGGCCGCCCAGGTTTCTGGTCGCATGGCGTTTGACTGCCCCGTCACCGGCGGCGAGTCGGGTGCTATCGCCGGCACGCTCACGGCTATCGTGGGCGCTACCGAGAACGACATCGCCCCGGTCCGCGACATCCTTGCCACCTTTGCGGCAAACATCTGCTGCTTCGACGGTGCCGGCAAGGGCCAGGCTGCCAAGCTCGCCAACCAGGTGTCGCTGGGCGCCTGCATGGTCGGCATGGCAGACGCCATGGCATTTGCCGAGCTGAGCGGCCTTGACCTGGAGAAGACCCGTCAGATGATCCTGGGCGGTACCGGCAAGTCCGGCGCCATGGAGAGCCTGGCTCCCAAGGCGCTCGACGGCGACTACAAGCCCGGCTTTATGGTCGAGCACTTCATTAAGGACCTGCGCTTGGCGCTCGCCTATGCCGACGACCGCGAGCTTGCGCTGCCCGGCGCCGACGTGGCCTTTACGCTCTATGACATGCTCGACGCCATCGGTGGTGCCAAGCTGGGCACCCAGGCCATCACGGTCCTCTATAAGGAGGAGGCCGACGCCATCGCCGCCGGTCTGGACTGGTCACAGTATCGTCCCGAAGAGCACGGTGCTCACGAGGACGGCTGCGGTTGCGGCGAGCACGGCGACGACCATGAGTGCGGTTGCGGCCACCATCACGGCGATGACCACGAGTGCTGCGGCGGTCACGGCCATGATGATGGCCACGAGTGCTGCTGCGGCCACCATCACGGGGAGTAGCGCCCATGAGCTGGACGTTCGTGGTGCTTGCGCTGGTGCTCTTTCTCTTTGCGATCTACATTGGCTTTTTGTGCGGCCAGTGGGCGTGCGAAAAGCGCGTGATCACCAAGCGCGACTACTGGATTGCCAACTTTGCAGGCGCGGCGGCAGTCGTCCTGCTGACCTGGGTGTTCTCGCTGTTCCCGCTGGTGCAGTTTGCGCCGATCGGCTGGCTCGGCGGCTTTATCGCCGGTCTTAAGATGAGCTTTGGCGAGTCCGTCGGTCCGTGGCGCAAGCACGACGAGGTCTTTAACGTCAACAAGGCTCATCGCGCCGCCGCCGACGCGGGCGACGCTGAGGAACGCCGCCGTGCGCGTCGCAATGGCGCGGCCGACCGACAGCTCATCTCGGTCACCGATGACAGCAAGGGTGCTGGCAAGCACGCTAAGAAATAGTAAGAAGAGGTAACTATGGCAGAAAACAAAGACGAACAGCTCACCGACGAGGAGCTGGCACAGCTTCAGCTGGCAGAGGAGAACGAGAACGCCGTCGACCGTCTGGTCAAGGAGCTCGGCTGCCCCACGCGACGCATCCGCCAGTTTGCCGCCCGCGTGCTGCACCTGCTTGCCGAGCGCGATCCGCAGCGCGTCGTGCCCTGCGTGCCCGCGCTGATCGAGGCTCTCGACCGCCCCGAGGCTCAGACCCGCTGGGAGGCCCTCGATGCCCTGGCGGTGCTCGCCACCACCTGCCCCGAGCAGCTGGGCGATGCCTTCGAGGGCGCCGAGACCGCGCTGTTCGACGAGATTTCCTCCACGCTGCGCTACGCCGCCTTCCGCCTGCTGTGCGTGTGGGGAGCTACGGGCGTCGAGCGTTCGCGCGAGGCTTGGCCGATCCTGGATGAGGCCATCCAGTGCTACCACGGCGACCTTGAGTATCGCGATATGCTCGGTTGCCTGTACGAGTTTGGCCAGGGCGAGATCGATGCCGAGGTTGCCGAGAAGCTCGCGCTGCGCCTTAAGTTCGACGCCGAGAACGGCAAGGGCAGCTATCTCAAGGCCCGTTCGAGCGAGATTTGCGAAATGCTTGTTAAACGTTTTGGCCTGGATCTCTCCAAAAAGAAGAAGCGTGCTAGCGTTAAAAAATCTGACGACGCCGAAGACGAGGAGTAACAGATTATGGCGCACGATGTAGTCCTGATTCCCGGTGACGGTATCGGTCCCGAGATTACGCAGGCCATGCGCCGCGTGGTCGAGGCCACCGGTGTCCAGATCAACTGGAACGTCCAGGAGGCCGGTGCCGGCGTCATGGATGAGTTTGGCACGCCGCTGCCCCAGCACGTGCTCGATGCGGTCGCCGAGACCAAGGTTGCCATCAAGGGCCCCATCACCACGCCGGTCGGTACGGGTTTCCGCAGCGTCAACGTGGCCCTGCGCAAGCACTTCGACCTGTATGCCTGCGTGCGCCCCTGCCTGTCGCAGCCGGGCGACGGCTCGCGCTTCCGCGATGTTGACCTGGTCATCGTGCGCGAGAACACCGAGGACCTCTACGCCGGCATTGAGTTCGATGAGGGCGCTGCCGAGGTTGAGGAGCTCGCGCAGCTTGTCGAGCGCTCGGGTCAGAAGACCTTTGCCGCGGATTCCGCCATTTCAATCAAGCCGATCTCCATCGCCAAGAGCCGCCGCATTGTGGAGTATGCCTTTGAGTATGCCCGCCGCTGCGGCCGCAAAAAGGTGACGGCCGTGCATAAGGCCAACATCATGAAGGCGACCGACGGCCTGTTCCTGCGCGTTGCGCGCGAGGTGGCCGCCAACTATCCCGATATCGAGTTCAACGATAAGATTGTCGACGCCACCTGCATGGGCCTGGTCCAGAACCCCAACGACTTCGATGTCCTGGTGCTGCCCAACCTGTACGGCGACATCGTGAGCGACCTGTGCGCCGGCCTCGTGGGTGGTTTGGGCATGGCCCCCGGCTCCAACATCGGTGCCGACTGCGCCATTTTCGAGGCAACGCACGGCTCCGCGCCCGATATCGCTGGCCAGGATATCGCCAACCCTACGGCCGAGATCCTCTCTGCTGCGATGATGCTCGATCACCTGGGCGAGAACGACGCGGCCAATCGCATTCGCGCCGCCGTTTCTGCCACGCTCGACGAGGGTGAGCAGGTTACCGGCGACGTTCGTCGTGCCCAGACCGGCTCCGTTGAGGGTGCTGTGGGCACGCAAGCTTTTGCCGATGCCGTTATCGCGCACCTGGCCTAAGGTATGCACACTGCAAACGCCTAAATAGTACTTAAGTGTTTGCGTATAACCTGAGAATCAATACGCCCGGCGCTCTGTCGGGCGTATTCTATTGCGGACTATGTTTCCTAACAAGGAGTAACTGATATGGGTCTGATTCAAAAGAAGGACGAGAAGGACGAGATCGACGGCATCCAGATCATCGAGCGCGGCGAAGGCCCCGACGGTGATGAGGAGGAGAAGATCGATCTGGTCGCCGGTACGTCTGCCGAGCACATTGCTGCCGGCACGACCGCCGAGGAGGAGGACGCTCGCCTGGAGGCTCAGATTGCCGCGGATGCCGCCGACGAGAATCTGATGCCCGAGGCCCAGGATGAGGACGACGATATCCTGGGTTCCGATGAAGACGATCGCGTATCCAAGCACAAGAAGACGATGATTGCCGCCTTTGTGGTTGCCGTCGTGATTGCTGCCGTGGTCGGCTTCTTTATTGGCAACGGTGGTTTTGGCGGCAAGGGTGTCGGCTCGTCGACCCTGACCGAGGACCAGCTCGATTCGACCGTGGCAAGCTATAGCTACAACGGCAAGAAGAGCGACATTACCGCGCGCGAGGCCATCGAGAGCCAGTACAGCCTCGACACCGTCAAGGATAGCGATGGCAACTACACCGCTCCTTCTGCCGACGTCATCCTGTCCTACGTGCGCAACAAGATCCTGCTCGACGCTGCCGAGGACGAGGGCATTACCGTCTCCTCTAAGGAGATGAAGCAGTACGCCGAGGATTCCATCGGCACTTCTGACTACAAGACCATGGCCACGCAGTATGGCGTGTCCAAGGACCAGGCCAAGCAGATCGTCCGCCAGTCCGCGACGCTGCAGAAGCTCTACAAGAAGAAGGTGGGCGATAGCTCCGCAAGCATGCCGACCGCTCCGACCGAGCCTTCTGACGGCAACGAGGAGACCGCGAGCAAGGACTACGCCGATTACATCATCAACCTTGCCGGTGACGAGTGGGATAGCGAGAAGGGCACTTGGAAGGACGCCGACAGCACCTACGCTAAGGCCTTTGCCGACGATGCCTTTACGGCCGATGGCGCTACCTATAAGCAGGCCATGACCGCCTACTACACTGCTTACCAGCAGTACTCTTCGCAGGCTTCGAGTGCCAGCTCCAAGTGGACCGAGTATGCTAACGGCCTCTACGCCAAGGCCAACATCAGCATCTACGGCCTGTTTGCATAAAGAGTCGCACGGCTCATCGAGCATCTAGCTGATTGACAGCAGAAAGTCCGCCAGTACGGAAGTCGTTCTGGCGGACTTTTTGCGTTGAGGGCGTGATTGGCGGCTTAATTATGGCTATTCATCTTTAAGTCCAAAAAGGCTATCGGCTTCATCGTCGGATATATATTCCAGTACATCGCCCGGTTGGCAGTCGAGTGCCCGGCATATCGCGTCAAGAGTTGAAAAGCGCACGGCAGAAACCTTGCCCGTCTTGATACGCGACATATTGACCTGGGAGATACCCACGCGTTCAGCAAGCTCTTTGGATGAAATCTTGCGTTCGGCAAGCATGCGGTCGAGCCGCAGAATAATCATGGATTCCCCCTAGAGCAACTCGTCATCTTGTTTTTGCAGGATACACCCGTACTGGAAGATGCTAGCAATCAGGCTAATAATTAGGCCTGCAAAGAGCATAGAGAGGTCGAGATGCTGCCCGCCAAGTGCATCCGTAAAGCTGCCGCCAAATCCTGAGAGTATCAGCCCTGTGACTATGGCACCAAAAAGTTTCACGGCGGCGCCGCCGATAAGGAACAAATGTCCTATTTGACGTAGTATGCGAATGCATTCGAGGTCAAAGGGCCTGCCCGCCTTTTCAATGGCGGAGAAAAACCTGTATGCGCTTAGCGCGATGGCAAGCGCGAGGCATGCCATCATGCCGCTCCCTATGGCAGTATGACCGTCGTGCGCGACAAGCATAAGAGGAGTCTGTTCATTGGTGCCGACGAGAGCGAGAATTGGCCCTTCGCTAGCCTCAAGCTCTACGGATTGGAGACAGAACCCTTGGGAGAGGCTAGGCAATATGACTAGACCTTCGATTGCAATGACTGCGAGGAGTGCCAGAGCGAGCGCCACGATGGTGCAGATTGTGCCCCATTTGCAGTAGCGAGTGAGCTTCCTCAGTTTGGCTATTGCCTGTTCACGGTCGATGGCTTCATTCGATTTGGATACGTTCCAGCGGATCATAGCTCCTCCAACCAATGTCTTGGATGATACTTGTATCTTATAACATGCTTAACGACAAACGATAAACAATTACATAATAGATTAAGTAATATTTGTACGACGAATAGCGAGAGCTTATGGCACATTCAGGGAGTGGGAGTTTGGCGCGCGGGGAGATGGACGAGTATTGAAATATCCTGCAACCGCGCAAGTGCTTCATCGGGTATCCTCAATTCATCTGGGAAACGGCCGTAAACGATTGCAAATAACCGGTGAACGGTCGAAAACTACCGTTCACCGATAATATCGAAACTGGTTCTTACTGGTATTAAGTCAAAAAGACCAATTCACAAATCTTCACAATGACCTGCAATTTTTCTACACGCCATTTTTAGCCACCCTGCGTTGTTTAGACACAGAAAAGGTTCCGATCTTTCGTCAAAGTATTTCGATACGGTTTCAAAACCGCAGGTAGAAGTGTTAACGAGCGGTAAACGGTCGATTTTTTACCGTGAACGGTGCAAAAACGTTTTACTGTTTGAATCAACGAAAGCAACCTCTTCTGTGGTGATATAGTGACAACAACACGTCACGTGGTTACTACCAGTTGAGAGACCACTGGTTCTCAAAGAACACTTTCCAAGAAGCTTTAAGGGCGATTGCCCGTTGGCTTCCGAAAATCATCGGACTCAGATTGTACACACCTTCGGAAGGGAAATTTGAATGGTTGGCTTTATTCTTACCGGTCATGGACAGTTCGCACCCGGCCTTGCAAGCGCTATCGCGATGGTTGCCGGCGACCAGCCTGCTTTTACCGTCGTTCCTTTTGAGGGCGACCAGGCCGCATCCTACGGTGAGGATCTCCGCGCCGCTATTACCGCCATGCGCGAGGAGTGCGATGGCGTGCTCGTCTTTACCGACCTGCTTGGCGGCACCCCGTTCAACCAGTCGATGATGATTGCCCAGGATGTCGACAACGTCGAGGTTCTGACTGGCACCAACCTTCCCATGGTTATTGAGCTTCTGTTCCTCCGAGGCAATGCCACGCTCGCCGAGCTTGGCGAGCAGGCCGTGACCGTTGGACAGACGGGCGTCACCGCGCAGACGGTCGCATCCGTTGCCGGCTCCGAGGAAGAGGATATCTTCGGCGACGAGGACGGCATCTAATGGCCGATTTCGGAGCCAACGTCCTGAGCTCCTCGGTCGCCCTTTTAGGCCTGCTTGTCATCATGGGCTTGATTTACACCATCTGGTCGCAAATCAACATGAAGAAGAAGCAGAAGTACTTCAAGGAGCTGCACACCGAGCTCAAACCGGGTCAAGAGGTTCTTTTCGCCGGCGGTATCTACGGAACCGTCAAAGGCATCGAAGGCGAGAAGGTCCAGATCAAAGTCCGATCCGGAGCCGTCGTAGATGTTTCGCGTTACGCGATTCAGGAGATCAAGTAACTGTCGTCAGCAAATAACGAAAGGAAGCTGATCAACATGGCAGAACCCAACATTCTTCTTACCCGCATCGATAACCGACTGGTTCATGGTCAGGTTGCCACCCAGTGGAACTCCACCCTGGGCTCCAACCTCATCCTCGTCGCCAACGACGACGTGGCGTCCAACACCATGCGCCAGAACCTCATGAAGATGGCCGCTCCCGCCGGCGTCGCTACGCGTTTCTTCTCTCTGCAGAAGACCATCGACGTCATTGGCAAGGCGAGCCCGCGCCAGAAGATCTTCATCGTGGCCGAAACACCGGAAGACGTGCTTACGCTCGTCAAGGGCGGTGTGCCTATAAAGAAGGTAAACATCGGCAACATGCACATGTCGGAAGGAAAGCGCCAAGTCGCCACCTCCGTCGCAGTTAACGACGAGGATGTCGCTGCGTTTAAAGAGCTGCAGGAATTGGGGGTGGAGTTGGAGATCAGGCGCGTTCCGAGCACGCCTGTTGAGGACACGAGCAAGCTCTTCTCGTAATCCTCGTGATCCACGTTGTCAGGAGTGAAACCCTGACGTTCTGTACGTGAAATCCAAAGTGCGTACATACATTTTGAAAGGAGGAGCAAGATGGAATACTCGATCATCCAGATCGCTCTGGTCTTCGTCGTCACGTTCATCGCGGCAATCGACCAGTTTGACTTCCTCGAGTCTCTCTATCAGCCCATCGTCACCGGCGCCGTCATCGGTCTTATCCTTGGCGACCTTAACACCGGTCTTCTCGTGGGTGGTACCTATCAGCTCATGACGATCGGCAACATGCCGATCGGAGGCGCTCAGCCGCCTAACGCCGTCATCGGCGGCATCATGGCAGCCATTCTCGCTATCGCCACGGGCCTCGAGCCCAACGCGGCAGTCGGCCTCGCCATTCCGTTCGCTCTGCTTGGCCAGCTTGGCGTTACCCTGGTCTTCACGCTTATGTCCCCGCTTATGTCCACGGCCGATAACATGGCTCACAACGCGGACACCAAGGGCATCGAGCGCCTGAACTACTTCGCCATGGCTCTGCTCGGCCTGATCTTCGCTGTCGTCGTCACCCTGTTCTTCATCGCTGGCGCTACCATCGGTCAGACCATCGCTTCTGCCATCCCGACTTGGCTGCAGACCGGTCTCTCCGCTGCAGGCGGCATGATGCGCTTCGTCGGCTTCGCCGTCCTGCTCAAGGTTATGATGAACCGCGATATGTGGGGCTTCTTCCTCATGGGCTTTGGCCTCGCGCTCATCACCGTTGCCAACGATTCGCTGGCAACCCCTGCTCTGCTCATCCTCGCTCTCATCGGCTTCGGCATCGCTTTCTGGGACTTCCAGCAGCAGACCGAGCTGAAGGGTGCAGCTGTTTCTGACGGAGGTGACTTCGAAGATGGCATCTAATGAGTATGTGATCCCGGAGCACTACGAGGATCTCACTCCTGCTCCGCAGCTCGACCAGAAGACCCTCAACAAGATGGCTTGGCGCTCCTGCTTCCTGCAGGCATCGTTCAACTACGAGCGCATGCAGGCCGCTGGCTGGCTTTACTCCATCATCCCCGGTCTGGAGAAGATCCACACCAACAAGAACGACCTCGCGGCTTCCATGAGCCACAACCTGGAGTTCTTCAACACCCACCCGTTCCTTGTCACCTTTGTTATGGGCATCGTGCTTTCGCTCGAGCAGAACAAGGTTGACATCCCCACGATCCGCGCCGTCCGCGTCGCCGCAATGGGCCCGCTCGGTGGTATCGGTGACGCCCTGTTCTGGCTGACGCTCGTGCCTATCACGGCCGGCATCACCTCCAACATGGCCATCAACGGCAACGCCGCTGCACCGATCATCTTCCTGGTGATCTTCAACGTCGTCCAGTTCGCTCTGCGCTTCTGGCTCATGAACTGGTCCTACAAGCTTGGCACCAGCGCTATTGACGCTCTGACCGCCAACATGCAGGCCTTCACGCGTGCCGCTTCCATCATGGGCGTCTTCGTCGTCGGTTGCCTGGTCGTCACCATGGGTGGCACCCAGATCAACCTCCAGATCCCCAACGGCACCACCCGTGGTCTCTCCGCTACTACCGTGATCGTCTCCGAGAAGGAGGCCGAGAACTTCACCGGTATGGAGGGCATCGATACCGAGACCGCTGAGGCCGGTACCATCGCCATGACCGATAAGGACGGCAACGCCCTTACCGCTTCCGATGCCGACGGCAACGCTGTCGAGTGCGGCGTCACCGATCTGGGTAACGGCATGGAGTCCGTGACCTACGGCACCGTTACCGAGGATCCGGTCAACTTCTCTGTTGCCGACACCCTCAACACCATCGTCCCGAAGCTCGTCCCGCTTATGCTTACGCTGCTGCTTTACTACATGTTCGCTAAGCACAGCTGGACCCCGACCAAGGGCATTCTCCTGCTCTTCGTCCTTGGCATCCTGGGCGCTGGCCCGCTTGGTCTCTGGCCGAGCATCTGGTAAGGCTCTAGCTTGAGGGGTGTGTCCCTACGCGGCTCACACCCCGACCCCTTAAGCCATGTGTATGTTAAAAGCCGCGTGCTCGAAAGAGCGCGCGGCTTTTGTTTTCTTAATGATTCGGGTGTGGCAGACAGATAATGCATAACACCCTAGGTAGTTAGCCGAATTCGAGCAAAAGGGAGGATAGGATGGCGATCGGAGCGCGTAAGCAACCGCTGTACGATCAGCTGGTCGATATTCTGACCGAAAAGATTGACCATGAATATCGCGCCGGTGACATGATTCCTTCCGAGCGCGAACTTTCGGAGCGCTATGGTCTCTCGCGCACTACGGTACGCCTGGCTCTGCAGGAACTGGAGCGTTTAGGACTGGTGGTTCGGCAGCACGGTCGCGGTACCTTTGTGACCGACCGTTCGGCAAAAGCAACCAATCTTATGCAGTCCTACAGCTTTACCGAGCAGATGCGCGCGATGGGTCGAGAACCCGAGACCACGATTCTCGAGTTTTGCGAGATGGAGGCCGATAAGAATCTGGCCGAGCATATGGGATTGCGCATCGGTGATCGCATTTTTAAGCTCAAGCGTCTTCGCTCTGCCGACAACATGCCCATGATGGTCGAACGCAGCTATCTACCGGTTCGTCAATTTCTGTCCCTAAAGCGACCGCTGCTGGAGCGTAAGCCGCTTTACGATGTGATTGAGCAGGACTTTCAGCAAAAGATTCGCGTGGCCGAAGAGGAGTTCTATGCGAGCATAGCCCGTCCCACCGATGCCCACCTTTTGGGAATTGTCGAGGGCTCGCCTGTGCTCGATTTGGTCAGGACTACGTATAACGAGTCAAACGAGGTAGTGGAGTACACACTTTCGGTTGCTCGTGCCGATCAGTTTAAATACAAGGTTTACCACCAGCGCAGTAACTAGTGCTCGCATCGTTTCCATATGGTGATTCTTTGCATTTAACTGGTTACTACCAGATAACCAACCGAAGTGTATAATTGCACGTCAGAGGATTACTTCTAGAGAGAGGTATTAGAAATGTTCGAGAAGAGTGTCGAGGAGCTCACCGAGCTCGGCGCCCAGATCACCACGGCCGAGATTGCTCAGCAGCCCGAGCTTTGGCGTGATACGCTCAACATCTATCGCGAGAACAAGGAGGCCATCGAGGCCTTCCTGGCCGAGGCTCGCGCTATGGGCGAGGGTCGTCTGTCCGTTGTCTTCACCGGTGCCGGTACGTCCGACTACGTTGGCGATACCTGCGCCCCGTACCTGCGTCACGCTGGCAACACTGATCTCTACGACTTTAAGCCCATCGCCACGACCGACATCGTGAGCGCCCCGCGCGACTTCCTGCGCGCCGAGGATCCCACGCTCGTGGTTTCCTTTGCCCGCTCTGGCAACAGCCCCGAGAGCCTTGCCGCCGTTGCCGTTGCCAAGGAGCTCGTCCACAACGTCAAGTTCCTCAACATCACCTGCGCTCCCGAGGGCAAGCTTGCCGTCGAGTCTGCCGATGATCCCAATGCGCTGACGCTGCTCATTCCGCGCGCCAACGACAAGGGCTTCGCCATGACCGGTTCTTATTCCTGCATGACCCTGCTCTCCACCCTTATTTTCGACACTGCCTCTGACGAGCAGAAGGCCGAGTGGGTCGAGACGATTGCCAAGATGGGCGAGGAGGTCATCTCCCGTGAGCCCGAGATCGCCGATTACCTGGCTGGCGATTTCAACCGCGTGACCTACTTGGGTTCTGGCTCCTTTGGTGGCCTTGCTCAGGAGAGCCAGCTCAAGATCCTCGAGCTCGCTCACGGTCTGGTCGCTACTTCCTACGACACCTCCATGGGCTATCGTCACGGACCTAAGTCCTTCGTCGACGATAAGACGCTCGTCTTCGTGTTCGTCAACAACGACGCCTACACCCGTCAGTACGACATCGACATCCTCAACGAGATCGGTGGCGACGAGATCGCTCAGCACACCATCGCCGTTCAGCAGGAAGGTGCCACCGTCTATGAGGGTGAGTCCTTCACCTTTAAGGGCTACGAGGCACTTCCCGAGGGTTACCTTGCTCTGCCGTTCGTGATGTTTGCCCAGGCTATCAGCCTGCTCAACTCCGTCCGCGTGGGCAACACGCCCGATACGCCGAGCCCCACCGGCACGGTCAACCGCGTGGTTAAGGGCGTGACGATTCACCCCTTCACCGCTTAATCGCGTCCCCCTGTAAGGGCGCCCGTCCGCTCATAACGGCGGGCGGGCGCTTTTTGTTTTACGTGAGCTGGGTATAAGCATTACCACAGTCAACTGCTTTAGAAGCGAGGAGTGCATATGAGCACGTACGCAATTAAGGCTGACAAGTTCTTCTTGCCGGCAGGCCCGCAACTGGGCGGCTATCTTATGGTCGAGGATGGCGTTTTTGGCGCCTGGCAGGCCGACGAGCCCTCTTGCGAGATTAAGGACTACACGGGATCGTGGATCGCACCGGGTATGGTCGATACTCACATCCATGGCTTCTACAACCACTCAACTACCGATAACGATCCCGAGGGCATCGATATCAGCTCAACCGAGCTCGCCCGTCGCGGTACCACCAGCTGGCTGCCCACGACGTTCACCGATGGCGTCGAACAGATCAAGGACGCCTGCGCTGCTATCGCCAAGGCGGACGAGGGCCGCGGCCCCGACTTCTGCGGTGCCCGCATTCAGGGCATCTACCTGGAGGGCCCCTTCTTTACCATGAAGCACGTGGGCGCGCAGAACCCCGCTTACCTGATTGACCCCTCCGAGGAGGTTTTCGACCAGTGGCAGGAGGCTGCGGGCGGTCGCATCGTTAAGAGCGCCATGGCCGCCGAGCGCGACGGTGCCGCTGCTTATGCGGCTGCTCTGAACGCCAAGGGCGTGGTGACCAGCATCGGTCACTCCGACGCCACCTACGATGAGTGCATCGCCGCTATCAATGCCGGTGCCAGCTGCTTTACGCATACCTATAACGGCCAGCGCGGTCTGCATCACCGTGAGCCCGGTGTCGTGGGTGCTGCCATGTCCACGCCCGAGACCTACGCCGAGATCATCTGTGACGGCAAGCACGTAAACCCTGCCGCCATCAAGGCACTGCTGCAGGCAAAGGGCTGGCAGCACACGGTGCTCATCACCGACTGCCTGGGCTGCGGCGGCATGCCCGAGGGCAGCTACACCAGTGGTGGCATGGACGTCATCATGAAGGACAACCTGTGCTGGCTCGCCGACGGCAAAAGCATTGCCGGCTCGGTGCTCACGCTTGCCCAGGGCGTCAAGAACATTGTCGATTGGGGCATCGCCAGCGCTGATATCGCCATTCGCATGGCAACCGAGGTGCCGGCTCGCTCTGCGCACATCGAGGATAAGTGCGGCAGCATCATGCCGGGTCGCGACGCCGACTTTGTCGTGTTCGACCATGAGCTCACCCTCGTCGAGACGTATGTTGGCGGCCAGAGCGTCGGCAACGCCTTTACCGATTAACGATAGAAAAAGACGGCGGGCCCGAATCTGCTCGGACCCGCCGTATGGGTTAAACGCTCAAAAGCACCTTAACAGTTACAGCTTGTTAACGATCTTCTTTGCCGTGCGCTTGACGCCGGCCACAAGACCCCCCGCGGGATGCTCCTTTTCGTATGCTAGACGCTTCTCGCGCTTGGCGTACTCTTCGACGATGATGTCGCCATACTCGTCTTCGATCTTGTCGAAGAAGTCGACGGCGCCCTTAATTTCCTCAGCGGTCGGGTGTCCCTTCTGGACGCCGCCGGTGAGTTTGAACGGCCCCCACGTATCAAAGCCGGGACAGCCGTAGACGCCCATAAAGATGGCCTGCCTCATGCGGCAGATGCCATCGATATCCTTGCCGTACCACTTGTTTTTGCCACCGTAGGTCATAAGGCCAAACACCTTGTCCTGCGGCTGCAGCACGTTCGTGAGCACGCGTGCCATGTCCTTGTCGATCTCGGAGTAATAGATGCCCGTGGCGACACCGATCAGATGGTATTCGTGCAGGTCGGGGTACTCGTTTTTACCGAGTGACTTCACGTCGAGGGTATCGATCTCGGGGTGCGCCTCGACGATGGCGTCCACGAGCTTTTTCGTATTGCCGTGGTGGTGTGAGGCATAAAGGATGATGGTTCGCATAAGAAGGCCTTTCAGCTGTAATTGCATCAATGTCTGTATGGTACCCCGTTGCATGGCTGGGAAACCGGACGCATCGATGAACGTGCGGGTTTGTCCTTTGGTCAGGGCCGAGACGGGTTCTTGCGAGCAAAAAGCAGTTGTTCGAAAGGATGGACAATGGAATACGCTCTCTCCAACGATTCGATTTCTATCAAGGTCTCCACGGCCGGTGGTTCGTTTACCTCGATTGAGGCTGGAGGTCGCGAGTACTTGTGGCAGGGCGATCCCGCCGTGTGGTCCGGCCAGGCACCGATTTGCTTCCCGATTTGCGGAGGTTTGCGCGATAACAGCGCCATGACGTTTGCCGGACATCATGTGAAGCTCGCCCGCCATGGGTTTGCGCGCAAACAGGAGTGGAAGCTGCTGAGCCAGAGCGAGAACGAGCTGGCGATGTGCCTGGCTTCGGAGGATAACGCCGCGCTGCTGAGCGATTATCCGTATCCGTTTAAGCTTGTCGCCCGCTATACGCTCGAGGACGCCGCCGTGCGCGTCTCCTATGAGGTTACCAACGAGGGCACCGAGGACATGCCTTTCTTTATCGGTGGACACCCCGGCTTTAGGTGCCCGCTCGATGAGGGCGAGGCCTATACGGACTACGAGTTGCGTTTTGAGAAAGACGAGGCTGCTGAGCTTTGCGCTGCCGTCCCCTCGACTGGCTTGATTGACGTGACCAACCGCTCCAAGAACCCCATGGTGGGAAAGACGCTGCCTCTGTCACATGAGCTCTTCGATTTTGCGGAGACCATCTTTGACGTGCTCGAGAGCCGTCAGGTCACGCTTTCCAAAAAGGGCGAGGACAAGGGTGTTCGCCTGAGCTTTGAGGGCTTCCCGTACCTCATTGTGTGGAGCAAGCCCGAGGGTGATTTTGTGGCAGTTGAGCCCTGGGGCGGTCTCTCGACCTGCTCCGATGAGGACGACGTGCTTGAGCATAAGCGCGGCTGCCTTGTCGCCAAGCCCAAGGAGACCGTCGTTCGCTCGTTCACGATTGAGATTCTGTAATTCCGTTTTGTCGACTCGTATCGCGAGGCACAAGGAGCCTGCGAGATAAGGAGCTAAAAATGATCCTCACCGTTACGATGAACCCGTCTGTCGATACGCGCTATCAGCTCGATGAGCTCATTATCGACGACGTCAACCGTGTGACGCCCGAAAAGACCGCCGGCGGCAAGGGCCTCAACGTGGCCCGTGTGCTGGGTCAGCTGGGCGACGACGTTGTGGCAACCGGTCTGCTCGGCGGCCACATGGGCGCCTACATGGCTGAGCTCATGGACGCCAACGGTATTAACAACGACTTTGTGCCCATCAAGGGCGAGACTCGAATTTGCCTCAACATTCTCCACGCCGGCAACCAGACCGAGCTGCTCGAGAGCGGCCCGACAATTGCCCCCGAGGAGCTCGATGCCTTTACCGCCAAGTTTACCGAGCTTGCAGGTAAGGCCGACGTCGTCACCATCTCGGGTTCGCTGCCCCGCGGCGTCGAGGCGGACTACTACGCCAAGATCACGGGCATTGCCGAGAACGCCGGAGCCAAGGTGCTGCTCGATACCTCGGGTGCCTCGCTCGAGGCTGCGCTCAAGTCCGAGGTTAAGCCCGAGCTGGTCAAGCCTAACCTGACCGAGATCAACGGCCTTCTGGGCACGAGCTTTACCACCGACGATGTGGACGAGCTCCGCGCCGCGCTCGCTTCTGACGCCCGCTTCTCCGATATCCCCTGGGTCGTCGTGTCCATGGGCGCTGCCGGCTCCGTTGGCTTCCACAATGGCCGTGCGTTCCGCGCAAAGACGCCCGATATCCCTGCCGTTAACGCAACGGGCTCTGGTGACTCCACTATCGCAGGCTTCGCGCATGCCATCGCTGCTGGCGCAGACGACGAGACGGTGCTGCGAACCGCCAACACTTGCGGCAAGCTCAACGCCATGGATCCTATGACCGGCCATCTGGTCATGGACCGTTGGGACGAGGTCTACAACGGCGTTGTCGTGACCGAGCTGTAAGGGCTTGGGCGTCGGTCCCGGCATCGCTTGCTAGCTCATGTCGACGACAAGTGCGATAGCATTATGTCGGGGCGCGACGCCGACGTTGTCGTGTTCAATCCCGACCTTACCCTGGTCGAGACGTATGTGGGTGGCAACAGCGTCGGTAACGCGTTTGCCGAGTAGCCGCCAAAGAAGCGATCCGAGAGGGGATTTAGATGATTTACGGTGCATTGGGCGATATCGAGGAGTACCGCGGAATGCTCAAGGGCCTCGACGTGTTGATCGACTGGCTCGAGGAGAACGACCCGGCGCAGCTCGAGGTCGGCAGCCATCCGATTCTGGGCGACAAGGTCTTTGCGAACGTCATGGCTCCCACGACGCGTCCCGAGGCAGAGGCTCACTACGAGACGCATCAGCGCTATCACGACCTGCAGATCGACATTGAGGGTCGCGAGGCCTTTAAGGTTGCCACGGGCAGCCTGACGCTGGTCCAGGAGTTTGACGAGAAGGACGACTACGACCTGGTCGATTCAGACGCCTCGATTGCCGGCGATCTTGCCGACGACAAGTTCGCGCTGTTCGTTGCCGGCGAGCCTCACATGCCCACGCTCGAGTTCCCGGGCGATGGCGCGCAGCCGGTCAAGAAGATCTGCTTTAAGCTGCTTGCAGATGCTTACTGGGAGGAGTAACGCGCTGCTCGGCTGAGCTGTTCGTATGCTGGCGTGATTCCATTGAGGAGCGCGCCTGAGCCCCGTTAATCGCGGTTCCCTTGGGGATTGCGGTTGGCGGGGCTTTTTTGTTGAGTAGGGGAGTTGAGGCCGTTACGATACGT
Organism: Collinsella sp.; assembly: GCA_036553025.1. Taxonomy (GTDB): domain Bacteria; phylum Actinomycetota; class Coriobacteriia; order Coriobacteriales; family Coriobacteriaceae; genus Collinsella. Next base: position 29,157 of record JAXKBK010000036.1, on the reverse strand, counting down.
GGATTGGCACGCACGCACTCAAAATCGGCAACAAAAAAGCCGCCCGAAGGCGGCTATCTTGTGCAATGGAGCCAGCGACCGGGCTCGAACCGGTGACCCCCGCTTTACGAGAGCGGTGCTCTACCAACTGAGCTACGCTGGCGGCCATGTGGTGGCGCAACTGAGGCGTCAACGGCTGTCTATGATACGGGACATCGCACATCCGCGCAAGTGCTCTGACGGCTTTTCTCACTTTAAATGCACTAATATTGGAGACGTGATGTCCCGCTCGTATGGGTCTCAAACAGAATGGGGCAGCCATGGCTCAACCCAAGATCCTTCTCACGCGTATCGATGACCGTTTCATTTACGGGCAAGACGTTGCGCTGTGGAACGAGGCCGTGGGTTCCAACCTTGTTTTAATCGTCAACGATGAGATCGCGGCGGATTCGCGCCAATGGGCACCCATGAGGGTGGCGGCGCCGGAAGGCGTTTGGACGCGGTTTTTCTCGGTGCAAAGGACCATCGACATCATTCGCACCGCGACACCGCGTCAATGGATTCTGATCATGGTGGCCTCACCCGCCGATGCGCTCGCACTGGTTAAGGGTGGTGTGCCGATCACCAAGATCAGCATTGGCCATATGCAGGCAGGGGAGGGCAGGCACCCCATAACGCCCGCAGTCGCCGTAGACGGCGCAGATGTCGCCTCCCTCAAAGAGCTGCAAAAGCTCGGCATAGAACTAGAAATCCGCTATCTCCCCAGCTCCAATCCCGACCCCATCCAACTAGTCATTGGGGACGTTCTTAAATGACTAGTCAAGCGGGACACCCTTGGCACTTGGGGACGTTCCTTATGTGCCGGCCTTTTAGGAACGTCCCCAAGTGCCGGCAGATTGGGACAGTCTTTCTTGCCAAACGTTAAAGACTGTCCCCAACGACTAGTCATTTAAGAACGTCCCCAATGACTAGGTAGAAAAACGCCCGTCGGCGGTGGTGCCGGCGGGCGTTGCTGTGCAATATGTTGCATTGTGGGCTTAGTGCCTCATAAAGTGGTATTCGATCACATTGCTATAGGGGTGACCCGGGCCCACAATGCCCTGCGGGAACAACGGCTGGTGCGGCGTGTCGGGGTACATCTCGGCCTCGAGAGCAAAGCCGGCGCCCCAGCCATAGTTAGCATCGTCCTTGGCGTGCTCGTCGCCCAGCCAGTTGCCGGTGTAGAGCTGCACGCCCGGGGCGGTGGTGTAGTAGTCCAGCTCGCGACCGGTCCACATCTCCTCGACGTGCATCGCTCGGCGCAGATTACGGCCGTACTGATAGCCATCGATGCACAGGCAGTGGTCATAGCCGCGCGCCTGCTTAATCTGCGGGTTGTCGGCTTCCATGCCGGGCGCGACGGGGCGCAGCTCACGGAAGTCAAACGGCGTGCCCTCGACCGGAGCGATCTCGCCGGTGGGAATGTTCTGCTCGTTGATGGGCAGGTAGTGGGCAGCGTTGGCAACAAAGAAGTGTTCGCAGTCCATGCCGGCGTTATGGCCGGCAAGGTTAAAGTACGTGTGGTTGGTCATGGACACGTACGTGGCGCAGTCGCTCTCGCAGCCATATTCGATACGGAAGCAGCCGGTACGCGTCACGGTAAACACGGCTGTAAAGGTGCGGTTGCCGGGAAGGCCCAGTTCGCCATCCTCAAGCGAGGTGGTCATGCGCACGGCGTTATGGGCCTCGTCGAGCTCAACGTCCCACACGCGTTTATGCAGACCGTGCTCAAGATCGCTGTGCAGGTTGTTGGCGCCCTCGTTGGCGGGCATATGCCAGTCCGTGCCGTCGATGGTAATCGTGGCGCCCGCGGTGCGGTTGGCCACGGGGCCGATGGTCGCGCCAAAGCAGGCGGGGTTGTCAAAGTAATCCTCGAGCTTATCGAAGCCCAGCACCACATCGCGCACGTTGCCGGGAATGTCGGGCACATCGATACCCAGCACGGTGGCGCCATAGTCCATAATGCGAACGCAGATCTCGGGCCCGTTGAGGGTGTAACGATGAACGGGGGTACCGCACGGCGCGGTGCCGAAAAGCTCGGAAGTGATCATTTGGTTCCTAACATCGAGGTATTTCCGACAAACTGTAGCGCGAACAGGCGAGATTATCACTACACCCCACTAAAGCAGGGGGTATTTTTCTCAAAAAAGTGATGATTGGAGCTGTGCGGGCATTCATTTTTGACGTGCACGAGTCTGATACAATTTGCTCGTTACTGTTTGAATGATATGCGCGCAAAGAACGGCGAGGATTCATCGTGATTAAGGCAGAGCGACAGGATAGGGTTCGTCAGCTGCTCGAAGAGCAGGGCACGGTCTCGGTCAAGGAGATTTCGGATGCACTGGGCGTCTCGGACATGACGATTCGTCGCGATCTTGAGGAGCTCGCGAGCCTAGGCGTGATCGAGCGCGTGCACGGTGGAGCCCGTAGTGCACAGAGTCGCCCGCACGCTATGTTGCGCCATGAGTATTCGCACAGCGAAAAGCGCACGAAGCATGCCGAGGAAAAGTTGCAGATTGCGCGCCGTTCTGTGGAGCTTATCGAGGAAGGCTCGACCATCTTTTTGGGCACGGGTACTACGGTGGAGCAGATGGCCTCGATGCTGCCGGCGTTTCGCCTGCGCATTGTGACTAATTCGCTTTCGGTGTTTAGCCTGCTCGAGGCGCGCGAAGACTGCGAGCTGTGCCTCGTGGGCGGTATGTACCGTCGCCGCACCGCCGCTTTTGTGGGACCAACGGCCGAGGATACCCTGCGCGCGCTGGGCATCGACGCGGCATTTATCGGTGCCAACGGCATTCTGGATGGCGACGTATCTACGTCCAACATGGACGAGGGCCGCATCCAGCAGCTCGCCTTTAGCAAGGCCGATTCACGCTACTTGATCGCCGACTCCAGCAAGATCGGCAAGCGCGACTTCTATACCTTCTGCCGTCTGGACAATTTGGACGCCGTGGTGTGCGAGCCGGGTATTGCCGCCGAGGACCGCACTGCCATCGAGGAACATACGCGGGTCATCTGCTAACTAGCGCAGCAGACGATACTTCTGCCCTCTGCCGGTGCCTTCAACTGTCGCCAGGCCTGTCTCAACGAGTTTTTTGAGGATGCGAAGAAGCTTCGAGCGACTAAAGGTGACTTTGGCCGCAAGCTCGCTTGTCGATTGAGGGTGTACTCCGCTCAGCAGTCCGAATACGATAAGTTCGTCGCCTTTGAGCCCCGGGTTATCCATGAGTAGGGGAAGTGTTACCACAATGGCGTTATCCGAAACTTGAAACCGGGGCTTTCTGACGCTGTCCTTATAGGTATCGCGAATTCGCATGATGCCCGTTCCAAAGGCTTCGATAAGACCCAGGCGCAAAAAGACTTCGGCAAGAATACGATTGCGTCTAACGGATAGCATGTCGGACAGATATTCATCGACGGTCATGCTTGCCGGCAAGCCGCCGGGCGAAGCGACTTCCACACGGTCGTCGAACATCGAGATGCGGATGTGTGCGGGCGCATCCCAAGTCCTATGAACGACTGCATTGGTAATGGCCTCGCGGAATGCTTCGAGCGGAATGAGCTCCTTGCGGATCCGCTCCATCCCCTGGATCTCTTCGTAGCAGTACTGGGCTTCGAAAAGCTCAAGGGCTCCGTCAATTTCCGCTAGAACGGATGCATGTTCAAGAGTCTTGCGCTGCTTAATGAGGTTGATAGTTTCACCAAACACTGCGATGTCGATACCCGGGAAGCCATTCTCGTCCGCGAGCAGTTCTGCCGCGTTGTTGTAGGTTCCGGTTTCATCAAGCAGGCCAAGGGTTTTGAGAGTATCGGTTGTGAATGACTGAAGCGAAAGTTTTGCTGTTAGACGATTCTCTAAAACGGTGAAAGATAAATCTTGTTTGTTTGCCGGGAGCTGCTCAAAGGAGAGGTTTTGACCCTCGAGTACAAGACGCGAAAGGCCTAGGGTATCAACTGGAATGGTCGCGGTGTCATTGCGCTTGTATGCCTTCGAGCGGTATAGGTAAGGCTTCGATCTGCCGGGAAAGACCGTAAGCTCCACGGTTGCATCGGGCTCGTCGATCTTTAGGGAGTAATCGGGCTGGGGGATGATCGAATCGTTAATCTTGTTTTCGATATCCAGGCAGGTCTGCTTGGGGTCATCGAGGCCAACGGCTTCTCCGTCGTCGTTAATTCCAAATAGAACGCGTCCTCCCGTGCCATTTGCATAAGCGGAGACGGTTTTAAGGAACGAATTGGTGACGCATTCCTTGAATTCAAGATCTTTGGATTCTTGCATTGTGACGCTCCGTTTCGCTTCAATTTGACGTGAAAAATAACACGTAAAAATTTTACACGTCATTTTACGCGTCAAAATTATGACACGAAAAAATTTGCGTGTCATTATGCGCGTCAAAGTGACGCGAAATGACGCGCAAACGCGAATGCATTGGCATTCTGAACAATAACGGAGTTTGTAAGCCTGGGGCTTGATTGGGCTAACGCATGGAATTATCCGTATTCTCGAACACGCTTTCGGTATCATTTTGGCATTAAAAGATACCGAAGTGTGTTCGTGATGCCGATAATAATTAAGAAAGAGGAGCGCTTCGTAGCTGCCTGGAAAGTGAGGATTTGACCATCTGATTGTCTCGATCTGTAACAACTAGGCGATCAAATGCTCGTTAGATGTTACAGATTTAGATTTTCTGCCTGGCCGATTCCGTTTGTCTCAATCTGTAACAACTGGGACCGAAAAGCTCGGCTAGATGTTACAGATCGAGATTGAGCGGATTGACCTGTGCGTTTGTCTCGATCTGTAACAGGTAGATGGTCAAAAGTGGGCTAGGTGTTACAGATTTAGATTATTCGGACCGGCCTGCGCGTTCGTCTCAATCTGTAACAATTAGGACCGAAAATCCCAGCTAGATGTTACAGATCGAGATAAACGGTCCGCACGGGCTCACCAAAAACAAAAAGACCGCATGCGAACCCGTGGAGGGATTCGCATGCGGCCGACAGGGGGTATGCGGCAAAAGTTAGGCCATAAGCAGGCCGGTCTCCGCGACGTTCTTGTACCAGTACGCGCTCGCCTTGGGATAGCGCTTCTGGGTCTCAAAGTCGATGTAGAACAGGCCATAGCGCTTGTTATAGCCGTTGGTCCAGGAGAACTGGTCCTGCAGCGACCACACAAAGTAACCGTCGACGTTTACGCCGCCGTCGATTGCCTTGAGGATCCATGCGAGATGCTGACGCATGTAGTCGATGCGAGGGGCGTCGTCGATAAAGCCGTCCTCAAAGTCGTCCTTATAGCCCATGCCGTTCTCGGTGATGTAGATCTTCTTGTAGTTGGGGTAATCGTTCTTAATGCGGAGCAGCAGGTCGTAGAGGCCCTCGGGATAGATAATCCAGTCCCAATCGGTGGTGGGTACGCCTTCGCGCACGCATGACTCGCCCACGCCCTTGAGGAACCAGCGCGAGGAGCCCTTGTCGCCGGTGCCATTGTGGTTGATGTCGTTTTCGCCCTCGGCGGCACGCAGGAACTGGCACTTGTACGTGTTGACGCCCAGGCAATCGTTATAGGGGAGCGCGGCGGTCAACGCGGCGATGTCCTCGTCACGAACGTCGAGCTCGCCGCCGGCGATATGGGCCAGCTTGGTCGCAGCCTCCATGGTGTCGGCTGCATAGTGGCCGCGGAAGGTGGCGTCGAGTACCCAGCGGTTGTTGATGACGTCGGCCATGCGAGCTGCCTCGCAGTCGGTGGCGTTGTTGGGGTCGAGGGGATACTTGGGCTCCAGGTTCTGGACAATGCCGATCTCGCCCTCAAAGCCGCCCTCGTGGAAGGCGACGACGGCCTTGGCATGGGCCACCATCATGTTGTGCATGAGCTGGAAGGCCTTATCCAGGCGATACTTCTCGCCGTGCGGCCAGTTGCCGACGATAAAGCTGCCCTCGGCGGTCGCGGGAATCTCGTTAAAGGTAAACCAGTGCTTGACCTCGGTGAACTCGGCAAAGCAGAACTTGGCGTACTCGACAAAGGCGTCGATCGTCGTGCGCGTCAGGAAGCCCTCGCCGCCGTTCTGGTAAAAGGCCTCGGGCGTATCAAAGTGATCGAGCGTGACATAGGGGATAACGCCGGCTTTATTGCAGGTGGCAAAGAGCTCGTGATAGAAGGCGACGCCCTCGGGGTTGATCTCGCCAGTGCCGTTGGGGAAGATGCGGCTCCAAGCGATGGAGACGCGGATACCGTTGATGCCGAAACGCTGGCACAGGTCGATATCGACCGGGTACTTGTTGTAGAAGTCGCTCGCGGGATCGGGGGAGAAGCGACCCTGAGCAGCCAGGAAATCGTCCCAGGGCACTTTGCCCTTGCCGTGCGTACGGGTCTCGCCCTCAACCTGGTAAGCAGCGGTGGCGCCGCCAAACACAAAGCCGTCGGGGAACTGCATGGGGTTGGTCATGAGTCATCCTTTCTGTGGGATACGAATAGGGAGCGGTGCCCGAACTGGGGATCCGGGCACCAACAGAGGGAGGAACCTAGTCGAGGTTCTCGCGGAGCCATTTAATGGCGCCAGCGGGGTCGCGGGTAAGGTCGATATATTCCTTGCCGCGGGGAGCGAGCAGCTTAATGCCCAGACGATCGGTGTCGGCCTTCATGTCGTTGTAGTAGCTACGAACCTGCGGGGCGAGCACGATGACGTCGTACTGATCCATGATGGCTGTGTGCTGACCATAAGCGCCTGCGGAGGAAGCGATGTTCTCTCCGGTCTGCGCAGCACCTTCCTTGATGGCGTTGGCAAGCATGGCAGAGGTGCCGGCGCCGGCGCACAGGACGAGGACCTTCAGACCGTCGACATCCTTCTTAGCGGATGCGTTGGCTGCGGGCTCGGGCTGATCGGCGACAGGCTCGCTGTCGGCGGCAGCGGCGGTCGGCTCGACGGAAGCGGTAGCCTGCTCGACAGCGGGCGCAGGGGCGTTGGCGGCGATGGTGGCAGCACCATCGGACTCAAGACCCAGCTCGGCGGCGCGCTCGGCCTCCTGGTCGCAGAGCAGCTTATCGTATGCCTTCAAGAACGGCAGGTAAATGATGGCGTCCAGCAAGATGATAATCGCGACAAACACCAGGGCGATAAGCTGGAAGTTTGTGGTGATGAAGATGCCGATGGGGGCAGGGGTAGCCCAAGGCACCACGAAGGAGAAGCCGTTCATGCCCACGTTGTCGATAAAGAACTTGGCAACGCTTACGTTGACGCAGCCGGCGGCAACAAAGGGAATGAGCATGTAGGGGTTAAGGATCATCGGCGCGCCAAAGAGCAGCGGTTCGTTGACGGCGAAGGCAACAGGAACAATCGAGGCCTTACCGACGGCTTTGAGCTGCTTGGACTTCATAAAGAGAATCAGCAGAAGCGGCACGATGAACGTGGCGCCGGTGCCGCCGAACTCACCCACGAGCGACATGTTGAAGGTGAGGGAATGGGCGGGGTGACCACCGGCCAGCAGAACCTGCAGGTTCTCGGCCTGGTTGGCAAGACGGATGGGGTCGATGCCCGGCTGGACAATCGAGGGGCCGTGGACGCCGATGAACCAGAAGAACGCGGTGGCTGCCTGGATAAGGATAAGGCCAGGATAGGTCTCTGCCGCAGTGAAGAGCGGGGAGAGCAGCTTGATGAGCAGCTCGGAGAACGGAACGCCCATGAGGTTGCGCACGACGACATCGATGATGCCGCAGATGATGACAGCGCCACCGAAGGGGATGATGTCGCGGAAGTTCTGAGCGATGGCGCCCGGGACCTCCTTGGGCAGCTTAATGGTCAGATCGCGCGAGACGCAGAACTTATAAACCCAAACGGTAATGAACGCGGCGATATAGGCCGAGAACAGACCGCGCGTACCCATGCTGGTGCAGTCGAAGACCGAAAGCTCGGAGCCGTTGAACTTGGTGGTGAACTGCGTGACTGCGAGCAGCAGCATGCTGCACTGGGCGGCCACCATGGTGGAACCGTCGTTGAGCACCTTGCCGGCGGGCATGCGACGGTTCATGGAAGCCGTAAAGTTCTTGGCAGTGGTGCCGGCGACCATGATGCCCATGACGCCCATGGTGAAGTTGTACAGCTTGTTGCACCAGTCGATGAGCGGCTGGGGCAGCGTGATGCCAACTACGCCGGGAAGGGTGGCGATCAGCAGGAAGATCGAAGAGGTGAGGACGATGGGCATGCACCCAAGGAATCCGTCCTTAATAGCCTGGAGGTAGATGTTCCTCGAGATCTTCTCAAAGAACGGCTGATGCTTTTCGAGCATCTTTACGATGGCGTCCATAAAGCTCCTTTGCTACTTGATGCGCGATGCATGTGGATGGAACTGGTCGTCGATGGATGGTCAGGACTGCCCGGAAACCTTCCTGCTTAAGGAAGGCATTGCGAAATGACAACGTAAGACATTTTTGGAAGAGCAACAAGGATATACGGGTGAGCGGTCGATATTATCCGGTAAACGGTTGATTTATCAGTCAGGCAGGTAGTGTATGCTAGAACGCAAAAAACAAGCGATAGAGAACCGAGTGGAGAAGCAGTGGCAACGATGGACAAGAAAAACGTCTCGATGAACGATGTGGCGATTGCCGCGGGCGTTTCTCTCAAGACGGTGTCGCGCGTGATCAACGAGCCCAATAGCGTGCGAGAGTCGACACGCGATAAGGTCCATTCGGCCATGGAGGCGCTTGGGTTCCGGGCGAACTTTGCCGCGCGTTCACTTAAGTTGGGCCGTTACGGGTGCATCGGCGTGGTGCTGTTCCACTTGTCGGGCGGCGCCGTGGACATGATTGACGGTATCGCCGATGCCGCCGAAGAACGCGGCTTTGCTCTCACGATGATCAAAAAGCGGGCGGGGGAGAAGATGACCCTTGCCGAAGCGGCGCGTAGAATGTCGCAGCTGCCTGTTGATGGCATGATCTTCAACCTGCGTCAGATGGTCGATGGCTTTGATACCTTTGAGGCACCGAAGGACCTCAAGACGGTGATTATCACGCCGATGGAGCATCCTACCTGCTCTACCGTTAGTGACGATCAAGAGGGTGGTGCGCGCATGGCGTGCGAGCACTTCTTAAATCGTGGGCACAAGAACGTATACTTCGTCTCTGGTAAGAAAGAGGCGCTGTCGAGCCAGTGTCGTATGAAAGGTTGGCGTGCGGCACTCGAGGCGCGTGGCATTGAGCCGCCCGAGCCTCTGCAAGGCGATTGGAATGCGGATAGTGGCTATGCCGCGGGCCTTGTGCTTGCCGAAAAGCCCGATTGCACGGCGGTCCTCGCTGCTAACGACTGCATGGCAAACGGCGTGATGATGGCTCTACGCGACAAAGGGCTCAGTGTGCCCGACGACGTGTCCGTGATCGGCTTCGACGATGAGCTCTACAAGACGATTCCCAACTCGATTCTGACGTCGGTGAAGTTTCGCCACCGCGAGCTGGGCATCCGTGCGCTTAACGAGGTCGTCGCAGGTCTGGAAGCCCCGAGCTCCAGAAGCCGTACGCTCGTCTCGGGCGTGTTGGTCGAGCGTTCCAGCGTGAAGGACCTGCGGGCGTAGACGTGCTCGGCCTGCTCGTCTAAATCTGTAACAGGTGGGACCCGAAAACTCGGCTAGATGTTACAGATTGAGATGAACAGGAGGACGGGTGCGGTCTAAACAAAATGGCCCGCGCATCACACATCGATGCACGGGCCATTTATTGTCTGCGAGCGGCAGGTGGTGTCAGCGTCTTATGCCTCGAGGTTTTCCTCGATCCAGGCGACGGCACCCTTGGGATCCTTAGTGAGGTCGATGTACTGTTTGCCCTTGGGCGACAGCAGCGTGATGCCCAAGCGGTCGGTGTCGGCCTTCATCTCGTTGTAATAGGTGCGAACCTGCGGAGCCAGGACGATGACGTTGTACTGGTCCATGATGGCGTAGTGACTGCCGTAGGCACCGGCGTTGGCGGTAATGTCGATGCCCAGCTCGTCGGCGCCTTCCTTAAGCGCGTTGGCGAGCAGTGCAGAGGTGCCGGCGCCAGCGCACAGAACCAGAACCCTCAGATCCTTGCCCTTAAGGGCGGACGGAGCTGCGGAGGCCTCAGTGGCAGAAGCGGTCTCAACAACAGGAGCCTCAACGGCGGGGGCGTCAGCGGTCTTGACGGTCTTGGTCTCCTCGGCCTCTTCTTCGGCCAGGGTCTCGGCCTCCTGCTTGCACAGGACGTTGTCGTAGGCCTTGCAGAACGGGTAGTAGATCAAGAAGTCAACGACCAGCAGGACGACAACCAGGACCAGAGAGATCGGCTGGAAGTTGGTGTCGATGAAGGTGCCGATCGGTCCGGGGAGTGCCCACGGCATGGCATAGATAAAGCCGTTCATGCCCAAAAAGTCGATGAAGAACTTACCAATGAGGACGTTGGCCACGGGGGCAAACAGGAACGGGATCAGGAAGTACGGGTTGAGGATGATGGGCGCGGCGAACAGCAGCGGCTCGTTGACGGCGAACATCACGGGCACGACAGAGGCTTTGCCGACGGCCTTGAGCTGCTTGGAGCGCATAAAGAGCAGGAAGATAATCGGGACAATGAACGTGGCGCCGGTGCCGCCGAGTTCGCCGATGTAGTTACCGAAGTTTTCGGTCAGGGCGAGGGCGGGGTGACCGCCGGCCTGCAGCGTGGCGAGGTTGGTAGTGATGTTGCCAAACAGCGCGGCGTTGAGGGCAGGCTTAACGACCGAGGGGCCGTGGATGCCCATGAACCAGAACAGAGGGATCATGAACCAGATGAGGGCGAGGCCGGCGTAGGAATCGGCAGCGGCGAACAGCGGGCTCACCAGCGTGGAGATGACGTTGGCAAACGGGACGGCCAAGCAGGTGCGGCAGATAACGTCGATGACGGCGACAAACAGGATGGAGAAGCTGAAGGCGAAGATGTCGCGGAAGTTCTGGGCGATGGCGCCGGGGACTTCTTTGGGCAGCTTGATGGTGATGTCTCGCTTAATGCAGAAGGCATAGATGTTGACCGTGGCAAATGCGGCGACAAAGGAGCTCAGCAGGCCCTTGGTGCCCATGTTGTCGGTAAAGAACACCGAGACATCGGCGCCGTCGATCTTGGCACTCGTCTGGGTAACGGCCAAGATGAGCATAGCGCACATGGCGGCGACCATGGTGCTCGTGGCGTTGATGGCCTTGCCGGCAGGCATGCGGCGGTTCTTGGAGCCGGTCAGCGCGCTTGCGGTGGTGCCGGCGACCATGATGCCCACGACGCCCATCGTGAAGTTGTAAACCTTGTTGCAGAAGTTCACGACGTCGACGTTCCACCAGTCGGGCAGCGTAAAGCCGCCGACCGTGGCGACAACGCCCGGCAGGGTCGAAATAAGCAGGAAGACAGAAGAAGACAGGATGATGGGCATTGCTGCCAAAAAGCCGTCTTTAATGGCCTGAAGGTAGATGTTCTTAGAGACCTTGTCGAAGTACGGCTGACCTTTCTCCAAGAACTTAACGATCGATTCCATAGTTCACGCTCCTCTTTGTATGAAATCTTAATGGCATGGACGTTGAAAACCTATATGGTCTCCCGCTTGCTAAAAGCCCGGGTGCAGGCGGGGCCGGTCCCAGGGGGAGAGAGGGGGGGCGGCTGGGTTCGTATCGCATAGGGCCGCTCCCTTCTCGGGGGAAAGCGAGGCGATGCGCTACTGCGCGTCCGCCATAGTGTCGGCGAGCTCCTTGTACCAGAGTGCCGACTGCTTGATGTAGCGTTTTTGCGTGTCGAAGTCGATGTAGAACAGGCCGTAGCGCTTGTTATAGCCATTGGCCCACGAGAACTGGTCCTGCAGGCTCCAGATAAAGTAGCCCTGGACGTCGACGCCCTCGGCGCACGCCTGGAGCACCTTCTCCATGTGCTGGTCGACAAAGTCGATGCGCTCGGGATCGGCGACGATGCCGTTTGCGTCGGGCTCGGGGTCCTTGTGGCCCAGGCCGTTTTCGGTGATATAGATGACGGGGAGGTTGGGATAGGTGGCGCTGATGTGCTTGAGCGTGTCGTAGAGGCCTTGCGGGTAGATGAGCCAATCCCAGTCGGTGGTGGGGATACCCGGCATATCGACCTGCTGCCCGACGCCCTTAAACTTAAAGCACGAGGTGCCCTTGTCTCCGGTGCCGTTAAAGCTGTTGGTTGACTCGCCATCGTAGGCGGCGATAAACGCCGACTGATAGTAGTTGAGGCCGAACATATCGTTGCGGGGCGCCGCCTTGGCGAGCTCCTCCATGTCGCTGTCCTCAACCGTAAGTGTGGCGTTGTTGGCACGCAGAATCTCGTTGATGAGTGAGAGGGTGCGCGCGGAGTAGTGACCCAGGAAGGCGCCGTCCATGATGAAGTCGGTGTAGAAGGCGTTGTACAGGTCGGCGGCGTGCTGGTCGGCGGGCGAGTCGGTGGCAGGATATGCCGGCGTCAGGACGTTGACCATGCCAATGCGTCCGCCCAGGTGCTCGGTCTCGTCAAGATCCTTATACAGGTTGACGGCGCGGGCGTGGGCAACGAGCTCGTTGTGCTGGCTCTGGATGCCGCTCGTCACATCAAAGTGATGGTTGGGCGGGAAGTTGCCTTGGATGTATTGGGAGTGCGAGAGGCTGATGAGCTCGTTGATGGTGAACCAATTCTTGACCTCGCGGAACTCGCGGAAGCAGAACTCGGCATAGCGCACATAGGCGTCGACGGTCTTGCGGTTGAGCCAGTCGCCCTGGTTGAACAGGGCGGCGGGGGAGTCAAAGTGATGCAGGGACACATAGGGCTCGACGCCATACTTTTTGCAGCAGGCGAACAGCTCGTGGTAGTGCTTAACGCCCTCGGCGAGGGGTTCGGCATCGTCGCCGTTGGGGAAGATGCGGGTCCAGGCGATGGACACACGAATGGCGTTGAGTCCATGCTCGGCAGAAAGGCGGATATCCTCCTCGTAGCGGTTGTAGAAATCACTGGCCGGGTCGGGCAAAAAGCGACCCTGGGCGACAAGGTAATCGTCCCACATGGTCTTACCCTTGCCTGCCACCTTCGTGGAACCTTCCGTTTGGTACGCGGCGGTTGCGGCGCCCCAAACAAAGCCCTTCGGCAGCTGCTGTACGCGGTTTAGCAAAGACATATGCATACACCCTCTCGTCTCGCTGTTCGATATTGTGCGTTTGCGCTCAGGAGGCTCCCTGGTTAGCGTTCAGCGGTGAAAAAGCCCGATAAACACTATCTTAAAATGATTAGAACCAAAATGAGCACGTGAACATTTGACAATGAGCACGTTAACATCCGGCTGGGATGTATAGAAACAAAACAACTTCAAACAGCCGCGAACGGTTGTATTTGTTCGGTAAGCGGTTTTGATTGACAGAAGTTTTCATGTTGTGGTATATGGCTCGGGTATCATGAGCACGTTATCAATGTATGTACGATGCGCCATGGGCGCGGGGAATAGTTGGGAAGCAGGTTAGCGTGGAAGGCATGGATCAGCAGACAAGGAATGGTCGTTCGGCGAGCGCGGCAGAGGTTGCGGCGCTCGCTGGCGTGAGCCGCCAGACTGTGTCTCGCGTGGTCAACGGTATGCCCAACGTGACGGAAAAGACGCGCAAGCGTGTGCTGGCCGCCATGGAAGAGCTGGGCTTTCGTCCCAATTTTGCTGGAGCGGCGTTGCGCGGCGGGTCGTATCGTTCTATTGGCCTGTGCATGTACAACATCACACGTGTCGGTAACCTGGCGACGCTCGAGGGTATCATGCAAGCGGCGCGCGAGCACGATTTTGCCGTCACTATGATCGAGATGGGCGGCGACAAGCCCTATGCACTTGCCGATGCCTCGCGCCGCATGGTCGAGCGACCCGTCGACGGCATGATTCTCAACATGAACCGCATGGCTCCCGATTTTGAGGAGTTTGTTCCCCAGCCGGGAGTGCGAACGGTCATCCTGTCCATGTATGCGCATCCGCGCTGCACGACGATCGACTCCGACCAGTATGGTTCGTGCGAGCTGTTGACCAATTATCTGCTGGAACATGGTCACTCGAATATGCGGTTTGTGGCGGGTCCGGAAAACTCGATTTCCTCGCGTTTTCGTGAGGCCGGTTGGCGCGATACGCTGGGTCGTGCTCATGTCGATGCCGCTCCGATGCTGCGCGGCGATTGGAGTGCGGACAGTGGGTACGCCATGGGCGAGCGGATTGCGGCCGAGGTGCTTGCCGGCGGGTCGCAGGCGCCGACTGCCGTGCTTGCGGCAAATGACCAGATGGCGCTGGGCGTTATCGCCGCGCTCGAGAACGCGGGCCTGTCCGTGCCCGACGACGTGAGCGTGGTTGGTATCGACGACGCACTCGAGGGACTTGTTCCTCACAATCGGCTGACGACGCTGCGATTTGATTTGCGCGGTGTCGGTAAGCTTGCGTTTGAGGCGGCGATTGGAGAGAGCTCGTCTATCGAGGCGATTCATGTGCCGAGCACGCTGGTCGAACGCTCGACTGTTAGGGACATACGGGGTTAGGTCCTACTCCGTCTGTCTCGATTTGTAACAGGTAGACGGTCAAAAGCGGGCTACGTGTTACAGATTTAGATTCTTCGGAAAGAGCAATCCTGTTCGTCTCAATCTGTAGCAGCTTGGACCCAAAAACTCGGCTAGATGTTACAGATTGAGACAAGCGGCCCCCGAACCGCCCAAAAAAGGCCGGGGGCGGCGCGCCGTGTGACGTGCCGCCCCCGGCTGAGAAATGAGGACAGGTTATGTGGGCAGGCGACCCCGCCAGCCGCTAGTCCAGACGACGGGTCTGCGCCACGTGCTTATACCAGTATGCGCTTGCCTTGGGCGTGCGCTTCTGGGTTTCAAAGTCAACGTAGAAGAAGCCATAGCGCTTGTTGTAGCCATTGGTCCAGGAGAACTGATCCTGCAGGCTCCACAGGAAGTAGCCGCCCACGTTGACGCCCACCTCCATGGCCTTGAGCAACCAGCGTAGGTGCTGCTCGATGTAGTCGATGCGCGGCTGATCGTCCACAAAACCGTCCTTGTAGGGGTCCTTGTAGCCCATGCCGTTCTCGGTGATGAAGATCTGCTTGTAGTTGGGGTAGCGCTGCTTAATGTAGACGAGCAGATCGAACAGGCCCTCGGGATAGATGATCCAGTCCCAGTCGGTGGTGGGGACGCCGGGCTTGTTCACATGCTCGCCAATGCCCTTAACGCGCCAGCGGCCAGTGCCCTTCTCGCCCGTACCGTTGTGGTGCAGGTCGTTCTCGCCATCGTAGGCCTTCAAGAAGCGGCACTGGTAGTTGTTAACGCCCAGGTAGTCGTTGTAGAGCGCGGCCTCGCGCATGATTTCCAGATCCTCGTCTAGGATCTCGATGGTGCCGCCCGAGACGGCAGCCAAGCGGTTGGCGCACTCGAGGGTGTCGGGCGCGTAGTCGCCGCGGAAGGTGGCGTCGAGCAAGAACTGGTTCTGCAGCACGTGCTCGTTGTTGGCGGCTTTGATGTCGGCGGGGTCGTTCTCGTTGAGCGGATACTTAAACTCCAGCGACTGGATGACGCCGATCTTGCCCTTAAAGCCGCCGTTGTGGAAGGCCAGCACGGCCTTGGCGTGGGCGAGCATCATGTTGTGCTCGCACTGGAAAGCCTCGGCCAGATGCGCCTTGACGCCACCGGGGAAGGTGCCCTCGATGTAGGTGTTGGAGGCGTCGGCCCAGATCTCGTTAAAGGTGAACCAGTAGGTCACCTGGTCGGCGTACTCCTTAAAGCAGAAGGTGGCAAAGTCCACAAAGGCGTCGATGGTCTCGCGGTTGAGGAAGTCGCCCTTCTCAAAGAGGGGCAGCGGCGTATCGAAGTGATGCAGCGTGACAAACGGCTCAACGTGGTGCTTGTGGCACTCGGCGAAGAGGTCGTGGTAGAACTGGACACCCTCGGGGTTGATTTCGCCGGTACCGTTGGGGAAGATGCGGCTCCAGGCGATGGAGAGGCGGATGCCGTTGATACCGAACTCCTCGCACAGCTCCAAGTCGACGGGGTACTGGTTGTAGAAGTCCGAAGCGGGATCGGGGGAAAAGCGCCCCTGGGCCTCCAAGAAGTCGTCCCAGGCGACTTTGCCCTTACCGTGGGTGCGGGTCTCGCCCTCTACCTGGTAAGCAGCAGTGGCGCCGCCAAAGACAAAGCCCTCGGGAAACTGCGCAGGCGGGTTGGTGACGCTAGCGGGGTTAACGGACATGATGATCCAATCGTCTAAATCGAAGGGCCAGCCGGTCTTGGATGGTCGGCTGGCCCTAAGCGTTACTTACTTCGAAAGCTGTTCACTCACGAAGGCGAGAGACTTATCGCCGTTCTGGGAGAGCTCGATGTACTGCTTACCGCGACAGGCGACGCACTTGTTGCCCACGCGCTCGCAGTCCTTCTGCAGGTCGGCCAAGTAGCTGGCAGCCTGCGGGGCCAGGACGACCAGGTCAAAGTCGGGGAGCATGTCGACGTGGTTACCATATGCCTCGGCAGCGGTCTCAAGATTGATGCCGCGCTCCTTGGCGGCCTTGGCCAGCGCGTTGGCGAGCAGGCCCGAGGTTCCGCCACCCTGGCAGAGCACGAGTACGCGCTTGCCGTTGAGGTCGCTGGCGGCCGTAGCCTCGGCAGCGGGGGTAGAGGCGGGAGCGGCGTCGGCCTTCACGGCCTCGGCAGCAGCGCCGGCGGCAACGCTCTTGGCGTCAGCCTTGCCCTGGAAGGCATCGTTAAGCTTGGCGGCCTTCTCGGCGTTCTTGGCGGCGAGCTCCTCCTCGGAAATCTCGGCCTCCTCGGCGCACTTCTGGGCGTCATAGGCACGGAAGAACGGATAGTACAGAACGAAGTCGACGACCAGGATAAGGGCGAGCATCACAAAGGCGAGCGGCTGGAAGCCCAGACCCATGATGGTGCCGATGGGGCCGGGGACAGTCCAAGGCAGGGTGTACATAAAGCCGTTCATGCCCAAGAAGTCGATAAAGATCTTGAGGATCCAGATGTTGGCGATCGGGGCAAAGACAAACGGGACAAAGAAGACGGGGTTGAGCACGATGGGCGCGGCGAACAGCAGCGGCTCGTTGACGGCAAAGCACACGGGGACGATAGCTGCCTTACCGACGGCGCGCATCTCCTGAGACTTGGCCAGGAAGCAGAACATAAAGACCAGGACGAGCGTGGCGCCGGTGCCGCCCATGCAGACGACGAAGTACTGGGCACCCTGGGTCAGGACAGCAGAAGCGTGCTGACCAGCCTGGAACGCAGCCAGGTTGTCGGTCATGTTGGCAACGAGGGCGGCGGCGATGGCGGGCTCGACGATTGAGGGGCCGTGGACGCCGACGAACCAGAAGAGGCTCATGGCGCCGTAGATTACAGCGAGGCCAATATAGCCGTCGGCAGCGGTGAACAGGGGCTGGAACACCTGGATGACGCCCTGGGCAAAGCAGAAGCCAAAAGCAGCGCGGAAGGCGATGTCAAAGACCCAAAAGACGGTGATGCAGACGGAGAAGGGGATGATGTCCTTAAAGGTCTGCGAGATGTTGGGCGGAACCTGCTCGGGCATCTTGACGGTGATGTTGCGCTTAATGAAGAACTTGTAGATGATGCCGGTCACAAACGCAGCGATAAAGGCGGTCAGCAGGCCTTTGGAACCAAGGTAGGTGGTGTTGAAGCCGCTGGCAGCGTCCGTGGCGATCGTGTCGCTCGAAAGGAGCAAGAAGCCGATGATGGCCGCGCACATGCACGAGATGAAGTTGATCTGGTTGTTCTTGGGCAGATCGCGGTTCTGAGCGTCGGCGAAGTGCTTGGCCGTGGTGGCGGCACAGGCGATGGCCAGGATGCCCATGGAGTAGTTGTAGCACTTCCATAGGGCGTTGTTGATGTCATCGGGCCAGTAGAAACCCCAGATATTGGGAACCGAGGCTACCAGGCAGAAGATGGACGAGAAGATGATGATGGGGATGACGGAGATAAAACCGTCGCGGATCGCCTTGAGGTACTTGTTGCGGGCGATCGCGTTGAAAAAGGGCTGCCCCTTTTCGATGATGGCGATGAGTTGCTCCATGCAAAGCTCCTAAGAGTCGGTGGGTTGGCAACGATGGTAGCTTTTGACGTTTGGTTGCCAAAATGTTGACGTTGCCATTTTGCGACACAAAATAAGACGCGAACCGATGGCCCCTGTGCCTGTGGACCGTCGATTCCTTGCGCGTAAACGTTTGAGCCGCCCGGTGGCTCTGTGTTTGCACAATGGCAACGTTAACATTTGGTCGACAAAAGCTGTTCGGGGAAGCAAAAATGTCGGTGAACGGTAGGTTTTGGGTGGTGAGCGTATGGTGGGGGAGGCGTTGGATATACTTGAAGGCGTTAAAAATGACTGCGTAGGGTGTCACCAATGGCATCGTTGACATAGAAAGATCGACCTATGGCCGCTGTTAAAAAATCGGTATCCGTTAAGGATGTGGCGCGTCTCGCGGGCGTCTCGGAACAGACGGTCTCGCGCACCGTTCACGATTCGCCCAGCGTGCGCCCCGAGACCAAGGAGCGCGTGCGTGCCGCCATGCGCGAGCTGGGGTATCGCCCCAATTTTGCCGGTCGATCGCTGCGTCGCGGTAAGTTTAAGACCGTCGGCGTCGCCATGTTCAATATTACCGGCACCGGCAACCTCGACCGTATGGAGGGCTTTGCCGCCGCCGCCGATAAGCACGGCTATGCCATCACTCTCACTAAAGTAGACGGGCATCCGTATACCCTCGAGGGTGCATCGTCGCGCATGAGCGCACTGCCGGTGGACGGCATGGTTGTGATTATGAACCGCATGCCGGCGGACTTTGGCACCTTTGAGCCGCTGCCCGGTATGCAGACGGTGCTCGTTACCATGCTGGAGCACCCGCTCTGTTCAACGGTCGATAACGACCAGTTCGATTGCTCGCGCCAAGTGGTCGAGTACTTGCTGGGGCAGGGGCACAAGACCGTGCACTTTATCTCGTGTCCCGAGCGCTCGCTTTCGGGCATGCGGCGCGAGGAAGGCTGGCGCGAGACATTGCGTGCGCATGGCATCGAGCCACCGCAGCTCGTGCGCGGCGACTGGACAGCGCAGAGTGGATATGCTGCCGGTCAGGCTCTGGCGGACGATCCGACCTGTACGGCCATTTATGCTTCCAACGATGCCATGGCATATGGCTGCATCCGTGGGCTCGAGTCGCGCGGGAAGCGCGTGCCCCAGGACGTAAGCGTGGTGGGTGTTGACGATAGTTTGGGCGATATCGTACCCGATCGTCGCCTGACCACGGTGCGCTTTGACAACAAACGCGTCGGCATGTGGGCGGTCGACAAGATTGCCGGCGCCGAGGGCGCTGCACCCGGTGTGGAGCACATGCTGTTTCCGGGCGTGCTCGTCGAGGGCGATACGGTGCGCGATGTACGCTAGGGCGCGGGTCTGTTTGGGTTGCCGCTAATTGTGTTCGATATTGTTCAGATTGGTTTAAAAACCGTTCACGGGCGAATAGTGACCGTTCATAGCTCAAAATTACGTTTTGCGCTGTTCTTTTTTGTTTGAATGTTATTGTTTCTGTCATACACAACGCAGCGCGTATGCCCGGACGCGATGCTCTCCATTGGTTCATATGTGAAAGGAACGCAATATGGCAACCAAAGAAGAAATCTCGATGGTTGGATTCGAGATTGTCGCATACGCAGGTGACGCCCAGACCGATCTGCTTGCAGCGCTCGATGCTGCTCGCGAGGGTGACTTTGAGAAGGCCGAACAGCTGCACAAGGATGCCAGCGATGCGCTCATCGGTGCCCACGACACGCAGACCAAGCTGCTTTCGCAGGAGGCCGGCGGTGGCGAGATGGAGATGACCTTCATCATGGCTCACGCTCAGGACACTCTCATGACCACTATGATCCTGGAGAAGCAGACCCGCTTTACCATCGATGCCTACAAGCGCATCGCCGAGCTCGAGGCCAAGCTCGCCTAACGAGTCCGCACAACCAAGTCCCCTTCCAAAAGCTCTGCCGCAGACTCGCGACAGGGCTTTTTCTTTTCAAGACTTTAGTCTGCTGGCCGCGCAGCGGCCAGCTTTGAACCACCCGCTACGCGGGTGGAGACAAACGGCTTTACAAAGCCACCCCTCCGACCGATATTGACGATTGTTCAGGCCGTCAAGAATTCGAGTCGAAGGGGTGGTCGCCATGGCCCAGAAGGCCTACAGCCTTTCCCACACGAAGTGGATGTGCAAGTACCACATCGTGTTCACGCCGAAGTATAGGCGCAAAGTGATCTACAACCAAATCAGGAGCGACATAGGGGAGATCCTCAGGAAGCTGTGCGAGTACAAGGGGATCGAGATAATCGAGGGGCACCTGATGCCCGGCCACGTGCACGTGCTGCTGGCGATCCCGCCGAAGTACAGCGTCGCGAGCGTCATGGGCTACCTGAAGGGGAAGAGCTCGCTGATGATATTCGACAGGCACGCCAACCTCAAGTACAAGTTCGGCAACAGGAAGTTCTGGGCGGAGGGCTACTACGTGTCCACCGTCGGCCTGAACGAGGCGACGATCGCCAAGTACATCAGGGAGCAGGAGTCCCACGACATCGCGCTGGACAAGCTGAGCGTGAAGGAGTACGAGGACCCCTTCAAGAGGGGGTGATCCCGCCGGTTCGACCGGCGCGCCACGGGTCAAGATGCACTAGGCCTGGACGAAGTCCGGGCCCGCGCCTTTAGACGCGAGCCCGGGGCCCGTGGGTTATACCCTAAGAGCAAACCACCCTTTTTAAGGGTGGTTCTGATTTGTTGAACACATGGTCGCTACGTCCGCGCCCGGCTCAAACGGTCAGCAATCATCCGTGAACGATATTTGTTCAAAAAAGAACAAAGATAAACAAATAGTTGTTGCAGTTACTGTTCGAATGTGTTCAAATAAACATGAACAGTGAAGAACCGCACATTCAGATGCCCGGACCTGAACGCGATTCAACACTTCCAAACAGAAACTACGCACCTGCGTATCTCTCAAGGAGGATGTCATGAGAGTTGTAATCGCTTCCGATGCCGACGGTATGTCGATGAAGGAGTCCATCAAGGAGATGCTCATCGCCGACGGTCACGAGGTCGTCGACTATTCCGAGACCCCTGCCGCGGACTTTGTCGATTCCGCGACCGCCGTTGCCAAGGACCTGCTGGAGCACAAGGATTCCCAGGGCTTCGCATTCGATAAGTACGGTGTCGGCTCCTATATGGCCGCCGTCAAGATCAAGGGCATGGTCGTCGCCAACATTTCCGACGAGCGTTCCGCTTACATGACCCGCGAGCACAACGGCTCGCGCATGGTCACCATGGGCCCGGGCGTTGTGGGCACCGAGGTCGCAAAGAAGATCGCCCGCGAGTTCCTGCGCGCCCAGTATGCTGGCGGCCGTCACCAGATCCGTGTCGACATGCTCAACAAGATGGCCTAACGAGAGCCACCGAGAACTCGAACTTCTACCTCAACTTGTGAATTCAGACGAAAGGACGTTCTGATGAAGAAGACCATCGCAATCGGTTGCGACCATATCGTTACGGACGAGAAGATCTATCTGGCCGACCGCCTGGAGCAGGCTGGCTACAAGGTGCTCGACTGCGGCACCTACAGCCACACCCGTACGCACTACCCCATCTACGGCAAGGCCGTGGGCGAGGCTGTTGCCAGCGGCAAGGCTGACTTTGGCGTGGCCCTGTGCGGCACCGGCATCGGCATCACCAACGCCGTCAACAAGGTTCCCGGCGCCCGCTGCGCCCTGGTTCGCGACATGACCTCTGCCCTGTATGCCCGTCGCGAGCTCAACGCCAACATCGTGGGCTTTGGCGGCAAGATCACCGGCGAGTTCCTGATGGCCGACATCATGCTTGCCTTCCTGGAGGAGCCCTACGACAAGACTCCCGAGCACGATGCCTTGATCGCCAAGATCGATGCCTGCAATAAGGCCGACGCCGAGGCTCAGGCCGACCCGCACTTCTTTGACGAGTTCCTGGAGAAGTGGGACCGCGGCGAATACCACGACTAAGGAGGTTCCGGCGTTCTACCGAACGCCAGACCAGTCGACGCTGCGAAGCCATCTGGCGGGCGAGCTACTCTGATAAAACTTTTGCTTGCTGAGCTCGTGTGCGTCGTTTTGGCGGTACCCGGCATTCTGCAGCTTTTTAATTGACGGCTCGCGTTTCTGTGAGGGGCGCGGGCCGGTTTTCTAAACAGGAGTCCAACATGATTCTGACCGTTACCATGAACCCGTCGATTGATACGCGCTATCAGCTCGACAAGCTGATCATCGACGATGTTAACCGCGTGATGCCCGAAAAGACCGCTGGTGGCAAGGGCCTCAACGTGAGCCGTGTGCTGTTGCAGCTGGGTGACGACGTGCTCGCGACCGGCCTGCTTGGCGGCCACATGGGTGCCTATATGGCCGAGCTCATGGATGCCGATGGCGTCAAGAATGACTTTGTGCCCATCGCCGGTGAGACGCGCATTTGCCTGAATATTCTGCACGAGGGTAATCAGACCGAGCTGCTGGAGAGCGGCCCGCAGATCGCCCCGGCCGAGCTCGAGGCCTTTACGGCCAAGTTCGCCGAGCTTGCAGCGAAGGCGGACGTTGTGACGCTTTCGGGCTCGCTGCCGCGTGGCGTCGATGCCGGCTACTATGCCGAGCTCGTCAAGATCGCCGAGGAGGCGGGCGCTAAGGTGCTGCTCGACACCTCGGGTGCATCGCTGGAGGCCGCGCTGGAGTCCGACGCTAAGCCTGAGCTCGTAAAGCCCAACCTGACCGAGATTAATGGCCTGCTAGGTACGTCCTTTACGACCGATGATATCGATGCCTTGCGTGAGGCGCTTGCCGCCGATGGCCGCTTTGCCGGTATCCCTTGGGTTGTCGTTTCGATGGGCACTGCCGGCTCGGTGGGCTTCCATGAGGGTCGCGCGTTCCGCGCCAAGACGCCCGCGATTGCGGCAGTGAACGCGACGGGTTCCGGCGACTCGACCATCGCCGGCTTTGCGCATGCCATTGCTGCTGGTGCCGACGACATCACGGTGCTCAAGACCGCCAATACCTGCGGCAAGCTCAACGCCATGGATCCCAAGACTGGCCGCCTGGTCATGGACCGCTGGGACGAGATCTACAACAGCGTTGTCGTGACTGAACTGTAGGGTTACGCGGTTTTACCAAACCGCGTAACGGCGCGACGCTGCAAACGCCCCTAAGCGGCAATCTGACGTTCAATCGTCGGGCATGACCAAAAGGTCAATGCCCTCCTCTTTCACGTCACCTTGCTCGCTTAGGGGCGTTTTCGCTGTCGTTGCCAAGACACCGGCGTTGCCTTGGTCGCAAGTAGTCATTGGGGACGCTCTTTAATGACTAGTCGTTTAAGAACGCCCCTTAAGAATGACCCCAATGACTACACTCAAAAAACGGCGCCCGCCGGCGATGTTGCCGGCGGGCGCCGTTGTCTTGAAGACGAAGTGATCCGTTTTCCTCCGTCCCCAAGGGATCATTACAGTGAGTCGATAAAGCGCTGTTGGGCGGCGCGGCCGGCTTCGTCCCACTTAAAGACGCCGGCGTTGTCGAGCACGTGGCCAAACACCACGCCGACCTCCTCGTGCAGGATGTCGATGGCGTTGTCCGCCGTAAGCTCGTCGGCGCGGCGGGCAAAGACGTCCTCGGCCCATGCGGCGTGGCTGCGGCAAAGGTCGTCGCCCTCGAGCGCACCGGCAAGGTCGTAGCTGGCATCGGTCTTGGCCGCCAACAGGTGCTCACGGACAGCGCCGAGCTCGGGAACCAGGCGCGGCGGCAAAATGGCCAAGCCCATGACCTCGATCAGGCCGATGTTCTCCTTTTTAATATGGTGATACTCGGCATGCGGGTGGAAAACGCCCAGCGGATGCTCGTCGGTCGTGATGTTGCAGCGAAGTGCCAGGTAGGCCTCGTAAATCTCGCCACCGGCATTGCCGCGGAAGTCGACGCGGCGGATGACGGGCGTCACGGTGTTGTGCGCTACGCCGTCGGCCGTGTGCGCGATAACGCCCACAGACTCATCGGTCCACTCGCGCCAGGCGAGGATAATCTTCTCGGCAGCGTCGAGCAACTGGGCGCGGTCGTGCGAGCGCAGTCGCAGCACCGAAAGCGGCCACTGCAACACGGTACCGCTGACCTGGTCAAAGCCGGGCACGCTAAACTGCGAGACTTCGGTGGCATGCATCATGGGGAACTCGTGCGCGCCGCCCTGGAAGTGGTCGTGCGACAGAATCGAGCCGCCCACGATGGGCAGGTCGGCGTTGGAGCCGATAAAGTAGTGCGGGAACAGGTCCACAAAATCGAGCAGGCAGGTCAGCCCCTTGCGGTCGACGTGCATCGGACGATGCTCGGAGCTCATGGCAATGCAGTGCTCGTTAAAGTACGCGTACGGGCTGTACTGGAAGCCCCAACGCTCGCCGTCGAGCTGGATGGGGATAACGCGCAGATTCTGGCGGGCGGGATGAGCGCCGCCGTCAGCCGCGGCGGAGCGTCCGGGGTAACCCTCGTTCTCGATGCAGAGCTGGCAGGCGGGATACTTCTCGCCCATGTTCTTGGCTGCACCTGCCGCGGCGATATCGCGCGGGTCCTTCTCGGGTTTGGACAGGTTGATGGTGATTTCAAGATCGCCCCAGTTGGTGGGGGTGCTCCATTTGATGTTGTGCGCGATGGCGGCACGGCGCACGTAGCCGGCGTCGCAGCACAGGCCGTAGAACCAGTCGGTCGCGGCGCGGGGCTCGTTGACGCCCATGCGGCCGGTAAACTCGTCAATCACGGCAGACGGGCGCGGCATGAGCGCGCCCATGATGCGCATGGCGATGCGGTCGCGGCCCGATGCCGTGTCCTCGGCGGCGCCGTTGGCAACAGCCGCCTCGGCAAGCGCGGCAAGTGTGCCTTCAAGGTCAAAGTTGGGCAGGGTATCGGGGTGCAAGAGCGAGAGTTTCTCGACCTGGAGCGCCCAGGCCATGTCGAGCGCCGGGCCCGTAGCACCGATGCACTCGAGAATGGTGTTATACGCCCAGATGCGATCGTCCTGGCCGATCATCGATCGGTGGATAGCGTACTCGATCAGGTTCTGCGCGGCCTCGCGCACGTCAGTCATTACAGCCATGCCGCGTAAGCCCCCTTGTCAGAGATGGCGTAGTGACGGGCAGAGCCCTCGCCCAGCCAGCTGTTCATCTTGGTGATAAAGGTGTCGACCAGATCGAGCGGCACGAAGGCCTGGATGGTACCGCCAAAGCCGCCGCCGTGAATACGAACGGCGCCACGGCCGTCGAGCACATGCTCGGCCAGTGCCAGGGCATACATGGAGGGCTGCTCGGAGCCCAGCTTGGCAACGACATTCTGCAGGTACATGGCAGAGCTGGCGCCGGACTCGCGCGTCAGGACCAGGAACTGGTCAATGTCGCCAGCGTTCAGGGCTGCCCAGCGCTTGTCGACCAGGCCGTTCTCGTACCAGTAGTGAACGGCACGCAGGCAAGCGCGGTCGCCCAGCTTGGCGCGCAGCTCGGGGAGCTTGGCGTCAAAGTCGGCAACGTTGACCTCGCACAGGCGTGCCTTGCCAAACTCGGCGGCGACGTCCTGCATCTCGCGCGGAACGGCGGCGTAGTCGTCGGTAGCCGCCACATGGTCGGCGCCAACCTTAACGAGCACGAGCGCATAGCCGTGATCCTCAAAGTTGAGCTCGAGCTTCTGGGTCTTAGGCTGAGCCTGATCCTCAAAGTCCATGTAGGCGAGGCCGCCCAGGCACACAGCCGCCTGATCCATAAGACCGCAGGGCTTGCCGTAATAGTTGTTCTCGGTGCGCTGGCTCATCTGGGCGAGCGCGACGGGCTCAATGGCGGGCGCGCCCCAGAGCGTCTCCATGGCGCGGCCGTAAGCCGCCTCGACAGCGGCGGAGCTAGAAAGGCCGCCACCCGAGGGGACGGAGCAGGTAAAGGCAAAGTCGAAGCCCTGGGGCTCAACACCCAGAGCAGCGATTTCGTGGGCCATACCGCGCACGAGGCTTGCGGACGTGCCCTTCTCGGACTCTTGAATATCCAGCGTGTCGAGCGTGATCTCAAACGTAGGATAGCCCTCGTCGGCGACGCGAACCTTGTTGGAATCGGTCGCCACGGCAATGCCGTCGACGGCGACATCGAGCGAGCCGGCGATAACGTGACCGCCCTCGTGATCGGTGTGGTTGCCGCTGATCTCGGAACGGCCGGGCGCGTGCACATAGAGCACCTGGCGATCGCCGATGGGGCCAAACTCCTCCTCAAACAGCTTGGTGAGCGTGGCGAGTGTCTTTTCGTCGGGGGTGGTCATGAGGGTCCTTTCCTTGGCGCATACTGACGAGTTTTCCGTCGTAGTGAGTACGTTAACAATCTGAAGTGGCATAAACTCAGCATCTACGATGCCGCACGTTACGGGCTATGTTAACGTACTCATAACACAACACTTATCACTTTTTGAGAATCTGGTAATCGGTAGAAATCCAGCCGTGAACGGTATTGCCGTATGGACTTATAGAGCAGAAGAGTTGCGGATTGAAAAAGTAGAGTACGTTAACATGCGTCCGACGATAGCGGGCTTCGGCGCGGGGTGTGTTTCTGCCCGGGCCGGCATGCACGCTATTCAGATCTCGCAAGGGTGAAGGTGATCCTGTGGCAAGGCGCCCGTCCAACGATACAGGTACGCGTCCGGTCTCCATGGCCGACGTCGCCCGCGCTGCTGGCGTTTCGCAGCAGACGGTTTCGCGCGTTGCCAACGGCCTCCCTAACGTCAACGAGCAGACGCGCCAGCGCGTGCAAGCCGCCATGCAGGAGCTCGGCTTCCGTCCGAGTTATGCCGGTCGCTCGCTGCGCGACGGCCGCTACCATTCGGTCGGTCTGTGCGTCAACGATGTCACCAAGTTTGGCAACCTCTCAATGATTGACGGCATCGCCAGCGCTGCTCGCGAGCATAATTGCGCCATCACGCTGGTCGAGATGTCCAAGACCGAGGAGTTTTCGCTTGCCGAGGCCACGCGTCGTATGGCTGCGCTGCCCGTGGACGGCATCATTATCGGCATGAGCCGTATGGCGCCCGATTTTGAGACGTTTGATCCACTGCCGGGCATTGGCACGGTCATCGTTACCATGTACGCGCATCCGCGGGTGACTACGGTTGACTCCGATCATTACGGCTGCTCGCTCTTGCTTATGGACCATCTGTTTGAGCTGGGGCACGAGCAGATTCGCTATATTGGCGGCCCGTCGTTCTCGGTCGACGAGCAATTTCGTCGCGCCGGTTGGCAGGATGCGCTCGAGCGTAAGCACATTAAGCCGCAGGCGCCACTCGAGGGCGACTGGTCTGCCAACAGCGGCTACGAGGCCGCTCGGTACCTGGCCGAGCATGACCGCGCCATGACGGCGATTTACGCGGCAAACGACCAGATGGCAAACGGCGCTATTGCAGCGCTGCGCGATAGCGGCTTGCGCGTGCCCGAGGACGTGAGCGTGGTGGGCGTCGACGATTCGCTCGATGATTTTGTCGCACACAACGAGCTCACGACCGTGCGATTCGATCTACATCAGCGCGGACGCGAGGTATTCGAGCATGCGGTTCCCGAGGCGGGTGCGGCGGACAAAACCGTTGCCATTCGTATTCCCGGACAACTCATCATTCGACATAGCACGGCGATACCGCGCGCATAGTTTGTGCAGGTAAACGGCGATCTATCGCATTTCAATAACAATCGGTAAGGATGTCGGCGGGTAGCTGCTGGGATACTGCCGAGTGCTATGATAGACGGGTTCTTTTGTCTATCTAGGAGGCTTTGCCTGATGGAGATCACCAAGGATATCCGCTACATTGGCGTCGACGATCACGACATTGACCTGTTCGAGGGCCAGTACGACGTGTCCGAGAATGGTATGGCATACAACAGCTACGCTATCTTGGGCGAGAAGATTGCCGTTGCCGATTCGGTTGACGCTGGCTTTGTCGACGAGTGGCTCGGCAACCTCGAGGCCGTGCTCGATGGCCGTACGCCCGACTACCTGGTCATCCATCACATGGAGCCCGATCACTCCGCCGGCATCGCCGCCTTTATGGAGCGCTATCCCCAGGCACAGATTGTGGCCAGCATGGGCGCCTTCCGCATGATGGTCAACTACTTTGGCACCGATTATCCCGAGCGCAAGATGGTCGTCAAAGAGGGCGACGTGCTCGACCTGGGCGGCCACAGCCTGACGTTTGTCGGCGCCCCCAACGTTCACTGGCCCGAGGTGCTGTTCTCTTACGAGGCCACCGACAAGGTGCTCTTTAGTGCCGACGGCTTTGGCAAGTTTGGTGCCAATGACATCGAGGATCCGGAAGGGTGGGCCTGCGAGGCTCGCCGCTACTACTTTGGCATCGTCGGCAAGTTCGGCAAGTTCGTGCAGGCCGTGCTCAAGAAGGCCGCCGACCTGGACATTCAGATCATCTGCCCGCTCCACGGCCCCGTGCTGACCGAGAACCTGGGCTACTACCTCGACACCTACAACATCTGGTCGAGCTATCAGCCCGAGGACGAGGGCATCACCATTGCCTACGCGAGCGTCTATGGCCACCTGAAGGCCGCCGTCGAGGAGCTCGCCGCAGCGCTCGAGGCTCGCGGCCAGAAGGTCTCCGTCTTCGACCTGGCTCGCGACGACATGGCCGAGGCCGTTGAGGATGCGTTCCGCTATGACCGTCTGGTGCTCGCTTCCATCACCTATCAGGGCGAGATCTTTCCGTTCATGAGCACCTTTATCCATACGCTCGCCGAGCATGCCTACCAGAACCGCACCGTGGCGCTCGTTGAGGCCGGCTCCTGGGCGCCTGCAGCTGCCAAGGTTATGACCAAGAAGCTCGAGGGTATGAAGGACATCACCCTGGCGCAGAACAAGGTGACCGTCCTGGGTTCGCTCAACGACGCCTCGCGCGCTCAGATCGAGGCCCTCGCTGACGAGCTCTCCAAGTAGCGATACGCTCACTTTTAACGCTCAAACCACCACAAAGGGGACAGTGAACTGCCTCCCATTTCTTGGACATCGGGAAATGGGAGGTTTTCCATGAGTATAGATCTCAGGTCGAAGCACGATCTGGAGTCCAGGAGGCGGGCCGTCGAGCTCTTCGACGCCGGCGT
>JAXKBK010000035.1:0-149039 GCA_036553025.1 Collinsella sp. | reverse complement strand
GAACAGGAGCCGCTCGAGCTCGTCGGGCGGCAGGTTGAGGAGCTCGTCGCCGGGACGGTGCAGGCAGACCTTCCTGAGCTTGCCGATCTCGGAAGGCACGTGCAGACCTTTCGTCATGGCCTCCTACCTTTCTTTCGGGCCTTTCGGCCGAATCTCTCAGCACCCTTCCGTAACGGGTGCTGCTTACTGACAGCTCTAGTTATATCCAAATTCCAACCGCAATTCCACCTCGCCCCCGAACGGTCAACAAAGTTCGATGAACGGTATATCGAATATGATTCCCCCATAATGCACTTCGGCGTTCTAAAGTAGCTTTTCTAAGGTAAACGCTCTTTTTTCTCAAAAATCATTCGCAATTACAACTCCAATCTTTCGATTAAGAATTGCATATCTACAACGGTTTTATGTATATAAATGACGCTTGTTTACGTTTCTGCCTGTATTCGATGATATTCAGCTATCTATCATTCTTATTCACACATACTCAGCAGTTGAGTGAGGATCTAGACCGTTTTTCGCAACGCGACGGGCGTCAGCTCTATGGCTTGACAGCGTAAGAAGTAGGTTAAGATACCGTTCGCACAATACGTCCGTGCCACAAGTCGACTAAATTGAGACAATAGTGAATAGTGTTAGGCAACCGTCCCCTGCGGGGACTGAACGGACAGATGCATATGCCGAGCAAAATCGAAAAAAAGCAAGCCGCCGCAAAGCTGCGCAAACCGCCGCGCGACTTCTCGTACACGCAGAACCGAGAGCTCAGCTGGCTGCGCTTTGATAACCGTGTGCTTGACGAAGCCTTCGACGAGACCGTTCCGCTGTTCGAGCGTCTAAAGTTCGTGTCGATTTTCGAGTCTAACCTCGACGAGTTCCTTATGGTGCGCGTGGGCGGCCTGTCCGATCTGGCGGAGCTCAAAAAACAGCCTGTCGACAACAAGAGCAATATGACCGCCTCCGAACAGGTCGATGCTGTCATGACCGAAATGCCCGGGCTCCTTACCCGATGGGAGTCCATCTTTAAGAGCATCGAGGGCAAGCTCGACACCCTAGGCGTTCACCGCGCTCGCATCGATTCGCTTACGCCCGAGGAGCGCACCTTTGTCACCCGCTACTTCCAGGCCTACGTGTCGCCGGTCATCTCGCCGCTGGTGATCGACCCGCGCCACCCCTTCCCCAACCTGCGCAACGGCGCGCTCTACCTGGCCTGCGGCTTGGACGGCGTCACCGACGAGGAAAGTCTGCTGGGCCTGATCGAAATTCCCGCCTCGATGAACCGCGTGGTCGAGATCCCCTCGCCCACCGGCACCTACTCCTACATTCTGCTCGAGGACGTCATCCTCGCCTGCCTGGACAGCTGCTTTGGCTCCTATAAGCCGCTCGACCGCGCGCTCATCCGCGTCACCCGCAACGCCGACATCGATCCGGACGGCGAGGGCGTCGAAGAGGAAGAGGACTACCGCCAGCATATGAAGCGCATCCTCAAGAAGCGCCTGCGCCTGCAGCCGGTGGTGCTCGCCGTATCGGGCTCGCTCGAGAAGGCAACGCTCAAGACTATCCGCAAGGCGCTCGAGCTCCCGCGTCGCTCGGTCTTTACCTGCGATATCCCGCTCAACCTGGGCTATGTCTTTGGCATCGAGGGCAAGATTCCCGAGCACCTGCGCAACGAGCTGCTCTTTACGCCGTTTAAGCCGCAGCCCAACCCCACCATCGATATGACCCGCTCCATCCGCGAGCAGGTACTTCAGCACGACAAGCTGCTCTTTTATCCCTATGAGGCTATGAACCCCTTCCTGGATCTGGTGCACGAGGCCGCCTACGACCCCGAGTGCATCTCACTGCGCATCACGCTCTACCGCGTGGCCAAGCAGAGCCGCCTGTGCGAGTCGCTGATCGATGCCGCCGAGAACGGCAAAGAGGTCACGGTGCTCATGGAGCTCCGCGCCCGCTTCGACGAGCAGAACAACATCGAGTGGGCCGAGCGCCTGGAAGAGGCCGGCTGCACCGTCATCTACGGCTCTGAGGGCTTTAAGTGCCACTCCAAGATCTGCCAGCTCACCTATCGCGAAGGCATGGCGCTAACGCGTCTGACGCTGCTGGGCACCGGCAACTTTAACGAGAAGACGGCCAAACTCTACAGCGACTTTATGCTCATGACCGCCCACCCCGGCATCGGCGAGGACGCCAACCTGTTCTTCCGCAACCTGTCGCTGGGCAATCTGCGCGGCGATTACCGCTTCCTGGGCGTGGCGCCGGTCGGCCTGAAGCCGCTCATCATGCGCGGTCTGGATCGCGAGATTCAGCGCGCTCTCGCTGGCGAGCCCGCCCGCGTGTTCTTTAAACTCAACTCGCTCACCGACCGCGAGGTTATCGACAAGATCGCCGAGGCATCGTGCGCTGGAGTCCGCGTGGACATGATCATCCGCGGCATCTCGTGCCTCAAGCCGGGCGTTCCTGGCAAGACCGAGAACGTGCATGTCCGCTCCATCGTCGGACGCTTTCTGGAGCACGCCCGTGTTTACGCTTTTGGCGTGGACTCGGACATGATTTACCTGAGCTCGGCAGACATGATGACACGCAACACCGAGCACCGCGTGGAGATCGCCTTCCCCGTGCTCGACTCCACCTGCCGCGCCCTGGTGCACGAGTACATGGGCATGCAGCTGCGCGACAACGTGAAGGCCCGCAGCCTCACGAGCGACGGCACTTGGGTCCCCGTGGAGCGTGCAGAGGGTGAGAAACCCTTCAACTCGCAGGAAGCCCTGCTGGAGCGTGCCTATCGCAACGCCGAGGCCGCGCCCGAGCCCGTCATTGAGGCAAAGCCCGCCCCCGCTCCTGAGCCGCAGCCGGCCACACCCAAGGTCCAAAAGGTCCAGGCGACCGTCATTGAGCCCGAGCCCGCACCTGTACCTCAGCCCGAGCCGCAGGTCTCCAAGCCCGCACCCGAGACGAGCGCCCGTCGCGATAAGCCCGCCGGCAAGACCAAGGCCATCGAGCGCCATCGCCCCGGTCGTGTGCGCATGGGCCTGGGCCTGATCGGCCTGGGTCTTAAGACGCTCATTACCGGCAAGACGAAATAGTCGTTTGTAGAAGCAGTTTGTAGAAGCGCCCCGCATTTGAGGAAAGCCTCGGATGCGGGGCGCTTTTCCCTGCTACCATGGTGCGAACAACAACACGAATGACAGGCAGGGATATGAAGCTCACTATAGAATCGATGACCTACGGCACCGATGGGCTGGCGCACGCCGACAACGGCAAGGCCGTCTTTGTGCAGGGCGCCGTGGCAGGCGACACCGTCGAGGCCGAGGTCGTACAGGACGGCAAGTCGTTCATGCGCGCCCGCACGACCGAGATTCTGGAGCCGAGCCCCGATCGCATTCAGCCACCCTGCCCCTTCGTTGGCATCTGCGGCGGTTGTTCGTGGGGCAATCTCTCACGCACGGCACAGCTTGCCGCCAAGGAGCAAAACCTGCGCTCCACGCTCGAGCGCATCGGCAAGTTCGCTCCTGAGCAGGTCGATAAGTTGGTACAGCCCATCTGCCACACCAAGGACGACTGGGGCTACCGCAATAAAATCGAGCTCGAACCGACCGTCGTCAACGGTCGCGTGCGCCTTGGCATGCACGGTGTCGACCCCAGCAAAATCGTGACCGTCGATGCGTGCCCGCTGTTCGATAAGCGCTTCCCGAAGGCGCTCAAATCGGTCGTCGGCGCACTCAACTATCTAAGCGGCAGCCATGACTTGGGGCTCGAACGCGTGGGCATTCGCGCATCGCGCCGCACCAAGGCGCTCGAGGTCGCACTCTGGACGCCTACGGGCTCTTTTCCGCGCTCGCAGGTCTCCCGCGTGCTGGCGGACGCCGCTCATCCCACGAGCATCGTGCGCGTGATGAGCAGGGGCGAAAAGAAGGCCCGCCGTGTCTCCAAGGTCGAAATGCTCGCCGGCGAGGGCTCGTGGACCGAGAACATCGCCGAGGGCCAGATGCGCTTGTCTGCCCCGTCGTTTTTCCAAGTCAACACCAAGGGCGCCGAGATTTTGATTGATCTCGTTATGGACGCCCTCGACCCGCAAGAAGACGAGCTTGCCGTGGACCTGTACTGCGGCGCCGGAACCTTTACCCTGCCGCTCGCCCGCCGCTGCGACTTCGTCGCCGCCGTCGAGGCCTACGGCCCGGCCGTGCGCGACCTGCGCCGTAACCTGGAGATCAACAAGCTTGATAACGTCGACGTCATTGGCGGAGACGCGGTGCGCGAGTTCCCCGACCAGGATGCCGACGTCTTGGTGGTCGACCCGCCGCGCGCAGGCCTCGCCCCCGAGGCGATCGACCTTATCGCCAGCACGAGTGCTCGCGATGTCGCCTACGTGAGCTGCGACCCGGCCACCCTGGCGCGCGATCTCAAACGCTTTGTCGAAGAAGGCACCTTCTCCCCCGTCAAGATCACGCCAGTCGACCTGTTCCCGCAAACCTTCCACTGCGAGACCGTCGTCCACCTTAGGCGCAACTAGTCACTTAATCATTGCTCAGAAAAATCATTGGGAAATCGAGCGTGGCAAGCGGAGGTCTTCGGGGTATAAGACGGCTAATTGTATGCCGCCTATGAAAGGAACCCTCATGCCCAGCGTTGCCGTTCTCGCCGCCGATGGCTTTGAAACTATTGAATGCTTGACCATGGTCGATGTCATGCGTCGCGGCGGTGTGCGTGCCACGCTCGTCTCGATTATGCCCACACGTGAGGTCGTAAGCTCGCTGCAGATCCCCGTGACCTGCGATGCGCTCTTTGATGAGATCAACTTTGACGAGTACGACTGCGTCGTGCTGCCCGGCGGCTTGCCCGGTGCCACCAACCTGCGTGCCGATCAGCGCGTCTGCGACGTGGTCTGCGAGTTCGCCGCGACCAAGCACGTTGCCGCCATCTGCGCCGCCCCGTTTATCCTGGGCGAGCTCGACCTACTCGAGGGGCGCCACGCCACGTGCTTCCCTGGCTTTGAGAAAAGCTTCCCCGAAGGCGCCTATACCGGCGAGAAGGTTACGCAAGACGGCAACATCATCACCGCCAGCGGCATGGCCCAGTCGCTCCCCTTTGCGCTTGAGCTGCTGCGCGCTCTCGCCGGCGACAAGGCCGTCGAGAAGGTCGCCGAGGGCATTCAGCTATGATTTTGGCTTCGCAATCACCGCGCCGCATCGAGTTGATGCGCGAGGCGGGCTATGACATTCGCGTGATTCCCGCAGATATCGACGAAACGCCTTTTGATGGCGAAGCTCCGCTTACACTCGTCGAGCGCTTGGCGCGTGCCAAAGCCGCCGCCGTTGCCGCCGAGCATGCCGAGCCCAACGAACTGACCGTCGCGGCCGATACTATTGTCACCTTTGACGGCCAAATTATGGGCAAGCCGGCAGACGGGGACGAGGCGCGCACCATGCTCCGCGAGCTTTCGGGCCGCACGCATCAGGTCGCAACCGGCGTCTGCATCGTTAGAGCCGGAGACGCCACAGCCCCGCACGCCGCCGAGAGCCTGTCGTTTGTCGATGTGACCGACGTGACGTTCTATGAGCTCACCGACGAGCAGATTGAGCGCTACGTCGCCTCAGGCGAGCCCATGGACAAGGCCGGCGCCTACGGCATCCAGGGCGTCGGCGGGCGCATGCTCGTGCATAATATTTCGGGCGACTTCTACAACGTGGTGGGCCTGCCCATCGCTCGCGTCGCACGCGCGATTCAAAAACTATCGTAATTGCATCTGGCGCTGGGTATCCCCCAGCGCCTACAATTTCGGCGTACCGTACGGATCCCGACCGGGCATAAGGCCCGGCGGAAAACCGATAGGAGTAAAACATGGATACACTGCTTGAGGCCATTGACGTTTGCGATGTCGATGGCTTTTGCTTTGGAAACTACACGGACGAGGAGGCCGGCACCGGTTGCACCGTAATCGTGGCACCCGAGGGCGCCACCGGCGGCGTTGACGTTCGCGGCGGTGCCCCGGCATCGCGCGAAACCGACCTGTTGCGACCCGAAAACACCGTCGACAAGGTCCACGCTGTCTGCCTTTCGGGCGGATCGGCCTTTGGCCTGGAGGCCGCAAGCGGCGTCGCTCGCGAGCTTGAGAGCCGCGGCATCGGCCTTCCCGTCGGCCCCACGCAGGTGCCTATCGTGTGCTCCAGCTGCATCTTTGACCTCGCTTTTGGCGACCCCACCGTGCGCCCCGACATCGAAGCCGGCATCGCCGCCGTGCGCGAGGCGCTCGACCACACCCCCACCACGCTCGAGCAGGGTAATGTGGGTGCCGGCACGGGTGCTACCGTAGGAAAGCTCATGGGCCCTGCCACCTGCATGAAGGCCGGCCTTGGCACTGCCGCCGTGGCGCTCGGTCCCGTTAAGGTAGGCGCCGTGGTTTCGGTCAACGCCTGCGGCAACGTTGTCGACCCCCTCACCGGCGAGTGGGTCGCCGGCATGCGCGCCTCAGCCGATAGCGACCAAATCGTCGATATGGAACTCGCAGCCTTTGCCGCCGCCGGATCCATGCAGATGCCGCTCGACCGCACCAACACCACCATCAGCTGCATCGTCACCAACGTTGAGCTCACCAAGGCTCAGGCCACCAAGGTGTCCCAAATGGCCGCAGACGCCTATGCGCACGCCATCCGCCCCACGCACACCACCAACGACGGCGACACCATCTACACCCTCGCCAGCGGCAAACTAGACGCTCAGACAAGCGCCACCGTTCCCCTAGACCTGCTGGGCATGCTCGCCGTAAGGGCCCTACAGACCGCCATCGTAAACGGAGCCAAAACCGCCAAAACCTCCCACGGCATCCCCGGCGCCGCGAAGTAATCTCACTCGTCCGTCGGTCGGAGGCGGGCGGGCATTACGTTTGCTGCTCTACAGTCCTATGCAAAACGAAGGCCACATTAAGTGGCCTTCTTTGCATGCGGAACTCGCGACAAACGTAACGCCCGCCTGCCTCCGGCCGACTACCAACCAAAATCTTTTCAGCCCAGGCCCCTGTGTACCGCGCGTCTAAGATTTTCAAATTCAAATAACCTGACAATCGATTCTTATAGCAGAGGCCCCTTGGCCTTTAGTTTGATACAAGTTCCGCACGAGCCGGAAAGCACTTAATGTGCTTTCCGTGCGAGCAGGACTGTTCGCAGTAGCAAACTAAAGGCCAAGGGGCCCAGTCAACCTATCAGCAGCGATTACTCAGCAGCTAGTTGAATTTGAAGATCTTTGAGGCAAGACGGTATAGGCCGAGTGTGGTTTTGTCTCCGGCACGACCGCGGAGGTTAGTGAAGAAGCCGACCACGCCGTAGCGAGCACGACGATACATGCGCTCATCGTACTCCTTCAGGTCCTTCCACAGCGTCTTCAGGCGCTCATCGGCACAATCTTCCTCGGAAAGCTTGGTGAGCACCGAGCAAATCGCCATCATCATGGTGAAGTAGCCCATCATGTACGAACGCAGACGCGAGGACTCAACGTCCTGGTACAGGTGGAACGATTCCATCATGATGCGCGTTACGTGGAACTGCTGACCCAGGCGCTTGACCATCATGGCCTCATTGACGCTCTGGCCCTCGCGACCGATAAAGTAGCGATAGAGGTCGATGTCGGCGTAGTACATGGTCTTGCAGCGCGGCAGCGGCACGTAGGCGTAGATGTTGTCCACATAGAACGTGTGCGGCGGCATGGGAAGGTTGGACTCGCGCAGCACATCCGTGCGATAGCACAGGCTGTGCATGAGTAGGTTCTGGTCCAGGCGGAAATGACCGATCTGATCCCAGGAAAAGATCTTTTTGCGCGGCAGGGCAAATTTGTAACCGATAGCGGTATGCGTGCCCTCGTAAACCTTCTCATACACGTAGTTCGAGATAAACAGGTCAACGCGCTGGTCGCGCTCCTCAAAGCCACGCAGAATCGACAGCATGGTCGAAAGGGCAGCGCCGTCAAGCCAGTCGTCCGAGTCGACAACCTTGTAGTAGGTGCCCTGCGCCTCGCGCAAGCCCGAAAGGACGGCGATACCGTGGCCGCCGTTCTCCTGATGCACCGCGCGGATAATGCCGGGGTAACGCGCCTCCCACTCGTCGGCCTTAGCGGCCGTCTCGTCCTTGGAACCGTCATCGACGATGATAATCTCGATATCGGTGGCATAATTGCTCCCCTCCAAGATGGAGGTGATGCAATGGTCCATGTCCTTAGCGGCGTTATACGAGGGAATACCGAATGTTATGACTTTATGCATGGCAGGCGATAATCTCATCCGAAAGATCGAGGGCGGAATTGGTCACGGCATCCATATCGTAGTAACGATACTCGGCCAGACGACCCACCGGGTGGAAGTTTGTCAGGTTCTGGACGCGCTCAAGATAGCGCTCATAGAGCTCGCGGTTCTCGGGCTCAAGAATGGCGTAATACGGCGTCTCGCCCGAGCCGGGCGTATAGGCCTTGGAGTGCTCCTTCATGATGGTGGTCTTGCCGGGCAGGACCTGACCGGTCATGTTCTTGAACTCGGTGATGCGCGTGTAATCCTCGCTCGTGGTGTAGTTGACGGTGCCCACGGGCTGGAACTGGTCCATATCGAGCGTCTCGAACTTCATGTCGAGCGTGCGGTACGGCAGCGCGCCCAGGTCGAGGTTGAACAGCTCATCGAGCGGACCGGTATAGACAATCTCGCCGCCGTAGACCTTGCCACCGATCTTGACGGTGGTCTCGTCGATCTCAAAGAGATCGCGGGCGTCCACGTCGCAGAACACGTCGATCAGGTCGTGGTCGAGCATATGCTCGAACAGCGCCGTGTAGCCGTCCTGCGGCATACCCTGGAAGGGAGCCTGCGGGAAATAGCGGTCATCGTCGCCCACAAAGACGGGAACACGACCGGTGATCGAGGGATCGATCTGGTCGGGCGTCTGGCCCCACTGCTTCATGGTGTAATGCAAAAAGACGTTCTCGTAGACGTAATCGGCGACCTCGGCCAAGTCGGGGTCGTTCTTCTTACGCAGCTCCATAATGGGCACCTTGACATCCTTGCCAAAGGTCTCCACGAGCTTCTGATACAGCTCCTCGCCGCGCTCATCACCAAAGGCGAGCTTGAGACTCGCATGGTTGAAGGGCACGGGCATAAGGGTGCCGTTGATGTTGGCGAGCACCTTGTGCTGATAATCCGTCCACTTGGTAAAGCGCGACAGGAAATTGTGCACGCGCTCGTTAAAGGTGTGATAGATATGCGGACCGTACTCGTGGATCAGGATTCCGGCCTCGTCAGTGCAATCATAGGCATTGCCCGCAATGTGGCTACGGCGCTCCAAAACGGCAACACGATAGCCGATGGTCTCGGCAAGACGGCGGGCGCAAACGGCACCGGCATATCCAGCACCGACGACAATCATGTCGTACGCGCCGGCGTTAAAGCCTTCAGGCAGGCCTGAGGTAATCTGCATCGATACTCCTTGTCAAAAGCCACGGGCTCGTTAGCTGGGCTTTTCTCGAACATTCTTCGAGACATATTTATCAGAGCGATTATAGCGCTAATGCGTCCTATAATGAGCTTGCCACACAAGGAAAGCTCAAGCACCGCGGCGTACATAATTGAAAGGTAAACCCGCTAGCAGCGGGTTTATTCGTGAACAGCCGGGCGCCTGGAGCTTAGCGAAACGCTTGCAAGGAGTAACATGAGCGATTTCCTAAACCGTATGAAGTCTGCCGCCAAGGCCGACCTTAAGACCATCGTCCTGCCCGAGGGCGAGGATCCGCGCACCATCGTCGCGGCCAACAAGATCATCGAAGAAGGCCTGGCCAACATCGTCATCCTGGGCGATCCCAACGAGATCAACGTTCCCGGCGCCACCGTCATCGACCCGCGCAATGCCGAGAAGCACGAGGAGTACGCACAGAAGTTTGCCGAGCTCCGCGCCAAGAAGGGCGTTACCATCGAGCAGGCTCGCGCCCAGGTGATGGACGCCACCTACTTTGGCACCATGATGGTCAAGATGGGCGACGCCGACGGCCTGGTCTCCGGCGCCTGCCACTCCACCGCCGACACCCTGCGCCCCGCGCTTCAGATTCTCAAGACCGCCCCGGGCACCAAGCTGGTCTCGGCCTTCTTCGTGATGTGCACCGACACCCCGCAGTTCGGCACCGACGGCACGCTGATCTTCGCCGACTGCGGCCTCAACATCAACCCGTCCTCCGACGAGCTCTCCGAGATCGCCATCGCCTCCGCTCACTCCTGGTCCACCTTCATGGGCAACGTTGAGCCGCACGTGGCCATGCTCTCCTACTCCACCATGGGCTCCGCCGGCGGCGAGGTCGCCAAGAAGGTCCAGGAGGCCGTGAAGTTCTGCAAGGAGAAGGCTCCCGAGCTCGCCATCGATGGCGACCTGCAGCTCGACGCCGCTATCGTCCCCACCGTCGCCCAGCTCAAGGCTCCCGGCTCCTCTGTCGCCGGCAAGGCCAACGTGCTCGTGTTCCCCGACCTCGAGGCCGGCAACATCGGCTACAAGCTGGTCCAGCGTTTCGCCGGTGCCGACGCCTACGGCCCCATCCTGCAGGGCATCGCCAAGCCAGTCAACGACCTGTCGCGCGGTTGCTCCGCCGACGACATCGTGGGTGTCGTAGCCATCACCGCCGTCCAGGCTCAGATGGCTGAGTAGCGTACGCACTCGCCCGAAGGCCGTACGGGCTAACCCCTGAAAACGTCCTCGACCAATGAAACGCCCCCGTTCTGCTCCTTCGGAGCTACGAACGGGGGCGTTTCTGGTCTGCGGAATGTTTTCAGGGGTTAACCTGTGCTGCCTTCTACCGTCACGTGGCATTCAGGGAATCTGGAGTGGACGGCGGCTTGGCTACGAGCTGGGGCTGAGGATCTGAATGGATGGGTGTCGTTGCTGGGAGCGCAGGCGTTGCTGGTGGCGATCACTTTGGGACCGGAATGTTGGCTGCGGTTCAATGTCTGCCCCACCGGAAAGCATGTCCCGGTTTGAAGGCGGATTATGGGATGTAGCTTCCGCTTGAGGCCTGTTTGGGAAACCGTGGCCCGGAATTATGCTTTATTGTGGGTTGCACTTTCCGCAACATGCCTCAACTGGAAAGCGTATCCCAGAATTTGCGCTCGAAATGGGATGAGGTTTCCGCCGTCCGCCTGCTAGTAAAAAGGCCTCCGGAGCTGTTGCTCTGGAGGCCTTTTTGTCAATTACAGACGAATACGTTAGTTGCTCTTGGTCAGACGCTCGACGTCGTGGGCGATCATGTATTCCTCATCGGTGGGGATGACCATGACCGTGACGGAAGAGCCGGCGGCGCTGATGACCTGTGGGCCGTTACCCACGGCCTCGCGGTTCTTGTTGTTATCGATGCGCACGCCCAGCCACTCAAAGCAGTCGCAGAAGGCCTTGCGGATCGACCAGTCGTTCTCGCCAATGCCGGCGGTAAAGGTAATGGTGTCCACGCCCGCCATGGAGGCGATCATGGAACCGGCCTGCTGCATGGCCTTGTATGCGAACATATCGAAGGCGAGCAGGCAGCGCTCGTCACCCTCGGAGGCGCGCGTACGGATGTCGCGGGCGTCGTTGGAGATGCCAGAGATGGCAAGCAGACCAGACTGCTTGTTCATCATGTCATCGACTTCCTGGTAGCTGTAGCCGCCCTCGCGCTGCAGGTAGCACACGGTAGCCGGGTCAATGGAACCACAACGGGTGCCCATCATCAGGCCGTCGAGCGGCGTGAGGCCCATCGTGGTATCGCGGCATACACCGTCCTCGATGGCGGCGAGCGAAGCGCCGTTGCCCAGATGACACGAAAGCAGACGGTGGCAGCGCGAGCCCAGGATCTCCTTGGCCATCATCCACTCATAGCGGTGGCTTGTGCCGTGGGCGCCGTACTTGCGCACGTGATACTTGTCACACACGTCCTTGGGCAGGGCGTAGGTGTAGGCGACCTCGGGCATAGTCATGTGGAACGAGGTGTCGAAGACGGCCACGTTGGGCAGCTCCGGATACTTCTCGCGGCAATATTCGATTGCCGCGGCCTCGCCGTAATTGTGCAGCGGGGCGAGCGGAGCAACCTCGAGGATCTTAGCCATGACCTCATCGTCGACGACCGCGGAATCATCGAAGTGCCAGCCACCCTGAACGATACGGTGGCCGATGCCATCGATCGTAAAGTCGGTCTTCTCGAGCTCCTCGAGCACACGTGCGATAGCCGAACGGTGATCCGGGAAGGGAACCTCCTCGGTTTGCTTGGCGCCACCGTTCTCGGTGTGGCCAAAGATGCCCATGTCCGAACCGATGCGCTCGCAGTTGCCCTTGGCGAAAACCTCGCGGGTATCGGTATCCAAAAGCTGATATTTAAGGCTTGAGCTACCGGCGTTGACAACAAGTACGTTCATGAGACTCCTTTGCAGTGCGATACGGTCGGCGCAGACCGCTCAAGGCGGCCGTATGTTAATAAGAAGTTATCACAACTTGATAAATAGCTATCAGGCATATCGCCCAACGAGTTCAAAAGAGGGGCTGAACGGCATGTTGCCGTCCAGCCCCTCCCCTCTTGTAATTACTTGGCGTTGACGATGCGCTCGACGTCGGAAGCGATCATGAACTCCTCGTCCGTGGGGATGACAAAGATTTTGACCTTGGAATCCTTGGCAGACAGGCACCAAGCGCCGTCACCACGCAGGGCGTTGCGGGCATGATCCATCTTGACGCCCATAAAGGCCAGGCGGTCGGCAACGCCGGCGCGGACGGCCGGAGCATGCTCGCCGATGCCGGCGGTAAAGACCAGGGTGTCCATACCGCACATAGAAGTAGCCATCTCGGCCGCCTTGGCGGCAATCTTGTAGACAAACATGTCGAAGGCGAGCTGAGCCTCGGGGTCGCCAGCGGCGGCGAGCTCCTCAACGTTGCGGCAGTCGTTGGTCTTGCCACCGGTCACAGCCAAAAGGCCGGACTTCTTGTTCATCATCTCGTCGACCTCGTCGAAGGTGTAGCCGCCCTCGCGCTGCAGGTAGCACACGGTAGCCGGGTCGATGGAGCCGCAGCGGGTGCCCATCATGACGCCGTCGAGCGGCGTCAAGCCCATGGTGGTGTCCATGCACTTGCCGTCCTCGATGGCGCACAGGGAAGCGCCGGAGCCGATATGGCACACGACGACCTTGCGGGCCTCGCCGTTGGTCATCTCGGCGACCTTCTTGGAGATGTAGCGGTAGCTGGTGCCGTGGGCGCCGTACTTACGGATGTGCAGCTTGTCGCAGACGTCCTTGGGCAGGGCGTAAGTCTTGGCGACCTCGGGCATGTTGAAGTGGAAAGCGGTGTCGTAGACCGTGACGTTGGGCAGGTCGGGATACTGCTCCAGGCAGTACTCGATAACGTTGGCCTCGGGGTTGTTGTGCAGCGGGGCGAGCGGAGCGACCTCGCGGATCTTGGCAAGGACGTCCTCGTCGACGAGGGAGGAATCGCCAAAGTACCAACCGCCCTGAACGATACGGTGGCCAATGCCCTCGATCTTGATGCCGTTAGCCTCGAGGTCCTTCAGGACGACCTCGATGGCGACCTTGTGGTCGGGGAACTCGATGTTCTCGGTCACCTTCTTGGAGCCGTTGGCAGCGTGGGTGAAGGTACCGCCGGTAAAGCAGACGCGCTCGCAGGAGCCCTTTGCGGACACCTTGTGGGACTTGGTATCGATGACCTGATACTTAAGGGTCGAAGATCCTGCGTTGACGACCAGAACGTTCATGTGTCTCCCTACTAACAGGCGGTGTGGCGCCGCCAGGTTACATACGCTTCAATAATAAACCCAAACGCCCTCGCGCTCGGGTTTATTGCGTTGATATATAAGTTATCGATGCCCAAATACTCACGGCCTTTGACTTGTAAGACGAAATAGCGCGGGGATATACACCAGGGAAGAAATCCCGAGCGCAACAAGCAATACGACTCGAATGCCCGCAACGCTACTCAACACAGCGTTGAGCAGATAGAAAAGAACGGCACCCACCGCCACCATCTGGCTTTGAACCGAAATCAGTGAACAGCGCATCGAAGAATCGGCAGCATTTTGGAAAACTGAGTATTTGATTGGGGCAAACAACGAGTACGCAACCGTCTGCAGCACATAGAACACGGGCAGCAAATTAACCGGAGTAAGGGGAATCAAAAACAAAGCTGTCAATACTAAGCGAATGATGCCGCAAATACGCGCAAAACGGCCCTTGTCGACACGAGCAATCACACTGGGAACAATAAACCCTATGGAGGCGGAGGCAAGGAGCTGGACTGCAATGGTCACGCCCGAAGCGACGGCATTCATTCCGCGGCCTGCAAGCAACAGTGAGAAAAAGTCTTCCAGGGCGACGAAGGCAAATGCCTGAGAACAATCCATAATGAACACTGACCGAAGAATGCCATTACCCGTAATAGCAGCACCGATCATCTTCGGGGTCATTCCACGCTCAGGTGTCGCCGCAGTGCCCCCTCTTCGCATCTCAGGAATGCAGACAACGACAACCAACGTCAACACCATTGCGATGATATCTGCCGAAAGACCAATGAGGTATGCACCGACGGACGAAATGAAACCGCCCACACAAGCGGAGATGGCATAAGAGGCATAGAAAACAAATCGTTCAACGACATTAAGTCTTACGAGCTGGTCCTGAGAGACGCTGTCAATGTAAATCGCTTCTATGGATCCGCTCACACATGCAACGGCAAAACCTTTGAGAGCAAACGCGCCGATTAAAAGCAGAGGAGAACGGACGAGAAGCAGGGCGGCGTAGTATCCAAGCATTCCCACAACGCCAACGAGACCGCCAGTCTTTCGTCCAAACCTATCAGCAATATAGCCAGTGGGAACTTCGAGGATGAACTTGCTCACTTGATATGCAATCATCATGCTAGAAATCGCTACCATCGAAAGCCCGACGAACTCAAGGTAGACAGTTAGAAAATACAAGATGGTGCTGAAGTTCGGCAGAAAAACGAACGTCATATAAAACAAAACCGTACGGTTTTTCATGCTCCGCCCTCCAAGAGTCAGCAATCTAAATCGGAATCTTGGAAAAGCATGAGGGCAAAGCTGTCAGCTATGTGTTACAAGGCGTCAATAATCACTTGACGTCTCGAAGCCAATTAATTTCACGAAGCAAGATGACGCAATAGTGCAGAAAAACCGTCTGGTGTCGATCAGTCCAGGAATTTTGCCGATAGCAAAAGTAGATAGGCAAGGTTACATCACGCGAACCTTCAATGGAGCACTCACTCACTTCTGACCCATCCGATGCGAGAGAGGACCCAGACAAACTCAATATCAATCCCCCGGCTTGAAGAAACTCAGTCTGAGCCCTGTTTCCGTATTCAACATCACGGAAGCGAAAATTGACGAGCTGGGCTTCGGGACATTGATTGATTGCATTGAGACAGGGTGACAAATTAATGGGAACAGCGAGCCTG
The DNA here is from genome assembly GCA_036553025.1 of Collinsella sp. Taxonomy (GTDB): domain Bacteria; phylum Actinomycetota; class Coriobacteriia; order Coriobacteriales; family Coriobacteriaceae; genus Collinsella. The sequence continues at coordinate 133,599 of JAXKBK010000035.1, read as the reverse complement.
CCGCCCAGTAACTCGCGAATGGTCATGGCGCCCACAGATTGATGACCCGCTGGGCATGAAAGAACCTTGAGCTCTTTTTCACCCAAATATTTTGAAGAAAGGACGCTGTCCCGTGGTTCCTCGAATGAGATAGCCGCGTCCGAAATTCCAAGTATAAGTGATTCAAAGCATGTTGCCGTTGGCTGATGCCACACATCAAGATGAATCTGAGGGTGCGAGCGTTCAAACGAGTCATACCATTTTTCGGCAAAAAGGCGCCCCCGTCCATGAAGGCAGGGGGCGTAAAGACGGAAATGGCCGTCGGGCGAAACGCAGCCGTTCCCCGATTGAGCGTACTTTTTGAGATCGTCGACTTGTGCCAGGATCACGCGTGCACGACGCGCAAATTCTCTGCCCGCCGGAGACAAAACAGCCTCCCCCGCCGATCGGTTGAGCAAAACAATCTGATACTCAGATTCCAACTTTTTGATTGCCGACGAAACGGCCTGTGGGCTCACATGAACGGCTCGAGCCGCTTTGCGCACGCCGCCGTAGTTCGCTACCGCTTGAAGGTATTCGAGTTGAGAAAGCTGCATAGGTTACTCCAAAGGCAGCCAAGTCGACGGCCTACGCGCCCTCAGATGAGGTTCTCGCCCAGGTTCTTGCCGCCGAGGACGTGCATGTGGAAGTGCATGACGGTCTGACCGGCGTTAACGCCCTTGTTGGAGATGACGCGGAAACCGTCCTCCAAGCCCTTGGCCTTAGCGACCTCCTGGATGGCGTGAGCCATGGCGCCCATGGTCTCGGCCGGTACGTTGTCAGCGATGTCGCTGTAGTGCTTCTTGGGGATCACGAGCGTGTGGACCGGCGCCTGGGGATTGAGGTCGTCGAACGCGATGACCTGATCGTCCTCATAGACAACGGTCGAGGGGATCTCGTGGTTGGCGATTTTGCAGAAGATGCAATCACACATGGTTGGTTCCTTTCTCACAGACCAAGGTAATTATATTTGGTCAGGATGGTTAGAACGAGAGGTTGTCGTCGGTGTTGGCGGCCTCGCCGTCGGCGAGCACGTCGTTGCCGTCGACGTCCTTAAGAAGCACCGAGACCTTCTGCTCGGCATCGGACAGGCGGGTGCGCAGGCTCTTGAGGAGCTCGACGCCGCGGGTATAGCTCTCGAGCGACTCCTCGAGCTCCATATCGCCCGACTCCAAGCTGCGAATGATGAGCTCCAGCTCCTGCGAAGCCTGCTTGTACGTAAGCTGCTCGACCGGGGTCTTCTCTGCCATATCTGTTTCCTTTCCTAAAGGTTTATCGCTATGAAACGCGGTCTATTCGACCGTATCGACCGTTGCCGCCACGTTGCCGTCTGCCATGCGCACGCGGATGGCGTCGCCGGGCTTAAAGGTCTTGGCGCTCGTGGCCACCCCATCATCGCTGTACGCGATGGAATAACCACGAGCAAGCACCTTGAGCGGCGACAGGGCATCGAGCGAGGCTGCCGCACGGCCCAGGTCGGACGCTGGCTTGTTGAGCATCGTGCGCCCCTGATGCTCCAGACGAGAACTCGCAAGCGCGAGCGCATGGCGCTTGCCATCGAGCCCCGAGGTGCTTGCAACCAGACGCTCGGGCAGGTGCTCAAAGTTGGAGCGGAATGTCCCGACCGAGCGCGCTATGGCGCCCGACAGGCGATCGGCCGTCAGGGCAAGCTCAGACTCGCGACGCTCGACCATAAATGTGGGGTCGTTGAGGCACGGGCGGCACGCGGCTGCATCGAGTGCGTCGCCCAGACGAGCCGTATAGGTGTCCCAGGCACGACGGCCGCGTTGGTCGAGCATTTCCAGATCGACCTGATCCGACCCGATCATCGAAGCCATCGCGGCGCCCAGACGCTGATGGCGCGTCTCGAGCACGTCGGCCAACTCCGTCATAGCCGGCGCCACCGATTCTGCCGCCGCCGTGGGCGTGGAGGCGCGACGGTCGCTCACCATGTCGCAGATCGAGGTATCGGGCTCATGCCCAATGCCCGTCACCACAGGCGCGGGACAGGCTGCCACCGCACGGGCAAGCTCCTCGTCGTTAAAGGTCATGAGGTCCTCGAAGGAGCCACCGCCGCGCACCAGCAAGATGCAATCGGGTGCCGGCGTAATGGCAGCGGCGCGGCGCAAGCCTTCAATAAGCTCTGCCGGCGCACCCTCGCCTTGCACCTTGGCACCCACGCAAACAAGCTCGACAAGCGGGTTGCGACGGCGCAGTGTGCGCTTGACGTCGTCGATCACGGCACCCGAAAGCGAGGTGACGACTGCCACACGCGAGCAAAACACCGGAATGCGACGTTTGCGCGCCTCGTCCATCAGGCCCTCGCGACGCAGTTTTTCGGCCAACTGAGCCACCTGCTGACGCAGCAGGCCCTCCCCCGCCAGCGAGAACGAGCGGGCAACGAAGCTCATGCGACCCGTAGGCTTGTAAAGATTGAAGCTACCCTTAAAGCTCACCTGCATGCCGTCGCGCAAGTCGAAGGTACGCTTAAGGTAGGCGCCCTTCCAGATGATGCAGTCGACGGCGGCCGAGTCGTCCTTGATTTGGAAGTAGCAGTGGCCGCTTCGGGCATTGGGACCGCGGAAACCCGTGACCTCACCCAAAACGCTCAGCTGCGGAATGGCATCGAGCGCGCCGGCGGCGATCTCTACCGCTTGGCTCACGCTGAGCTCTTTGCGCTCCTGCTCTTCCGATCCGTCGAACTCGGCGGAAACGGTATTGCCGGTCAGATTCCAGCCTGCCACGCAGCCCCCTTTCGTCATCGTGCACAAGGGCTTCGGCCCTGCGCAAATTCAAGTCCAACACATAGTACAGCGCCGCGGGGACACAAATCCCCACGGCGCCCAGCGACCCAATTTGTTATCGGTTGGAGTTTCTGTTGTATCGAGCCATAAGATAGAGCAGCTGAATAATCGAGGTGAGCGCCGCAGCCACATAGGTAAGCGCGGCGGCCGTCAGCACCTTCTTGGCACCGTTGACCTGCTTGGAGCTCATACCCGACTGCTCAATATACGCCACGGCGCGCCGGCTAGCATCAATCTCGACCGGTAGCGTAACCAGTTGGAACAGCACGCTAAACGAGAAGAAGATCAGTGCGAGGGTCGTGAGTCCCGCGATGTTCATAAACAGGCCCATGAGCAGCACGATCGTCCAGGTGTTCTGGGTAAAGTTGACGACGGGGACCAAAGCGGTGCGCACCTTCATCATGGCATAACCACTTTGACGCTGAGCGGCGTGACCCGCCTCGTGACAAGCGACGGCAACGCTTGCGACCGAACCGCCCGAACGGTTGGCGTCCGAGAGATACAGGTTGTTATCCTGCGGGTTGTAATGGTCGGTGAGCTCACCGGCGACACCCTTGATACCCACGGCATTGCAACCGCTGGCGTCAAGCATGCGGCGAGCGACCGTGGCACCCGTGTCACCGTCTGAGCGAACCTTGGACCAGGTTTTGTACGTCGAGTTGATATAGTTCTGTGCGGCAAGGCCAAGTACCGTGCAGACAAGAACAACCAGCAGGTACAGCGGGTCGATGCCAAAGCCATATCCATAGTAATAGGGCATGCGAATTCCTCCGAATCGAGTTACACGTTGGAGGCATTCTACCCACTCGCCCAGCAGGCAAGTCAGCATCGATGTTTAGGCATTGTCAGCGAAAACGGCCGAGAGCGAGCAAGGTGACGTGAAAGAGAAGCGACGCGTACTTTGGTACGCGAGCGACGATTGAACGTCAGATTGCCGCTCTCGGCCGTTTGCAGCGTCGAGCTGTTACGCGGTTTGGTAAAACCGCGTAACTATATACCTATAACAACTCAATCTTTCCGTCCTTCACGGTGAGGCCCATGTTGCCGGAAAGCAGATCGTCCAGGCGCGAGCCCACAAGCTCAAAGCGCCAGCCTTCGCGCAGGGGACTCTGCTCGGGATGCTCAATGTAGTCGGCCAGGTCATCGCGCGAGGCAATGACCGAGGTCGCCACGCCCGAGCGCTCGGAGACCAAGCGAATAAGCGCATACATAAGGTCGGTCACGCTCTCCAACTCCGGCGAAATCTGGCGATGCCCGCGCACCATGAGCGGCAGGCGGTCGTGCGGGCAGCTCGCGCCGCGTTTGATGGCCATGAGCGCGCCGTCCACATCGCGCTCCCCCAGCTGGTCGGTGCCGCGGATGCTGCGGAACTCCTCGACGCGCACGGGATTGCGCTTGACGAGCGCCAGCAGCGTATCGTCGGACATGACCCACTTGCGCGGGATGTTGCGGCGCTCGGCGCGGTCCTCGCGCCAGGCGGCGAGCTCGCGCGCGATGCCCAACTGGTGACGGCTGCACGAGTTGATGCGCTTGACCTTGCGGAATGCCTCGTGACGATCGGCGCGATAATGCGACTCGTCGGCCAGCGGACGCAACTCGTCGAGCACCCAGTCCACCCGGCCCAGCTCGCGCAGGCGACTCATCATCTCGGTATAGGCAACGATCAAATACTTGACGTCATCGATCGCGTACTCAATCTGCTTATCGGTCAGCGGGCGGCGCGACCAATCGGTCAGCGACTCGGTCTTGGGCAATGAGACACCGCAAAACGTCTGCACGAGCGCGCCGTAGGAAATCTGCTGGCGCTCGCCCAAAAAGGCGGCGGCCACCTGCGTGTCAAAAATGGGACGCGGCAGCGCGCCCACGGTATGGAGCATAACCTCCATATCCTGCGAGCAGGCGTGAAATACCTTGGTCACGCTCTCGTCGGCCATGAGTTCGGCCAAGGGAGACAGGTCGTCGATCACCAGAGGATCGACCGCGACGCTCTCGGCAGGGGTGGCAATCTGAACCAAGCACAGGCGCGGGTGGAACGTGCGCTCGCGCAAAAACTCGGTATCGACGGCAATCGCGTCGAACTCGAGGGCGCGCTGACAAAAGTCGAGCAGAGCCTGATGTGTGGAAATGTACATATCAACCCATCGAATAAGGTTAGGCCCGAAAAACACGGGTAGGATATCGGCATTGCCCTACAACTATACTCGGTTAGTCACAGAACGGGAACGTAAGTATGCGCTGCCTTATCATCCACAACCCGGCATCGGGCCCCAGCTCAGATGAAATCTACGCGTTCACGCACGCCCTCGCGCAGGGCGGCGACGAGGTCGTGATGCGTTTTATCGGCGATGGCATGGAACCCGAGGACGCCGTGGCAGACGTGCGCGAGTTTGATCGCGTGGTGATTTCGGGCGGCGACGGCACCGTCTCCAACGTGCTCGACCAAATGCGCGGATGCGGCGTCCCCACGCTCGTCTTCCCCTCCGGCACGGCTTGCCTGTTCTTTAACAACATTGGCAATGCCCCCGAGGCCGCGGCGCTCGCCAAGGCCTGCCGCGTCGGCCGTACCGTCAAGGCGGACATGGGCGAGCTCTTTTGGCTCGACGAGAACGGCAACGAAAAGCGCCACGGCTTCATCATCATCGCCGGATCGGGCTACGACGCCGAGATCATGATGAAGGCCGCCCCCACCAAAAACGACATCGGCGAGATCGCCTACTTCCTATCCGCGCTCGCTACGCCCAACCCCACGGTGGCGCACTTTACGATTGAACATGACGGCATTGTCGAGGAGCTCGATGGCATCTGCTGCATGGCCGGCAACACCTCGGTCATCCAAAACGACATCAACCTGTTCCCCGACTGTCGCATGAACGATGGCATGGTCGACATCGCGGTCATCGAGCCCGTAAAAACCGTGCAGCTGCTCCCGACCGTGATCACCGCCGCGCTCGACCCCGCCGGCAAGGTGCTCGGCCGTCCGCAGTTTAAGATCATCCAGACCAAAGAAGCCAAGATCACCTGCACCCCGTCGCTGGGCATGCAGTTCGATGGCGAAATCATCTCCAGCAACTTGGGCGTCTTTGGAGCCCGCGCACTTCCGCAATGCCTCGACCTCATCGTCGACGAATTCTCCCCACTCGGAAAATAGGAGGACCCCATGAACGACAATCCCCTGCTCGGCTTTATCGTCATCGTTTTGGCCATGCTCATCGGCTATGCGATTAACGTTATCCACCGCCGGAAGAAGTAATTCCACATTGGTATGATATTCATCCAATCATCGTCTCCCCCGTTGTTTATGCATTTGCCAAACAGCGGGGGATTTTTCTTTGCGCCCCGTGCAAGGTGCTTTATTCAGGTAGAGTAATTGCAGGGTGCCTTTATTTAAGTAAAGCTACATAATGAGTATTCTTATCCGTTCATCGCATATTTTAGGACGCTCATCGAGTATTTCATCGAAATAGATGAATACTCTTTAGACTTCCTATAGGCTAATAGATGTATTTATTAGCTGAGATTCCACATAGCTTTGCGGGGTCTCAACAGTTGGGAGGGATTATGAGGTTTACTCATCCTGTCAACACGCTCAAGAAGCTCGGCTGCGGCCTTGCGTTTGGAGCAGCGGCTATCATGGCCATGCCGACTTCGGCACTCGCCTGCACCCAGATCTACATGGGCAGCAAGCTGACGGCAGACGGCAACACGTACTACGGCCGTTCCGAGGACTTCGGTCCGCGCTACATCAAGCACTTTGGCATTGAGCCCGCACACAAGGACGGCAACGAGTACACCTCGGTCGAGTCCGGTTTTGAGTACAAGTCCAAGGGCGCAACCTACCGCTACACCTTCGTTCGCGACAACCCCTCGCAGTGGGAAGATCGCTACGACGCATATTCCGAGGCAGGCATCAACGAGAAGGGCGTCTCCTGCTCTGCCACGTTGAGCACCTCCTATAACGAGAAGGCCGAAGAGGCCGACCCCATCACCGAGGAGACTGGCATTGGCGAATACAACTACGCCAGCGTCATTCTGGGCGAGAGTGCCACGGCCCGCGAGGGTGTCGAGCTCCTCGGCAGCCTGATTGACGAGCAGGGCGTCTGCTCCAACGACCAGATCATCATTGCCGACAACAACGAGACCTGGTTGTTTGCAGCGCTTTCCGGCCATCAGTGGATCGCCATGAGGCTCACTGACGATATCGCCTCGCTCAACCCCAACATCGGCAACCTCACCTATGACGTCGACCTCGACGACACCGAGAACTGCCTCCACTCCGAGGGCATCGAGTCTATGCCTAAGGAGAAGGGCTTTGCCGAGTACACCGACGGCAAGTTCGACGTCGCCAAGACCTACGGCGAGGAGATTGGCGAGGCCGGCATGCACCAGTGGTCGCGCTATATCCAGGGCCGCGATTACTTCATGGCTCCGCTTGCTGAGGGCACCGACTACGAGATCGTCAAGGACGAGCGCGAAGACGCTCGCGCGACGACCGGCGCCCTGGTCCACGAGATGCAGCCGCTGTTCTTCCAGCCCGGCAAGTCCGACTGGAACACCTTTGAGATGATTCGTTCCTTCGCCGCTCGCGGCGAGAATGTCGCCGGCCTCAACGCCAACACCGACGGCGCCTATGCCATCGGCTCCAACCGCAACACCGAAATCCACACCTTCCAGATCCGTCACGGCATGGACCCCGAGATCGCGACCATCCAGTGGGAGATGCTCTCCAACGCCGAGTTCTCCGTCGCTATCCCCCTCTATTCCGCACTGCTCACCGAGGTCAGCCCCTACTTCAGCGATCAGGATGTCTCCTTCGATCACTGCGAAGAGGAAGACGTCGTGAACAACGAGGAGCCCAAGAACTCCATCAACTACGTCCTCATGGACATCAACACGCTCGCCTATGAGAACCGCGACCACTGCGCCACCGGCGTCCGCGCCTATCTCGACGCCCTGCAGAAGGAACTCATCGAGCAGAACCTGACCGTCGACGAGGCCATGCAGGCCGAAGAAGGCACCGAAGCCCGCACCGCCCTGGCCAACAAGGCCGGCAAGGCTGCAACCAAGAACACCTATGTTAAGTGCAAGGCCATGCTCGAGGAGATGCGCGACTACCTCCAGGAGGGCGATTTCTCCGAGGAGTTCGTCCCGAGTGACTACGATGCTGACAACGACTGCCTGGTCGAGTCCATCACCTACGCCGACGAGGCCCTTTCCGATGAGGACGTGGCCGAGCCCGAGGCCGAAGAGGAAGAGGTCACCGAGGAGAAGTCCGAGGGCAGCAACACGGCCGCCATGGCCGTTGGCGCCGTCGTCATCATCGGTGTCTGCGCCTACGTGATCTATCGTCGCAAGAAGGCCTAAGGCCCTCATGTCCTAGCTGAGCGGGCAAGGCAGCAATGGCGGCCTCGCCCGCTTAACCCGCCTTTTTGACCGGCGGGAAACCCGCCTGAAATCTTTTTAAAAAAGATTTCCCCGCACACACTTCGCTGTGCTATAGTGCAGCGCAACAGCAACAAGGTGCGGCCGCGCCACGGCATCACGAAAGGAGCCACCAACATGAAGAACACGATGAACTCTCTTAACAACTGGTGGTGGCGTGATGCGAATACGATCGGTCGACAGTGAGTCCCTCACGCCTGTTTTTGCGCTCTAGGTGATTGGAAGGCCTCCGGTTTCGACCGGGGGCCTTTTTCTATCTCGAGCCCGATCGCATTCGCATCACGCGCCTCCGCTTTTCTCTTGCAATCCCCTTCCGAAAGGATTTTCACCATGTCTCAGAACACCACCGCCACCCAGCCCCGCACCGTCCAGACCGCCGATCGCGGCAAACTCGATGTCCGCGCCCTCGTCCTGCTCGCCATCCTGCTTGCCGCCGGCTTCATCCTCAACTTCACCGTCGGCAAGGCAATCTCGGGCATCTCGGGCGGCATGATCAGCCCCGAGTTCATCATCTCGGCCTTCTGCCTCACCATCCTGGTCGTTCACCCCAACATCGGCCAGGCGCTCGTCATTGGCCTCATCTCGGCTGCCGTGATCCAGATCACCACCACTTCGCCGTTCGTCGATTTTGCCGCCGAGGGCATCGCCGCCATGCTCATGGCCGGCATCGTCAACGCCGCCGGCAAGAACGGTCAGGTCAAGCCCGCCATCGCCATTGTCGTAACCTTCCTGACCACCTTTGTCTCGGGCGTCATCTTCATGGTTATCAAGATGGCCATGCTTGGCGTGGTGGGCGAGCTCGCCGCAGCCATGCTGCCCGTGGTCGCCATGACCGCCGTCTTTAACGCCATTCTGGTCGGTGCCCTCTACCTGCCCATTCAGAAGGCCCTGAAGCTCAACTAACCCGCTCGGCTTTACGAGGGCCCCATCTTGGCGTTCATTCGTCGCTCGCGTACCCAAGTACGCTTCGCTCCTCTTTCGCGCCAACCTGGGGCCCTCGTAAAGTCGTCTCTGTGCTCCATTATTCAAAATTAATCCCCTTTTCGATTTAACCCCTTTCGTGGGGGTCTAGGACACTTTTATCTCAAATCTCACCTTAAGGAGAACATCATGGCCGCCAACACTCAGGCTCGTACTATTTCCACCAACGCCGCTTACGACAAAGGCATCCTCGATATCACCTCGCTGGTCCTGCTCGCCGTCCTGCTTGCCGCCGGCTTTATCCTCAACATAACCGTAGGCAATGCCCTGGCCGTCACGGGCATCAAGCCGCAGTTCATCATTGCCGCCTATGCCCTAGCCATCGCGCTCACGCAGGCGAGCTTTGCCCAGGCTGCCATCTTTGGCATCCTGTCGGCAGCCGTTATCCAGATCACTACGTCAATCCCTGGCCTCAACTTTGTCACCGAGCTTGCCGGCGCGCTGACGATGGCAGCGCTCGTTAAGTCAAACATCGGCGGCAGCAAGGTCAATCCCTTCATCGCCGGTCTGCTCACCACCCTGGTCTCGGGTGCCCTCTTCGCCGTCCTGGGCACCGTCATCATGGGTGCCGTGCTGCCCACGGCGCTCGCCAAGGTGCCCATCGTGCTCGGCACTGCCGTCTTCAACGCCGTCGTGGTCCAGGCCCTCTTCTTCCCCCTCCGCAAGGTGCTCAACAAATAGCCTGATATGATGGACGGGGCCGCAACTCCACGGCCCCGTCATCAAAGACTGTCCCAGACAACTAGCTCTTGGGGACGTTCTTTAACGACTGGTCATGTAAGAACGTCCCCAATGACTATGAAAGGTATCCATGGAAACGATCATCAACGTCGACGATGTCTCGTTCTCCTATGGCACGCAGACCGAGCAGGCGCTCAGCCACATCTCGCTCAGCGTGAACAAGGGAGATTTCATCGGCATCATCGGGCCCTCGGGCGCCGGCAAGTCTACGCTTGCCGCCTGCCTGTCGGGCGCCGTGCCCCACCACTACACCGGCACGTTCTTTGGGTCCGTCATGGTTGACGGCCACGACACCTGCGAAGCCTCGCTCACCGACGTGTCGCAAATCGTCGGCAGCGTGCTGCAGGATATCGACACGCAGATGGTCGCTTCGGTCGTCGAGGACGAGATGCTCTTTGGCCTCGAGAACTATGGCGTTCCCCACGACCAGATCGAGCAGCGCGTGAGTGAAACGCTCGAGACCGTCGGCATCAGCGACCTGCGTGACCGCGAGATCGCCACCCTCTCGGGCGGACAGAAGCAAAAGGTGGCCATCGCTGCCATCCTCGCCATGCGTCCGCGCGTCTTGGTTCTTGACGAGCCCACCGCGGCACTCGACCCCGCCAGCTCCACGTTGGTCTTCGAGACGCTGCGTGAGGCAAACCGCGCGCTTGGAATCACCATCGTCGTCGTTGAGCAAAAGGTCGCCCTACTCTCGGAGTACTGCAACCGCGTGCTCGTGCTCAACCATGGCGAAATCGCGCTGCAGGGCGAGCCACACGAGGTCTTCGCGCATACCGACGAGCTCCGTGCCATCGGCGTCGACTGCCCTCGCGTCACGCGTATCTTCAATAGCCTCGAGGCCGATGGCCTGGTAAGCGGTACCCCTTGCTTGGATGTCGATGAGGCCGAGCGCCTGATTTCGGGCATCGTCGACCCCGCACACGCGGCCAGCGAAGCCCAGGCACCCGCCGGCTCACCGCACGCACCGTCGTTGCGCCCGCACGCCAAGGACGCCGAACCCGTACTCACCTTCGACCATGTTGAGTTTGCCTATCCCAATGGCGGCGCCGCCGTCCACGACCTCAACCTGACACTCTACCCCGGCGAGCTCGTGGGCATTGTCGGCCAGAACGGTGCCGGCAAGACCACGCTCACCAAGCTGCTCACGGGTCTGCTTAAACCCGCCTCGGGCAGCGTGCGCGTCACGGGACTGGATACCGCAGCCGTTCCCACGAGCCGTATCGCCCGCGAAGTCGCAACCCTCTTCCAAAACCCTGACCGTCAGATCTGCAAGGACACCGTGCTCGACGAGGTCGCCTTTGGCTTGGAGCTTGGCGGCATGGACCGCGCCGAGGCTCTGCGTCGCGCCCAGCTCGTCATCGACCGCTTTGGCCTGCCTGCCGATGAGGCACCTTTCTCGCTTTCGCGCGGTCAGCGCCAGATGGTGGCACTCGCCTCTGTCGTGGTCGTAGAGCCCAAGATCGTCGTGCTCGACGAGCCCACGAGCGGCCTTGATTACCGCGAGTGCATGACCGTCATGGAAACGGTGCGCACCATGGCCGAGCGCGGTTGCGCCGTTATCATGGTCTGCCACGATATGGAAGTCGTTTCGGATTTTGCCGAGCGCATTGTGGTAATGGCCGACGGTCGCATCCTCGACCGCGGCCGCACGCACGAGCTATTCTCGAACATCGATCTCATGCAGCGTGCCTATGTTGAGCCGCCCCAGGTTATTGAACTCTCGCGCCGTCTGGCATCTTCCGTCTCGCCCGCTTTTGCGCAGGTGAGCGAGGTCACCGATGTCGTTCGCATTACCAAGGAGATGGTCCGCCGTGGTTAACGTCATCGACTACATGCCGGGCGATACGCTGCTGCACCGCCTGAACCCCGTCGTCAAACTGGGCCTCGCCGCCGCCATCATCGTCGGCATCTTCTTGTCCGACACCTACGTGGCGCTGCTGGGGTTTTTGGCACTCACCCTTGCACTGGGCGCCTACGCCGGCGTCGTCGACCGTCTGTTCTCGCTACTCAAGCTGCTGATTCCGCTCGCGCTTATCATGCTGGTGCTTCAGCTAGCCTTTATGCGCGACGGCAACATAGTGTGGGGCTTTATCACCGACACGGGCCTCATTACCGGATCGAAGGCCTGCCTACGCCTGTTGGGCGTGGCGCTGCCACTCATCCTCATGCTTATGGTGACCAAGCTCAACGACCTTGCCAACGCCTGCGTCGAGGTGCTGCACGTGCCGTATCGCTATGCCTTCACCTTTACCACGGCGCTGCGCTTTGTGCCGGTGTTTGGTCAGGAGATGAACGCCATCATGGAAGCGCAGACCGCACGCGGCGTCGAGTACGACACCAAGAACCCCATCAAGAAGCTTAAGCTCATGCTGCCACTGTGCGTGCCACTGCTCATCTCGAGCGTAGGCAAGACCGATGCCACAGCCTTGGCGGCAGAACAGCGCGGCTTCTATCTACGTACACGCGCTAGCTCGTACAAGCGCTACCCCATCAATTGCCTGGACATCGCCGTGCTCATCGTCAGCATCGCCCTCATCGCCATCGGCTTCCTGTTCTAGTTCACCACCGACAGCAACCGCCCAACGCAAAAGGCCTCGGCTCGCACCAAACGAGCCGAGGCCTTTACTGTTTCACCAGATAAAACCTACCAAAATAAACCTGTCCTTTTTGGCAGGCCGGAAGCTAGAGGCGGTAGGGGGCGCCGCTGCGGATGATGGATTCGCGCACCAGGACATCCATGGCATCGAGGGTGATCTCGGGCATCTCTCGATACTTCTGCAGCACCGATAGCTCGGTGCAGGCCAGAATGACACGGTCGCAGCCGCTACGGGCGAACTCCCACATCACGCGGTCGAACTTATCCATATCGGGCTCACGTCCGGCCTTCACATCACCGTAGATAAGCGACATCACATCGTTCTGACGTTTCTCGCTGGGATAGACAACCTCAACACCCGCAGCCTCGCATTCGCGGCCGTAGACGCCCGCGCCCACGGTTCCGTCGGTTCCCATAATGCCAATCTTGTGCACCGGCTCGGCCGGCATACTCAGGTTGGGGTCGAACTCGCACTCCCCCATCACCGCACCCGCAAGGGCATAGCGAACCGACTCGCGCGGCATGTGGATAATCGGCACCTTCGTAAACGACTGGATCTGGTCGTAGAAGTAGTGTGACGTGTTGCAGGGAATGGCAATGTGCGCGCAGCCCAGCGACTCGAGTGCCTGAGCACACTCTTTCATGGTCGCCAGCAGCTTGGCATGCTCGCCGGTCTTAATGGCAAGCGTGCGGTCGGGCATGGTCGACTTGGAGAGCACCACCATGTCGATATGTTCCTGATCACAGGCAGCAGCCGTATGACGCACCACCTGGTCGTAGTAATACGACGTGGCCTCGGCGCCCATGCCGCCGATAACTCCCAGCTTTTCCATCGCCGCCTCCTTGGTGACGCTTGCGCAATTGCGCGTATCATACCCGCGCCCGCCCGATGTAAACCGGACGGGCGCCGCACTCATCTACTTGTAATACGTCTTGAACAGCTTAAAGTGGCGCAGCTTGGTGTGCCACATGCGCAGCCAGCGGTTAAAGACAAAGTCGCCCTTCATAAACGAAGGGTCGGCGCCCTTGCCTTCCTTGTCCAGGCGATGCACCTTAGCGCGCAGCTCGGGATCCTTGACGTACTTGTCGACGACGCCCATGGGAACGACCATCCACAGCGCCTCGTCCTGCGCCGTCACAAACTCCGGCTCAAACGGGCGGTTGAACACATACTCGTCCACCACATACTTGGCAACGTTAAAGCCGCTGTTAGTGACGTAGTAGTTGCTGCGACCTTGGCGCGTGTTGAAATCGAAGAACTTAAACGAGCCGTCGCGCTCGTCGTACTTAACGTCAAAGTTGGAATAGCCCACAAAGTGAAGGTCCTCGAGCAACTTGCGCACGCCGCCCATGAGCTCGTCATTGGGCTCGGTGATGATACAGGCGTGGTTGCCGACACCGTGAGGCTGATGCTCCTCGAGCAGCACGTGACCCAGGCACATCATGCGCACCTTGCCGTTGCGGTCGGAATAACTGGTGAGCACGCGCATGTACTCGTCATTGCCGGGCACGCGATCCTGCAAGATCAGGTCGTCGGTGTAGCCGCTGGCATACGAGTCGCGAATGACCTGTTCCAGCTCGGCACGGTCGGCAATCTCATAGGCCTTTTTCTGGCCCTCGAACTCGTGCTGCCACCACATGATGCCGTCAGAAGGCTTCAGAATCATCGGGTAGGGAAAATCGATCTGGTCGAGCACTTCGGCAGGCGCCTCGCCTTGGGCGTTCAGCATCGCCATGGTGAAGGTAAAGGTATGCGGATAGGGCACGCCATGCTTCTCGCACAGCTCGTAGAAGATCTCCTTCTTCTGACACTGCTCAAGCATGCTGTAGGGAGCGTAAGGCGCGACGATGTTATCCGCCAACTCATGGGCATCCTTGGCCTGAGCCACAAGGGCAACATAGTTATCGCCACAGCCCACAAGGACAATCGTCTTATCGGCATGCGCTTGGGCAATGCCGTTGACGGTCCTGAGCATCACGGGCATGGTGTCGATATCCACGTTGGGCGTGTAGTCGATAATCTGGCTGCGGTACGCGGGACCCGTCTGGTACTTGCCAAAGACCAGACTCTTGACCTGGTACTCATCGTAGAAGGCGCGCGCCACCGAATAGGCGTTGATGTCGCCACCGAGCAGCACGGGAATGAACTCGCGCTCTGTAAACTGCAATGCCATGGAAACTTCCTATCATGAACTGCCCACACAACGGGGCGGTCTTTGCGCAACTGATTTATTCTAGCGTGCCAAGCCGCCGGCGCCCAAAGCTCCACCGTATCTATGGCAATCGACGTAATCGTCCAGCATGAAATCCGCCCTCGCCGTGATGGGACCCTGTAGTTGCAAAACCCCACATGAGGCGACTTTTGATAAACAAAAACCCTCTCGACAGGGTTCCGTAACGTTAAAGTTGAACTCTATGGTTTCTCAACAATTCATCATAACTGCAGGTCAAAGCCAAAGCCTCAAGTTCAACTTGACCCGTTGGAACCTTTAAGGTTCAAGTTGAGGTCGAAAGCAGTAGTAGAATACCGTTCGAACCATAACCTACGATTGATTGCAGAGGGACTGGATGCAGCATTCGAATCATCGCGCCGCAGCGCTCATTGCGTCGAAGCCGGCTCGTATCATCACGAGCGCCGCACTCGCCGTTGCGCTGACGGCCACGCCGATGCTCTCCCCCGTTGCGGCATATGCCGCCTCGCAGGCAACGCAGGACCAGCTTTCCGCAGCCCAGCAGAAGATCGAAGCCGCCACGAGCGCCTACAACGACGCCCGCACCAAACTCGATGACCTGCAAAAGCAGATTGACTCCAATGAGGCAAGCATCGAGGAAATCGAGGCTAAGCTTCCCGAGCAGCAGGCCAAGGCAAGCTCCGCCATGCGCGATCTGTACAAGTATCAGAAGGGCACCAACCCCATCGTGAGCTTCCTGGTCAACGCGCAGAGCCTGGGTGAGTTCATCACGACCTGCAAATACACCAACCAGATCACGAGCTCGAGCGTCGACGAGATCGAAGAGCTCAATAATATGCAAACCGAACTCGAGCAGAACAAGGCCGAGCTCCAGCAGGCCAAGTCACAGCTTGAGGCAGAGCAGAAAAACGCCGAGGATGCGCTGGCGCAGGCCCAGCAGCTCCGCAGCGAGGCACAGGCAAAAGCCGAGCAGGAAAATGCCGCCGAGCTTGCCAAGCTTGAGGCCGATAAGGCCGCTGCCGCCGAGAAGCTCTCGGGCGAGGGCGTAAGCGGCAGCAATTCCAGCAGCCAGGCCACCAACACCAACACCACCATCGACACCACGGTGAACAACGCCAATACCGGTAGCTCCGATTACGATTCGTTCATTAATGAGTGGACGAGCCGCATCGACAATTATCTCGCCGGCTCCCCCATGGCAGGCCAGGGCTATAACTTTGCCGTCGCCGCTTGGAATACCGGTGTCGACCCCCGTTGGTCCCCCGCCATCGCCTGCATCGAGAGCACCAAGGGTGCTTATTGCGCCAATTCTTACAACGCCTGGGGCTGGAGTGCCCGTGGCGGCGGTTGGCGCAGCTTTGGCAGCTGGAGCGAGGGCATCTCCGCTCACGTTGCCTATCTGGGCGCCAACTACGGCTCCACCCTTACCCCGGCAGCGGCCAAAAAGTACTGCCCGCCCACGTGGCAGGACTGGTACAACAAAGTCGCCGCTCAGATGAACCGCATCTAAGCGCAACTGCAAAGGGCCCCAATGGGGCCCTTTTCTTTTAGGTAGCGGAGGTATCGACGACGCCGGTCGCATTGGCGATCGCGACTATGACGATCATGCGTAGGAGCAGCACACCCAATGCCTTGAGCCAGAGTTTCGCGAGTTTCTTGCCGCGATAGCTGTCGAGCAGTACGAATCGCCGACGAAGACGGCGCTTATCGAGCAGCGCAAAATGCATAAGCACCATAAGGCCATCGACAAAGAAAAAATACTCGATTATGAGAAGCCACGTCGGGTAGCCTTGGTTTGCTCCCGTGGGGTGAAAGACGGCAAAGTGACTTCCGGCAAAGAACACAAGTAGCGAGAAGCAGACAAGCGTATTCCAAATGCGCCCCAGAGACTCCGGAACGCGAGAGAGCAGACCGCATGCAACAGAGGCGGCAGGCCTAGGAAGCCCTGCGGGGTTCTGGAGCCCTTGGGGCGTCAACACCGTCTCCGAGTCTGGAGTACGGACAGGCGCAGGAGCAGGAGGCCGCACGGGGCGACTCAGATCGTATGCCGCGCGCGTAGCCCGTCCCAACGCTTCCGCGCTCGCAAAACGCTTAGCCGGGTCGAGCGCCATCGACATGCAGATGACATCGGCAAGTGGAGTGGGAATGCCACGCGCCTCGCATTGCTCGCGCATGTCGAGCCCTGGTTTAGGGTCGATTCCCGTCAAGCAGAAGAACAACAGGGCGCCAAGTGCGTAGACGTCGCTGCGCACACTCGTCTGCCCAAACCCATACTGCTCGGGCGGCGCATAGGGTCGCGTGCCAAACTTGACGGTGTCTGCATCGGCGCCATCGCGCCACACGCGCGCGATCCCCAAGTCAATAATCACCAGCGACGAAAACGTCAGGCCGTCATCGAGCGTACGGCTCGCACCTGTCACGATGATATTCGACGGTTTGAGGTCGCGATGGATCACCGGCGCCGACGTCTCCCCCGCCATTGCAAAACCGGCATGGAGCTCGCCCACGGCGTCGCAAAGGGCAGGATACAATTCACATGCATAATCGGGGGTGGCTCCCAGACGGTCCACCAGCACCCCGAGCGTCTCCCCTTCGATATATTCCATAACCACGTTAAGCTCGTCGCCCACACGACGGCAATCGACGATTCTGGGCAGGTGCTCAAAACGCCTGCCCGCCCGTTGAGCGGCAAACAGACGCTCGTATGCCCCGCCGATTTGAGCCGAAGCATCGATGCGTTTACGGACAAAGGGGCCGAGCGAACCACCGCCGGTTCCTTCAAAGTACACGAGCTCAGTTGTTTCAACGGACGAGCGCTTAAGTACACGCTCCACGCGATAGCTGTCGTCGCGATCGAGCGACGCCAGGTGCTCGGCAAGCGCTGCGGTCAGCTCGTCATCGAAATATGTTGGGGTCTGAGTATCCATAGCCTCCATCATAGCGCAGGGCGCAGACACCCCATGGCATCCACGCCCCGTTCGTTTGCATCGTTGTTCGGCAGCTCCGCCGGCTCAGATATCAGCCGCTAACTCACCGTCTCCTCGCCAAAGCGATACAGCTCCTCGTTGACCTTTTGGAGGCTGCACCCGCGATCGATGCAAAAGATGATAATCGCATCACGGCGATCCTTGCAGTTAAGGACGCTTACCCCGGCAGCCGTCAGTGCACGGTTGGCCTCTTTGAGCGTCAGCGCCATCGCAAAGGCAATCTGCAGCACCTTATTGCGACTCGGATTGCGCGAACCAGTAAAGATCTGATAGCCAAAGGTCTCGTTGAGGTCGGCCATACGCACCACGCGCGAACGCTCCAAGCCCTTTTCCCGCAGCAGCTGCTTCAGGTAGTCCGAAAGCGACGGGGCGGCAAAGTCGTGCTCCCTGATATAGCCATCGATGTTCGGCGCATCGAGAAGCTCATTGAGCAACTCCTCGGTCAGCTTTTTATCGGGCATACGACTTCACCTCCCCCAGTGCATGCAACATGCTAGAAACCGCTTACGTCCGAACGCTCCCAGCTAGCAACCTGGTCGGGAGACACCGTACCCAGCGCCTCGAACTTCCAGGAGCCGCCCGCCTTCAGATGATTGGTGTTTGCAAGAGCCGTTCCAACCTGGTTGCCATCGGCATCATACAGAACATACTCAATCTGAATGTAGCTCTTTTCCTTGTCCGTGTTATTGGTCAGCGTGCCCGTGATCTTATAGGCAAACTGATTGGAGGTGTCTTCAGCCTCGTCAGCAATGGTATACGGTTCTTGCGGTTCTTTTTGCTCCTCAGCCTGCTGTGTCGTCTCGGCAGATTTTGCCGAATCGCTCGCAGACGAATCGGTTGAATTGCCACCCATGGAGCCCACGGCACCGACGATAACCAGCACCACGATGACGCCTAGGACAATCTTGCCGATCGGCTTCTTTCCCTCTTTTGCCATTATTCATCCTTCCTACGATCCGGCTACCGTGCCGGCACACAGCACATCGTAGAAAGGATTGAACTTGAATTCATTAGCTGAGGGCTAAGGTTGCGGTAAACGGCCAATGCAGCTATCCAGACGCCGAGCAAACGCACTTTGCGTGACCGTCTGCTGGCAGCGCATCAACCCACCGTGACGGATTTCCCGGTAAAGGCACTGATCATCATTAGGACAAAGAACACCAGGTAGCTGATGCTCAATAGGTACGCAATGATCAGGAAGACGACCCAGCCGACATTGGTCTTACCGTCGGCGCGGCGCTGCTCGCGAGAACGGCACAGCCAGACCGTCACGCCGATGGCGGTGATAAACAGTACGAGTGCCGCCGCAGCCAGCCCAGCAAACACAAACATCACGCCAATGCTCACAGCGATGACCGGAAGCAGCAGCAAACCGCATCCGCATCCACCCGGACTATATACGGCAGACTGTCGGCGTCGTTCCATCGTCACTCCAAGCCAAGCAATCGTTTGTAGACATCGAGGCCTTTGAGTAGGATTTCCTCGTCAAAGAGCATGGTATCAGTGTGAAGGGCGCTCGTGGCATAGGCGGGACAGCCATCCGAATCGATCGGATTATCTTGTCCCTCCGGCACGCCCGTACCCAGGAGGAAGAACACACCTGGCAGATGGCGCTGATAGAAAGCGAAGTCCTCGGCAATCAGCAAAGGCTCATCCACGAGTTGCAGCTCGGACAAGACAGGCGCAATGTGGGCGAACAGCTCGGGGTCGTTATCGACCGGCGGATAGCCCTCGGCAAAATCGAGGTCATATGTGCAGCCCGTTGCGACGCAGGCATCGTCCAGCACGCGGCGCACGCCCTCGCGCGCGCGGTCGAACATGTCGTCCGTAAACACACGTAGGCTGCCGGCAACATGGGCCTCCCCCGCCACCGCATTGCAGACGGTGCCGGCCTGCAGCAGGCCGAACTTACCAATGCAGGGCTCGTCGACACCCAACTCGTCCATGAGCTCGCGCTCGGAAACCAAGAACTTGGCAGCCGCCAGCGCCGCATCGTGCGACTCCTCGACCGGAACGCCATAGGTCTTAGCGATATGGATGCTCGTGCCATGGATATGAATGTGTGTCTCACTCGAACGCGCCAGCAACGGACCGGAGCAGCTCGCCAACGTGCCGGCGGGCAGATCGGGCCACACGTGGAAGCCGAAGATGCGATCCACCCCGTAGCGCTCGAACACGCCGCTCTCGCACACCGTCTTGGCACCACCAGTCGTCTCCTCGGCCGGCTGAAACACAAAGAGCACATTGCGCTTAATGGCGCCCGGCTGCTCACGGATCGTACGGTCGACAAAGGTTGCCGCCGAAAGCGCCATGGCCATGTGTCCATCGTGCCCGCAAGCATGCATCTTGCCGGGATGGGTCGAAGCGAACGCTGCCCCCGTTGCCTCGGCAATGGGCAGCGCATCCATATCGGCGCGAATCGCCGTGGCATGCGCGGCGCCAACGCCAGCGTCGAAGAAAGCGCAGACGCAGCTGGGGCACGGATGGGTCACCTCGCAGGTGAGCGGTGCCAACACGCCCTCGATATAGGCGATCGTCTGCGGAAGATCGAAGTCGAGCTCCGGGATCCTGTGCAAGTCGCGGCGGTAGCGACGGAGTTCTTGGAGCTCGGCCATATTGGTTCCTTTCGTAGCTGCGCGTCGGCTGCCATCTATTGTGCCGCAAGATTGCTACACCCTTATTTCCAGCATATCCCTGCATTTTTTAAACGTTATATACGAATACTCTTGTTTGGTAAAGTGCAACGTGATAGGGTCGTTACCACTTGATAGAGGCGCGGGCACGAAGAACCGCGGGTGAGCCGGCAGGCTTTGACCCCGTGGGGAGGCGAAACCCGCCGAACTGGGCTTTTCGGGCACGAACAACCTGGTGGGCCTGCGGGAAACACCCGCAGGACTGTCTGCAGCAATGCGGGAGCGCTATCCGGACATTGGGTCCACGCTATGCGGATTCGATGCGCAGATGGCGCCGTCTGGATAGCGAGGTTTACGGGACATGGCATTAACCCCCAACGAGGCATATGCGGCCAAGCAGCCGTTTGTGGACAAGGAGACGCTCGAGCATATCATCGAGCAGTTCCCCACGCCGTTTCATCTATATGACGAGGCGGGCATCCGCCGCAACATGCAAGAGGTGCGCGACGCCTTCGCATGGAACCCGGGCTTTAAGGAATACTTTGCCGTCAAGGCCAACCCCAACCCGGCGCTCATCTCCATCCTCAACGAATACGGCTGCGGCTGCGATTGTTCGAGCTATACCGAGCTCATGATCGCCCGCTCGCTGGGTATCACCGGCCACGACATCATGTTCTCGTCCAACGACACGCCGGCGGCGGACTTTGCCCTTGCAGATAAACTGGGCGCCATCGTCAACTTTGACGACATAAGCCACATCGAGTTCTTTGAGCGCGTCGCGGGCCCCATCCCCAAGACGGTAAGCTGCCGTTTTAACCCGGGCGGCCTGTTCCAGCTCTCCAACGGCATCATGGACAACCCGGGCGACTCCAAGTACGGCATGACCACCGAGCAGCTCTTCGAGGCTTTCCGCATGCTCAAGGCCAAGGGCGCCGAGAATTTTGGCATCCATGCCTTCCTTGCCAGTAATACCGTCACTAACGACTACTATCCCAAGCTCGCACGCATCCTCTTTGAACTTGCCGTGCGCCTGGAGCGTGAAACGGGCGCACATGTCGCCTTTATCAATCTGTCCGGCGGTGTGGGTATCCCCTACCTGCCCGAGCAGCAGGCTAACGACATCCGTGCCATCGGCGAGGGCGTACACGCGGCCTACGACGAGATCCTGGTTCCCGCCGGCATGGGCGATGTGGCGATTTGCACCGAGATGGGTCGCTTTATGATGGGCCCCTACGGCTGCCTGGTGACCAAGGCCATCCACGAAAAGCAGATCTACAAGGACTATATCGGCGTGGACGCAAGCGCCGTCGACCTCATTCGTCCCGCTATGTATGGTGCCTACCACCACATTACGGTGATGGGACAGCCGGGTGGCGCCGACAAGACCGCAGCACCGGTCACGAACACGTATGACATCACGGGCAACTTGTGCGAGAACAACGATAAGTTCGCCATCGACCGCTCGCTGCCGTATATCGACATGGGCGACCTGCTCGTGATCCACGATACCGGCGCGCATGGCTACTCCATGGGCTACAACTACAACGGCCGTCTGCGCTCCGCCGAGGTGCTGCTGCGCCCCGATGGCTCGGCCGACCTCATCCGCCGCGCCGAGCGCCCGGTCGATTACTTTGCCACGCTCGACGTGCTGCCGTGCGGCCGAGAGTTGCTGGCCAAGTCGCGCGCCGAAAGTGCCCGCCGCCGCGCTCAGGACGAGCGCCTGGCCGTCGCCGCTCAGTGGAACAAACGCATCCAGATCGCGGAAGCGAAGGAGAAGAACATGGACATCCGCAATCTCGAGGGTTCAATCGTCGCCCTTGTCACGCCGTTTAAAAAGGACGGCAGTGTCGACTTTGACGCGCTCGAGCGCCTTATCGATTTCCACCTGCAAAATGGCACCGATGCCATCCTCACCCTGGGCACCACCGGCGAGAGCGCCACGATGACCGACGACGAGGACAACTCCGTTGTCGCCGCAGTGGTCAAGCAGGTTGCAGGACGCGTCCCCGTCATTGCCGGCTCGGGCTCCAACTCCACGCAGACCATGCTCACCAAGTCGCTCACCTATCAGGGACTGGGCGCCGACGGCCTGCTGCTCATTACCCCCTACTACAACAAGTCCAACGAAGAGGGCATCTACCAGCACTTTAAGACCGTGGCCGACGCCGTGGACATCCCCTGCATCCTGTACAACATCCCCGGCCGCTGCGGCTGCGGCATCAGCGTGCACAACGTGGAGCGCTTGGCCGCGCACCCCAACATCATGGGCATCAAGGAGGCCTCGGGCAACATCGCCTACGCAGCCAAGATCGCCCACCTGCTGTCCGATGACTTCCGCATGTACTCGGGCGAGGACGCACTCACCGTTCCGCTCATGAGCCTAGGCGCCTCAGGCACCATCAGCGTGTGGGCAGATGTTCAGCCGCAGCTCGTGCATGACATGTGCCGCGCCTATCTGGACGGCGACGTAGCGCGCGCCCGCGATATCCAGATTGCCGGCCAGCCGCTCATCAATGCCCTCTTTAGCGAGGTCAACCCCATCCCAGTTAAGGAAGCGCTCGCCCAGATGGGTATGATCGAGGCAAACTACCGCATGCCGCTGTGCCCCATGGCCAACGACACGCGAGCCGCACTTACCGATGCTCTGAAGGGAGCTGGTCTGCTTGATTAAGACCGTCATTATGGGAACGGGCCGCATGGGCTCGCTCATCCGCACTACCGCCGAAGGCATTGTCGACGCCGCCGGGCAGCCCGTTTTTGATATCGTGGCCCACATCGGCTTCGACTTGTCCGAGCTCGAGAGCGCCCCGGCAGCCGACGTCATCATCGACTTCTCGAACGTCGTGACCTTCGATGCCGTCGTCGCCTATGTCGAGTGCACGGGCGCGGCGTTGGTCTCGGGCACTACAGGCTACACACCCGAGCAGATGGATCGCCTGCGCGAGCTGGGTCAGAACGCCCGCGTCATGCACTCCGGCAATTACTCCATCGGTATCGCAGCCCTGCGTCATCTGGTAGCACAGGCCACACGCGAGCTGCCCGGCTTTGACTGCGAAATCGTCGAGACGCACCATAACCAAAAGGTCGATGCCCCCAGCGGCACTGCCAAATTGCTGCTCGATGCCGTAGTCGAAACCGAGCCCGAGGCAGGCTACCACCCCGTCTATGGCCGCGAGGGCATGTGCGGAGCGCGCGACCCCAAGGAGATCGGCATGCACTCGCTGCGCGGTGGCACTGTCGCCGGCGTGCACGAAGTGAGTTTCTTTGGCCAGGACGAAGAAGTCACGCTCACGCATCGCGCCGCAAGCCGTCAGATCTTCGTCAACGGCGCCCTGGCAGCCGCGCAGAAGCTCGTCACCCGCGAGCACGGCTTCTATACGTTCGACCAGGTCATGTTTGCCTAACCAGGTATCAACCGGATCCACCCAAAGGAGAGACAGCAAATGAGCAATGCAGCCGAGATGGATGCCCAGGAGATTATCAACTACATCGCCACAGCGCCCAAAAAGACGCCCGTCAAACTGTACGTGCGCGAGAAGCCCGGCATGAAGGTCCAGTGGGGCAATGCGCACGTCTACGGCGGTCGTCGTGGCAAGACCGTCTTTGGTGACTGGGATGAGCTCAAAGCCATCCTTGATGCCAATGCCGATTCCATCGATTACTACGATGTGGAGAACGATTGCCGCAACTCCGCCGTGCCCATGCTCGACCTTAAGGGCATCAACGCCCGCATCGAGCCGGGCGCGATCATCCGTGACCGCGTCGAGATCGGCGATCGCGCCGTCATCATGATGGGTGCCATCATCAATATCGGCTCCGTCATCGGTGAGGGCTCCATGATCGACATGGGCGCCGTGCTGGGCGGCCGCGCCACCGTGGGCAAGAACTGCCACATCGGCGCTGGAACCGTGTTGGCAGGCGTCGTTGAACCCGCAAGCGCCACGCCCGTCATCATCGAGGACGATGTCATGATCGGCGCCAACGCCGTGGTCCTGGAGGGCGTGCACGTAGGCAAGGGCGCCGTCGTTGCCGCCGGCGCCGTGTGCGTCGAGGACGTCCCCGCCGGCGCCGTCGTGGCCGGTGTCCCCGCCCGCGTCATCAAGATGCGCGACGAGAAGACCGACAGCAAGACCGGCCTGGAAGAGGGCTTACGTCAACTGTAGGGTTACGCGGTTTTACCAAACCGCGTAACTAGCCGACGCTGCAAACGCCCCAGAGCGGCAATCTGACGTTCAGTCGTCGGGCATGACCAAAAGGTCAATGCCCTCCTCTTTCACGTCACCTTGCTCGCTCTGGGGCGTTTTCGCTGACTTATGCTCAACCAGTAGCGAAATTAAGCCCCAAGTAAAAAGGCCGAAGCCCTCATCCGAGGCTTCGGCCTTCGCTTTCTCGCTGCAGGCGTAACGCAACTTATCGATTCTCGATGCTGCCGATGTTTTTGAGTTCGATGGAAATGAGGCCGTTGGGCTCGTTGACGAACTCGATGTACTCGGAGTTCGAGCCCATCTCGGCCGGAAAGCTGATCTCGATGCCCGTATCGGTACGAATCTTGTGGTTGCGCACGGCCGCGCGTTCGACCTGCTTGCGCTCCACGGGCACACGCTCAGGCACCTTCTCCTCAGTCAGTGCCGCGCGCACGCTCTCCTTGATAACCGGTTCGTCCTCAAAGACCTCATCGACGATATCCCAGGGCGGCAGCTCCTCGTCATCCTCGACTTTCTCGGCGACGGCAGCCTTAACCTTGGCGAGCGCCACGGCCGTATTGGCACCGTGCTCCTCGGCGACTTCCTCGACCACACGCGTCACGGTGTCGATGACCTCCTTGCCTGATACGCCCGTGTCGCACTGCAGCAGGCCATCGGGGATAAGCATACGGTCCTCACCGGCAATCTTGCGCTTCTTGTCCACGTAACCGATCTCCATGGTGCTCGCACGCACGATGGCATAGCTCGGCACCTTTTGCGAGGGGTTCGGCAGAATGGCGTAGTGGCGCGCGATGTCGTTGCGCACCTCCCCCTCCTCGCGGCCCACTTCGTGCATAAAAGCCTGCTTGGAGCCCAGCAGCATCACGGCAAACCAGCGGGCATCCTCATCGTCGTCAAAATCGGCCACGAGCACGTCGGTTGACTCGGCTTTCTCGGCTTTGGTGAGCTCGGAGGAGATAAACTCCGCAATCTGCTGCGACAGGTCCACGAACTCGCGCTCGCCAAAGAAATAGCCCTTGAGCTCGCCGCCAAACGCAGAGTTCTCGGCAAACGTGGCGCGTTTATTGTCGGCCGAGGTACGTGCGCGGCGCAGATGCGTGGTCACGAAGTTGCGCACGGTACGGCTCTCGATATCGAGCTCGCGCTGGCTCATAACGTTGACGGCAGAGTCAAAGTCCAGGATATGCAGAATCGCGTGATTGATTTTCATATACGGCATTCCGTTCTAGATCGATTTCGGCACGAACCAGTATAGCGGTCGAGCCCGCCCCAGGCGCATCGAAGCTTGGTGCATCGGGGACAGGTTGCTTTGCACCAATGGTTAGCGCAGGAGCTCGGACTGCCAAGCCTCGAGCTGTTCTGCCAAACTCTTGCCGGCAGCGGGCATGTCGATCTGGGGTCGTTTGGGCAGCAGTGCGCATTTAAGGATTGCCACGATGGTCTGCGAGACAAAGCGTCGCGTATCCTCGTCAAAGCCTTGCGCAGCCTGGAGCATCACGGGCAGGCTCTCGCGCAGATTCCCGGCGATATCCGCAAACCGCTCAGCACCCGTAGCCTCAAACACGGAGAACAACGCATCTACAAAACGCTCGCGCTCGCTAGGCGACACTGCAAGCAGCATCTCGCGAATGGAGCCATCAACGTATCGAGCACCGGCGGACAGGCGCTCACAGTACACGAAGTCGCGACCATCAACCACCCAGCTAAAGGGATTGTGCTGCAGCAGGCTGAACTCGGTGCTCTCAACGATGGCATAGTCCTCCTGTGTCTCGAACATCATGCCAAAGATCGACGACCGAGGTAGCGTCTTATCGATGCGGCCGGAAAGATCGGCAAAGGCGTTGCCGTTCAGAAACTCCTCGACGAAGCCAGGACCATCATGGGAATACACCCGTTCGATTCGCTCACGGGCGACATCGGAGCACATCGCCGCACCGTACACCGCAAGGTTTCCACCCTTGGAATGACCTCCGCACAAAAGCGGCCCGTCAATCGCATCCGCCGCCTCGTCCACATAGCGCGCCGCGGATTCCTGGGCCGGCACAGGACACCGGAACGCCATGTTAAAGTCCTCTTTCCAGCCCACAATCGTACTGTCGGTCCCCCGGAAGGAAAGATAGCTAAACCCCGCCGGAAACCGGAACGCCATGGCTGCAAACTGCTCTGTCGCCACCACATCGCTCACGGCACGATAGCCGCAAACGTGCACGCCACGGTAGCGAGGGCTTGCTGCCACGGCCTCCAACAAGGCCCTGCTCCCCTCTGGATCCCACAAGTCGTCAATCATGTCCCGGTAGCACTCGGCACGCAGCAGTTCGCGTACGTCTAGGCCCTGCCAGTTCGTCAGCTCCGCCATATCACCCGGCAAACGTAAATAGGACAACCACGCAAAGACCAGGCTATCCACCGCGCAGAACGACCGCTCCTCAAACGGATCAAACACCGTCTGGGCATATGTCAAAAAATTAGGCGAATCCGACATGGCCCTCCCATCAACTATGGTGCATTGGGGTCAGGTTACTTTGCACCAAAAAGGCGCCCGGGCCGTGTGGACCCGGACGCCTTCATTGTAGCTTTTCGCTCTAGCGAGCTTGATTTAGCAGGAGAAGTCGACGCTGTCGATGATGTCCTTGAGGGCCTTGGCGGAGGCGGTGAGCTCATGCTGCTCGTCATCGTTCAGCGGCACGGGGACGCGACAGACGACGCCGTCGCGGCCAACGACCGTCGGCATGGAGATGGCAAGATCGGACAGGCCATACTCGCCCACCATGAGCGAGGAGACGGGCAGAACGGTCTGCTCATCGCGCATGACGGCGGTGCAGATGCGCTTGACGGCCATGGCGACGCCATAGTAGGTGGCGTGCTTCTTCTCGATGATGGTGTAGGCGGAGTTCTTGACGTCCTCGGCGATGCGCTTCTCGGCAGCCTCATGCTCCAGATGACCGTGAAGCTCGCAGAAAGTGTTCAGCGGCACGCCGGCAACCTGGGCGCTGGACCAAGCGACAAACTCAGAGTCGCCGTGCTCACCCATGACATAGGCCTGGACATCGCGCGGGTCGACCTCGACGTGGGCACCAAGCATCTGCTGCAGACGGCCAGTGTCGAGCACGGTGCCGGAGCCGATGACATGGCCCTCGGGCAGGCCGGACATCTTGATGGCGGCGTAGGTCAGAACATCGACCGGGTTGGAGACGATGAGCAGAATGCCGTCGAAGCCGGACTTCTTAATCTCGGGGATAATGGACTTAAAGATGCTGACGTTCTTGTTGACCAGGTCCAGGCGAGTCTCACCGGGCTTCTGGGCAGCGCCAGCGGTGACGACGATCATGGCGGCGTCGGCGACATCGGAATAATCGCCGGCGTAGATCTTCATCGGCTCGGCAAACGTCATGCCGTGCGCGATATCCAGGGCCTCACCCTCGGCGCGGTTCTTGTCCACGTCGATGAGGACCATCTCGGAGAACAGACCACTCTGCATCAGCGCGAACGCCGAAGACGAACCAACGAAACCGCAGCCGACAATAGCGACCTTCTTCTCGTTAACCATTAGAAACTCCCATCTCTCTCCACAAGCAAGCCGCCCGGGAACGACCCGAGCGGCTTGCCGTAATCCCAATACATCCAATCGGGACTTTGATTATGCTCCTATTCGCAGCCAAAAATCGACCGTTTACCGAAATTGTTTGCAGAAATCGTAAAATAACTGCACGAAATCGGTTTCGAGCTATTGACGAGCCGAAATACCTTTCTAATACAGGCCCGCCTCGCGAATGGCCTCGACAGCCAAAGCAATCTGGTCGGGCGGCAAGACCAGCGCCATGCGCACGTGCCCCTCGCCCGAAGGACCAAAGCTCGCGCCCGGCGTCACCACAACGCCGGCCTTCTCCATGAGCTCCTCGCAAAACGCCATGGAATCGGTGCGACCACCGGGAAGCTTGGCCCACACAAACATAGAGCCATGCGCGTTGGGACGCTCCCAGCCCAGGCCCTCAAGACCGTCGCACAGGGCATCGCGGCGCTCCTGGTACTTCAGACGCTGTGCCTCGACCTCATCGCGCGGACCGTTCAGGCAGGCGATAGCAGCCTTCTGGATCGGGAAGAACATACCAAAGTCGATCTGGCCGCGCAGCTTGGCAAAGGCAGAGACCACGTCCTCGCGGCCGACCAAAAAGCCGATACGCGCACCGGTAACGTTAAACGACTTGGAGAGCGAGAAGAACTCCACGCCCACCTCAAGCGCACCAGGATACTGCAAGAAGCTTCCGCCCGGCTCGCCGTCGAACACGATGTCGGAGTACGCGTTGTCATGGACGATGAGCAGGTCGTGCTCGCGGGCGAAAGCGATGATCTCCTCATAGACCTCGGGCGTGCCCACCGAGCCGACCGGGTTCGCGGGCAGCGACACGATCATGTACTTGGCGCGATCGGCCACCTCGGGATCGATGCCCGCCACATAGGGCAGGTAATTATGCTCGGCGACCAACGGATAGTACTCGAGCTTGGCATCGGCGATCTTGGCGCCCGCCTCAAAGACCGGGTAGCACGGATCGGGAACCAAAATGGTGTCACCCGGATCGAGCAGGGCCAGGCCCAAATGGCCCACGCCCTCCTGCGTGCCGTTGCACGACTGCACCATAGACGGCGTAATGCCCGAAACGTCAAAGCGGCGCTCATAGTAATCGCACACGGCTTGCTTGAGTTCGGGCAGGTCGCGCAGGGCATACTTCCACATCTCGGGGTCCTGGGCCGCTTGCGTGAGCGCCTCGACCACGTGGTCGTACGGCTTAAAGTCGGGCGTGCCCACGCTCATGTTGTAAATGGTCTTGCCCTGAGCCTTCAGCGCAAGCAGTTTGTTGTTGAGCGAGGCGAAGACCTCCGCGCCAAAGCGGTCGAGACGCTGCGATGCCTGCATGGTGCCACCTTTCGATATGAAAAACGCGGCGCTCCGACAAGAGCGCCGCGCGATACGGGCCATCAGATTGCAAAAGTGTAACGCTTGCACCCGCTGTTTTGGTTCAATTTGGCAACCTTAGTCCATCGGATTGAGCGCGTCAATCTGGGCGAGCCACAGGCGCGAGCTGGCGTCACTCGGCATGCGCCAATCGCCGCGCGGGCTGAGCGTGACCGAGCCCACCTTGGGGCCATCGGGCAGGCAGCTGCGCTTAAACTGCTGGGCAAAGAAGCGACGGTAGAACGTGCGTAGCCACGTGTGAATGGTCTTGACGTCGTAGACGCCCTCGAAGCTCTTGAGCGCCATGCGGTAGATCTTGCCCGGCTCAAAGCCAAAACGCAGCAGGTAGTAGAGGAAGTAGTCGTGCAGCTCGTACGGGCCCACCAGGTCCTCAGTCTTCTGCGCAATCTCGCCGTCGCCCGTGGGCGGCAGGAGCTCGGGGGACACCGGCGTATCGAGGATATCGAGCAAGACCTCGGCAATACGCCCGCCAAAGACATCGGCCGCATAGCGCACCAGATGGCGCACAAGCGTCTTGGGCACGCTCGCGTTGACGGCGTACATGCTCATGTGGTCGCCGTTATAGGTAGCCCAACCGAGCGCCAGCTCCGACAGGTCGCCCGTGCCGATGACAAAACCGCCAGCCTGGTTGGCCAGATCCATCAGAATCTGCGTGCGCTCGCGGGCCTGGCTGTTCTCGTAGGTCACGTCCTGCACGGCCGGATCGTGCTCAATGTCCTTGAAGTGCTGCTCCACGGCCGCGTGGATCGAAACCTCGCGGAAGCTCACGCCAAGGTCGCGAGCGAGCGACTCGGCATTCGACTTGGTGCGATGCGTCGTGCCAAAGCCGGGCATGGACACGGCCGTGATACCGGTGCGCGGCAGCCCCAGTGCATCGAAGGCGCGCACGGTCACAAGCAGTGCCAGCGTGGAGTCCAGGCCGCCCGAAAGACCGATGACTGCAGCCTTGGTGCCCGTATGGGCCAGGCGGGTCTTGAGGCCGGCGGTCTGCAGGTCGAGGATGGTCTCGCAACGCTCGGCCAGGTCACCATGGTCGGCCGGCACAAAGGGCGCGCGGGGGAAGACACGGTCGATGCCGAGTGCATCGCGCAGGACAGGTTCGTCTGTCAGCACGCCCTCAAAAGAGAACTCAACGGTCGTGGCCTCCGGCGCATCGTCCGCGCGCGTCCACGTCGTCGAGCGACGGCGCTCGGCAACCAGGCGGTCAAGGTCAACGTCGGCGATGGCCATATCACAGGTAAGCAGTTTGGTCGCGGCGAGCTTGGAGCCGTTTTCGTAGACGAGGTTCTCGCCCGCAAAGACCATGTCGGTCGTGGACTCGCCCTCACTCGCATCCGCGTAGGCATAGGCACAGTACAGGCGCGCGCTCTGGTTGGATATGAGGCTGCGGCGGTAGTCAGCCTTACCGATGATTTCGTCCGAAGCCGACGAGTTGAGAATCACCGTCGCACCGGCAAGCGCCATCTCGGTCGAAGGGGGCGCCGGCACCCACAGGTCCTCACAGACCTCAACGCCCAGCACCAGGTCCTCGGCGCCCTCATCACAGCAGCGGTAGACAAGCCCCGAACCCAGCGGAACCGGACCCTGACCGGCAAACTCGACCCATACAGGATCTGCGGGCGCCGGAGCAAACCAGCGGCGCTCGTAGAACTCGCCATAGTTGGGCAGATGCTTCTTGGCCGTGAGGCCCAAAAGCTCGCCCGCGCAGCACACGGCGGCGCAGTTGTAGATGTTTTCTGCCACCGCAACGGGCAAGCCAACGGTAAAGACGATCGGCAGGTCACGCGTCTCGTCGAGGATGCGCACAAGCGCCGCCTCACAGGCATGCAGCAGCGTGCGGTTATGGAACAGGTCGGCCGCGGTATAGCCGGTTAGGTTAAGCTCGGGCAACACCAGCGCGCGAACGCCACGCCCGGCAGCATCGCGAACAGCCGCCAGCGCAACCTCGGCATTGCCCTCGACATCGGCCACGCGAATCTGCGGCGACGCCGCCGCCACACGCAAAAAGCCATCAGACTGAGAAAGGTGAAGATTCATAAGAATGCTCCCGTGCGTAGACGCTATTCAACACTATTAGCAAGCCCTATTGTAGTTCAACCGCCGGGTGTAGCCGCATCCCACCAACTTGGTGAGCAATTGATGAGTTGATGGTATCTGTTAAATGTCACGTACGATTCACATCTGGTGGGTACCCTGATGGCTACACGAAACGAAGCAGATTTACACCGGGAGGACCCCGTATGACAACCAAGTACACTGACGCGCCGCGCACGCGCGTCATGACACCGGCCGCGCTCAACAACGGCGTTCACGAAAACCATTCCATCGGACAGACCATGGCCATCGCGCCCAAAAAGGGCCTGTTCGACGACATTTCCATTCCCCAAATCATCGCCGGCGCCGCAGCTGCCGCCACGAGCGTCGCACTTGCTTCCAAAATCGGCATCGCTGGTTCAGTAATTGGTGCCGCTGTGAGCTCAGTCATCACTGTTGTGTCCTCGCAGGTCTATCGCCACTTTATCTCCGCCAGCGCCGAAGCAATCAAAGGCACGCATGCCGCTGTCGACTACCCTGCCGGCGTCTACGAGCCCGTTGAATTTAATGCCGAGGAGCACCTGGGCGGAGCCGCGACCACGCAGGAGATGCGCCAGATTGCGGGGCGCGCGACCACGGCGCGCGTCGCCCCCAACAGCCTGCGCGCCAAGGCGGCGGCAGAACGCAGCCAGACGCAAAAGAAGGTCATCATCTTCTCGATCGCCATCGCCATCGTCGCGGTCATCGCCTGCGCCGGTGCCATCCTTATCACCACTGCCGGTGAGGGTCTGGGCGAGCGTCCCGAGCCAATCCTGTCGTCGCGCACGACCGAGAGCGATGCAAATGGCAACACCCAGTCGCAGGATCAGCAGGCACAGACGGACGACACGCAAGACAGCTCTGCCTCTGCCAATTCGTCCTCGAACACCCAAAACCAATCGCAGGGCACCGATTCCTCTACGGCCAACAGTAGCTCGCCGTCCGGCACGACCAACTCAAGCCAAACGGCTGACGGTTCGCAGTCGAGCACGGGCGACCAGACGAGCGACACCACTTCGGAAACGGGCACAACAGACAGCAGTAACACCAACAGCTCGAACAGCTCGAGCGGAACCGCGTCCGGCACGGCATCTGGCAACTCGAGCCAAGGCACGGCATCGGGCAACTAAGCACATTTGCCTCTCACAGATAACCGACCTGTACAACGGGCGCGAACCGGCAACGGTCGCGCCCGTTTGCCTTGGGCGCCGTCATGGCGAGCGCCATGCGATGGTAAGATGCTTTACATGTGTAAAGAGGAGATTTGCCATGAGCAAGACAATAGTTAAGCCCACGCTTTCGCTGGGCAACCACATCTATCTGTATCGCCTGCTGCGCGATGCGATTGGATGCGGCAAGCAAACGTTTATGACGCAGGTCGAGGAGGCGCTCGCCGCTGGCGATATGACTGCTTATGACCTGGGCTTCGAGTCCACGCGCGAGCTGCTCGAGGAACTCGACGACTGTATTAAGCTGACCGTCTTTAAGGGCGGTCGCCTGTATGCCACTGTCATCGCCAACGATGCCTGGGATGCCGCCCTTGCCAAGGGCGAGGACAAGCCCAAGGCCACCAAGGGCGCCAAGCAGTCCTACAAAAAGAAAAAGCGCGGCGAGAAGGACCTGAAGGCCGTGCGCCCCAAGCACGTTAAGCGTCCTGAGCCCGAGCCCGTGGTTGAAGCTGTGCCGAAGCCCGAGCCCGAGGCAGAGATCGAAGTCGCTATTGAGGCAGCAGCAGAAGCCGAACCCGAAATCGCCGCCACGACCGATCCCGAAGTCATATCCGAGCAGGAAGCAACTGTGGAGCTCAACGAAGCGCCCAAGTCGACAACCGAAGAAGCCGCTGACCAACCCGAGACGCCTGCGCTCCAAAACAGCGATGTCTTTGGCAACGAGGCCGAGGACGATCAGCCCGAAGAACTCGCAGAACAGGACGCTACCGAGGCGGCATCGGAGCCCGAGGCACCGCAGCCCGCTATCTCGCTCACGGTCGTCTATGACCCCGAGAACGCCAACGCCGGCATCACCACCATGGCATCCACGCCGGTCGAGACAAAGCCGTCTGTCGAGGCAGAGGACGCCCCGCAAGCCGACGCCAAAACCGAGACTGAAGACACATCCGTCTCCGTGGAACCGACAGATTCCGCAGTTAAGCCAGAACCGGCGCCCGAGTCTGCACCCGTCATCGAGTCCGCATCCGCACCTGTCTATGACCAAATTCCCGCACCGGTACCGGCTTCGGTACCCGCAGCAGCACCGGCCCCCGCACCCACAGCACCGACCATCCCCGAGGACTTCCCCGTCGATTTCGCAACCGAGGTCTTCTGCCCCGGCCCGTTGCTACACCAGCTGTCGACCTATCTCCCCTACGGCGCCGACACGCTCGGCATCGTCGGCGAGTACTACTGGATCGCCCGCGAACGCGGCACCATCGAGGCCGCGCGAAACCGCGCAATCTTCCCCCTGCGCTACACGCAGGCCGGCGAGCGCCACGAAGTCACCGTGCGCATCCGCCGCAACACCACCGGAGGCCTCGGAGCCACCTGGACCGTCGACAAGGTTGAAGAATCCAACGAATAGCAAGACGCGGCGAACGTCACAAAAACGTTCGCCGCGTTTTTTTATTTTCCCAGGTTGAGCATAAGTTCGTGTGACAAAGGGGCTGTCCCTTTGCCACATCAAACTAGTCCCTGGTAAGTTTCCTGTGGATACGATGCGGCTGGGCTGCGTCCTCGCCCAGGCGCTCGATGCGGTTGGCCTGATAGGCCTCGAAGTTACCCTCAAACCAATACCAGTTGCCCGGGTTCTCGTCGGTGCCCTCCCACGCCAGGATGTGCGTGGCAACGCGGTCCAGGAACATACGATCGTGGCTAATGACCACCGAGCAGCCCGGGAACTCGAGCAGCGCCGCTTCGAGCGAGGACAGCGTCTCGACGTCGAGGTCGTTCGTGGGCTCGTCGAGGAGCAGCAGGTTACCGCCCTGCTTGAGCGTGAGCGCCAGGTTCAGACGGTTGCGCTCGCCGCCGGAGAGCACGCCAGCGCGCTTCTGCTGGTCCTGGCCCTTAAAGCCAAAGCTCGCCACATAAGCGCGGCTCGGAACCTCGGTCTCGCCGACCATCATGTGGTCCAGGCCGTCCGAGACGACCTCCCATAGGTTCTTGTCGGGGTCGATGCCGGAACGGTTCTGGTCGACGTAAGAGATCTTGACGGTCTCGCCCACCTCGAGCTCGCCCGAAGTCAGCGGCTCCAGACCCACAATCGTCTTGAACAGTGCGGTCTTGCCCACGCCGTTGGGACCGATCACGCCCACGATGCCGTTGCGCGGCAGGGTGAACGAAAGGTCATCGATGAGCACGCGGCCATCGAACTCCTTGTGCAGATGATGGGCCTCGAGCACCTTGTTGCCCAGACGCGGGCCCACAGGGATGCGGATGTCGGTCCAGTCGAGCTTCTGGCTTGCGCGGGCCTCGGCCTCCATCTCCTCGTAGCGAGCCAGACGGGCCTTGTTCTTGGCCTGGCGAGCCTTGGGCGAGCTGCGTACCCACTCGAGCTCGGCTTCCATGCGCTTGGCGAGCTTGGCGTCGCGGTTTCCCTGAGCCTCGATACGGGCGGCCTTAGTCTCCAGATACGTGGAATAGTTGCCCTTGTAGGGATAAAGGTGACCGCGGTCGACCTCGCAAATCCACTCGGCAACGTTATCCAGGAAGTAGCGGTCGTGCGTGACGGCCAGAACGGCGCCCTGGTAGTTATGCAGGAAGTGCTCGAGCCACAGGATCGACTCGGCGTCCAGGTGGTTCGTGGGCTCGTCGAGCAGCAGCAGGTCAGGAGCCTCGAGCAGCAGCTTGCACAGGGCCACGCGACGGCGCTCGCCGCCAGAGAGCACGTTGACCGGCATGTCGGAATCGGGCAGCTGCAGAGCGTCCATGGCCTGGCCGAGCTTGGAATCGATATCCCAGCCATCGGCGGCGTCGATCTCGTCCTGGAGCTTGCCCATCTCGGCCATGAGGGCGTCCATGTCGCAATCCGGGTCGCACATCTCCTCGCCGATCTTATTGAAGCGATCGACCTTGGCGATCATGTCGCCAAACGCCATGCGCACGTTCTCGATGACGGTCTTGTCGTCGTCGAGCGGCGGCTCCTGCTGCAGGATGCCCACGGTGTAGCCGGGGGTAAGCCTGGCATCGCCGTTGGAGACCTCCTCGATGCCGGCCATGATCTTGAGCAGGGTCGACTTGCCCATACCGTTGGGGCCCACGACGCCGATCTTGGCACCGGGGTAGAAGCTCAGGGTCACGTCGTCAAGGATTACCTTGTCGCCATGGGCCTTGCGAGCCTGATACATCTGGTAGATAAACTCCGCCATTTGTCTGTTTTATCCTTTCTACCTGTTGTTTCCCTATTCTTGATTCGCTTTAGTGGAAACGAAATGAGAAAACTAGCTCTGAAACTTAACGAAAAAGGGGCATGGTTGCCCATACCCCCTAATACTACCTGGGAAAAATCCCCCAGAACATACCATGAACTGCGTACGCTAGTTTTCCGCAACCTTAACGAACAGCCCGCTGAGATTTGCGCCACAGCAGATACGAGTAGGCGTAGACGGCTCCGACCGAACCAAACGCCAGAACCGCAATCACCGCGGCGACGACTTCACTCGAAAGCACGCTGCCCGCCACGCCCATCACAATCAGGCCAATACCCAGCACCATAAAGCAGGCGCCGCCAAAACGCTGCGTACGGCGCCAGTTCTCAGGATCGGCGAGCGCCCAAGGTGTCTTGATACCGAGCGTATAGTTCTGCTTCACACGCGGCAAGTAGTTGCCTACGCCGATGAACAGCAAACCGACAACACCGGAAATCAGCACGTTAACCGAACCGACCGCCGGCACCACGCCCCAGACCGTAAGCTCTCCCAGCCAGCTTATGGCACACATGAACAAGGTGAAGGCGATTACGAAGCCCTGATAGAACTTGCCCGAGGTTCGATATGCCTCACCTTTGGGATCGATGCGCGGCACCACGCAGAACATTGCGAGAAGCGCCAGAGGCAGCACGCCGAGCGCGGAGGCCATCCAGCTAGGACCCCAACCGTCGACGGCGCCGTTCGCGCCCCAGTGCGTGGGAATCTGCGCCGGCAAGCTTGGCATCACCATGAGGTGCGCTACGACATTGGCGACGCACAGAGCGACCAGCGCAATCCACACGCGCGACGATACCCCCGTGGGGTGAATGCCCTTGTTTTCGTTATTCATCCTTATCACCTTCCGTGTTTGTAAAGCCCATAAACCAGCCGATCAAGTCCTGCATAACGGTGGTGTTTAAGCTGTAAACGATGTTTTGGCCATGGCGCTCGTCGGTCACCAACCCGGCGTTTTTGAGCGTCGCCAAGTGATGGCTCAATGACGGCTTGCTAATGTCAAAATGCCCGGCAAGCTCCCCGGCCGTACAATTGCCCTCGCGCAGCAGTTCCAAAATGCGCCGCCGCGTAGGATCGGCCAGCGCTTTAAAACCCTCTCCCGGCATAGGACCTCCTCTCAGTATTTCGCTCGACGCGCACACTATACTCGATATTTAGATGTTTGTCTAACTATCTAATCGCAATGCTTCAAACCACATCAAAGCAAACGCCATCGCAACCTATGGGCGATTACCTATAATGGCGATAGCTAAAACACGACCTGCTTCCCCATCGGAGGATATTTATGACCGAAACCACCGCCGCAACTCCCATCGAGACACGCGACACCAAGCTCGAGATTATCATGGGCCGCGAGGCACTCGATAAGCTCGCCGATGCTACGGTGCTAGTGCTCGGCTGCGGAGGCGTGGGCTCCAACTGCTGCGAGGCACTCGCCCGCGGCGGCATCGGTCATTTCGTCATTCTGGACAAGGACATCATCGCGCCCAGCAATATCAATCGCCAGGCCATCGCCTTTCACAGCACCGTCGGCAAGCGCAAGGTTGACGTGATGGAAGCCATGATCCACGACATCAATCCCGCCGCTGCCGTCATCAAGCGAACTGAATACTTGCTGAGCGACAACATCGATGATTTCTTCGCGAGCGTTTTGGAGCAGACGGACGGCAAGCTCGACTACGTCGTCGACGCCATCGACACCATCTCGGCCAAGCTCACCATTGCCAAATATGCTCAGGACCACGACATTCGTTTGGTTAGCTCCATGGGCGGGGCCAACAAGCTCCATCCCGAGTGCCTCCGCTTTGCCGACATTTTCGATACGGTACGTGACCCCATGAGCCGCATCATGCGCAAAGAATGCAAGAAGCGCGGAATCAAGAGCCTGCACGTGCTGTTTAGCTGCGAGGAGTCGGTTAAGACCCAGCCCCGCGACCCTTCCAACATCCACGAGCGCACCGAGCTCGGAACAGCCAGCTTTATGCCCCCTATCATGGGCCAAATGATTGCCGGCGAGGTCATTCGCCAGATCAGCGGGCGCGGCACCGAGCGCGTGCGCGCTGATGGCCAGCGCCTGGACTAGCGGAGTGCGCCGAGATGGAGCCCCGGTTATTTGATGCACACTGCCATCTTGATTTGATGACTTACCCGAATGCTGTTGCCGACGAAACTGCGGCTAAAGGGCTGGGGGTCTTTGATTGCGGGGTCGACCCACGCGACTTCACGGCAGCAAAAAAGCAGGCCAGCCGCTACCCAAACATTATCGCCGGCGTCGGCCTCCACCCCTGGTGGCTCGCCGACGGCCGCTGCGGTCCTGCCGAAGTCAATCTGCTTTGCGAAATTGCTGCCCAAGAGTGCTACATCGGCGAAGTCGGACTCGACTTTTCCGCGCGCTTTGCTGGAAGTGAGCCGCTACAAATACAGGCACTTAACCGGCTCTGCGATGCGCTCGTGCAGCATCCTCTTACCGGGCGCGTGATATCAATTCACGCCGTTCGTTCGGCAGGAGCCGTACTGGACGTCCTCGAATCGCATGGACTACTCATCCCAAACCCCGATTCCCCCGCTATCATCTTCCACTGGTTTAGCGGCACTTCGGACGAACTCGCCCGCGCGCGTAATGCGGGCTGTTATTTTTCCGTCAACGAACGCATGCTCGCGACCAAGCGCGGTCGCGAATACGCACGACAGATTCCACTCGACCGCCTACTGCTCGAGACCGATGCGCCGGCGGAGGCAAACACAGAAACAAGCGCGCAGTCGCTCATCAGATCGCTCGCAAGGACCTTGATGCGCATTGCCTCACTCAAAAACTGTGACGCAAAGCGCATCGAGTCGGTAGTTTTAGCAAATGCGCACGCTGTTTTTGACCTTCGCTAAGCTCGGTGTGCAAAAAACGCCAAATATGAGTACTGTTACCGGAATGGATACAGTACTCATATTTGGCGTTTTTTGCACACGAGGTCCCGGGGAGTCGACAATTCGACTCCCCGGCACTGCTCGCCTATTCGGAAATCGGCGCTCCGTGGCCCCAAGAACCTTCCATGCCGCACACGGTCGAGGCAATCCCGGCAGCAAAGTCGAGCGCGCGCTCGATGGCCTCGGCGCCATCCTCACCGCGCTTGGCGGAATCGAGATAGCACATCAAAAACGAGGTGAGGAACGAGTCGCCCGCCCCCATGGTGTCCTTCATGTCCGTTACCGGTTTAGCCAGCTGGCGGTAATAACGCTCGCCGTCGTAAGCAATGCAGCCCTCGGCGCCCGCCGTAGCCGACACAAAACGCGGACCCAGGCCCTTCACCCATGCCAGACGCTCGCGAATCTCGTCCTCA
This sequence comes from Collinsella sp., assembly GCA_036553025.1. GTDB lineage: Bacteria > Actinomycetota > Coriobacteriia > Coriobacteriales > Coriobacteriaceae > Collinsella. The sequence goes on along the minus strand of JAXKBK010000035.1, from coordinate 94,209 downwards.
CTCGCAGCATCCGCCGCACTAAAGAAAGCAAAATCGACGTAGGGCGCAATCTGCTCGTAGTACTCGTCGGTGGAGTCGTCCGAAAAGTCAAAAGAGACCGTGACGCCCGCAGCCTTCAACTTGGGAAGCTCGCGCTCGGTAAAGCAATAGTTGCCCGAGTGGACTACGTCGAACTGCTTCATGTACGTAAGGTCAAAGCGATCGAGCACATAGCGAGTATCGCCACGGATGCCACCCTCATTGGAGCCAAGGAAAACACGGTCGCCGTTAACGACGGTCACGCGCGCAGCACCATTCTCACCGATGAGCTGCTTGCATTTGGCTAGTTCAACGTCCTCATCCTCAAGACTCGCAATCACGTGCTCGGCAGCAGCGTCATTACCAAAGATGCCCATATACGCGGAGCGCGCGGCTCCGCATTTCTTGGCATACACGGCAAAGTTCACCGCATTGCCACCCGGATACATCGTGCGAATATGCTCGTAGCGGTCGACGACGTTGTCGCCAAACCCCAGTGCGCTCACGTTAAATGCCATAGCGCGCCCCTCTCTTATGCCAACGGAACCACTGTTGTGACAACAATGCCGCCCAGAATCTACGCGAGTTCCAGCAGCTCCGGCAGCTGGTCGATAATCTTGTCCGCGGCATCCTGGCTAAAGCCAAAGCGCTCCTCGCGCTTGGCAATAACCGTCAGGCCGGCTCGCTTACCCGCGGTAATGCCCGGAACGGAATCCTCAACGCAGCAGCAGCGATTCGCGGGCAGCCCCAGCAGGTCCAGCGCATGCAGGTAGATGTCGGGCTCGGGTTTGCTCTCCTTAAACTGCTCGCCGCTCACCACATACTCAAAGGCATCAGACAGCCCGCATGCGTTGAGCACTTCCTCGATGCTAACCATGGGAGACGAGCTGGCAAGCGCCACGCGAACGCCACGGCGCGGCAGCTCTCGAATCGTATCCACGGCGCCTGGGTTAATCAAAGCCTGATAGTCACGCGGACGCTTATGCGCCCACTCGTCCCAACGGGCCAACGCTTCCTCGCCAGTGAAGTGCCCCTTACCGGCGCGCTCAAACCAATCGACCAGCATATGCAGGAAGAACTGATGCGAGGTACCGACCTGCCCATTCAACTCCTCTTGAGTCAGATTAAGCCCAAGCTCCTTGGCAAACGCGGCAGTCTCGCCCAAGTAGTAATACTCGGTATCGACAATGACGCCGTCCATGTCAAAGATAACGGCGTCGAACGGAAATGCGGACACGGCACCCTCCCTAACAAAAGGACGCCCGCAAGCAGGCGCCCGAGCCATGCATTAATCGGCGATTCTAACCCAGCAGCTTATCCAGCGTCACCGCAATGCCATCTTCGTTGTTATCGGCGGTCACCATCTGGGCTACAGCCTTAACCTCTTCGACGGCGTTACCCATGGCAACACCGGTGCCGGCCCACTCAATCATGGACTTGTCGTTCTGGCCGTCGCCAAACGATACGACCTCACTGGCATCGATGCCGAGCTTGGGCAGGGCACCCTCGAGTGCGCGGGCCTTGTCGATACCGGGCGCCGTGTACTCAAAGTACCAGTCGGCCGTAAACATGCCCGAAAGCGTCTGCTTAAAGGGCGCATACATCTCCTCGTAATGCGCCTGCAGGTAGGCCGGATCGCCCGCCGTCAGCAGCTTGTCCACGGGATAAGCATCAGCGACCTCATGCAGGCTCTCCACCTCGCGAATCTTAAGATCGCACGCGTCGCGCTCATACTTGACGATATTCTTCTGCGAGCCGTCAGGCAGCGTGATCATGCAATGGTACGAGTCCTCGACGTGCAAATCGCGACCGAGCGAAATCATAGGGATCACGTCAAAATTACGCAGGTGATCAATCAGGCGATGCAATTCGTCGGCAGGCATAGCCTGATCGAACAGCACCTCGTCGGTCTGGGCATCGACGACGTGTGCGCCGTTAAAGGCCACCAGCAGACCGTCATGGTTTTGAAGGTCGAGCTCTTGCGCCAAGGCGTGCAGCCCCCATGCGGGACGGCCCGAAGCCAAAATGAGCTTAATGCCCGACTCCTGCGCCGCGAGCAGCTTCTCGCGCGTACGCGGGCTAATCACTTTCTGATCGTTGGTGAGCGTACCGTCGATATCCATCGCGATGGCTTTGATTGCCATATATGCCTCCCTGTCATTGAACAACCTTGTCTGAGCCATCATACAGAACACCCATCGCGACTCCGTTTACAACGGGAAAAATGTCATATTGTCCAGAACATGAACGGCGTGTGGTCGTGAAGCTTTATCGCTCAGGTCAAATACGTCTGCTAGCGACGCTCATCCGTCGGTGTGCCCTCGACGATCGCGATGCCCGCCGATGCACCTAACGCGCTGGCGCCGGCCTCGATGAATGCGCAAGCCTCTTCGTAATTATGGATACCGCCCGCCGCCTTGATTGCCACGGCATCGCCGAGCACCTCGTGCATCAGCCGCACGTCCTCGAGCTTAGCACCGCCAAAGCTTCTGCCAGTCGATGTCTTAAGGAATCCCGGCTTGGCCTCCAGCGCGATCTCGCATACACGGCGCTTGGCGGCGTCGTCGCCGTCCAGTTTGCACATCTCGACGATCACCTTGTCAGTGATGCCATGCGCGCGACAAAAATCAGCAATGGTAGTCATCTCGCGCTCGATGGCATCAAAATCGCGGTTCTCAACCGACTCCTGATTCAAAACGTAGTCAATCTCGGTAAAGCCACACGCAGCGTATTCCTCAAACCTCGCAAGCTTCTCCTCAAGCGTCATAGTGCCCTGGGGAAAGTCGATAGCGCCGGCAAGGATGATGTCAGAGCCCTCGAGCATGGCGCGGCCCGTCTCGTACTCCTGCAGGTTCGCAAATACGCAGCGAAAGTTGTACTTTAACGCCTTCTCGACATACTGCTCAAACGTGTCCTCGGGGGCATCGATATAGTCGATGTATTTATTGATGGGTTTGGCAAGCGTCATGCTGGGCCTCCTTGTTCGGAGCTGACAACCGATTCGTGGTTTCACGCGAAAAACCACGTTCAATGTACGCCCGGCATGCAAGGACAGCGTCCGCATTCCGACAAGTGGTATGAAATTAGCCGTAAACGTATATTTACGGACAGCGAATGGCACCGCATGCGGATGCCGACAGCAAGGCATCCCCCCTCAATACACCCTCATGCCCATTTAAATAGCAAGGGGCCCGTATCTGTTGGGATGCGGGCCCCTTTCGGCCATGACCTATCTCAGCAGCAAAGACCACTTGCGGTGAGCGCGGTAGAACTCGATCGCACCATCTTATCCGAGCCGGGGCACGTTCGCATAGCGTGGCGCGTGACGGTTGCAAAACCACCCCATTTGAAACAAAGGAAAAAAAGTACTTGCAAAGACGCGTTCCGACATATAAGTTGATAAAAGACCGCCGTTGCGGTTTTAAGTAGATCGAGCATATGAAGTTTCAGTTTTAGCGTGTAAGAGAAAGAAGATCGACAAAGTACAGCCCCAAACGCAATGACAACTTAATGAGGTAACTGCCACATGTGAGGCACCCGGGGCATTGCTGTCTCGATTTTGAGCACGATGCCTTCCGCCTTGCATGGGCCGTTCCATCCCGCCCCTGCAGCAACTGCCTCACGGGCTCATTGAAAACCGCATAGCACCCCAACGTCAGCACATCACCCACGGCAAGCACATCACTCACGACAACCAACACATCAACAAACAGCACGAACATCAACCGATTGGAGAGGCTATGACAAACCACCACGCTGAAGACGGCGATAAGAAAAGCATTCTGGATGCCCGCATTGAGCGAGCATATGCAAACGAATATGACGCCGCCTTTGCCGCCGCGACCATCAAGAACTACGCGTCGCTACCGCTCGCGACGATCTTGGCCGACCACCCTCAACTGCTGAAGCGCTGCACAAAGATCATGGGCGACCCCGACATTCGCAAGCTGACAGACCCCTATGCCCCAAAACGCGACAACGATTCGTACGTTCTTACCGTAGGCTGCCTAGCCCATATGCTTACGGCGCTTGACACGAAACTCAAGCTCGAATGGGAACCCGACGAGCGTCATGAACTCGAAAGCAAGCGGAACACCCTGCGCACCGCACTGTTCCTTCCGTTGGACGGCCTCAAGCGCTGCAACGTCGAGCTCAATACACAGGCGCGGCAAAAGCCCGGGACCACGGGGCAGAAAACTCCAAGACCCCATGCGGCCATCGTCGACCGCAACCGATATAACCGCATGACCGCGCATTTTTCTGCCGAGGGAACAGCCATAAGGACGCTAATCGACCTGCTGTGCCTCCTGAGCATCAACGAGCTATTTGAGGGCTATCTCGCCCTTGTTCCCGCGACGGCACCCAAGTCGGTAGCAAAGATCATCGAGACCTGCAGACGCCAGTTTGAGCGCCATCGCAATGGCAGCGAGATGAACGCCAGCATCGCGCAGTACTACGCGGCTCATTACAAAAATGACGGATGTGCCCCTGTCGAGCATCAGCTGCGGCTCGCCTACACCACGCCCGCCGCAACGCTCTATCGCTTTGGAGCCCTTGGCGCTTGCGAGCCGCACGAACAGGCAGTCTGCCCCACAACCGAGCTCGATCTCAGGCTCGGACGAACCCTGTAGCCCGCCAGCCCCTCCGCGGGCAACAATCCTATTCCACAACACAACCAACAGAAAGGAGTCCTCATGGACACCAATCATTCCCCCATCATCAGCCCCCTCACCATGCGTGAATCCGCCCGAGGCATCACGCTCACCAGCATTTACGATGAGATGCTCGCCCGTCGCGAGCTCTCCGTCATGGGAAACATCGAAACCCCGATGGCCCACGACCTATGCCAGCAGATCCGCCTGCTCGATGCCACCGACCCCAGCCGCCCCATCACCATATTTGTCGCCAGCGCCGGCGGAAGCGTGCGATCGGGCCTTGCGATCTATGACGCCATGCGCCTCGCATCGTGCCCCATCCGCACCGTCTGTCTGGAATTCGCCGCGTCCATGGGCGCCGTGATCTTTATGGGCGGCGACGATCGCCGTATGGCGCCCCATGCAGAGCTCATGATTCACGACCCGCTGATCCCCCAGGGGGCAGGCGGCTCGGCACTTGCGCTGCAAGAAACCAGCCGGCGTCTCATGCAGACCCGCAAGACCCTCACGCAAATCCTCTCGGACCGCAGCGGCCTCACGCCCAAGCGCATCCAGTCCCTCACTGCAAAAGACACCTACCTTTCGGCCGAGCGCGCCGTCGAACTCGGCTTTGCCCACGAAATCCTCTCGACCACCAAGGAGGTCGCCCATGTCTAACCTCGCCAGCCGCCTCGCCGCATCTAAGTCCGCATCGTCCACCATCCTCGCCAAGGATCGAACGCTTTCCTGCGACACCCGCCAAACGGGACTCAACAACAACGCACTTGTGATCGGCCCCTCGGGAGCCGGCAAGACCCGAAACGTCCTCAAGCCCAACCTGCTGCAAATGAACGCAAGCTACATCGTGCTCGACACCAAAGGCACGCTCTGTCGCGAAGTGGGACCCGTGCTGGCAGCCCACGGTTACCGCGTGCAATGCCTCAACTTCGCCGACCTCAACACCGTCCCGGCCCTTGCGCCCGGCATCGAGCGCTGCGGCTACAGCCCCCTGAGGCACATTCGCCGCAAGGCGGACGGCAGGCCCAACCAGCAGGACATCCTCTCGGTGGCAAAGGCCATCTGCCCCATCGAGGACAACAACCAGCCTTTTTGGGATCATGCGGCGGCAAACCTGCTGTCGTGTCTTATCGCCTACGTCACCGAACAGCTACCCGCCGACGAGCAGACGATCAGCTCGGTCATCAAGCTGATCGAGCACCTGCAGGACGGTGCCACGGGTCGATTGTTTGACGACCTGATCACGACCGACCCCCAAAGCTATGCCCTCTCGCTATGGCGGCGCTACGCCATTACGCAAAATGCCGAGCGCATGCACGCGAGCATCGTCGGCATCCTTGCCGAAAAGGTCATGTGTCTGGGATTCGACGGTGCGGCACAGCTCTATCGTGAGTGCCATCAGGTGAACTTCGCTTCCATGGGACACACCCCCTGCGTCCTGTTTGTAACCGTGAGCGATATTGACCGCAATCTCGATCCGCTGACCGGCCTCTTTATTTCGCAGGCGTTTATGGGCCTCATTCGTGAGGCCGATAGGCAGCCCGACGGCAGCCTGCCCGTGCCCGTGCGCTTTATGCTCGATGACTTCGCAAATCTGCAGATCCCCCAGATCGACAACGTGCTCTCGATTATCCGAAGCCGCAACATCTGGGCAACGCTGCTGCTGCAGTCGACCAACCAGCTCGATGCGCTCTATGGCGAGGCACGCGCACGCTCCATCATGGGCAACTGCGACACGCATCTGGTGCTGGCGTTCCAGGATCCCGAGAGTGCCCGGGTGTTTTCCGACCGCGCCGACGCGCTGCCCAGCACGCTCATGGCGACGCCGATCGATCGCTCGTGGCTCTTTGTACGCGGTCGCACTCCCGAACAGGTCGAGCGCTTTAGGCTCGAAGACCATCCGCTCTACGGGGAGCTGCCCGAGGCGCAGCGAGGCCATGCGGAGGCCGAGATCTAGGCGCAGGGTTCTCGCAGCGCGCGACGCCCCGGCGATGTTCCACAAAGGCCGTGCGCCCCGGGACCACGGCAAAAGCAAAGGGGCCCGCATCCGATAGGATACGGGCCCCTGACTATAAGGCGCGATACGTTAACAGCAGCGACTACTTGCGATGCGCGCGATAGAACTCGATGAGCGCCTGGGTCGAAGCGTCCTGCTCGGCCTTGGCGGCGTCGTCGTGGAAGGCCGGGGTGATCTGCTTGGCAAGCTGCTTGCCCAGCTCGACGCCCCACTGGTCGTAGGAGTCGATGCCCCAGACCGTGCCCTCGACAAACGTAATGTGCTCGTACAGGGCGATGAGCTCGCCGAGCGCGAACGGGGTCAACGTGTCGCCGAAGATCGAGGTCGTCGGGCGGTTGCCCTCAAAGCAGCGGGCCGGGACGATCTGCTCGGGCGTGCCCTCGGCGCGCACCTCGTCGGCCGTCTTGCCAAAGGCGAGCGCCTTGGTCTGGGCCAGGAAGTTGCCCAGGAACAGCTCGTGCACGTCCTGACCGCTGTCGGTCGCAGGGTTGGCAGTGTTGGCGAAAGCGATAAAGTCGGCCGGAACCACCACAGTGCCCTGGTGCAGCAGCTGGTAGAAGGCGTGCTGGCCGTTGGTGCCGGGCTCGCCCCAGAAGATCTCACCGGTATCGGAGGTCACGGCGCTGCCGTCCCAGCGGACGTGCTTGCCGTTGGACTCCATGGTGAGCTGCTGCAGGTAGGCCGGGAAACGGTGCAGGTACTGGCAGTACGGCAGCACGGCGTGGCTCTTGGAACCGAAGAAGTTGACGTACCAGACGTTGAGCAGGCCCATCAGCGCGACGGCATTGTTCTCGAGCGGCGTGTTGCAGAAGTACTCGTCGATGGCGTGGAAGCCCTCGAGGAACTGTTGGAAGCGCTCGGGGCCGAGCACGACGATCAGCGACAGGCCCACGGCGGAGTCAACGGAATAGCGGCCGCCAACCCAGCTCCAGAAACCGAAGGCGTTGGCGGGGTCGATACCGAAGGCCTCGACCTTCTCGAGTGCGGTGGAGACGGCGACGAAGTGCTTTGCCACGGCCTCGGCGTTCTGCTCATCGGAGCCGTCGATGGCGCCCTGAGCCTTGAGCTGCTCGAGCATCCAGGTCTTGACTTCGCGGGCGTTGGTGAGGGTCTCGAGCGTGGTGAAGGTCTTGGAGACGATGATCACGAGCGTGGTCTCGGGATCCAGGCCCTTGAGCTTCTCGGCCTGATCGTTGGGATCGATGTTGGAGATGTAGCGGCAGTCGATACCGGCGTCGGCATAGGGACGCAGGGCCTCGTAGGCCATGACCGGGCCCAGATCGGAGCCGCCGATGCCGATGGACACCAGGTGCTCGATCTTCTTGCCGGTAACGCCCTTCCACTCACCGGAGCGCACGCGCTCGGCGAAGGCATACATGCGATCGAGGACCTCGTGCACGTCGGCGACGACGTCCTGGCCGTCGACGATGAGCTGGCCCTTCTCGCTTGCCGGGCGGCGCAGCGCGGTGTGCAGGACAGCGCGGTCCTCGGTGGTGTTGATGTGCTCGCCAGAGAACATGGCGTCGCGGCGCTCCTCGAGCTTCACCTCGCGAGCAAGATCGCACAGCAGCTTGACGGTCTCATCGGTCACCAGGTTCTTCGACAGATCGAAGTGCAGGTCACCGGCGTCAAAGCTCAGCTTGTTCACGCGGTCGGCGTCAGCAGCGAACCAGGCCTTGAGGTCGATACCTTCGGCCTCGAGCTTCTCCTGATGGGCCTCGAGTGCCTTCCAAGCGGCAGTCGACGTAGCATCGATAGGTGCGGCAACAGTTGCCATAGAGTCCTCCTCAGCATACGGGCGCACGCCTCCATGCGCCCGGACATTCAGATGCCACTATTCTAGCGCAGGTCAAGACTACAATCAGCGAGCGTTGCCAATCGGCCCCCAAACGGCAACCGATCAAAAAGAGACAGGCTTATTTTGGCAGGTCAAACGCTTTACCAACCAAAAATAACCCATCCCTTTATGGCAAATATTAGGCCACGGCGCAGACGCTACCGAGCAACTCACGCAGAGGAGACCCGATGCCCTCCAGCAGTTCGGGCGCGATAATGGCAAAAACGGGAACCTCGCCGGTGCCCACGACAGCAGGCACCTTGCCCTCCGAGACAATGCATCCATAAGGGACAAAACCATCTTCGCCGGCATCGAGCGCCGCCGTGCGACGCGCGAGTTCGCGCGCAAAGCCGGCAGCATCGGCATCGCCAATCGCCAGGACAAAGTCCACGCCTTCGTCGGTCGCCAGGGCCACGGCTTCGTCGACCAGTTCGTCTCCCCCGTCGCCCTCAAACGAGCCGCAGCGGAAAAGCACACGCTCGAGTAGGGCTCGAGCGAGCGAACCAAGTGCCGCCGAGACAAGCTCATCGCGCGTATGCTTGTCACCGCCCAACACGACCAGTGCCTTGGTGCCAGCGTAGTGGGCAACCAATCGCCCGCACCAGCGAGCCACATCCCCATCCGCAACCAAGCGCGTCGGCATACCAAACCCATAATTGACCATCTTTCCCACAACCCTTCCGTGCGCATAGGCGGTATCAATCGTTAGGCTCATGCTACGAAGCGAGCTTTTCCGAGCTGTTACGCACTCTTTAGGGCTGCGTTAAAAACCCGATGCAGCCGCACGACCATACCTGCCAAAAAGGGGCAGGTTTTGACGGTGTCCGGTCGAGCAGGTATTATCGAACAGGTATTCGATAAGAACATGTGTTTGATGGGAGGCTCGGATGGAGCACGAGCAGCACACCTACATCTGCATCGACCTCAAGACGTTTTATGCCAGCGTCGAGTGCGTCGATCGTGGGCTCGATCCGCTCACCACCAACCTGGTCGTTGCCGACGAATCGCGCGGACGCACGACCATCTGTCTCGCTATCACGCAGACCATGAAGGACCTCGGGATACACAACCGCTGCCGTCTATTCGAGATTCCCGACGGCATCGACTACATCAAAGCAGTGCCGCGCATGCAACACTACATGGAGGTGTCGGCGCAAATCTACGGCGTCTATCTGGAATACGTCAGCCCCCAGGACGTGCACGTCTACTCCATCGATGAGTGCTTTATCGACGTGACGCCCTATCTGGACCTTTATCACACCGATGCCGAAGGGTTCGCCTGCATGTTGCGCGACGAGGTCTTGGGGCGCACCGGCATCACGGCGACGGTCGGTATCGGCCCCAACCTATTCCAGGCCAAGGTGGCGCTCGACATCACCGCCAAGCACGTAGCCAGCCGCATTGGCGTACTCGACGACGAGATCTTTCGCAAGGAGATCTGGCCCCATCGCCCCATCACCGACATCTGGGGCATCGGCCCCGGCGTGGCGGCCCGTCTCGAGAAATACGGCGTCTACGACCTGATGGGCGTCGCCGCACTCGACGAGAACCTGCTCTACGACGAACTCGGCGTCAACGCCGAATATCTCATCGACCACGCCTTCGGGCGCGAGCCGACAACCATCGCCGATATCCAAGCCTATCGCCCGCAAGCGACCTCGACCACCACAGGACAGGTGCTCTCGAAGGGCTATGCCTACGAGCAGGCCTACACCGTCTTGCGCGAAATGGTCGACAACGCCGTGTTGGATCTAGTCGATAAGCACGTGGTCTGCGACAGCATCTCGCTCTTTGTGGGCTACGCGAGCGAGCGCGCCGACATACGCCGGCTCAACGCCAGCGGCACGGCGCAGTATATAGACGGCTGCGGACACTTGCGCTCGAGCACCTCGGGCATCGAGCCCGCAGCGACCGACGGCCCCGAGCTCGCGCCCCGTGCTCCCAAGCCCGTCCAGCGCGATGACGAAAGGCGTCGCCTGGTGCGCGAAGCGCAGGCAATCGATGGCATCTTTGTGGGAGAGCATGGCGGCAAACCGCGTGGTGGCTATGCCGCACTCTTTGCGCACTCCAACGCCTCGCGAAAGCTGCCCGAGCGCACCAATTCGTTTAAGAAAATCATGGGCTATTTCGATGAGCTCTGGGCGCAGACTGTCGATCCCAAACGACCGATCAAGCGCATCAACCTGGGCTTTGGCAACCTTATGCCCGAGGAATTTGCCACTGTTGACCTGTTTAGCGATGTCGAGGCCGATGAACGCGAACGCGACCTGGCACGCGCCGTGCTGGCCGTGAAAGGCAAGTACGGCAAGAACGCCCTGGTCAAAGGATTGAGCTTTACCGCCGGCGCCACTGCACGCGAACGCAACGACCAGGTAGGAGGACACCGTGCCTAAACCCAAGCAACCTATGCGCCCACCCACCGCCTTCGAGCGTCTGGCGGACCCCGAGGGAAGGCGTCGCGCCGCCGATCCCAAGCTCACCGCCAACGGCGCCGTTCGCGCCGGACGCGCCGCGCAGTTTATGCCCTTTGCCGCCCTCACGGGATACTACGAGCTCGTACGTAAGCAAGAAATCACCGCCGAGCCCAAATGCGAGCTCACGGAAGAAAAAGCCCTCGAGCTTTCGAAAAAGCTCGAGGGCCTCAAGCGCGGAGACCTGCTCCGCGTGACCTATTACGATACGTACGGTTATCGCTCCCGCACCGGCATCCTCGACGAGGCACTCCCTGCCTTCAAGCTCCTCAAGCTCAAAGACATCGCCATCGATTTCGATGACATTCTAGACATCGAACTGCGCGGACGAGCCTAGACAAGGAAATGCATCCAAGGCGGCGCTTACAGCGTCATGACGTAGTAGCCCGCGTCTTTCACGGCCGTCTCGAGGGCACCGCGATCAACCGGACGTTTAGAGCGCACGCGTGCCGTGTGGTCCGCGTACGTTACCGTTGCCCACACGCCGTCCAGCGCATTGAGGGCATTGGCTACGTTCTGAGCGCAGCCGTCACAGCTCATGCCGCCGATGAGCAGCTCATCACTATAGGGATAGTGCGACGCATCGGTATCCACCACAACAACCTTTTTGGCCTTCTTGCCGCTCGTACCATCGCTGCAACAACTCTTCCCGTGTGTCGATGCGGCAATGCGACGCAGTCCAAAAAACATGCCGACGGCAACGACGACCAGCACGATGAGATTCGCAGGGTTGAGCAAGTCACTCATGCGTTCCCCTTTCAATTAGCCCTATCTAGATACCCCCATGGGGTGTCCCCATCTTACTCCAATCTCGTGTCGGTTCAGTCAATTAGTTTCCCTTTTCAAACTTTTTTGTTGACCATGGCTTACTTTCGTGTATAAGTTTTCCTAGGCTAACAAGTGAGGGCTCGAAAGGAGCAACGTGACCCGGACCATTGACATCCCAACGTTTCAGGCAGCAGTCGTGCGCAATTGCTCCCCCACGCTCGCGGGCATCAAACCGGCATCGCTCTTTACCTATCCCGGCGTCTACGCCCATCAGGACGGTTCGAGCGCGACCGCGCCAATCGCAGATCGCCGAGCACGCCTGCTCAACGTCATCACCCAGTGCAATCACGAGCTTGCTCCGCTCGGCATCCACTTGAGCGTTTTAGTCTGGCGCCCCTGCGGAGCGCTCGTGTACGCGTACCGGCCCCAAGCCCTCGCTGCGTACCTTGCAGACCCGCGCGCCAAAACGGCACTCACCAAGGAGGGCTACGACACCGGCAACCTCTCGGCATGTCTTGTGCATCTGGCATCGCGCATCACGCTCGCAAGCAATAACGCCGCGGAATGCGCATGCGGCCAAACCCGATGCGCATTGGACCATCAAGCGCACTGCGACAACGGCTGCACCTGCGAGTTTCCACACGAAATTGGCTACTTCCTGGGGTACCCCTACGACGACGTATACGAGTTCATCGCCCAACGTGGCGAGAACTACAAGGTCTTTGGAGCTTGGAAGGTCTACACAAATGTCGAGCAGGCGCTTGCGACGTTTGATGCGTACCGTGCCTGCACCCAACACCTCGCCTTTATCTATCAGCAGGGCTGCAGCTTGGCGCAACTTGCCCAGGCGACCCGATAGAACGTACAAACCGCGGCCGCACGCCGCACAACCGAAAGGACTCAACATGAGCAAGATCGCCGTCGTCTATTGGAGCGGCACGGGCAACACCGAGGCCATGGCAAACTTTGTCGCCGAAGGCACCACGTCCGCGGGCGCCGAGGCCGAAGTCATCCCCTGCGCCGACTTCTCTGCCGACAAGGCCACCAACTATGATGCCTTCGCCTTCGGCTGCCCCGCCATGGGCTCCGAGGAGCTTGAATACGATGAGTTCCAGCCCATGTGGGATGAGGTCAAGGAAGCCCTCGGCGACAAGAAGGTCGTCCTCTTTGGCTCTTATTCGTGGGCCGAGGGCGAATGGATGGACAACTGGAAGGCGGATGCCGACGAGGCAGGTGTCAACGTCGTCGATTCCGTCATTTGCTACGACGCCCCCGACGATGAGGGCGAGGCGGCCTGCAAGGCTCTGGGAGCGGAGCTGGCCTAACGAAGCCGGCATAAAGTCTCAAAGCAGCTGACAGCCGAGCACCGCACAACAACAGTCGCTCACGCCCAAACAAAAACGGGGGCCGGATCCGGTCCCCGTTTGTTATATCGACAACCTCGACGCACCGCTACGAGATATTGCCCAAAAACGCCTTAGTGCGCTCGCTCTTGGGATGGTCGAAGACCTCGCTCGGCGTACCCTCTTCCACGATAACGCCGCCGTCCATAAAGACGACGCGGTCGGCGACGTCGCGGGCAAAGCCCATCTCGTGGGTCACCACGATCATGGTCATACCGTCACGTGCCAGGTCGCGCATGACGCCCAGGACGTCGCGGACAAGCTCGGGGTCAAGCGCCGACGTGGCCTCGTCAAAGAGCATCACGTGTGGATTCATCGACAGGGCGCGGGCGATGGCCACGCGCTGCTGCTGACCGCCCGAAAGCTGACTCGGCATAAAATCGATGCGCTCGGCCAGACCGACCTTGGTGAGCTCCTCGACGGCGATCTTCTCGGCCTCTTCCTTGCTGCGCTTGAGCACCTTTTGCTGCGCAAGCATGACGTTCTTTTTGACCGACAGGTGCGGGAACAGGTTGAACTGCTGAAAGACCATGCCCAGGTGCGTACGCACTTTGTTGAGGTCGACACCCTTGGCGCACACATCCACGCCCTCAACGATAATCGAGCCACTCGTGGGATGCTCCAAACGATTGATGCAGCGAAGCATCGTCGACTTGCCCGAGCCCGAGGGGCCCAAGACCACAACGACCTCACCCTTGTGCACATCCAGATCGATATCGCGCAGGACCACGTTGTCGCCAAAGGCCTTCTGGAGATTCTTGATGCTGACGACGACCTCGTTCGAGTTATTGGTTTCGCTCATGATAGGACCCCCTTACAGACCGGCGATGTGGTCGGCGGGCGTCGCGACAACCTGTCCGGCGCTCTTGGCGGGACGCTTCTTCTTGGTTTCGGCCGTCCCCAGAAGCCTCGCCTCAAGACCGCTCACCAAGCGAGCAAGCGGCAGGGTGATGACCAGGTAGAACAGCGCGGCAACCACATACGGCGTAATGGAACCCGTCGTGGCCACGATGGTACGGGCGTTCATGACGATCTCGACCACGCCCACGGCCGCGAGCAGCGACGTATCCTTGTAAAGCAGGATAAACTCGCTGGTCAGCGTAGGCAGGACATTGCGGAACGTCTGCGGAATCATAACGTAGAGCAGCGTCTGGAAGGCGTTCATGCCCAGCGAGCGCGCGGCCTCGTTTTGGCCCTTGGGGATCGACTGAATACCGGCGCGGAAGATCTCGCACAGGTAGGCGGACGAGTTCATGGCCATGACGATGACGCCCAGCACATAATCGTCAACCTTGACGCCGGCCAGCGGCAGGCCAAAGAACGCGATGTAGATCTGCAGGAACGCCGGCGTACCGCGGATGATATTCACATAGATGCCGGCAAGGCAACGCAGGATGCGCGACTTGGAGATGCGCATGAGTGACAAGGCAAAGCCAAAGGGAATGGCCAACGGAAATGCCACGAGCACGATCGAGAGCGACATGAGGAAGCCTTTGAAGACGATCGGCAGGCTCTGAACCAAAATGACCGGGTTCAGGAACAGGCGAAGGAACATGTTGGAATTCCATGCCTCGACCCACGGCTGCTCCTTAAGGTCGGCCAGGAAGTTATCGAATGCCGTCACGCCCTTAATCTCGACGGAAGGAATCTTGGAGATCTTCTTGGTTGAACCGGCAGCCAACGTGTAGGTGCCGCTAAAAGCCTCGTCGCCGCCCTCGACGGGGAAGGTCACGCCGTAGACCTCGACACGGAAATAGCCGCCGGCCGGAGCCGTCTCGCCAAAATCGATCTTGAGCGTCTGGCCGTCGACCTTGCACGTAGGCTTCATGGGCGTACGGTCCATAAGGTCATCGCCCGAGAGCATCGTCAATCGCGTGTCATCGGCACCAAACGTCGTGCCGTCGACAAACGTCAGCGAAAGACCGCTCAGCTCCTCGTCGGCATCGGCCTGAACTTCCCAGGTAATTCGCGTCTCGGTGCCGCCGACCACAGCGCTGCCCGAACCGGTGTTGGGTCGGGCGGTGATCTTTGCGGTCTCAAGCGCCTGGGCGGTCGTGGGCGCATATGCCCCCGCGCACACCAGCGCGAGCGCCACGGCCATGACGCAGGCTAGCTTTTTGAGCAAGGCGGGCAGTGGAAAACGCTGCTCCGCGGCCCCTTTGTTCAGTCGAGACAAGGTGGCTCCTATCGTAGAAGTTGCCGGCAAAACGAGACGGAAACGCTCTCCGTCAAGAGAAGCGCAAAGGCCCTCTCCGCAAAACGGAAAGGGCCCGCGCGCAATCAAGTAGTTATTTGATGTTGTACTTAGCCATGAGGGCGTCAACGGTACCGTCGTCGGTCAGGTCCTTGATGGCCTGGTTGATGTCGTCCTTGAGCTTGGTATTGCCCTGGTTGATGGCGATGGCGTACTCCTCGCCGGTGCTGACCTGCTTGATGGTCTGGCAGGTGTTGAACTGCTCGGCGGTCAGCTGGCTGGCAACGGAGCGGTTGGTGACTACGGCGTCACCCTTATCGGACTGCAGGGCGCTGAAGCACTCGGTAGCGTCCTTGTAGGGGACGATCTTGGCCTTGGGGAAGTTCTCCTGGGCAAAGGCTTCGGCGGTCGATCCAGACTGGACGATGATGGTAGCGTCAGCGTTGTTGAGCTTCTCGCTGTAGTTGTCGGCCGTGATGTCGGTGTTATCGACCTTGGTCACGATAGCCTGATCGTCCATGTAGTAGGAATCGGAGAAAGTAACTTCCTTCTCACGCTCGGGAGTGTCGGTGATAGCCGCGATAGCGACGTCGTACTTGGCGCCCGAAGCAACGCCGGGGACGAGCGTGTCGAAGTCGTTGTTGACGTACTCGACATCCAGACCCAACTTGTCACCGATAGCCTTGATGAGTTCAAGGTCAAAGCCCTGGTAGTCGCCGTTGTCATCCTTGTACTCAAACGGCGCGTACTCGGCAGAGGTGCCGACGGTGAGCGTACCGTCCTTGACGAGCGCGTACTCCTTGGAGCCGTCGACCTTCTCGACCTTAGCGTCGTCAGAGCTGCTGGAACCGGCATCGGAACCAGAGGTGGCGTTGGACGAGCCGCAGCCCGTCAGTGCGAGGGCGAGCGCCATGGCGCCCGTGGCTGCAAACGCGCCAAGCTTCTTGAGCTTCATAATCAGTCTCCTTCCAGTGACCCCGTTTGATTCAGAGGTCTGCAAAAACTGTTGGCTATTATGCACCCGGAATTACGAATCTGCAATGAGAAAACTGATTGAAACAAACCCATAACGTGAATGGAATACTCCACTTAGCAACAGTCATTACTGCTGCAATGACCTTAACAGTTTGATTTCAGCTGCATAACCTGCAAGTTCGTTCGGCGTCTCCAAAATAAATGGAAGTGCACGCAAGCGGCTATTCGATACAATATTCTGCATAACCTGCATACCGCCGCCAAACTCTTCACTACCCAGGTAGCCCTTGCCGATGCACTCGTGGCGATCCTTATGGGCGCCGCAGGGGTTCTTGGAGTCATTGATATGCACGGCGCGCAAGCGCTCGATACCCACCACGCGGTCGAACTCGTCGAGTACGCCGTCCAGGTCATGGATGATGTCGTAGCCAGCATCGCTCACATGGCAGGTGTCCAAACAAACGCCCAGCTTATCGGACAGCTCCGGGCACTTGGCGGCAACGCCCTCGATAATGCGCGTCAGCTCTTCAAAGCTACGGCCCACCTCGGTGCCCTTGCCCGCCATGGTCTCAAGCAATACCGTCGTCTGCTGTCCCTCAAACATCACCTGGCACAGCGTGTCGACAATCATCTGAATGCCGGCGTCTGCCCCCTGTCCCACATGCGCACCGGGATGGAAGTTGTAGTAGTTGCCGGGCAGTGCTTCCAGACGCTGCAAATCTTCCGCCATAGCCTCCAAGGCAAACTCGCGCGCTCGCTCCTTAGCGGAGCAGGGGTTATAGGTATACGGGGCATGCGCCACCAGCGGTCCAAAGTCGTTTTGCGCCATAAGCTCGCGCAGAGCCGCCACGTCATCCATGTCAAGGTCTTTTGCCTTGCCACCGCGCGGGTTGCGCGTAAAGAACGCAAAGGTATTGGCGCCAATGGACAACGCCGTCTCCCCCATCGCCCGATAGCCCTTCGTCGTCGAAAGATGACACCCGATCGTCAGCATCTCCAACTCCCCCTCATCAGTTGCGGTGAAATACGGTCTATTGGTGCCTTATTTTGGCGCAATCAGACCGTATTCCACCGCAAGATATAAAAGGGGCATCAGGGGCAAGGTCCGCCGAGCCCCCTTGAGCACCAGCACCGCAGCCTAGAGCGTCAAGCGAATCGCATCGATTATCTGCGCGCAGCGCTGCGTGGCGGCAAGAGGCATAACGGGGCTTTCAAGCTCTCCCGTCTGGACGAGCTGCGTCGCATGCTGAATTTCGCCGTAGAAATCATCGACATCAAACGGGGCATTAATTTCGAGCATTCGTCCGTCGGAGTACTTCACATGGGCGAGCTCGGGGCGATGGAGGCGCTCGATTTCCACCGAACCCCGTTCGCAAGCAATCATTAAGCGGCTTTCATATGCTGCTTTGCCGTCGCACACCATATGAATGGGTATACCGCCGACACTCATATGGATCTCATCGGCCCAATCCACGCGGCCGCCTAATACGTCACGCCAGCGAACTTCACGAGACGAAACATCGCACGCACCCGCAAGCAGATCCTCAAACCACCCGACCGCATAGCAGCCCATGTCATATAGACAGCCGCCCTGCAACGGATCGAGCAGATAACTCGAAGGGAACTCACCATAATCGAGTTTTTGCACGCTTTCGATCGAGACGATACAGCCGAGCTCGCCCGACGCAAGCAAGTCCTCCACGCGAGTGCGCATCGGGCAAAACCGATTCTTCATCGCCTCCATAAACAGCACGCCGCACTCGCGAGAGGCGGAGGCAATCGAGAGAGCCTCTTCCTCACTCAAAACGGCCGGCTTTTCGCACAGCACGGCCTTTCCGGCGCGCAGCGCGCGACAGGCCCAACGCGTATGCATACCATGCGGAAGAGCCAAGTAGATTGCGTCGACATCGGGGTCGGCAATCAGCGCATCATAAGCCGCATCGCCGCCATCGTCAGCCGTGACATAACTGTGCGCAGCATCGATCGAAAACGCTCGACAAAATTCCTCGACATGTGCAGGAGTGCGGCCGGCCGCAGCCACCAGCCGTGCCCCGTCGACCTTCTTGAGCGACGATGCAAATCGATGCGAAATGTGCCCAGCGCCCAAAACGCCCCAACGAACCTCACGCAAATCATCACATGAATCCCGATAGCCCACGACAGCCCCCTTCAGTTGCGACGAAATAGTTCCTGCTATCGCCCTATTCTGCCGCAAACAGGAACTATTCCATCACAAGATATAAAAGGGTCATGAGGAGCGAGTTTTGCTGAAGACTTTAAGCGCGGCCGTTACGGGGCCAGGCTGGAAACGTCGGCGCGCGTCGTCGAGACGCTCGGGGATATCGATGTGTTGCGGGCAGTGACGCGCACATTTGCCGCACTTGACGCAATTGCTCACGAGCTTGGGCTCGCTCGTGCGCACCGCGCTCGCCGTAAAGTATTGCGACAGCCCCGTAAACCAGCTGTGCGCATAGCTCGCGTTGTAAGCGGCAAAGCAGCCGGGAATGTTAATACCCTTGGGACATGGCATGCAGTAGCCGCATCCCGTGCAGGGCACGCGATTCGATTTTTCAAACTCCGCCAGCACGCGTGCGATGGTATCGAGCTGAGCGGCTGTCATCGAATCCGGCAGGGCCCGATCGGCCAGCACCGCGTTCTCGTCCACCTGCGCGGTATCGGTCATGCCCGAAAGCAGCATCGTGACTTGAGGATGGTTCCACACCCACGAAAGGCCCCAAGCAGCCGGCGTCTTCAGGTACGGATCGCGTACGTC
Organism: Collinsella sp.; assembly: GCA_036553025.1. Taxonomy (GTDB): domain Bacteria; phylum Actinomycetota; class Coriobacteriia; order Coriobacteriales; family Coriobacteriaceae; genus Collinsella. The sequence goes on along the minus strand of JAXKBK010000035.1, from coordinate 75,101 downwards.
ATCGAGCACGGCGCGGGCCCGCGGAGGCAGCTTGCCCGCCAGGCGTCCGCCCAAAAGCGGTTCCATCACAAACACCGCGAGCCCGCGCTCGGCGGCTGCTATAAGTCCCGCCGTTCCCGCTTGGTAGCGCTCTCCAGCGTAGTTGTACTGAATCTGGCAAAAATCCCAGTCATACGCGTCGAGCATCGTGAGGAAGTCCGCCGCACTGCCGTGATACGAAAAACCTATCTGGCGAATACGCCCCGCAGCCTTTTGGTGCGCAATCCAGTCTTCGATGCCCAACGCCACCACGCGCTCCCACTGGGCGGGCGAAGTGATGTTGTGCATAAGGTAATAGTCGATATGGTCGGTCCGCAGGCGACGCAGTTGCTCGTCGAAGAACCGGTCGAAATCCTCCGCGCACTTGCACGAAGCGTGCGGCAACTTGGTCGCCAGCAACACCCGGTCGCGCAGCCCCAAGCGCTCAAGTGAGGCGCCCACGCACGCCTCGTTACCGGGATAGAGATACGCAGTATCCAGATAATTAATCCCCTGCTCCACCGCATGGGAAATGATGGCATCGGCTGTCTTCGCATCGGGGTGTCCCGGCGAACCGGGAAACCTCATGCAGCCCAGACCCAGAGCAGATATTCGGTTACCACTTTTGGGGTCAACGCGGTATTGCACGGCCCCTCCCTTCGCCATCAGCGCCCCGGCAAGGCGAAACACAATGGTCACGCGGCCGAAACATCGTGGAATCGCAATCGAGAACGTATCGTAACGCAGCAGAAATCGAGCTGTCACGGCACCGCTTTAACATCAGCAAAAAGCCCGATGAAAGGAGTCACCCATGCCCGCGCTCGACCTTTGGAACCTCGCATCCCAGCTCAAAAGCACCGATTATCGCTGGGTTGACCTCACCCATACGCTCTCGTGCGACACCCCGCACTGGTTTGGCTTTGAGCCATTTGAGTCCACCAAGCTCTTCGACTACCTGCCCGGCACGCCCGAAGATATGCTCGCGCCCATGCGTTGCTTCCAGTATTCGGTCGCCTCGCAGTACGGCACCCACGTCGACGCGCCGCGCCACTTCCATGTCGATGGCCGCTCCCTTGGCGAGATCGAACCTATCGAGTTTATGCATCCGCTCTGCGTCATCGACAAGCACGAGGAGTGCGCCGCAAACCCCGACTTTATCCTGACCATCGATGACCTCAAGGCTTGGGAGGACGAGCACGGTCGCATTCCCAAGGACGCTTTCGTCGCCTTCCGCTCCGACTGGTCCAAGCTCGCCGACCTCGAAAACAAGGACGAGGACGGCCAACCCCACTACCCCGGCTGGGACCTCGATGCCATCAAATGGCTTGTAGAAGAGCGCAACATCGGTGCCATCGGCCACGAACCGGCAGACACCGACCCCGCAACCGTGACCACACGCGAGGATGCCTACCCCTACCCCGGCGAACAGTACATCCTCTCGGTCGACCGTTACCAGATTGAGGTCATGGACCATCTGGACGAGCTTCCCGCCACGGGCGCCGTCATCTTCTGCACCTTCCCCAAGGTGCGTGATGGCGTCGGATATCCCGCACGTGTCTTTGCGGTCTGCCCCGCGTCATAAGTTCCCATGCGTTTGTTCTTCTAAATACGGCCATCCGGTGCACGCGACATGGCCCGGCGGCATACAATCCATCAGACGCCCCATACGCGGTCGCCTTTTTATGGGGAGATGATTCACATGCAGATCAACAAGGTCGCCTTCATCGGCAAGGGCGGCGTGGGCCTGCTCTACGGCAGCATGATCGCCCAAGCGCTCGGCAACGACGCCGTCGAATACGTTATGGACGACGCGCGCTTTGAGCGCCACGCGGGTGATGCGCTCACCGTCAACGGCAAGCCCTGCGCGCTCAAGTCCGTCCGCGCGAGCGAGGCGACGCCCGTCGACCTGGTCATCCTCACGGTCAAGACAACCGGACTCGACCAGGCGCTCAAGACTATGGAACGCATCGTAGGGCCCGACACGCTCATCGCATCCCTATGCAACGGCATCACGAGCGAGCAAAAGATTGCCGAGCGCTTTGGCTGGGAGCACACCGTCCTCGGAATCTGCCAAGGCATGGACGCTGTGTTTCTCAACGGCGCGCTCACCTTTACCAATGCGGGCGAGATCCGCTTTGGTGCGGCCGCCGGCACCGACCCCGCGACCGTCACCGCTATCGACGGGCTCTACACGCGCTGCGGCATCGCCCATACCGTCGAGCACGACATCGCACATCGCATGTGGGCCAAACTCATGCTCAACGACGGCATCAACCAGACCTGTATGGCCTACGGCGGCACCTACGGAAGCGCTACGGAGCAGGGCTCCGAGCAGCTCCGCAGTTTTGTCTCCGCCATGCGCGAGACGCTTGCAGTCGCCAATGCCGAGGGCATCGAGCTCACCGAGGAAGACCTGACGCAGATGGTGCGTCTCATAAAAGGGCTCGATCCCGCCGGCATGCCCTCGATGGCGCAAGACCGCATCGCTCAACGCAGAACCGAGGTCGAGGAATTTGCGGGTACCATCTGCCGCCTCGCGGCCAAGCACGGTATCCAGGTGCCGCAAAACGAATGGCTCTATTCGCGCATCCGCGAAATCGAGGCCAGCTGGTAACGCCGCCGCACCGCATCCAACAGTCTCAATAGCAAAAACCGCCGCAAAGGGCACTCCCCTTGCGGCGGCTTCCTTCTTCATCTATGGGCAAAACCAGCTTCACAACGGCTAGCGCCGCACCTGCGGCGTCTCGTCCTCGTCATCGCGACAAAGGGTCACGCCCGCACTTCCCAGCAGCGCTGCTGCGATGAGCGCGCCGACCACAATAGGAGCAGCCCCGCACGAGCCCTGCATGCCTGCGACAAACGCAGCTGTAGGGCCAAGACAGCCAAGTACCAATGCGACGGCGGCGATAGCGATATCTCGAGCGTTCATGAGACCACTTCCTCCACGAGAAAGACCTTATTTCTCATGAACCAGTGTGCCCCGTATGCATACGCCCAGCGTACCGCCACGGTAAGGGCTCTGTTAGCTCAAACGCACATAAAGAAAGGGCGGCTTTACGTTGCCTAAAAGCTCAGTAAAGACGCCCGCCCATCATGTGCCTATTTTGCTCTGATAGCAGATTACCAACCGGTGTAGTAATCGGTGGTTCCGGCGGCGCAGCCGGAGTCATAGACCTTGCAATCACCCTTGGAGCCCGTAAAGGTCGAGCCCTGGGCCATATCGCCCGCGGCAACAACGTAATAGCCGTCGGAATCGCGCCAGAAGCCCTCAGAATCCTGAGTCCATTCGCCCGTGCGATAGTGATAAAGCACATTGCTGCTGTAATAGGTCTCGCGGCGCCCGTTGTAGTTATTGACACCCGCAGAGCGCGTCAGGCCCGATCCGTTCGCGTAGGACGCGGCAGACGCGTAGGACGGAGTGTAACCGGCGTTGTAGTACGAAGCCTGGGCGGCCTCGGCAGCCTCCGCCTCGGCTGCGGCGGCCTCGAGCGCTTCGCGCTTGGCATTCTCAAGCGCAGTGCGCAGCTCATCGAGCTCGGTCGACTTCGCGTCGACCTCCCCCATCGTCAAAAGGCTGCCCGCACCATCGATACAACCCTGCAGCACAGCGTGCTCGTCATCGGTGGCATAGTCACCATACATATTCATAATGATCTGAGCGCGCATCTCAAGGGAATCGCGCTTGGCCTCCATCGAGGCGTTCCACTCCTGCATGGAACCATAACCATCGCCGCGATAATCAACGGGCTGTACCAGCGTCGCCTCGGACGGCGTAGATCCAACCGTATCGGACAGTGTTGCCGCGTGGGCATCAGTTGCGCCGGCGCCTGCCAAAAGTGCCACGGTCAGAGCGGCGGAAAGGGCAGCGGCTTTCGGTTTTCGTGAATCGATCCTCATGTAGCTGGAAACCTCCGTAGTGCGTTTTTGCTGCGTTTGAGCTGCGTGTGATTCGATCGCGCTGCATAGTACCTCGAGCAAATCGCGACCTGCGGTTTTACTCAAAAGGCGCACGTCAATTGCGTAAAACTCACATCCTCTCAACAGGAGTTTTCCACAACTCGAATGCATAAAGCATGCCAAAAACCCTGTAATAGCGCCCTTCCTATGCAAAAAAGACGCCTGCGCAACCATTGCTTGCGCAGGCGCCTTGAGCAGGCATTTATGCAGTTATACCTATCGAGTCGCAAGGGGTCCTTGCACAAGTCGCCTTACTCGTCCAGCGCGGCGAAGGCCTGCTTCAGATCCCAAATGATGTCCTCGGCGTTCTCGGTACCGATGGAAAGACGGATCGTGGAGGGCGTGATGTTCTGCTCGGCGAGCTCCTCGGCAGAGAGCTGGGAGTGCGTGGTGGTAGCCGGGTGCACGACGAGCGACTTGACGTCGGCCACGTTGGCGAGCAGCGAGAACACCTGCAGATGATCGATGAACTTCCAGGCAGCCTCCTGGCCACCCTTAATCTCAAAGGTGAAGATCGAGGCGCCGCCGTTGGGGAAGTACTTCTGATAGAGCTCGTGATCGGGGTGCTCAGGCAGGCTCGGGTGGTTCACCTTGGCAACGTGGCTGTCGCCGGCAAGGAACTCAACGACCTTCTTGGTGTTCTCGACATGGCGGTCGACGCGCAGCGACAGGGTCTCGGTGCCCTGGAGCAGGACCCAGGCGTTGAACGGGCTGATGCAGGCACCCTCGTCACGCAGCAGGATGGCGCGGACATAGGTTGCGAAGGCGGCGGGACCGGCAGCCTCGGCAAACGAGACGCCATGGTAGGAGGGGTTGGGCTCGGCGATCTGGGCGTACTTTCCGCTCGCCTTCCAATCGAAGTTACCGCCGTCGACGATCACACCGCCCAGCGAGGTGCCGTGGCCGCCGATGAACTTGGTTGCGGAGTGGACAACGATATTGGCGCCATGCTCCAGCGGACGGAACAGATACGGGGTGCCGAAGGTGTTGTCGACGACAACCGGCAGACCGTGCTTCTTGGCGATCTCGGAGATGGCGTCGATGTTGGGGATGTCAGAGTTGGGGTTGCCGAGCGTCTCGAGATAGATGACCGTGGTGTTGTCCTTGATGGCACCCTCAACCTCTTCCAGGTTATGAGCATCGACAAACGTGGTCTCGACGCCAAACTGGGAGAGCGTATGCTCGAGCAGGTTGTAGGAGCCACCGTAGATGGTCTTCTGAGCCACCACGTGGTCACCAGCCTGGGCAAGAGCCTGCAGGGTATAGGTGATGGCAGCGGCACCGGAGGCGACGGCAAGACCGGCCACGCCACCCTCGAGCGCGGCGATACGGTCCTCAAAGACGCCCTGGGTGGAGTTGGTCAGACGGCCGTAGATGTTACCGGCGTCGGCAAGACCAAAGCGGTCGGCGGCGTGCTGGGAGTTGCGGAACACATAGCTCGTGGTCTGGTAGATAGGCACGGCGCGGGAGTCGGATGCGGGGTCGGCGCTCTCCTGGCCAACATGAAGCTGCAGGGTATCGAAACCAAAGGTGTGCTCGGGGTTGTTGATGAACTGGCTCATGATGATCTCCTTGATCGAACGAAAGTAAATAAAAAGAGAGAAGTAAGTCGCTGTCTCCTGATCACGCCGACGGGCGCAAACAGGAGCCCGGCATTCGTCTTGGTAAGCAATTCATATGCGGGCCTCCTTTCGCATCCCGGTTCCGTGGTCGGCTTAATTACCTACCGCCTTTGTGTGTTTTGAATAGTACGAGCATCGTCTCCCTCAGTCAATCACTTAAAAGCGCTAGCCTGTTATCGGTTTTTTAGATAGCTATCGAAAGGACGGGCGCCGATGACCCTCCAGCAGCTTCGCTTTCTTATCGCCGTGGCAGAATCCGGCTCAATTAACGCCGCAGCGCAGCGCCTCTATACCGCACAGTCCAATATCTCCAACGCCGTCAAAAGCCTCGAGCAGGAGCTCCATCTGGAGATCTTTACGCGCTCCAGCCGCGGCGTCACGCTCACCAACGACGGCACCGAGCTTTTGGGCTATGCGCGTCAAGTCGTAGAGCAGGCCGATATGCTCGAGGCCCGCTACGAGGACGGCGGCACGCCCCAGGCGCGCCTTGCCGTCTCGGCCCAGCATTACGCTTTTTCGGTCGAGGCCTTCGTCAACGTCGTCGAGCGCTGCCGGGACAGCAAGTTCGAATTCATCATGCGCGAGACCACCACGTCGCAGATCATCGATGACGTCCGCGCGTTTCGCAGCGACATCGGCATCCTCTATCTGGACGACTTTAACGCCCGCGTTCTGCAGAAGGCCTTCGCCGATGCCCGCGCAAGCTTCCATCCCCTCTTCGACGCGACGGTCCACGTCTTCGTTAGCGAGCGCCACCCGCTCGCACGCCGCCCGCAGCTGTCCCTTGCCGACCTTACACCCTATACGCGCTACAGCTTTGAGCAAGGCACCTCGAGCTCCTTCTATTACGCCGAGGAACCTTTTAGCTATATCCCTTGCGACCGCAACATACGAATCTCGGACCGCGGAACACTTACTAACTTACTTATCACGTCGAACGGTTACACCCTGTCGACCGGTGTCCTCTCCAATGAAATGCAATGGGGTATGGCATCGATCCCGTTAGCAGACGCCCCAACGATGCACGCAGGCTATATCATGCACGACGAGCGCAAGCCCTCTCCCCTCTTGCAGCAATACCTCGACGAGCTCAACCGCATCATCCGTGCCAACTAACTGTCGGAAGACGGGGTAGAAATCGTAGATTGCTAGCCCCCGGCGGGCATGGCGCTACAATGGTCACTCACACGAAACGTACCCAACGAAAGGAAGCCCGTGAAGGTCATCATCTATACCGACGGCTCGGCCCGATCAAATCCGGGACGCGGCGGCTACGGCGCCGTGCTCAAATACACCAACCCCGCCGGCAAGACCTTCACCTCCGAGCTTTCGCGCGGCTACGCCAAGACCACCAACAACCGCATGGAGCTCATGGCGGTCATCGTGGCGCTCGAGGCACTTAACCGCCCCTGCGAGGTCGAGGTCCATTCCGATTCGCAGTACGTCGTCAACGCCTTCAACAAGCACTGGATTGACGGCTGGAAAAAGCGCGGATGGAAAACCGCCAACAAGCAGCCCGTCAAGAACCGCGACCTGTGGGAGCGCCTACTCGCCGCCAAAAGCAAGCACAAGGTTGAGTTCATCTGGGTTAAGGGTCACGCCGGCCATGAGCTCAACGAGCGCTGCGATGAGCTCGCCACCACGGCGGCCGACGGCAGCAACCTCGATATCGATACCGGCTTTAACGAGAGCGACCTGTAACGGCGTTTTCGCACGCTATTTCCTGCCCCCTCGCGCTACACTCATCCTGTAAACCGAACGGCACGAGGGGGATACATGCTGCGTATAGCGACCATCGGCACATCTATGATTACCGACGACTTTATCCAGGTCGTCAACGCCAACGACCAAGCCGCGTTTGTGGGCACGCTCTCGCGCGATGCCGAGCGCGGCGCCGCCTTTACCGCCGAACACGGCGGCGAGCGTAACTTCACCGCACTTGACGAGCTTGCGTCCGCCGACGACGTCGACGCCGTCTACATCGGCAGCCCCAATGCGCTTCACTACGAGCAGGCCCTTGCCTGCATCGCCGGTGGCAAGCATGTCATCGTCGAGAAGCCCTTCTGCGCCACCGAAGCGCAGGCGCTGGAAGTCTTCCGCGCTGCCGAGGCAGCAGGTGTCGTGGCCCTCGAGGCCATGCGTCCCCTCCACGATCCCGCCTTCCACGCCATCGAGGACGCCCTGGGCGAGATCGCCCCCATCCGCCGCGCCTCATTGCGCTTTGGCAAATATTCCTCGCGCTACAACGAGATTCTCGCGGGACGCGCCACCAATATCTTCGACTGCAATATGGCATCGGGTTCCCTCATGGACATTGGCGTCTACACCGTCGAGCCCATGGTCGAGATTTTCGGCATGCCCTCCGGCCTTACGAGCATGGCTACTCTGCTCGACCCCACCACGCAACAGCTCACGCACGGCCCCATCGATGGCTGCGGCTCCATCCTCGCCAGCTACGGCGGTGGCCGTATCTCCGTCGAGCTCGCGCACTCCAAAATTACGAACGACCTGCTGCCCTCGCAAATCGAAGGCGAGCGTGGCACTATCCAGATCGACCATCTGTCCACGCCCCGCAACGTCCGCATCGACTATCGCGGCGACGTCGTACGCGGCTCGGCGACCGAGGCACCGCGCGAACAGGGAGACAACGGCCGCGTGCTCGACCTGCCCAAATCGAGCAACACTATGGAATACGAACTCACAGACTTTATCACCGCCATCTGCGGCATCGATAACGTTAAGGAAGAGATTTGGGAGACCCCGGCGGGACGCCACGAGCTTGGCCACTACCGCGATGTCACGCTCGTCTCGCTGCGCATCATGGATGCCGTGCGCCAGCAGGCCGGCATAACCTTCCCGGCCGACGCAGGCAAGCAGGCCTAGCGATGGGCCTCTTCGATACATTCTTCTCCAGCGTCACCGGCGGCAGTCGAGAGCCTCAAAAACCATCAAACGTCGAGCTCGAGCTGCGCCGCAGGCTTACTGTGCTCGCAAGCGACGAGGCCACTCAAGACACTCCCCTGCGCTATTTCCTGCGCTGGACGGGGCAAGTCCAGGGCGTCGGTTTTCGCTTTACCAACACCAACCTCGCACAGGCACGCGCACTCACCGGCTGGGTGCGCAACATGGAAGACGGTTCAGTCGAGATGGAGATACAGGGAGCTCCGGCAAACATCCTATCTCATCTCGAGGCGCTTCACGCCTCCTACGAGCGCATGGGAACGCGTTTTCGCCTCGCAGACGCCCAGGCCCGAGCCCCACTTGCCAATGAAGACGGTTTCATTCCTCGTTATTAGTATTGTGTGCTAAATACGGTATCATTTACCTACGACCGTTGATAGAAAAGAGGCGAGGCGCATGGCGGTGCAAAGAAGGAATACCAGGCAGCGAAAGCTGGTTCTTGACGCTGTGCGCCAAAGCTATAACCATCCCACCGCCGACGAAATCTACAACGCCGTACGCGAACAGGATAACAAGATCAGCCGCGGCACGGTCTACCGCAACCTCAATCTCTTAGCCGACGCAGGGGAGATTCTCTCTATTAAGACGCCGGGCGGCAGCCGCTTCGATCGCACCATCGAGCCGCACGCACATATCATCTGCACCTCGTGCAGCCGCGTCATCGACGTGCCACTCCCCTTCGACGCCCAGCTCGACGCCAGGGCGTCCGAGCAAATCGGCTGGCACGTCACGTCGCACTACACCATCTTCGAGGGTCTCTGCCCCGACTGCCGGTAAATGTTTGGAACATGCCTTAAATCCACCTTTTCGCACTTTGCAGCAAAAAATAGATTTCTAGGTATGTCCCGAAAACCTACTCGGCGAGCAGACGGCGCAGCTCCTCTTCGACCGTGCGCACGTAGCGGACGTGGTCGTTGATGCCGCGCATAGAGGGATTGCAGCTCTCCATTAGATAAGGATGGCCCACTACGTTGAGCATGTCGCGGTCGTTTTCGTTATCGCCAAACGCCATCATCTCATCGGGCGAAATACCCAGGGCACGACCGTAATCGGCAAGCGCGGAGCCCTTGCCCGAACCGAAACCGATAAAGTCCGTCCATTCGGTTCCCGACGTCATCACGTCAACACGGTCGCTAAAGAGGCGCTCGAAATACTCCAGGGCCGCCGGCTGATCCACCTCGGGCATCTGGAAGGCAATCTTAATGACGTCCTCGTCGATGTCCTCGGGACGGCCGACCACCGCCACATCGCAGTGGACCTCATAGCGCAAATGGTCGACGAACGCATCGTTGCCGCTTATGGTGTAGAGGTGCCCCTCGCAGGAAAGGGTAACGTCGGCATGGGGGTAGGCGACCACGGCATTCGCGATATCCATCGCCAGGTCACGCTCCATAGAGCGCTTGACAACGGCACGCCCCTCGCTCATCACCAGGGCTCCGTTTTCGCATACATAGGCGAGCTCATCGGCCACCGGGGCAAACAGGTAGCGCAAGCTCGCATATTGACGGCCGCTCGCCGGCATAAACACGATACCGCGACGATGCAGTTCATCGATGAGTTCAAAGGCCTCGGAACGCGGCTCGCGCTCCCCCGGATGCAGCAACGTGCCGTCCAAATCGCATGCAATCAGCTTGATTCCCTCAAGACCCATATGCTTCCCCAAAGCCTCCTATCAACAGCAAGACGGACCTTGATTGGTCGCCCCTCAAAGCCCGCCTTGCGTATATACGCGCTTAGCCGCGCGTCTTTTTTACGATGGTAAAGTCGGGAGCCATGCTCACGACGGCCTCCGCCGCACTCGATGCAAAGCGCCGGTCCGCATCGAGTTCACGGGTAACCACCGAGAGCCGAACACCCTCGACGCCCCGGAGCATGCGGCCCAAAACAGGCTGCACCGGCGTATACATGCGCACGGCATGCTCGTCCGAATCGCCTCGGAAAAGCGGCGCGTGCATATTGCCGATCTCCCAGCACGCATGCGCGAGCGCAATCGGATCCATGCGGTCGACTTCGACCAAATAAACCTCGGCGTTGCGCAGGCGCACGACAACCGCCACGGGCACCATGCCCGAACGGTCGATGGCGAGCACGTCGCCATCGGCAAGACGACCGCCGTCGGCAGCATCCAGCCGAACATCGATCGTGCGCCCCAGCTCCGTCACGCCCGCAAACGCGCATACATCAGCCCGGTCCCAATCGAACAGTAGCTCGTCAACTTCAAAGACGCCGCCCAACTTCCGGCGAAGCAGGAGTTCATAGGACGGATCGTTGAGATTTCCCAAGCATGTCGTCGAAACCAAGCGTTCAGGCATACTCTAACCCTCGACCTCAACGAGCTCGATATCAAAGTTGAGGTCCTTGCCGGCCAGCTCGTGGTTGGCGTCGAGCGTCACAGCCTCGGGCGTTACGTCGATGACCACGGCGGGAACGGGCATACCGCTCGGCGTGGACAGGAAAAGCTTCATGCCCTTCTCGATCTGCTCGATGTTGGGAACCTGTTCGGCCGGGAAGGTCAGAACCATCTCGGGATTGTGCTCGCCGTAGGCATCGGCAGCAGGAATGTGCACGGTCTTCTTCTCGCCCACCTGCATGTCGACAACAGCGGCGTCGAAGCCCTTGATCATCTGACCGGCGCCGCAGGTGAACTCCAGCGGCTCGCCGCGATCGTAGGAGCTATCGAACTGCGTGCCGTCATCGAGCGTGCCGCGATAATGGGTCTTGACCTTCTTGCCCTGGTTGGACATGGTAACCTCCGTGATAAGGGCGGCGCACAACGCGGGCCGCCGTGAACATATGGCGCTAACTATACCCTAGTCATACAATTCAATGACAGTTTGCAAAGAAACGCTGCAACCGGAGGAACCATGGCATATCCCGTATTTGACCTACACTGCGACACTGCCGACCGAATCGGCTGGGCCACGCTCGATCTCGACCTGCGCTTTACCGCCGGCACCGACGGTTATTTCCCCGACGACGAAACGCATCCGCAAGATTTCGACCTCATCGAGGGTAACGCCTGTGCCATCTCGCTCGCAAAGATCGGCAACACGCCGTGGGCACAGTGCTTCGCCACGTTTGTCCCCGACGAGATTCCCACCGCCCACGCCGCGCGCTTCCAGGCGCAGATCATGGCGCATATGAGCGGCCAGGCAATGCTCAACCACGACCGTATGGTCAACGTGCGCAGCGCCGCAGACATTCGCCCCGCGCTCAAGGACGGCAAGGTCGCTTGCATCCACACCATCGAAAACGCCACGTTCTTTGCCGAGGACCCCGCGCTGATCGAGGTGCTCAAGAGCCTGGGCGTGCTTATGTCGTCACTCAGCTGGAACGCGCAGGGACCGCTCGCGAGCGGCCACGACACCCACGCCGGCCTCACCGCCGCCGGCATCGAGGCGCTTACGCAGATGGAGCACGCCGGCATGGTGCTCGACGCCTCCCACCTCAACGATGAGTGCTTTGACGAGGTCGCCGCCCGCGCCACGCGTCCCTTCGTCGCCAGCCACTCCAACTCCCGTGCGGTTTGCGGCGCCAAACGCAACCTTACCGACGACCAGTTCCGCACCATTCGCGACATGGGTGGCATCGTCGGCCTCAACTACTGCAGCGAGTTCCTTTCCAACGACGCAACCGACAAGACCGCCGCAGACGTCACCTTCGACCAGCTGGCGGCGCATATCGAGCACTGGCTCGACCTGGGCGGCGAGGACGTCATCGCGCTCGGCGGCGACTGGGACGGCGCCACGGTGCCCGCTTTCCTCTCCGATGCCAGCAAGATGCCCGAGTTCCAGAACATGCTTTCCAAGCATTTTGGCAAGACCGTGATGCAAAAGCTCTGCAGCGACAACGCGCTTGCCTTCTTCGAGCGTTATTAATTTCACATCCCTTGAGCGGGCCGGCATGCCGAACGGTCGACATGCCGGCCCGTCCCCGATCTGAAGGACCGCTTTTGACGCAGCAGTTTACGATTTCCGCATCCCGACCGGATGGGACGACCATCCCCGTCGTCGTTACCAAAAAGCGCGTCAAGAACTTCAACCTACGCGTCACATCGAGCGGCGAGGTCCACGCCAGCGCACCGATCGGCGCCAGCCGCGAGCGTATCGAAGCGTTTGTGAAGTGCAACAGCGCCTGGATTATCAGCCGACTTGCCCAGCGCGAGCAACGTCAGGCGACGGCACGAGAGCCGCTCAGCCCCTCGTCCATCATTGCACTTTGGGGCAAGCCCATCACGGTACAGGATGCACTCGATCACAACTTTGCATCACCCGCACCGCGACCCAAACAGGCCACCTTCGCAAGTTTTATGGGTACCGATGAATCGGACGAAGGCCCACAGGCCAAGCGGCACGCAATCCTCGACGGCCTAACGTCCGATGAGCTCCAAGCCCGTATCGACCAGCTCTATGCAACCGAGGTCACCACGGCGCTGTACGATATGGTGCACGCGTACGAAATCGCAATGGGCGTCACCGTGGCCCGCGTCTCCGTGCGCAGCATGAAAACGCGCTGGGGATCATGCACGCCCAAGACCGGCGCCATTCGCATCGCACGCGAACTTGCCGCCTATCCCATCGAATGTCTCGACATGGTTGTCGCCCACGAGCTCGTCCACTTGCTCGAGCCAAGCCACAATCAGCGATTCCACGCCCTGCTCGACACGTACTGTCCCAACAATAAAGCTCTGTCGCAGCGGCTCAAGCAGCCACCCCTCAACAAGCTCTAGCGTCGACTAGCGCACGCGCTCGATCTCGACGCCGCAGCTTGCCAGAGGCAGGCCAACAGGAGCCCACGGCTTATCGAGCTTTATGCGCACACCAAGCAGCGAGGGATAACGGCGCAGCAGCATCTGGGCTGTCCCCTCGGCTGCCGCCTCGATGAGTTTAAACGTATGCTCGCGCAGATAGCCATCGACATCGTGGCACACCGAGCCGTAGTCAATCGAGGCATCCAGGTTATCGTGCTCCCCCGCCGCGCGCAGGTCGGCATAGAGCACCAGAGAAACGATGAACTTCTGACCCAGCGCGTTCTCCTCGGGATACACGCCATGGTTGGCAAAAACCTCAAGGCCGTCAATGACAATGCGATCGGCATGGCGCAGATCGTCATAGCTCACGTGAGGCACCGCCGTTGCGGTGGCTATTTCGTCCCTTCCACGGCGGGCGAGCTCAGCACCTTCAGTCTTGGTTGCATTCTCGGGCAGTTTCTTGTTACTCAACGCGATCGTCTCCTTCGTTTAGAACCCCGACCGCGCAAACTAACTACACGCGAATCGACAGGTTCTTTTTATCATCGCTCCAGTTGCAAGCGTTGCGCGCGGGGCATGCAAAGCAGGCACGCGACGCTTTGTCGGCTGCATAGAGCAGACGCTCAAGCGGTTGGCTGTTCACGCGCAGCTTTCGATGGCCCAGAATGGCCGTCTTAATGGCTGCGGCATCGGCCGGCTCAAACGCCACGTCATCGGGCATGCCGCCGAGAATCGCATCAGCGACGCGTTCGCTTGCAACATCATGGGATATACCCGATTCATACTGTTCATCTTTGCCGATATCGTGAAGAAGTGCCGTGGCGTAGATGACCTCGCGGTCAAATTCGAGCTGCTCCTCGAGATTCTTGATCCACATAATGCGAGCGACATCGAGCAGATGGTCAATACCGTGGCGGCAGAAGATGCGCCCCGATTCCAACTGTACGATGTTGCCCAGGTGCCGCCGGAACAGCCCGTTGGCACAAATGTAATCAATGCGAGGCATGACGCCAAAAGGCGCCAGGCCCGAAGCCATAAAGCCGCGACGCGACGTCCCCTCATCGGTCTTCGATGTAAAGTCGTTGACGACCCTCATGGTTAGCGGCCCAGCATCCTAAAGAAACGCTCCTCGAGCGCGGGATCGGTCTCAAAGACGCCGCGGCGAGCAAGCGTCACGGTCTTGGTGCCGGGCTTTTGCACGCCACGCATCGTCATGCACATATGCTCGGCCTCCATCAACACAATCGCTCCCTGGGGAGCGAGATAATCCATGAGGGCATCGGCAACCTGTGCGCACAGTTGCTCCTGCAGCTGAAGACGGCGGGCATAAACCTCAACCGTGCGGGCGAGCTTGGAAAGCCCAGCCACCCGACCGTTAGGGATATAACCAATGGCGGCCTTGCCATAAAACGGCAGCAGATGATGTTCGCACAGCGAGTAGAACGTGATGTCGCGCTCGATAACCAAATCGTTCGAAGCGACGGCAAAGGTTTTGGACAGGTGCTCCTCAGCACTCTGGTCCATGCCGCCGGCGATCTCACCATACATACGGGCAACGCGCGCCGGGGTCTCCAGCAGGCCCTCACGAGTTGGGTCCTCGCCTATGCCCTCAAGCAACAGCTTAATGGCGGCCTCGACTTTTTCCTGATCGACCATCTGGGCCTCACTTTTCCGATTTCACGTTCGCGCTATGGTACCACGCCCTCCGGCATCGACCACAAGCTACATAGTATGGGTCGAATAGACTGGATCGTCCCGCCAAAGCTCCACAGCATCGCAAAGCGCAACGCCCTCACGCACAGCGCGGTCGCGCGTAGCGTTCATATCGATCACACGCTGGTTACTCGAGCCCCTAAAGCGCAACGAGATATCATAAAGATCCTGAACAAACGGGCCATCCACCAACATGTCGAGGCAGGCAAGGATACGGTCCGTCACCTCAGTATGGTGACGACCACCCGGCATAAGCTCCTCGAGCACGTCGCCGGTAAAACACCAAATGGTCTTTCCTGACCCCGCAGGATAAGCGGCACGAACACGCTCGACAAACTCAACGAGCCCCGCCTGGTTCTCGGGCTCCATGGGCTCTCCGCCCAGAATCGTCAGGCCGTCAATAAAGGGATGATCGAGGCTCTCGATAATCTTGTCCTCGACGGCACGATCAAAGGGCTCGCCCGCAGCAAAGTCCCACGCAACAGAGTTAAAGCAATTCTTGCACCCACGACGGCACCCGCTCACAAACAGAGAAGTACGAACACCTTCCCCATCGGCAATGTCGAAATACTTAATGTTCGCGTAGTTCATAAGTAACCTTCCTGGGGGTCTGGAGCATATCATCCCGTCCTCAATCATTCTCGGCCTGCGGCCTGCGAAACTGCGGGCGGGACGATATACTCCAGACCCCTCGCGAGCGACACTCAATGAACGAAGCGAACATCGAGCATAGGGTTCGAGGTCCAATAAAAACTCTGTTGCAGCTCAACCGTCGTTCCAAGCAAACCGTTGTTGCAGGTCGACTCATTTCCGCTAAGAACTTCGAGGAGTGAGCAGACCACATGCTGCATCTCAGCTACATCAACTTGGCCGCCCCGTAGCGAGGCCCCGGACCTTTGCTCGATATGAGTTCCGCACGAACAGGAGGCGCCAGTGGCGCCTCCGTCGTGAGCCAGGACTGTCCAAAATAGCGAGTAAAGGTCCGGGGCCTCGCTACGGGGCGGCCTGGGATGACTATTAGAGATGCAGAACGCGGTCG
The DNA here is from genome assembly GCA_036553025.1 of Collinsella sp. Classification (GTDB taxonomy): domain Bacteria; phylum Actinomycetota; class Coriobacteriia; order Coriobacteriales; family Coriobacteriaceae; genus Collinsella. The sequence continues at coordinate 59,041 of JAXKBK010000035.1, read as the reverse complement.
CGGATCTCCTCGGTTCGGCCCTGATTCCAGAACTGGGTACCGATGTAGCCGCACGTGCGACGGGCGACATTCATCTTCTCCTGGTCGCGGTTGCCGCAGTTGGGGCACTCCCACACCAGCTTGCCATCGTCCTCGACAATGCGGATCTCGCCATCGTAGCCGCACACCTGGCAGTAGTCGCTCTTGGTGTTGAGCTCGGCGTACATGATGTTGTCGTAGATGTACTGCATCACGCGAATGACAGCCTTGAGGTTGTCCTGCATGTTGGGAACCTCGACGTAGGAGATAGCACCGCCCGGCGAAAGCTGCTGGAACATGCCCTCGAACTTGAGCTTGTCGAATGCGTCGATCTCCTCGGACACGTGGACGTGGTAGCTGTTGGTGATGTAGCCCTTGTCCGTCACGCCCGGGATAATGCCAAAACGACGCTGCAGGCACTTGGCGAACTTGTAGGTCGTCGACTCAAGCGGGGTGCCGTACAGCGAGAAGTCGATATCGCTTTCGGCCTTCCACTCGGCGCACTTGTCGTTCATGCGCTGCATGACGGCCATGGCAAACGGCGTGCCCTCCTTCTCGGTGTGGCTGTGACCCGTCATGTACTTGACGCACTCATACAGACCGGCATACCCCAGGCTGATGGTGGAATAGCCGCCCACGAGCAGCTTATCGATCGTCTCGCCCTTCTTCAGACGCGCCAGGGCACCGTACTGCCAAAGAATCGGCGCGGCATCCGAAAGCGTGCCCATCAGACGCTCATGACGGCACAGCAGGGCGCGGTGGCACAGCTCGAGGCGCTCGTCGAAGATTTTCCAGAACTTGTCCATGTCCTGATGCGAGCTCAGCGCGACATCGGGCAGGTTGATGGTCACAACGCCCTGGTTAAAGCGACCGTAGTACTTGGGCTTGTTCGGGTCATAGTTCAGCGCGTTGGCCACATTGTTAAATCCGTTACCGGAGCGGTCGGGCGTCAAGAAGCTGCGGCAACCCATGCAGGTGTAGCAATCGCCGTTGCCGGCGGTCTCGCCCTTAGACAGCTTGAGCTCGCGCATCTTCTTCTCGGAGATGTAGTCGGGCACCATGCGCTTGGCGGTGCACTTGGCAGCCAGCTGGGTCAGGTAGAAGTACGGGGAATTCTCGTGAACGTTATCGTCCTCGAGTACATAGATAAGCTTGGGGAATGCCGGGGTAATCCACACACCGGCTTCGTTCTTAACGCCCTCATAGCGCTGACGAAGCGTCTCCTCCACGATCATGGCAAGGTCGTGCTTCTCCTGCGCTGAGCGAGCCTCGTTGAGATACATAAAGACCGTCACAAACGGCGCCTGGCCGTTTGTGGTCATAAGGGTCACGACCTGATACTGAATCGTCTGGACGCCGCGACGGATCTCGTCACGCAGACGGTCCTCAACGACCTCACGGACCTTTTCGGCAGATGCCGAAACACCGAGCTCCTCGAGCTCGCGGGCAACCTCGCCGCGAATCTTTTGACGGCTCACCTCAACAAAGGGGGCGAGATGGGTCAGCGAAATAGACTGGCCGCCGTACTGGGAGGAAGCAACCTGGGCGATAATCTGCGTCGCGATGTTGCAGGCAGTCGAGAAGCTGTGCGGCTTCTCAATCAGCGTGCCCGAGATAACGGTGCCGTTCTGGAGCATGTCCTCCAGGTTCACCAGGTCGCAGTTATGCATGTGCTGGGCAAAGTAGTCGGAATCGTGGAAGTGGATCAGCCCCTCATTGTGGGCATCCACGATCTCCTGGGGCAGCAGCACGCGCTGAGTCAGGTCCTTGGAAATCTCGCCGGCCATATAGTCGCGCTGGACGGAATTGACGGTCGGGTTCTTGTTAGAGTTCTCCTGCTTGACCTCTTCGTTATTGCACTCGATCAGCGACAAAATCTTGTCGTCGGTCGTGTTCTTCTGGCGCTTCAGGCTCTGAACATAGCGATAGATGATGTAGTGGCGAGCAACCTCGTAGCAGTCGAGACGCATGATCTCGTCTTCGACCAAATCCTGGATCTCCTCGACCGAAACGGTGTGGCCCGCGTTCTCGCATGCCTCGGCGACGTTTTGTGCCGCGTAAACCACCTGGCGGTCGGTTAGACGAGAGCTCTCCTCGACCTCCAAGTTGGCGGCGCGGATGGCATTGACGATCTTATCGATGTCAAAGACAACCTCGGTGCCGCTGCGCTTGATGATCTTCATCCTCTTGCCTCTTTCGCGTCGTAGTCTCATTGCGCTTCAGAGCCAAACGATGCCCGGCAGGGCCTGTCCCTGTCTTGCGGCGCCGTCGCGCAATCTGTGTTCTCGATAACCATAGGCCCTCATGCGGACAATCCTCGCAGCCCATCAAGGGGCTCAAAGATCTATCCAAATGGGGCGAGTAAGGTCCTCGTTCTCTGTCCGCCATCTATCATACGACAAAGACGCATCTATATCCTGTATTCTTTTTTTAGGTCAAACACAACATATAGTGTTTCAGCAGGTCAAAGCAATTAGTCATTTTGCAGACGCATTAAAAATGAAGGGCTCTTGGCAGAGTGCTAAAACGTTATCAGCTCGACTACCTGCACGGCAGTTTTGAAACCCCCTCAACCGCGCCGCTGACAAATCCTACCAAAACCAAGCCGCTCACGCCAAAAGAATCCAAAAGATTATGCTTGACCAACATGTTGCGGTCGAATGCCGGCGGACGGAGCGACAGGACTGTAAACGCTCGGAAGACTACAGCCCCGGCGCCCCGTCCGCCGGCATTCGACAGGCGAGGATCTATTACCTCTCTTCGCGAACTATCATGCGGCCGAGAGCCGCTGTAAAGGGATCGAGCAGCACGCCGGCGATAACCACAAAGGCCCATCCCTTTGTGACGAGGCCGGCCCAACGCGCGAAGAACGTACGGCCTTCAATCGTTCCGAATCCTCCCTGGAAGGCAATCTCGCCAAAACCGATCACCATAAAAAGGAGCGTGGCACCGATGACCGTACCGGCGATCTTGTGTGATGCACTCCCCTGCTCAAAAGCAAAAAAGTCCAGGCACATACCGACTGTTTTGCCAAACAGCGGGAGTGCGCTCAGAACCTCGGCGATCACCGTGGCCACGACGAGTTGTCCCCAAAAGCCCGTGGGGCCCGTCAGATCCAAGCCAGGCGCCCCTTCAATGATGGGGAGAAACGCGCAGAGCAATAGCGGGTTAAAGAAGCCGTTGAGAATACCGATAACGCGCCTGACAGGTAACTTCATAGCCGTAAGCCTTTCAAAGTCATTGATAGACAGAGGGCCGCCGGCATATGTCGGCGGCCCCGATAAACCATGATGTGCGGCAAAGCAACTACTCGAGCGGCTACTCCGCCTCGCCGCCGGCCGCCATTTTCTCGGCCTCGGCAAGCTGGGCAGGGGTGAGTTTGCGATACTTAATGGCGCCAAAGACGACACAAGCCGCACAGACGATCATGCCGGCGATGAACTTCTGGTCAATCGTCGCACCAAACGGCGACGTCACGGCCTCAAACACAATGGGAGACAGTGCCATGCCAAAGTTGATGCCTGCCATGCCAATGGCAAGGTTAAACGCACGTCCCTCGGGGGCAGAGTTGCCGGCGGCAAAATTGCCCTCCAACGGCACGTAGGTCTCCTTGCCCAGCGCAACGACAAAGCCCGCAACGCACAGCACCATAAAGGCGGGCGCAACCAGCGTCAGGCCCAGGCCAACGAGCGTCACGCCCCACGCGATCGGCATAGCCAGGTTCTTGAACTTGGCAAACAGCGGACCGACCAAAAGACCAGCCGCAATACCGGCAACGGTCATAACGGTAGAGGCAAGACCGGCCTCCACGGTACCGCCAAAGCCACGACCTACAACAAGCAGCGAAACGTTGGAGCTGAAGAGCTGGAACGTGAGTACGAACACAAAGCTCATGAGCGTGATAATCGCGACCTCTTTAGGCATATTGGCAAACACATTGACCTTGCGCTTGGGTTCAAGATGACCCTCGGGAAGGCAAACAGCCTCGATCACGATGAAAATGATCATGATGAAGTACGCCGCATAGCTGTGGAACCACTCGGCAGAACCCAAGATGCCGGAAACCATCGTCCAGATAATGCCGCCCAGTGCAACAAAAGTGGAGTAGATGCCCATGACAAACGAGCGCTGCTTTCCGCCAAAGTAATCCGCGATAAGAGCGTCCGTTGAATTCTGCACGGCGCCGAGACCAAGGCCCATGACAGCAGAAGCCGCTAAGACCTGGCCGAGCGAGTCGTGGAACACAAGGACCGAGGCGCCGGCGAGCATCACGATAGCATGACCGACAAGCGTCGTCTTCTTCTTGGAAACGCGCGAAGCGAGCTGGGAAGACACGAGCATGGCGGACAGCGCCATCATCAACGGGATGATGCCGATGATCATCTGAACGGCAGCGATGTTCTCGTTGGGAAACGCCGCCGCGACAGAAGCCACGATGGGGACGGGCACCAACATGCCCATAATGCACATGGCGGCAGCATAAATGCCCACCAGGTACTTGATCTTGGTTTTATCCATGATCCATCCTTACACTTAAAGAAAAGGGTCGGAGCGGCCAGATATCACCAGCGGCCGCCCCAAACACAGCACTATTAGTCGTTGAATCCGGTGAACACGGGTTCTCCGCTGTACACGAGCGCTTCCTCGATACCATCGAGCACGCGGCAGGCGCCAGACGCCATCGCCTCGAGTTCGAACTCGCCGGGATAAGCCGACACGGGGGCGATCCAAGAGCAGCATTCCTCAATCGAGGCAACGAGCTCCTTGCTGTGGACCATGCCGCCTCCGAGCAAGATGCCGTCGACATCGCCCTTCAGCACACAGGCCATCTCGCCAATCCACTTGCAGATTTGGTAAACCATCGCATCCCAGGCACGAGCCGCGGCCTCATCGCCCGCGGCGGCGCGCTCGCACACCTCGATGGCATCGGACGTACCCAAAAGGTCGACGAAGCCACCGGTCTTCATGCAATGGGCGCGGGCAACGTCGAGACCATGCTCAGCCGTATACTTCGCGACCTCGATTGCGGGGACCGAGCCACAGCGCGTCGGCGCCATGGGGCCCTCGCCGCCGACGATGTCGTTGCCGTCGACCATCTTGCCCTTAAGGTGAGCGGAAATCGAAATGCCACCGCCGATATGACAAACAATAAAGTTGCACTCGTCATATGCGCGACCGAGCTTTGCCGCGTGACGAATGGCAGTCTCTTTAAGATTAAGGGCGTGCAGGTGCACGTTTCGATACACGCCCTTAATGCCTGTCATACGTGCGAGGTCGCACAGCTCGTCGGTATCGGGAGGATTCACCACAAAAGAGGGCTTTCCCGTCTTTAAGGCGAACTCATGGGCAATCTGGGGGCCAAGCTGCGCCGGGTGCTGAATGCCGTTCGCACCGATGCGGGCATGCTCGAGCATGACCTCGTTGATGGCATACGTGCCGCCGGGCAACGAAAGCAAGCCGCCGCCGCGACCGACAAATGCATCAAAGTCCTCGAGCTTCAGGCCCGCCTCCCCCAGTGCTCCAAGAATCAGATCGCAGCGATACGGCATCTGAGCCGAAACCCCATCGAGCTGGGCGAGGTCCTTCGCATCGTGCGCAACGTTCTTGCTGAGCTTGCACTCATCACCCTCAAAAACGCCCACCTTCGTGGAAGTGGAACCCGGGTTGACTACCAGGACGCGCCAGGGAGTCTTTTTATCGGACATACCTTAAGCCTCCTTAAGCGCCTGGGCGCGCACGCAGCTCATCACCACGTTGCCGACGATCTCGTCGACGGGCGCAGAGCGCGAGCAATCGCACACGATCTTCTTGAAGCCCTGAAGCATGGGGCCGTAGGCATTGGCACCGGTCAGATTCTGGATGATCTTGACGCCGATATTGCCCACGTTGATATCGGGCCAGATGACCACATTGGCCTGTCCCGCAACAGCAGACTCGCGATGAACCTTCTTGGCCGCAACCCTGGGGTTAATCGCCGAATCAAACTGGAACTCGCCGTCGATGGCAAGGTCGGGACGGCGATCGTTGGCAATCTCGCGAGCGCGACGTACTTTGTCGACAAGCTCGTTATCCATCGAGCCGTCAGTCGAATGCGAAAGCAGCGCGCAACGGATATCCCATCCGGTCAGCGAGCGTACCGTTTCGCTCGACGAAATCGCGATCGAGGCAAGCTCCTCGCTCGTGGGGTCAACGCAAACGGCGGAATCGCCAAAAGCCAAAAGGCCACCTTCGCCGCCGTTCCAGTTGGGAATGTCGGCGATACCGCACGAGCTCACGGTGTCCACCCCGTCGGCAAGGCCGACGATGGTCTGACCCGCCAGGATGATGTCGCCCGTGGCGTTATCGATGCCGGCGAACATTACGTCGACATCGCCGAGCACCTGCAAAATCAGGGCGCGCTCAAGCGGACGCGTCATACGGCGCGCGGCGCCCTTGGGCTTAAACTTGCAATCCGGATGCGAAAGATAGCGCTCGCAGCAAGCGGCGTTCGCCTCCTCGTCGGTCACATCGACAATCTCGATGCCGTCAAGGGAGATACCACGCTCGTCGGCAAGCTCCTTGAGCTTACTGCCGTCGCCGACCAGCACGCATTCGGCAAGATGCTCGGCGGCGATCTTTGCGACCGCCTGCATCATGGTCTCGTTTTCGCCCTCGGGAAAAGCAACGCGCATAGGCTTGGCGGCAGCCTGCTCGCGCAGGGTCTGCATCAGGTCCATGGCAGCTACTCCATCTCTTCGGCAGTGCGCTCGATAAGCTCGCGGATGGTCTTCATGACCATGACCTCGCGAACGGGGACCTCGGCATCGAGCTCGTTCTCAATCATGGAGGTCAGGGCGATCATCTTCATCGAGCCCTTGCCCAGGGTCTCAAACGTCGTCTCGGGGGTCACATCGCCATCGTAGTTGTAAGCGGACTTGGCAAAATCGCAGATCTGCTGAGTGAGTTCTTCGTTCATGATGGTGCCTTTCTAAGATAAAAAGAGGGGTAGCCACGGCGGGCTGGAGACATGGGTCCCGCCGTGGCCTAAGAGAGGAAGCGAATTGTTATAGGGGTGAAAGCCTAGTGTGAAAGCCTAGTCGTCAAGCTCGAACGTGAGCTCTTTGTAGCCCGGTCGGTCGATGACCTTGGCATGGACGCCCACGGTCTCGCCCGTCATGAGCTTGGCGCGGATCTCGGGGGCCTTCTTCTTGGTAATGCCGTAGATGACGTAGGTGTACTGAGAGCCTTCGTCGATATCGACGGCGCCGTAGGCGTACTTGCCATACTCCTTGAGGTAGGGCTTGTCGTTCTGCGGACCAGGCAGGGTAAAATCGATCAGATGGCCGTGACCGGAAACCTGGACCCAATCGGTCTTGTGGTAGCCGCAGGCATTGCAGGCAAGGTGGGGCGGAAACTCGACGGCTCCGCACTCGGGGCACTGACGTGCCCAATAGATGCCCTCTTCAAGACCCGTGTAGAACTTCTTGACCACGGGCTCCATATCTTTGAGTTGCATGAGAATACTCCTTATGGGAAATCGAAAACCGCGGTCGCTTAGGCGACGGTACGAAGAATCTGGCAGCGCACATTCTGAGAACCGCCAAAACCGCGCAGGAAGGCCGTCTCGGGAACCTTCTTCATCTGGGTGGCACCGGCGACGCCGCGCATCTGCTTGACGGCCTCGACGATATCGGCGATGCCGGATGCGCCATGAGCGTGACCGAAGTTGCAACGGCCACCGTGCGGGTTGATGGGCTTATCACCGTCAAAAGCGGTGCGGCCATCGATCGCGTACTTCCAAGCCTCGCCGCGCGGAATATAGCCGCACTCCTCAGCCGAGACAATCTCGGAAGCCAGGAAGAAGTCGTTGCACATAAACAGGTCAATCTCGTCGGAGCTCACGCCGGTAAGGTCATAGACCTGCTTGGCGGCAAGCTCGGTAGCCCAGTGCTCGTTGTGGAGCAGACCGGCCTCGACAGCAGAGGCGCCCGTACCCAGCACCTCGATAGGCGCATACGGCACGCCCATGGCCTTGGCCTTCTCCGTGGGCATCACGACAACAGCGGCGGCACCGTCGCACTTCTTCTCAAAGCCGGTAACGCGCAGGTACTGCGTAACGCGCGGGTTGTACATGCTCTTGAGATACTCGTCGGCGGTATCGAACCCAGCTGCCTTCGCATCCTCCTCGACCGTGGTCTCGTACCAGGCAAGGGGATTCAGGACGGCACCGCGGCGAAGGCTCTTGGTAAGGCCGTTCAGGGCGTCATCGATCTGATCGGCAGTAAGGTCGTACTGCATCGAATACTCGTTGATCCAGTTGTCGAACGACACGCCAAAGGCACCATCGAGTGGGCGACCATACGCGCGGTCATAGATCTTATCGAGCGAGGGAATCATGACGTCGAGCGTAAAGTCCTGGCGAATATGCGAGGGCATGTGCTCAACGGGAAGGGTCGAAGCCAAATCGCAGGCACCCGTAAGGACGACATCGTAGGCACCGGAGGCGACTGCCATCACGGCCTGCTCAAGGGCGACGTAGCCCGTGCAGCAAGCCTCGGAATGATGGACGGAACCCTTGGCGCGAACGCCAAACCAATCGGCAACCTGCATGTTGGGGGTAATGCAATCGCCAACAAGATACGGATTGGCGCTGCCGTGGTAGAAAAAGTCGATATCGCGGGGCTCAAGACCGGCATCGGCAATTGCCTCGAGGGCGGCATAGCCAAACGCCTCGCCCTCGCCAATGCCCTGGGTCTCGGGATGCTCCTCAAAATCCTTGAACGGGGTGCAGCCTACGCCTACAATCGAGACGCTGCGCATGTTCTTTCCGAGCGTAACCACTGAATATCACATCCTAATCATGTGAGGGTGTACGGAGTGATGGCGCAGTCCGGCCGCGAGCGAAGGTGAGAGAGCGCTCGCGGCTTTTCTGTGCCGTCACACGTTGAACTACTGCAGTGGTTCTTTTGAACGTAGCTTTAGTTTATGAGGGGCAAGACAGGACGTATGGGACAAAAAGGCCCTATGTGTCCCATCATTTGAGACCCATAGGGCAAAAGCGTTCCAAATAGCAGGTAAATGGTCTTATCAATAATGCAAGGATTCGGCAAATCATTATGACACCGCCATGAATCTAACCATTTACCCGTAAATAGCGACCGTTCATCCGAGCGTATTATCGAAATCAGGGATCCGCGGATGCCAATGGCGCGATGCATCGTCGACAAAGAGCGGTGCGTAGAACATGCGATTGAGCGCGGCGGCAACGGTTCGTGCCTCAAGGTCAGGCCGGACTTCGAGCCAATACTGGATGAGGTTATGGTGGCCCGCAAGCGCAAAAGCAAGATACAGATCGAGGTCCGTCTCATCCGAAAACGTCGACCGCAAACGATCGCGAAAATAGTCATGCATGAAGATCGTTGCCTTGTGTGCAAACACGGGATCACCGTTATCGCTGTTAAGCGCCAGGACTTTCGAGCGATTGGCCTTGAGGATTTCCATGCGCTTGATCATCGTGGGCGTGGGATCAAGCTGCGCATCACCAAAACGAGCCTCAAGGGCAACGTCGTTAATGTCTTGCATGTTCTGGAGCAGCTCATCTTCAAAGCGCTTGACCACATCATCGACAGAGCGGTAGCAACGATAGAAGGTTGATTTTGATGTATGGGCAAGACGGAGTACGTCGGTGACCTTAATCGATTGCACAGGCGTTGTCGCCATAAGTTCAAAGACGGCGCCTTCGATCCGCGAAGCAATATCGTTTTTAGCGTTCAGTGACATAGAAGGCCTCCCCTGTTGGCGATTGGCTACTATGCTACCCGAAAGGCATGCTCCTCAATGGCGATATGGGGCATAGAACGCGCTGCACAAGAGATGACACACTGGCCAAACACCACCGAGGAAGTAAACCATCCGCTCGGCAACCCGTCTTTGCGGGGATCGATTGAAAAGCCGGACCCCTCCGCCTTCAGGACGGCTTCGATACGCGTCCAAACCCGACACAGCCGAAAGGCGCGTTCCTGCGAATCTGCCGCAGCGTCAATCCACGCCCGTTCCCTTGAGCTCGCCATACGCTCAACCGCAATAGGTACAATCTCATCGACCGCCTCGATATCCACGCCAATAGGTCCTCCGACCGACCGAGCAACATCGGAAACAGCGAGGACGGCCACGCTTCCGCCATGTGAAATGGAAATAGAGGGGGCCTCCCCATCCGCAAGCTCGATCTTGCCGAAAGCAGAACGCGCAAGCTGGGTGTCGTCGAAGACACCCAGGGCGTCGCGAAGCAGCAGACCCACGCCCGCAGCTTCCCTCCGAGACGCAATGGGGAGATCTCCATTGGAGGCACGCGAGGCATAACGTCCCGCGATTGATGCCATATCAACGGTCTCGCCGGGATCGATCGCAGAAACGTCAACGAGATGCACGGTTATGTTCAAAATGGTCAACCCCCACTCGATTGAGATGACAAGGCTAAACTGACGTTCAGAACCGCTCTTTCATGAAGCGAGGTACCTTTTGCCGGCGATTTGGCGACCAAAACAAAACAGCTCAGAGGCTAAGCCTCTGAGCTGCGAACATTTGGTGGGCGTTAGAAGATTTGAACTTCTGACCTCTTCCGTGTCAGGGAAGCGCTCTCCCCCTGAGCTAAACGCCCAAATGGAGCGGACAACGGGGCTCGAACCCGCGACCCCAACCTTGGCAAGGTTGTGCTCTACCAACTGAGCCATGTCCGCCTGCGAGGATTTAATATACGGGATAATCCACCCAAATGCAAGAACTTTTTTTGAAAAGTTTTGCGACGCCCTCGCGAACCTCGCGAAGACATCAGCCACCACGGAAAGCGCAGGCAAACGCAAACTCGCCGCAAGAGGCCCCTACAACCCAGCGAGCATGATCCAGGCAGAACTGTCCTGCGCGAGCCTGCCGTCTGCAAGCGGTGATGAGGTGAGCAGGACCCTGCCCGCCGGCAGCTCCACGGGTGCTGCACCGAAGTTCGTCACACACGCCCAGCCGTTGTCGCGGCGATAGGCGATGACGCCGCCCTCAGCGCCCTCGGCACCATCCGCAAGGCCGGTGCGCCCGTCAAGATCGAGCCACGCGAGATCGTTGGCGCACCCGCGCAGCTTGCGCCGCAGCCAGAGGGCGTCACGATAGAGCGCAAGCATCGATGTCGGGTCCGCTTCTTCCCTATCGGCAGCGTAATCGGAAAACCATGCAGGCTGCGGCAGATGGGGCGCCGCATCGGCGTCCGCCGGTGAAAACCCAAACGATCCGCCCTGCGCGGGATCGTCCGCCGCCACCCACGGCAGGGGCACACGGCAGCCGTCGCGCCCCTTCTCGCGCTTCGGTCCGTGCGTATTGGTCGCAGTAGGATCTTCGAGTGCAGCCCACGGAATGTCAGCCACCTCAAAAAGGCCGAGCTCCTCACCCTGATACACGTATGCCGAGCCCGGAAGCGCCAGCTCGAGCAAAAGGGCCGCCCGCGCGCGGCGCTCGCCGAGTTCACGGTCCTCGTCATAAGACGACCCGTCGCGTAAGAGCCAGTCGAGCGCAATCTGATGGTAGCGCGTCGCCTTGATTTGCGGCAGGGCATAGCGTGTCGCCACGCGCGGCACGTCGTGGTTGGAGAGTACCCAGGTCGAGGCGGAATCGGATTCGATGGCCGCCTTCAAGCCCTTCTCGATTGCAGCGTGCATGTCATCATAGGTCCAAGTGGCCTTGGCGAACTCAAAGTTGAATGTCTGGCCAAGCTCGCTGGGGCGTGCGTAGAGATACTGGCGCTCGGGCAGAACCCACGCCTCGGCAACGGCGCTGCGCGGCGGATCATAACGGTCGAACACGCGGCGCCACTCGCGATAGATCTCATGGACCTCGTTGCGGTCCCACAGCGGATGGGTGCCGTCCTCAACCATGTCATCGCCCTCGGCGAGATGCCACCGGTCGAGGTCATCGCGGTCGAGATCCTTGGCGAGACCGTGCGCCACATCAATGCGAAAGCCATCGACGCCTCGATCGCTCCAAAACGCCAGGACGTCGCAAAAGAACGCATGAACCTCGGGACACGACCAGTCAAAGTCCGGCTGCTCGGGCGTAAACATGTGCAGATACCACTGACCGTCCGCGACGCGCGTCCAGGCGGGGCCGCCAAAGTTGGCATTCCAATTGGTGGGAGGCAGCTCGCCGTGCTCGCCGCGACCATCGCGGAAGATATAACGGGCGCGCTCGGGTGATCCGGGGCCGGCGGCAAGAGCGGCTTTGAACCAGGGGTGCTGGTTGGACGAATGGTTGGGCACGATGTCGACGATGACCTTGATGCCGCGCGCGTGAGCCGCAGCGATCATGTCATCGAAGTCGTCAAGCGACCCGAGACGTGGGTCGACATCGCAGTAGCCCGCCACATCATAGCCGCCATCGACAAGAGGCGAAGGGTAAAACGGGCTCAGCCAGATGGCCTCGATGCCCAGCTGCTCAAGATAGTCCATCTGCTGGGTAATGCCCGCGATATCGCCCAGACCCGAACCAGTCGAATCCTTAAACGAGCGCGGGTAGATCTGATAGATCGCGGCGTCGGACATCCATGAGCGCGAAGAAGACTTTTCTGTAGCCATGGGGCGTATCTCCCTTGCAACGAGGTTATGCGAGATGCCCACGATGATACGCCCAAAGCGGACATTCGCGGCAAACAACGCCACAGCCACGCCCCAAACGCTCGCTCCCTCTCGGGTTCGAGTCTCCTGGGACGAATCGATCGATCAGTGAAAAGAACGGAAGGCCCACTCCTCCGGCCACGACAGCGAGCGGGCTCCGGGTGCCCCAAGTTGCCGCGAAAGAGGAGGGAAGCGTACTTTATGTACGCGACCGACGATTGAGGGACAAGATGGGGTGCCCGGGGCTCGCGCAGCGTCAACAAAAAACGCGGTTCGCTAGAACCGCGTAAGATAGTTGGAGCGGACAACGGGGCGTCTGCGTATCCGCTTCGCGGATCCGCACCGGCTTCGGTCGCCTGTCGGCGTCCTCGCCAGCTCGCTACAAACGCTCCGCGTTTGCTTAACGCTCGCTCCCTCTCGGGTTCGAGCCCATACGATGGGTACGAAAAAGCCCGGCTACCGTAGTAGTCGGGCTGTTGCCTTTGGAGCGGACAACGGGGCTCGAACCCGCGACCCCAACCTTGGCAAGGTTGTGCTCTACCAACTGAGCCATGTCCGCATATGTAAAAACAAAACGGGCGCCGGAGCGCCCGGATGTTGCCTGGAGGCGAAGCCCGGATTCGAACCGGGGGTAAAGGCTTTGCAGGCCTCTGCCTTACCACTTGGCCACTTCGCCGAAAAAGGACCGCCTAAACGGTCCGGAAATGCAATGGAGCGGACAACGGGGCTCGAACCCGCGACCCCAACCTTGGCAAGGTTGTGCTCTACCAACTGAGCCATGTCCGCTTGCGGGTTATTAATTTACGCGAGTTGTCCAAAAGACGCAAGTACTTTTTTCAAAAAACTTGTCTGCCGCATGTTCTTAGTAGCTAAACGCGCTAAAGCGATTGGCTAGGCACACGATTCCAGCGCTCCGCTAAACAGCTTCACCATCTGCACGCGCGTGCCGGCGCCGTCCGTACGACGAGCAACCTCCACGTTATCGACGAGCATACGCATAAGCTTGATACCGCGGCCGCGTTCCTCGGATGCGACCGGCTCGCTCGTTTCATCGATAGAATAGCCAGCACCTCGATCAAGCACCTCAACCACAACGCGATCGCCATAGGCCTGAACCGTCAGGACGCACCCGATACCGCCCGCATGGTCATAGGCATTACCCAGTGCCTCCCCCGACGCCAATGCGACATCGTAGCGCTCGTCACGGCGCAACGGAAGCGATTCAAGGAGTTCGGCGATGCGATGTCGGTAGTATGGAAGATTCTCGATACCCTGACGGACCTCGACGCTCTTACTCCAGCGAGGCAGCTCCCCCACCGGAATGGCGGGAATAGACTCCCGTGCCGGCCCCGCGACATGAAGGATATCGACAAGACGAGCAATCTCCAAAAAGCGAACAACTTCACCTGATGCATTGACGAGCGAAAGCAGGCCTTCTCGCCTCATGAGCTCACGAGCGCGCGTAAGCAGGAATGCCAAGCCCGTCGAATCGATAAAGCTAACAGCCTGACAGTTGATGACGACACGACGCACGCCGCGGCCAATCAAAGCATCCAACCGCCGACGCAGCGCAGGCACCGTGGCGATGTCGATATCGCCTGGTGGCGTCAAAACCGCTATGTCATTCCACTCATTCATACGACCATGGTTCCCCAAAAGAGCTTGTTCGATGCATGCCTTTCCGCAACCGTGCGGATTCGGCGCGCCCAGCGTCGCTGTTTAGGACCGGCCCCGCAAAAACTCAAGGGACACTAATGCGATGTCATCGTCCAGCGCCGATTCGGTAAATCGGTCGAGCTCGCCCAAGACCTTGCCGCAGATTCCCGATACGCCCTCACCCGAGACAGAGAGCAGAAGATCACGAAGGCGCTGCTCGCCAAAGAACGCTCCGGTGCGGTCGCGGGCCTCAATCGTTCCATCCGTATACATGAAGAGCATGTCGCCAGGAGCGAACGTAAACACGCCCGTCTCGTAAACCATGCTCTCAAATGCACCGATTACGCCCGATTGGCATCCAAGCAGCTCGACCTCTCCCCCACGGGCCTCGCCGCCACCCAGCGGCATCGACTCTGGCCTGATGACCATGGTCGGAGGATGGCCCGCCGAACAATACGTTGCGCGTCCGGTTTTAAGGTCAATCTTGGCGATAAAGGCCGTCACGAACGTCTCGACCCTCGAGAAGCCCATGAGCATGCTGTTAAGGGAGCGTGCCATGCGGGCCGGTCCAGCGCCCTCCCAGGCATATGCCGTCAGGGCCGTCTTGACGAGCGCGGACATCGATGCAGCCTCAATGCCTTTGCCAGACACATCGCCCAGAATCATGACGGCGCAGTCGTCGGGAAGACGGATGAGCGTATAGAAATCGCCGCCGACCAACGCTGAGTTCGTGGCCGACAGGTACACCGAATCGGCGGCGATTCCCGGAACATCCCCCAGGGAATTTCTCATGCCAATCTGGAGGGTCTGAGCGATATGGCGCTCCTCGCGCTTTTGAGATTCGCCTTCGTAGATCAGTTCAAAGTCATGCGCCAAGTGCACCAAGTAGTCATATTCAAGATCATCAATCGGCTCTTGGCTACCATCACGAAGCAGCAGCGCACGCGTCGTCGGCCCCTTCGCAACAGAAGCAGGAACGATTGCGTCGTTACTGTGCTTGCCATCGCCCTCAGGGCGTGGGCGCCCCGCCTCGATGCCGGCGTCGACGTAGAGACCCTGGCAAGGCAGGCCATGCGCTCTAAGCCAGCCTCCCATAGGCATCGATTCGTCAACGCGAGTTATACGGACGTGTTTAAGGTCCTCGGCACTCGTGCCGCCCAAAACAGATGCCTCAAAGCCATCAGGGGCAGCCCCCAAACGTGCCGCTGGCGCCGTCGTGGAAAAGAAAAGCTTCTCGGGATCGTCCGGCAAAGCAACGCGACTGCCGCCTTCAAAATCTATGATGTAGGAATCCAGACTGGCGTCATACTCAATAGGGCAAAAATGGCAGTTGAGCATATTGCAGATCTCGGACGATACCGCCTGGGTAGCCGCGGCGGAATCGTCTAGAAAGGTAAACAACTCATCCCGCAAGACATTGAGCGAGCGGCCAAGCTCGGCCGTGCGACGGGAGCGAAGGCTCGATGCCATGCCGACCAGCTGGATAGACAGGTAATCGCAAATGACCTCAAGTACATTAACATCATAAGCGAGCGGTGCCTGGGGGCGTTTCCAACCAACTTCCAGCACGCCGAGGATCTGCGTACCGTAAAAAACGGGAAGACAGATTTCACTGCGGTACGGAGGCATATCCTGCATGCGCAACAGGTGCTTAGAACGATTATCCAGGTCCATGAACATACCGGAGGCGGCCTTATCGCCCTCAAGGTCCTGTTGAATCGACAAGCGACAGGCACGCGACTCGCGAAGAACATACGTCGGAATGCCAGCGCCATACGGCAAAAACTCGGGCAGGTAGCTGTCGAGCAGCTCCTTGGAAACACCGCGGAGCTTAAAGCCGCCGCTCTCAGAAAAATAGATAGCAGCACCCGAAGCATCGAGCGTTCCTACAAGCTGGTTCAAAACGGTATCAAGCAGGCTGGGTAACTCATCGGAGCCCACAGTGCTCATAATGACCGAGAGCGTGCCAGAGAGACGCTTGTTCGCCACTCTAAGCTCCGATAACGCACGCTTGAGTTGCCGGTCGTGAGAATACTGTTCCTCAATACTGTGAAGCGCCACCAGGACACGTGGCGCGCGGCGCCCAAAGATACGTGGAGGCGTTACGGAGCCTGCGCGAACCAATACGGGAATAAAGGAGCCATCGCTCAGCTTGAGCATCAGTTCGCTCTCGGAGCCATCAGTTTCAAATGGCAAACGATGTTCCGTTGCACGTTCAAAAGCGGACGAGTACAGGACGTCTTTAACATCTCCACCGATGACGTCGGCGCGTTCCTCGCACATCAAACCAAGTAAGCGATTATTCACATGCAGAATGGTTCCGTCGAGCTCGCAGATGATGACAGCATCGCTCGTGATCTCGACTAGTTGGGCAACGTCTGCCCACTCGTTGCGTTCAAGCGTTTCCATCGTGGACCCCACCGTCTATCGGTAACAAAAAAGCCTCCGAAGAGGCTTCTCAAATGCGATGGTGTCGGAGGCGGGACTTGAACCCGCATGACCAAAAAGCGGTCACTAGCACCTCAAGCTAGCGCGTCTGCCAATTCCGCCACTCCGACATGCTATGTTGTTGATTCGCAGTTCGTTTTGTTCGACCCGCGCGTTCAACGAGGAAGATAATAACCTATGATTCGAGAACTGTGCAAGCACTTTTTTCAAAAAAGTTTACGAATTTGTAATTGCGCAGGTAGACCGACCTGTTCGGGCAGGAATGAGGTTGCTTTCCAACGCGTCCTCGGGCATGCGGCATTATTTTGATCCGCGCTTCGCGCTACAAAATAATGCCGCCCCCTGCGGAATGCGTTGGAAAGCAACCTCATTCCGGCCCTAGGAGTATGTACTCCGGGCACAGTTCTCAAATATGTTCTGGGGCTGATATAAATTTAGTGGCTCGGCTTTGCCGAGCCCTTATATAAGGAGGCCGGAGCTTTTGCTCCGGCCTCACTAACTATCCCATTAGATTAAGTGAGCGATCAAGGAATCGCCCCCCCCCTGCATCGGTAACACAGAGCCCGTGCTGGACTTAGTTTTCAGAACATTCCGCAGACCAGGAAACCCCCTTATCCACAGCTCCGAAGGAGCAGGATAAGGGGGTTTCCATGGTCGAGGACGTTCTGAAAACTAAGTCCAGCACGGGCCCGGACAAACAGCCGACTACAGGTCGATGTGCGATTCCTTGATCGGGAACGGCTCGGCGAAGTGGCAGGCGCAGCAGTGGCCCGGGGCAACTTCCTTAAACTCGGGAAGCTTCTCGGAGCAGATGCCCTGCGCGATCGGGCAGCGCGTGTGGAAACGGCAACCGGTCGGCGGATCCAGCGGCGACGGCGGATCGCCAGCGAGAATGATGCGCTTGCGGGTCTTCTGGATATCCGGATCGGGCACCGGCACGGCAGACAGCAGCGACTGCGTGTACGGGTGGTGCGGCTCACTGTAGAGCGTCTTCCAGTCCGAAACCTCGACCATCTTGCCCAGATACATAACGGCAACGCGATCAGAAATGTGCTGCACGACAGAGAGGTCGTGAGCAATGAAGAGATAAGCCGTACCGAACTTGTCCTGGAGCTCCTTAAGAAGGTTCAGAACCTGGGCCTGAATGGATACGTCAAGCGCAGAGACGGGTTCATCGCAGATAATCAGCTTGGGCTTGAGCGCAAAGGCGCGGGCAATGCCGACACGCTGGCGCTGGCCGCCCGAGAACTCGTGCGGATAGCGGTTGATGTGCTCGGGGTTCAGACCGACGACGTCCAGCAGCTCGCGGACGCGCTCGATACGCTCTTCCTTTGTACCCACGCCATGAATGGTCATGGGCTCAGAAACAATTTCGCCGATGGTCATACGAGGGTTGAGCGAAGCATAGGGGTCCTGGAAGATGAACTGCATCTCGCGACGCATATCCTTGATCTCGTGCTTGCTCATCTCGGCAACGTCTTTGCCCTGGAAGAACACTTTGCCTGCCGTCGGCTTGGTCAGGCGCATGATGGTGCGGCCCGTGGTGGACTTACCGCAACCAGACTCGCCGACCAGGCCAAAGGTCTCGCCCGGATAAATCTCGAACGAAATGTCATTCACAGCAGAGACGACACGCTTGGAGAAGCGCTTGGCGAACATGCCGGACTCAGCGGGAAACTCCTTAGAGAGGTGCTCGACCTTCAGCAGTGGAGTACGCTCGTTGGTATCTGCCATTACGCCTCGCCTCCCTTCTTGGAATCCTTGCGCGTACGGGACGTCTCAGGAGCGTTCTTGAGGAACTCGGGGTCACCGGAGTAGTGGCACGCAGAGTAATGACCAGACTCGGTGACAACGCGCTCGGGGCGCTGCTTGCGGCACTTGTCGGTCGCATAGGGGCAACGAGGGGAGAAGACGCAGCCCTGGGGCAGGTTCATGAGCGAGGGCGGATTGCCGTGAATCGGCGTAAGCGGCTTCTTCTCATCGATGGCCTGCTCCGGGATGGAACGGATAAGACCCCAAGTATAGGGATGACGGCTCTCATAGAAGATCTCGTCAGCAGTACCGAACTCGACGGGACGGCCGGCGTACATAACCATGATCTTATCGGCCATATCGGCGACGACGCCCAAGTCATGGGTAATCATGATAATGGCGTTGCCGTTCTTCTGCTGCATCTCCTGCATGAGCTCGATAATCTGAGCCTGAATGGTAACGTCCAGAGCCGTCGTGGGCTCGTCGGCAATCAGGATATCGGGATCGCAGGCAAGAGCCATGGCGATCATGACGCGCTGACGCATACCGCCGGAGAACTGGTGCGGATACTCGTTGACGCGCTTCTCGGGCTCGGGAATACCCACGAGGTCCAAGAGCTCGGTGGCGCGCTTGAGCGCCTCCTGCTTGGAGTAGCCACGGTGCAAGCGAAGACCCTCGCCCACCTGCTTGCCGATCTTATAGACCGGGTTAAGGGAGGTCATAGGATCCTGGAAGATCATCGCGATATCGTTACCGCGAATGTGCTGCATCTCTTCCTCGGTCATCTCAAGGATAGAACGACCGCGATAGCGAACGTCGCCGCCCTCGATCTTTCCCGGAGGCATCGAGATGAGGCCCATGATGGTCATGGCGGTCACGGACTTACCGGAGCCGGACTCACCGACGACGCCCAAGGTCTCGCCGCGATCGAGCGTGTAGGAGACACCATCGACAGCGCGAACGACGCCATCCTCGGTGTGGAAATACATCTTAAGGTCATCGACCTCGAGCAGATGCTGGCCCTCGGGAACCGGCTGGTCCTTCAGGTCCACATAGTTCTTGTTCTTCTTCATCCTTATGCGTCCTTCATCTTGACGTCGAGGGCGTCGCGCAGACCGTCACCCAGCAGGGTGAAGGCGAGCACCGTCGAGAGAATTGCCAGACCGGGCATGATCATCATCCAGGGAGCGGTCAGAAGATACTGCTGACCGTCCTGAATCATGGAGCCCCACGAAGGCGTAGGCGGAATAACGCCCATGCCAAGGAAGGACAGAGCGGACTCGGTCAGAATGGCGCCACCAATGTTCATAGTCGCGTAGACGACGATGGAGGCAACGGAGTTCGGGAAGATGTGGCGTACGACGATACGAGCATCAGATGCACCCATCGCACGCGCAGCGTCAACATAGTCGTTTTCCTTGACCGTCAAGATTGCAGAGCGGAAGACGCGCGCAATCGAAGGCCAACCGAGAATACCGATGGCGATAAAGACGTTCTGAAGACCACGGCCGATAACGGCGATCATGGCGACAACGAACAGCACGTACGGGAACGCCAGGAAGATGTCCGCGCAGCGCATGATGATCGTATCCCAGATGCCGCCATAGAAACCGGCCAGAGCGCCCATGACCAGACCGATCACCGTGGAGATGGCGGTGGCCATAATGCCGACGGACAGCGAAACGCGTGCACCGTAGATAACGCGGACGAGAATGTCGCGACCAAGGGCGTCGGTGCCAAACGGGTGCTCGGCACACGGAGCCAGCAGAGAAGTCTCGGCCATGGTAGTCGAGTCGGAAGCCGTCGGCGAACCGAGCCAGGGCTTAGCCCATAGATCGGCGGTCAGGGCAACCAAAACGACGATGATAATCCAGCAGACACCGATAACGGCGAGCTTGTTCTTACGAAGACGCTTAAAAGCGTCGCCCCACAGCGTGCGGGACTTGGCAGGAGCAGATGCGGCCTTGGTGGCGGTAGCCTGCTCCTGAGACTGAGAATCAGTTTCCTGCATGAGACGTACCTCCCTTAGGCCTTATCCGACGGACCGCCAAGGCGGATGCGCGGGTCGAGGAATGCATAGCTAATGTCGACGAGCAGGTTGATCACCATAACGACGACAACAATGAGCGTAACGCCGCCCATAACGATGGGCCAGTCGCGCATGCTAATGGCGCGGTAGACCTCGAAGCCGATGCCGGGCCAGTTAAAGACCGTCTCGGTCAGGATGGCGCCCGAAAGCATGCCGCCGAAGTCGACACCAATATAGGTAACGACGGGAATGAGTGCATTCTTAAGCGCATGCTTGATAATGATCGCGCGATTGGAGAGACCCTTGGCCTTTGCCGTACGGATGTAATCCTGGTTCATGACGTCGAGCAGCTGCGAACGCATGATGCGGGCAGCATAGGCGGTCGAAACCGAAGCCAGCGTAATGGTCGGAAGCACATAGTGCATCCAATCCTGATACTGAGAGCTGGAACCGCCGGCACCCGAGATCGGCATGGAGAATGCACCGCCCGTGGCATCCTTAAGGATGACGCCAAAGAACAGCTGCAGCAGCATACCGAGCCAGAATGCAGGAACGGCAACGAGGATCGACGTGGTCAGCGTTACCAAAATATCCCAGAAGGAATAGCGCTTTACCGCCGAAATGATACCCGCACCGATACCCATGATTGCCTCGAGCACGATGGCGCACGCGGCAAGTTTGACCGTATACGGATACTTCTGGGCAAAGATTTCCGTAACCGGCAGCTTGCGCTGGTACGAATTGCCCAGATCGCCATGAAGCAGGCCGTTCATGTAATACAAGTAACGGTCCACGAGCGACGTTTGAACGGGGTCGCCGTTCTCGTCAAGGATCGCGTTGCCGTCCTCGTCCGTCTGGACCAGGTGATAGCGAACGCGAAGCTGAAGCTCCACCTCGGGGGACAGAGCCTTGTCTCCACCGATCAGCTTGATCGGATCTCCCGGCACGATATTCTGGAGGGCGAACAGAATCAGCGTAACGCCCAAAAACACCGGGATGAACTGAAGCACACGTTTAACGATGTACTTACCCATACCACTCCCCTATCTAGGGATTAACCTAAATGGGATGCCGATCGCCAGACCGGCATCCCAAAATTACCATCAGCCAGTTTACCCCAGGTTAGGGAGAACTGTATGTTTCCCATGAGGTCTACGTAAATACTTGACCCTCACGGAAGCTGCAAAACCCTTAGGCGAGCTCGGCGGTACCCAGATCGGCGTGCTTCTGCGGATCAACATAGAGATGCTTGACGCGGTCAGAGCCAGCGATGGTGTGCGTGTAGAACATCACCGGGATAACCGGGCAGTCAGCAGCGACCATGGCGTCGGCCTCCCGCATCTTGGCGATGCGCTCCTCGTCATCAACCGTGGTGCGGGCCTCGTCGACCTTGGCATCGAACTCGGGGTTGCTGTAACCGGAGCGGTTGTCGCCACCGAGGGAGTCGGAGTGGAACAGCGGGTACAGGAAGTTGTCCATGATCGGGTAATCGGCGATCCAGCCCAGACGGCCGAACTGATAGTTGAAGTTCTGATACTGCTCGAGCAGGGCAGACCACTCAGGGGTATCGGAGACAGCGGTAACGCCAACCTTGGCGAGGTCGCCGATGATGGACTCCATGATCTCCTTGTGACCACCGTCCTGGTTGTAGGAAAGGGTCACGCTAATGCCACGATCGCCGTTAGCGCCAGCGGGAGCGACCTTGTCGAGGTACTCGTTAGCCTTGTCGACGTCATAGGCGCAGAACTCCCATGCGCCCTCCTTGTAGCCGGCGATTCCCGGAGGAATGATGCCGTCGGCGGGGGTACGGGTACCCTTGAAGATGGTCTTGCAGATGGCCTCACGGTTGATGGCCAGGGAGATGCCCTTGCGCAGGTCGGCGTTATTGAACGGCTCGGCCGTGGTGTTGCAGGTCAGATAGTACGTGGAAGGCTCGGCACCGAGCAGCATATGCTCGCCGTCACCCATGGTGTAGCCGTCCTTGGACTCGCCACGGTCCTTCTTGGCGGCGTCGATCTGAGCAACGGGAACGTCGCAGACATCGAGGTTACCGGCCTGGAACTCCTTGTAAGCGGTCTCCATGTCCTTGATGACCTGGAAGTGGATGCCATCGATCTTGGCCTTGTCGCCATAGTAATCGTCAAACTTCTTGAGGTTGATCTCCTGACCATCCTCCCACTTACCGTCCATCATGAACGGGCCGTTACCGACCGGGGCAAGGTAGAAGCTCTTGACATCGGACTCGGCGCACTCGGGAACCGGGGACAGAGCCGGGTGAGAGGCGACGAAGGGGAAGTCGGCGTAAGCGGAAGACAGCTTGACGACGAGGGTCTCATCGTCGGGGCAAGTAACACCGCTGAGCTCGGTAGCGTTGCCGGCAAGCAGATCGTCATAGCCCTCAACCATGGAAAGGTGATAGGAGACCTCGGAAGGACCATACTCGGTGGCGATGGCCGACTTGGTGTTGACTAGACGCTCCCAACCGAGCTTGAAGGACTTGGAGGTAACGTCGTCACCGTTGTGGAACTTAGCCTTCTTGATCTTGAAGGTGAACTCGGTGGCGTCGTCGTTAGCCTCAAAGGACTCGCAAGCCAGCGGAACGATCTCGCCCTTCTCGGGGTCGTACTCCGTCAGAGCGTCGAAGAGCTGGTACTCGACCTGAGTGCCCTGATCCTCCTGGACGTTGTAGGGGTCGATGCAGACCGGGTTGTTGATGTAGAAGTTCAGCGTCGAACCGGACTCAGAACCGGAAGCGTCGCCGCCCTTCTTGCCGCATGCGGCAAGAAAAGCCATGGAGCTCGCAGCGAGGGTGCCGCCAACAAAGGCGCGACGACCCATAACGGGCTGGTGGAACATAGAATCAGCCATGCCATCCTCCTTATGAGATAGGACAAAGTGAATTCGGCCGGGCAACGTCGAGACAGCCCGTTCGAACCATTCAAACGCGGTCCGCCGTTATGGCTGGTTATGTATTGCGGACCAACGTTTCGCAATACAGTAGCGCATTTTATGCACAATTTGGCGCTGATTCCGGTTAACGGTCGAGAATTTCTTTAGTTGGGCGAAGTATGTGGGGATATTTTGACCCTGTTACAAGTCTGTAAACAAAAAGGGTCCCGCACTTACGGAACCCTTTACAAGCATATGTACGGCTCGTGCTTAGTAGCCCACGATGCCCTGCGGGAAGAAGAACATGCACAGCACAACGCACACGGCAAACACGACAGCCATGATAACGGTCAGGCGGTCAAGGTTCTGCTCCATAACGCCCGTGGCAGAGGTGGAGTTATACAGAGAACTGGCGATCATATCCGAAACGCCGGTACCCTTACCGGAGTGCATCAGGACGAGAATCGTCAGCGCCACGGCGGAGACAGCCCAAACAACAAACAGAAGAATCTGGAACGGACCCATAGATAAGCTCCTTAATAGAACAATTCAAACTCCAGTACTGTACCACAACCCCCAACACTCCCCCACCCGCCATTTAGGGACGGGGTAGAAATGGCAGAAATACCAAAAAAGGGGTCGTCCGGTTGTGGACAACCCCCTTACTAGAAAACGGCATTTGTTTTCTATTAGGCCTCGGTGGCGAGCACGCGACCCGTCATCTCGGCGGAAGGCTCAAGACCAGCCATGGTGAGCATGGTCGGAGCGATATCGGAGAGACGGCCGTCCTCGATACCGGTGAGCTGGGCCTTCTCATCAACGATGATGAACGGCACGCGGTTGGTAGTGTGAGCCGTGAACGGATGCTTGGAACCATCGGAAGCGACGTCAAACATGTGGTCGGCGTTACCGTGGTCGGCGGTGATCAGCGCAAAGCCGCCCTTGGCGAGAATCGCCGGGACAACCTTGGACAGAGCATCGTCAACAGCCTCGACGGCCTTAACGGCGGCGTCGAATACACCGGTGTGACCAACCATGTCGCAGTTCGCGAAGTTCACGATGTAGAAATCAGCGCGATCCTCGTTGATAGCGGCGACAAGCTTCTCGGTAACCTCGGGAGCGCTCATCTCGGGCTGCAGATCGTAGGTAGCGACCTTGGGGGAAGCGACGAGCACGCGCTCCTCGCCCTCCTTGGGCTCCTCGATGCCGCCGTTGAGGAAGAACGTCACGTGGGCGTACTTCTCGGTCTCGGCGGTGTGCAGCTGCTTCAGGCCATTGGCGGCGATAACGTCGGCCAGAACGTTCTCGGGGAACGTCTTGGGGAAGGCGACCTCGACGTCAAACGTCGGATCGTACTCGGTCATCGTCACAAAGTGCGAAAGCTTAATCTGCTCGCGCTCAAAGCCGTCGAACTCCTTGTCCGTGAACACGCGAGTCATCTGACGAGCGCGGTCGGGACGGAAGTTGAAGAAGATGGCCGCGTCGCCCTCGTGAATGCCCTCGTTGTGGGCAGCGAAGGGCTCGACGAACTCGTCGCCGCGCGGATCCTTCTCGTAGTAGGCCTTGATACCGGCAACGGGGTCGGTATCGGCATCGGACGCGTTGACCATGACGTCGTAGGCACGCTGGATGCGCTCCCAGCGGTTGTCGCGGTCCATGGCCCAATAGCGGCCCGAAACGGTGGCAACGCGAGCGTCGCAACCGGTCTCCTCGGAGATCTTAGCCAGAAAAGCGCAGAACTCGCTCATGTAGCCGGCACCGGACTGCGGGTCGACGTCGCGGCCATCCATGAAGGCGTGGACGCGAACGGTCTTGACGCCATGCTGGGCAGCCATCTTGACCAGAGCCTCGACGTGGTTCATGTGAGAATGAACACCGCCAGGGCTCATAAGGCCCATAAGGTGGAGAGTCTTGCCGTCAGCCTTGACGTCGTCCATAGCCTTGACGAAGACCTCGTTCTTGGCGATGGAGCCGTCCTTGATGGCGTTGTTGATGCGCGAAAGCTCCTGGAACACGATGCGGCCGGCACCGATGTTGAGGTGACCCACCTCGGAGTTGCCCATCTGGCCGTCGGGAAGGCCCACGTCCTCGCCCGAAGCACCGAGCGTGGTGTGAGGATACTTCTCGTACAGGCTATCAAGGAAGGGCGTCTTGGCAGCGGCGACGGCGTTCTCGCCATCAGCCGGAGCAAGGCCGCAGCCATCCATGATGATCAGGAGTGCAGGAAGATGACGCTGTGCCATATGTCCTACTCGCCTGCCTTGACGACCATAGAGGCGAAGTCGGCAGCCTTGAGCGAAGCGCCGCCCACGAGGGCGCCGTCAACGTCGGGCTTGGCGACGAGCTCGGCAATGTTGCCGGGCTTAGCGGAACCACCGTACAGGACGCGGATACCGTCGGCGAGCTCCTCGCCAAACATCTCCTTGAGGGTCTCACGGATAGCGCCGCAGACCTCCTGAGCGTCCTCGGCGGTAGCGGTCTTGCCGGTGCCGATGGCCCAGATGGGCTCGTAGGCGACGACGACCTGCTTGGGGCAGGTGATCTCAAGACCAGCAAGGCCAGCCTTGACCTGGTTCACGACGTGCTCGACATAGGTGCCAGCCTCGCGGACCTCGAGGGACTCGCCGCAGCAGAAGACGGGAACAAGACCGGCGGCAACGAGGGCCTTGGCCTTCTTGTTCTGGTCCTCGTCGGTCTCGTGGAAGTAGTCGCGACGCTCGGAGTGACCGATGATGCAGTAGGTGCAGCCAGCGGACTTGAGCATGTCGCAAGAGGACTCACCGGTGAAGGCACCCTTGGCCTCCCAGTACACGTTCTGTGCACCGAGGGCGATGGGGGCAGCCTGAATGCGGTCATGAACCGTGGTGATGTCAATGGTCGGAGGGCAGACGAGCACCTCGACGCCAGCCGGAACCTCGGGCAGAGCCTGAGCCAGCTCGTCGGCGAGCTTGGCGGCCTCGGCGACGTCGTTGTTCATCTTCCAGTTACCAGCAATAAGAAGGGTGCGATTAGGCATCGAGAAGCGCCTCCACTCCGGGCAGGGCCTTACCCTCGACGAGCTCCATGGAAGCGCCACCACCGGTGGAGATCCAGCTCATCTTGTCGGCCAGGTTGAACTTGTTGACAGCCGCGACAGAGTCACCACCGCCGATGATCGAGGTGCAGTCGGCCTCGGCGACGGCCTCGGCGATAGCCTGGGTGCCGTGAGCGAAGTTGTCGAACTCGAAGACGCCCATGGGGCCGTTCCAGAACACGGTCTTGGCGCCCTTGACGGCCTCGGCGTAGAGCTCCTCGGTCTTGGGGCCGATGTCCATGCCCTCACGATCGTCGGGGATAGCGTCGGAAGCGACAACCTCGGGGACAGCGTCCTCGCCAAAGTGATCGGCAACGCGGTTGTCGATGGGGAGCAGGATCTTGACGCCCTTTTCCTCGGCCTTCTTGAGCATCTCGCCGGCGCGCTCGACCCAGTCCTCTTCCTTGAGGGACTGACCGACGGTCAGGCCCTGAGCCAGGAAGAAGGTGTAGGCCATGCCGCCACCGATGATCAGGGTGTCAGCGGAGTCGATGAGGTGATCGAGAACGCCGATCTTGGAGGAAACCTTGGAACCGCCGACGATAGCGACGAAGGGGCGCTCGGGCTCGGCGAAGATGCCGGTCAGCGTGTCGACCTCCTTCTCGAGCAGGAAGCCGGCGACGGCAGGCAGGTAAGCGGCGGGGCCCACGACGGAACCCTGGGCGCGGTGAGCGGTGCCGAAGGCATCGAGAACGAAGACGTCACCATAGGAAGCGAGCTTCTTGGCGATCTCGGGATCGTTCTTCTTCTCACGCTTGTCGAAACGGACGTTCTCGAGAACGAGGACCTTGCCCGGCTCGACGGCGGCGACAGCCTCAGCAGCCTTCTCGCCGTAGGTGTCGGCGACAAAGGCAACATCGAGACCAGAGAGCTCAGCGAGCTTCTTGGCGACAGGCTCAAGGGAGAGCTCAGGCTGGAAGCCGGTGCCCTCGGGACGGCCGAGGTGGCTCATGAGGATGACGCGAGCGTTGTGCTCAACGAGGTAGTTGATGGTGGGCAGGGCAGCCTTGATGCGGGTGGTGTCGCCAACGACGCCATCCTTGATAGGCACGTTGAAGTCAACGCGGACGAGAACGCGCTTGCCGTCGACATCGATGTCGCGGACGGTCTTCTTGGTAAAGGCCATGTTTGCTTCTACCTTTCGTACGTGTCTGCCTCCCATTACGGCAGACGATTTCCTATAAAAAGGGCGCGACCCTAGGGTGTAAGCCCTATAAGGCCGCGCCCTTCTTTAGACGCTCAACGAGCTATTCGCTAAAAGCTAAATTAAGCAACGAACTTCTCGAAGTACTTGATGGTGCGGACCATCTGAGAGGTGTAAGAGTTCTCGTTGTCGTACCAAGAGGTGACCTGAACGAGGGTCTGGCCGTTGCCGAGATCAGAGCACATGGTCTGAGTGGCGTCGAAGATGGAGCCGTGGGTCTCGCCGATGATGTCGGTGGAGACGATGTCGTCCTCGTTGTAACCGAAGGTCTCGGAGATGGTGGCAGCGTAGGCCTTCATAGCGGCGTTGACCTCGTCGACGGTGACCTTCTTGTCAACGACAGCGTAGAGGTTGGTGATGGAGCCGGTCGGCGTCGGGACGCGCTGGGCGGCACCGATGAGCTTACCGTTGAGCTCGGGGAGAACCAGGCCGATAGCCTTGGCAGCACCGGTGGTGTTGGGGACGATGTTGACGGCGCAGGCGCGGCTACGACGCTTGTTGCCCTTGCGCTGCGGGCCATCGAGCGGCATCTGGTCGCCAGTCCAGGCGTGAATGGTGGTCATGATGCCGGACACGATGGGAGCGAAGTCGTTCAGACCCTTGGCCATCGGGGCGAGGCAGTTGGTGGTGCAGGAAGCGGCGGAGATGATGTTGTCCTCAGCGGTCAGCGTCTCGTGGTTGACGTTGTACACGATGGTGGGCAGATCGCTGCCGGCCGGAGCGGAGATGACGACCTTCTTGGCGCCAGCGTTGATGTGGGCCTGAGCCTTAGCCTTGCTGGTGTAGAAGCCGGTGCACTCGAGAACGACGTCGACGTCGAGGTCGCCCCAAGGCAGGTTGTTGGCGTCGGCCTCCTTGTAGATCTTGATCTCCTTGCCGTCAACGGTGATGGAATCCTCGCCAGCAACGACCTCGTGATCGCGAGCGTAGTTGCCCTGCGTGGAGTCGTACTTCAGCAGGTAAGCGAGCATATCGGGAGAGGTGAGGTCGTTGATAGCGACAATCTCGGAGCCCTCATGACCGAACATCTGACGGAAAGCCAGACGACCGATGCGACCGAAGCCGTTAATAGCAACCTTTACTGCCATTGTGTCTCCTTTCGTAAGGCCCCCGCAAGCTACAGCGCCCGCCGTTGAGGCCCACAAACTAACCACTCGCCTAATATACCTTTTTTTGGACTTGAATTTCACGAGAATAGTCGAAATTGAAAATCAAATTTACGTTAAAACGTTTTAAAGAATAAAATAGCAGCTAAATCCGTGTATAAGTCGATACTTTAAACTACCCGTTTGCTTCAATGAGCTTTTCAAGCCTCAAAACTCGATGGTAGAGGGCCGACTTCGACAAGGGAGGGTCAGCCATCTCCCCTAAATCACGCAGCGACAGATCGGGATAGCGCTCGCGCAGGTCGCAAAAGACCGCCAAGGCATCCGGAAGCGCATCGCGAAGGCCGCGCTGCTCGAGCTCATCGATAAGCGCAAGCTGATGTTGGGCAGCACCGGCGCTTCTGGTCTGGTTGGCGAGCTCGGCGTTCACGCGACGGTTCACATCGTTCTTAACCAACTTGACCGCGCGCGCCTCCTCAATCTCGGCAACGCTGCGCTTGGCACCAATCAGCTTTAATAGATGCTCGATTTCCTCGGCGCTCTTAATGTACACGGCATATGACCCCCGCCGTGCATTAACACGAGCATGGACCCCAATCTGCCCCAACAGGTCGCAAAGCCCCTTAGCATATTGCTCGCCCTGCACCGCGATCTCCAAATGAAAATCGCCGCGTGGATCGGCCACGAAGCCACCCGCGATGAGCGCGCCGCGGATGTAGGCAAGCCTGCAGCAGGGACGGGCAACGATGTGTCGGGGAACACCAGCGACGAGCCCTCCCCTGCGGTCTAGAATGCCCAGCAGCACCAGAGCCTTGTCCAGGTCGGGTTGATCGGGCAGGGTAATGAGATAATTACGGACCTTATGCAAGACCGATTTACGAACGGTGAATTCCGTTTTGAGCTTAAGGATGCGATGCGTCAGCGTGATCATCGTGCGCGCGACGGCTCCCGTCTCAGTCGCAACTGTCAAACGATACCGCCCAGAGCCGGTAAGCGAGAGCGTACCACTCACGCGCGTGAGGGCGGCAAGTGTCGACAAGTCGCAGTATTCACATTCGGGTTCGCAGCGCGCAAGCTCGTCGCGCACCTCAGCGGTAAACGACATGCAGGCCTATGCCTTCGTGTTGGCGCGCGACAGATCGCGGTGGGAGATGCTCACGTGATACTGGGCGCCTTCCAGGTAACGGGCCGTGGCCTCGGCAATGGCGACGCTACGGTGCTGTCCGCCCGTGCAGCCGATGGCGATAGAAAGCTGCGGTTTACCCTCCGCGATATAACCGGGCATGACCGTATCGAGCAGCTGCGTCCAGGCCTTCCAGAACTCCTGCGTCTTGGGATGGTCCAGAACAAAGTCGGAGACTTTCTTATCGAGACCGGTCATGGTGCGCATCTCGGGATCGTAGAACGGATTGGGCAGGAAGCGAACGTCGATCATAATGTCCGCCTCGACGGGCATACCGTGCTTAAAGCCAAACGAGAACACATGGACGTCCATGAGCTGTTGGTCGGACAGTTCGGAAAATGCCATACGTAGCTTGTTGCGCAGCGCAGAGGTGCGCAGACGGCTCGTGTCGATAATCATATCGGCTCGATCGCGCACGCCCTGCAGCTGAAGGCGCTCGCGCTGAATGGCATCGGCCGTAGTCTCCCCCGGCTTGGCAATGGGATGACGGCGGCGATTTTCGCTGTAGCGACGAATCAGCACCTCGTCAGAAGCCTCTAGGAACACGATGTCGCAGCTCATCTCGCGTTCTTCGAGCGCGGCGACCGCATCGAGCAACTCGTCAAACAGTCCCTGGCTACGCAAATCGCAGGTGACGGCGAGATGCCTGCCCACGCCCGTATTGATGCCGACGAGCTCGGCAAGCTGGGCGATCAGACGCGGAGGCAGGTTATCGATGCAAAAATAGCCCATGTCCTCGAACACGTGCATAGCCTGCGTGCGGCCCGATCCGGACATTCCGGTGATGATGACGATATCGGGGATGCGCTCCGAGCGCTCCGCCGCATCCATGGCATCTCCCTTTTGCATGTGCTGCCTCCCGAAAACAAGCGCGGGACCCAGCAACCCGGATCCCGCGCGGTCAATTGCCTATATTGAGTATACCGCCCCGAGCGGATACGAGGCCTGTCTTACGCCTCAAGCGCAGCCTTGAACCAACTCGTAATACTCGTGGGATGCGTGATGGCAGTGCCGACGACAACGGCCCAAGCGCCAGCATCGATCGCGGCGCGAGCCTCCTCGGGCGTGTGCACACGGCCCTCGCAGATGATGGGAAGACCGGGGAATTCCTCGGTCGCCTGACGCAGAAGCGGAAGATCGGGGCCATCGGCCATGGTGCAGTCGATGGCGGCGACACCGTGAGAGAGCGTGGTGGATACCAGGTCGAAGCCCATATCAACCGCACGGCGAATGTCCTCGATGGTGGCACAATCCGCCATCAGGAGCACACCCTCCTCGTGCAGCGGACGGAAGGTATCCTCGACCGTCTTGCCATCGGGGCGCGGACGATCGGTGGCGTCGATCGCCACGATATCGGCACCAGCAGCAACGCAGGCGCGGGCGTGACGCAGCGTCGGCGTGATGTAGACGCCCTCGTGTCCATCCTTCCACAGGCCGATAACAGGAACCTCACAGCGACCCTTAATGGCGGAAATGTCGGCAAGGCCCTGGCAGCGAATGGCGGCGGCGCCGCCGAGTTCGCAAGCGCGAGACATTTGAGCCATGGTCTCGGGCGTACGAAGCGGCTCGCCCATATACGCCTGAACGCTCACGACGAGCTTACCCTTCAGGGATTGAATCAAAGGATCGACGGTCATGTTCGACTCAACCTTTCTAAAAACAGCCTTCTGAGACACCGCACCTTGACGTTCAAACCGTCGCTCACGTACCGAAGTACGCTTCGCTCCTCTTTCACGTCAATCTGCGGCACCTCAGAAGGCGCACTTGGTAGTTATGTTTACTTCAACGACGCAAGAAGGTGTTCGGCGGCACCGATAAGCGGCGCGTCACCCTCCAGAGAACCGATGAGAATCGGCGTGTCCTGGAGCGGATCGAGCGCCTGGCTGGCATAGCCCTCGTGCACCGAATCCTTCCACGTCTGCGAACGCCAATCGGGACCCTGATGAATCACGCCGCCCGAAAGCACGATGACCTCTGGATCCAGAATGTTGGCAAGCGAGCCCAAGCTGGCGCCCAGCGCAAAGCCGGCGTCATGGATGACCTCGGTCGCCTTTGCGTCGCCCGCGCGGCACAGGTCGTTCACATCGCGACCGACCGAAGGACGGCTGGGGTCGACGCGGCCAAAGCGCTCATCGTACATACGACCAATGGAAGTGCCCGAAGCAACAGACTCAAGATGGCCGGAACGCCCGCAGGCGCAGGGAATGCCGGCGGCAGCCGAGCACTCGATGTGGCCCATATGACCGGCAGCACCATGGAAGCCCTGCATCACGCGGCCGTTCTCGACATATGCGCCGCCGATGCCCGTACCGATTCCCAGGCACAAGACGGAGAACTTGCCCTTGCCGACGCCCCAGTGGGCCTCGCCCAGAGCATGAGCCTGCACGTCGCCCACAACGGCAACGGGAAGACCAAGGTCCTCGCGCAGACGCGGCCCCAACTGAACGCCAGACCAGCCGGGCATAATCTCGTTGGCATACGCGATGGCGCCCGTCTTGGGGTCGACGACGCCTGCGGCGCCAATGCCGACACCAAGAACCTCGACATCGGGGTTCGCTTCGATGGCGGCCTTAATAGACGCCTCGATGCGCTGGAAAACTGCCTCGCCGCCTTCTTGGGCCTCGGTGGGAACCTCGGCTTCAAAGACCGGATGGGGCACGCTGCCATCAGCCGGGTACTCCATGATGGCAGTCGCAATTTTAGTTCCGCCGATATCGACAGAGCAGACGTACTTGTTCTCCATGTCGCTCTCCTTCGGAGATAAAAACAACTACAGGAAATGCGCCGTCAGGCTAGCCGTCACAGCGCAGTAAAGGTTTTCCAGGTGTCCGAGATCGCCGAGAAACCGTGTGGCCATTAACCTAATGGGTCATGGCCACACGGTTGAACGGCGAGGTCGGGTGCCTGGGAAGCTTTACAGGAGACCGTTGTCCTGAAGGACCTTCCTAATCGCCTCGACGTTCTCGCCGGTCATGGCCTTCACCGGGCGCGGCATGGTCGGGCTATCGAAGATACCCATGAGGTTCATAGCGGTCTTGAAGGCGCCGACGCCACCGGCATAGCCCTGGACGCCCGAGGTGACGTCCCAGATGTGCGAAATCTCATTGAGGCGATCCTGCTCGGCCTTGACGGTAGCCCAGTCGCCGGCCTGAGCGGCCTTCCACTGGCGCACGTAGCCCTCGGGCTCAACGTTGGCAAGGCCCGGGACAGAGCCGTCGGCGCCACCGAGGTAAGCGCCGTCGACAACGACCTCGTGACCGGTGAGGATGCTCATCGGATGGCCATTCTTCTCGTTCTCCTGAACGAGGTAGCGGAACGAGATGTCATCACCCGAGGAATCCTTGACGCCAGCAAGGACGCCCTCGGCGCCGAGCTTGGCAAGGAGCTTCCAGGGGAGCTTGGTGTGAACGCACACGGGAATGTCATAGGCAAAGATGGGCAGATCGAGCTCCTCGTGCAGAATGCGGAAGTGCTCCTCGACCTCGGTCATGCCCTGCAGGGCATAGAACGGGCAGGTGGCGACGAGGGCATCGGCACCCAGCTCCTGAGCGACCTTACCGTGCTCAATCATGCGCTCGGTCTCGGTATCGATGATGCCGACCAGAACAGGCACGCGGTGATCGACGATGCGCACGGCCTCGGCGATAATCTGGCGACGGCGCTCGTCGGTGGAGAAGACGACCTCGCCCGAGGATCCCAGGAAGAACAGGCCATCGACGCCGGCATCGATCATGCGGTTGATGCTGCGCTCAAAGGAGACAACATCGAGCTGGTGATCTTCGGTATCGGGAACAACGACGGGAGGGATAACGCCGGTGAATTTCTGAGTTGCCACAAGAATCTCCTTAGTTGTCTGGCGGGCGGCCCTATGCCACCCACTCTTGTTGGCAGTGTCCAGGCCGTCTAGGCCAAAGAACACGGGTAGAACGTTTGGTTAAAAAAGTCGATGACTTCGTTTTCGAACGCATTGATGCGCTCATGAGCGTATTTGGCATAGATGATATGCCTCCGGTCACACTCAAGACCGTTGAATACGGCAAACTGGCCCTTGGGATCGCTCACGGCATCCATGAGCGATGTGCCCATGAGCACCGATCCACGCACCCGAGACGACAACGCCTCGAGGCCACCGGGAATTGGATTGGCAACCGCCGTGCAGGCGAGGCCCCGCTCGTCCAGAGCAGAAACCGCCAGCGCAACTCCGCCGCCAAGGCCCTCGCCCCATGCAAAGATGCGGTCGGGGTCCGCGCCATCAAGGTTACGCGCCACCTTCGCCATCGCGCAACCCCAACGGACGCGCTTGACAAAAGCAGGAGAGGCAATCCCCTGCTGCAGCTCGCTGGATCCAATCGCCTCATCGTCCAGCGCAAGCACGGCATATCCCATGGCGGCAAACCTCGTCATGTGATGCCATCCACGCACGGGTCGGTCGATGTCGTGAAACATCAGACAGAGCGGCACAAGCTCGGATGCTCGGGCGCGACCGGCAGGCTCGATCAAACGTGCGTGGACCACATCGCCACCAAGCTCAAAGGAAACCTCGGAGTAGCGGGCATACGGATTGGCGAAATCGATCGCCGTAATACTCGGCCCGCAAACCTCAAGGTCCGAAGCGGCTATCTCTAATTCGGAAACATCCGCAGAAGCATCACCGCGCCAATCCCGGAAATCAGCGAGCCTTGACGAGACCGTTCCGGGAATCCCCACAAGGTCGGAGACAATCAGCTCGCCGACATTGCTCTCGCACTTAGACATGAGCCTCCCCTCCCTTGCAGAAAAACGGAATGATCAGATCGTCAAAATCCTGAATCTCCTCGTGGCCAAAGCCTTCAAAGAACTCATGACGCTTTTCACAGGTCAGGTTGTTATAGACCGCAAACTGCGTCGCTGGCGGACAGACGGTATCGGCTGTGCCGGTGCCAAACAGCACGGGGCATTTGACCATAGGGGCAAAGTTCTTGGAATCGAAGTACGCCAGCTTGGCATAGGCTTCGTCGATACGAGTCGAGTCCTCGTCAAACCAGCGAGACCAATAGCGCAGGCCCTCGTAGGCAATGTCGTCGGCATCCAAATCCCAGACCAGGCGGAAATCCGACAGGAAGGGATAGAGGATGGCGGCGCGATTGATAAGCTCGCTGTTAAGTGCACAGGTCGCAATGCCCAAACCGCCGCCCTGCGACGCGCCGTTCACAAACACACGGGCAAGATCGATGCCCTCGAGCTCGCGAACGATGCGGCACAGGATGCGAATATCTTGGTGCAAGCGGACATAGTAGAGGTTGGCCGGATCGCCGTCGATACCGGCGACGATATGGCCCGCGACCGTTGTGCCCTCAAATCCACCAATGTCCTCGGAGGGACCTCCTTGGCCGGGGCAGTCGAGGGCGATGAGTGCCATGCCCATGCCCGCAAACGACGCCTGCTCAAACCAGCTGCGGCTTGCACCCGGATACCCATGGAACTGAAGTACCAATGGCACGGGCTCGTCCGAGACGGGTTTAAGGTACTTGGCATGCAGGCGAGCGCCACACATGCCGGTATACCAGAGGTCGAAAAGCTGGCAGGTCACGGCATCGGTGACCGATGCCGTCTCGATCGCATAGTCAAGCCCGACGGCGTCGGCCTCGGCCATGCGGTCCTTCCAAAAGAGATCGAAATCTGATGGACGGGGCATGACGCCCCGATACCCACCAAATTGCTGTTGTAGCTCCTGAGCACTTGGCATGGCTCGTGAACCCAACCTTTCGAAATCGCAACGGAGGTGCGCCCGGCAAGGGAACCGGGCGCACGGGAGGGAAAGCGAGGCTACTCGCCGAGCTTGGGATGCAGCAGCGACGGCGCAGCACCGAGCAGCATCTTGGTGTAGGGGTCCTGAGGGTGCTGGAAGACCTGCTTGGCCTCGCCCTGCTCGACGATCTTGCCGCCATTCATAACGATGATGTCGTCAGAGATATAGCGGACCGTCTGGATGTCATGGCTGATGAACACCATGGCCAGGCCGAGCTCCTTCTTAAGGTCGGTCAGCAGGTTCAGAATCTGCGCGCGGACCGAAACGTCCAGAGCCGAGGTGGGCTCGTCGGCGATGATGGCATCGGGGTTCAACGACAGGGCACGGGCAATTGCGACGCGCTGGCGCTGGCCGCCCGAAAGCTGGCCGGGAAGAACCTCGGCGGCGGAGCTGGGCAGACCGGTGAGCTCCAGGAGCTCCTTGACGCGCTTCTCCTGCTCGGCCTCGGTACCCAGGTTGTGGACGCGCATGGGGTCGAGCAGCTGCTCGCGAACGACCATGCGGGGATTGAGCGCCGTAGCCGGATTCTGGAACACGACCGAGATGACACGGCCCATGTGGCGACGGTCCTCGGCGGTACGCTTGGTTACGTCCTTGCCCTTAAAGTAGACCTTGCCGCTCGTGGGGGCCTGCAGGCCGCACATGACGTTGGCGGTGGTGGACTTACCGCAACCGGACTCGCCGACGATGCCGATCGTCTGACCGGGCATGAGCCTAATCGTTACACCCTGGACGGCGTGAACCAGGTTGGGGTGCAGAATCGAGCCGGTACGGGTCCTAAAGGTGACGTGGACGTCATCAAGGAAGATGATCGGCTCGACGCCGTTGACTGCGGTCTCGCTCATCTACATCACCTCCGCGTGAGGGGTCAAACCATTTGCCTTGAGCACCTCGTCGGGGAGCTCGGAATAGAAGTGCTCGGTGCCGGGCACGCGCTTGAAGACCGGACGGGTGTCCAGGCCAATGCGCGGATGGCTCGAGCGGGGCGCGAAGCGATCGCCCTTGGGGAAATCGCGCGGGCTCGGAACGGCGCCGGGCACCTGGTGCAGACGGCCCGAACCGCTCTCGATGGACAGAACGGAGCCCAGAAGACCGCGGGTGTACTCGTGGATCGGGTTAGTGAGCAGCTCCTTGGTGGGCGCCTGCTCGATAACCTGACCGGCGTACATAACCGTGATGTTATGGGCGACCTCGGCGACCAGCGCCAAGTCATGCGAGACGAAGATCATGGCAAAGCCGAGCTTGGCCTGAAGGTCGTTGAGCAGCTTGATGACCTGCTTCTGGACGGTAACGTCCAGAGCGGTCGTGGGCTCGTCGCAGATGACCAGCTTGGGGTCGCGGGTAAGGGCCATAGCGATCAGGACACGCTGACGCTGGCCACCGGAAAGCTCATGCGGGTAGCTCTCGAGCGTACGCTTGGGGTCGAGGCCCACGAGCTCCAGGAGTTCCTCGGCGCTGCGGGTGCCGCCGCGCTTGGTGAGCTGCTTCATCTGGGCAGAGATGAGCATGGAGGGGTTGAGCGAGGACAGGGCGTCCTGATAGACCATAGCGATATCGGTACCGCGCAGGCCGAACCACTCCTTCTTGCTCATCTTGAGCAGGTCGCGGCCCTCCCAGAGGACCTCGCCGGAAAGGTGCTCGTCATCGTCGGTCAGGCCCATGATGGCCAGCGTGGTGATGGACTTACCGCAACCGGACTCGCCCACCAGGCCCATGGTCTGACCAGGACGGACGTCAAAGTTGACATGGTCGACGACGTTGATATCGCCGTGATGCTCAAACTGAATGCAGAAGTCACGGACCGAGAGAATCGGTTCGACAGACTCGTCGGGCACATGGCGATCGTCACGCTTGAGCTCGACATCGCGCAGGGCGCCAAGGCGAGCGGAGAGGGACTGGGCCTGCTCCTTGTAGGCGCGAACGGGGTCGGAGACCAGCAGGTCGGCCTCGCGACGCTTGGAGGAATCGGTCGGATCCAGGGCGGCGGAGGGAGCAGCGGCCATGGCGTCGGTAATG
Source organism: Collinsella sp. (assembly GCA_036553025.1). Lineage (GTDB taxonomy): Bacteria > Actinomycetota > Coriobacteriia > Coriobacteriales > Coriobacteriaceae > Collinsella. The sequence continues at coordinate 21,250 of JAXKBK010000035.1, read as the reverse complement.
CCCTCGGAGAGGATGTTGAGCGCCAGGCAGGTGATCATGATGGCCAGGCCCGGGAACAGCGCCTGCCACCAACGGCCGGCGAGCACGCCGCCGCGGGCGTCGGCGAGGATGTTGCCCCAGGTAGCGGTGGGCTCCTGGATACCAGCGCCGATGAAGGTCAGCGAGGCCTCGAAGATGATGGCGTCGGCGACCAGGGTAACGGTGAAGACCATGATCGGGGCGATGCAGTTACGCAGAACATGCTTGATCAAAATCCACGGAGCCTTGGCGCCGGAAACGATGACCGCGCGGACATAGTCCTCGCCGTACTCGGACACGATGTTGGCGCGCACGATACGGGCAATCTGCGGAGTGTACATAAAGCCGATGGCGAAGATGATCGACGGCACGGAGTTGCCCAGGATGGAGACGAAGACGGCCGCGAGGGCGATGCCCGGGATGGACATGATGATGTCCAGGATACGCATGATCGTCTCGGAAACGGCCTTGCGCGAAACCGCCGCAAGGGCGCCCACGACCGAGCCGCAGACCAGAGCCATGGCAGTGGCGCCAAAGCCGATAATCAGCGAGTAACGACCACCGTAGAGCATGCGCGACAGAATGTCGCGACCCTTATCGTCGGTACCGAAGATAAATCCGTTGCCGGGAGCCTGGCGAGCCGTAAAAATCTCGACCGGGCTATAGGGGGCAAGAAGGGGCGCCAGAATCGCAGTCAGGGCGACCAGCACCAACACGACGGCGGCAATCTTAGAAGACAGCGTCATCTTCTTCCAGCCACCGAGCTTGAGCCCCTTGGAGGCAGCCTTCTCGAGCTGCTCGGTTTGCTTCTCTCGAATCTTTACCATAATCTACACCGTCCTGATGCGCGGGTTGATGAGCAGGTAGAGCATGTCAACCACGATGTTGATGATGATGAAGGCAAGAGCAACGACGATAACGACGCCCTGAACCAGGTTCGCCTCGTTGCCCTGAACGCCCTGCAGAATCGCGGTGCCCATGCCGGGGAGGTTGAAGATAACCTCGATGACGACGGCGCCGCCCATGAGGTAACCGATCTTAAGACCGAGGGTGGTGACCGGGGTGATCAGCGCATTGCGAAGAACGTTGATGCCGACGACGACCTTCTCGGGGACGCCGGCGCCGCGAGCCATACGGACATAATCCTTATCGAGCTCCTCGACCATGGCGGTACGCACGATACGAGTCATCTGGCCCGTCAGCGGAAATGCCAAGGCGATAGCGGGCATGATCATACGTCCCAGATAGCCAGCCGGATTCGTGGTGAAGTGAGGCAGAGCACCCGATGCCGGAAGCACCTTAAGGTAGGAAGAGAACAGCAGGATCAACAGAACGGCAAGCCAGAACGACGGGGTTGCCAAGCCGGCGATGGAAAAGACGCGGATCACTTGGTCCGGCCATTTGTCGCGATACAGTGCCGCGATGACGCCGAGTAAAAACGAAACGACCGCACCGATGGCAAGGCCGATGAAGGTCAGCTGCATCGTGACGGGCAGGGCCGTGGAGATGCGCTTGGCAACGGAGTTGCGAGCAGCACCATAGGTGCCCATGTCACCATGGATCAAATCGCCCATATAGCGCACGTAGCGCACGGGCCAGGGGTCGTCCAGACCATACTTCTCATGGTACTCGGCAACCGCCTCGGGCGAGGCACCGTCACCCAACGCCGTGTAGGCGGGGTCGGTCTTGGAGAACGACATAAGGAAGAACACCAGGACGGTGACGCCCAATGCCATGATCGGCAGCGCCACAAGACGCCTTCCAATCAAACGTAGCAAGTTGTTCACGTTCTCTCCCCTTTCTTTTGTCGGTAGGACCAACTGGTATATGAGTACGGATACTCATTACAAGACCCGAGCGACATCGAGGTCGCCCGGGTCTTTGTTTCAACTATGAGGATACGGTCCCAACGACCGACATCCTGCATACAGACTCAAGCGAGTCTTACGCCTTGACGGTCGCAACGCCCCTGAAGGACATGCTCGTCGTACCGATGCCCTTGAAGCCATCGAGGGCCTCGCCGTTGGGCGCAGTGGACGGATCGTCCCAGGAAGCGGAGACGGTCTTGACGTGGACAACGGGGTACAGAACGGCGTTGTCGGCAATGATGTCGAAGCACTCGTTCCACTTCTTCTGCTGCTCATCGCCCTCAGCGGCAAGAGCCTCGTCCATGAGACCGTGGAGCTTCTGCCACTCAGCGGACTCCTTCCACGGGCAACGGGTCTGCATCCAGACGTTGTCGCCGTACCACCAGTTGAGCAGCAGGTCGGGGTCGGCGCCGAAGCAGGAAGGATCGCCAGGGGCAAGGAGGATATCGTAGGCCTCGCCGCCGTCGATGGCAGCGTAGGTGGCCGGCGAGGTATCGGTCTGGATGGTCACATCGAAGCCGAGAGCATCGAGGTCATTCTTGACCTGGGCGGCCATGCCCTTAATCTGCTCGTTGTCGGTGGTGCGCAGGGTGATGGCACCCGGGGTGATGCCAGACTCCTCGATGAGCTTCTTAGCCTTCTTGGCGTCGGTCTTGTACACCGTGGAAGCCTCATGATAGTTGGTGAAGCTCTTGGGCAGGTAGCAGCTGGCAGCGGTGGCAAGGCCGGCGAAGGTGTTGCTGACCATCTTCTCGGTGTCGAGCGCATACATGACAGCCTGACGGACCTTGACGTTGTTCCAAGGCTCCTTGGCGACGTTGAACATGATGAAGCGGGTGCCGAAACCCTGAACGTTATCGATCTTGCAGCCGGCGCTCTCGAGCTGGTCGACGGCGTCAGCGGTAACGAGCTCCATAACGAGCGTGGAGCCCTCCTGCTGAGCGGTAACGCGAGCGGTGGGGTCGGTCAGGATGCTGTACTGGATCTTCTTATCCTCGGCAGCATACTCACCGTTGTACTCGGGGTTGGGAACCAGGGTGATCTCGGTATCGGAGATAGAGTCGTACATCCAGGGGCCGGAGCCGATCGGCTGCTTGGCGCGATCCTCCTCGGTCTGGGTGGCCGGGGTAACGCGGACGATGGCCAGACGATCCTTGAGCAGGGAGAAGTTGGGGACCTTGGTCTTGACCGTCACGGTGCTGGCGTCCTTGGCCTCGATGGACTCGAAGGGCTGGAAGAACGGAGCATAGGTAGCGGAAGCGGCGCAAGCGGTGTAGGAGGCAACGACATCGTCAGCGGTGACCTCGGTGCCATCGGAGAACTTGGCGCCCTTGCGGATGGTGACCTCGAAAGTGGTGTCGTCCACAGACTTGGGATCGTCGGTGGCGAGCTCTTTGAAGGTGCTGTAGTCGTGGTAATCGATGCCGTAGAGGCCCTCGACGACGTGCCAGTTAGCACCCAGGCCCACAGCGGAGCCGGTGCTGGCGGGATCGAAGCTGGACGGAGCGTAAGCGGAACCAGCGGTGATCACGCCGCCGCCACGGTTGGCGGAATCGGTGGAACCGGAAGCGGAACCCTCGTCGCTAGAGCTGCCACCGCAGCCGGTGAGACCAAGCCCTGCGACAGCAGCGACGCTGCCGGTGAGGCCGAGGAACGAACGCCTGGACATACCCTTGTTGATGATGGCCATGTCTTCTCCTATCAATAGAGAATCTTACCCGGGAGCGCCTAGACGTGCCCCCGCGCAACTTGCGGACGATATATACCTTACCTACCGACGAACCCAACTGAGGTGCCGCGCTCGGCGACCGATACATACATACGCTTGAACGGTATTTGCTACCGTTCACCGAATTCATTGACAAACGATTCGCCAGACAGTATGTATCGACGAGGTGAGATATCAGTCTTCGTCAACCCGCAGGATAGCAGGGTTGTTCACCATGGCTAGTCAAACGTTTTAGCGTCAATTAAACCCGAAATCGGCTGGTAATCGCCGTGAAATAAATGATTGAAAATCACGCAATCATGTATATCAGTTGTTTAGAGGCGTGTTTAGTTTTCGGATTGCTTTGCCGCCGCCTCGGCGCGCTCGGCATTCCATGCAACGAGCGCCTCGTGAACCGCTTTGGCGACATCGGCAGGAATGCCTCGAACTTCCGCGATCTCTTGCTCGCTCGCCGCGCGCAAACGCTTCATCGAGCCAAAATGGCGCATAAGGGCACGTTTTCTGGTGGGTCCCACGCCTGGAACGTCATCGAGTACCGAAACCGTCATGGCTTTATCGCGCAATTCGCGATGGAACGTGATGGCAAAACGGTGCGATTCATCGCGCACCTGTTTAATTAGATAGAGCGACGCGGACCCGGTCGGCAGCACGACGGGAGTCTCGTCCCAAGGCACGAAAACCTCCTCATCGGCCTTTGCCAAGCCACAAACTGGTATATCGAGCCCAAGAGCCTCAAGTTGCTTGATCGCAGCGGTCAATTGCGGCTTACCGCCATCGACAACGAGCAAATCGGGGCGCGAGCCAAAGCGCTCGTCGGCCATGCGCTCGGGAGCATAACGTCGTCCCAAAACCTCGGACATCGACACGAAGTCGTTTGCCTCGTCCAATTCGGCCTGAATTTTAAAACGACGATACTGACTCTTGTCGGCGCGCCCGTTGGTAAACACCACCATCGAGGCGACCGTAAAGGTGCCATGCAGTGTAGAGATATCGAAGCACTCGATACGCAACGGCGGCGATGGCAGCGCCAACGCACTTTCGAGCTCCAGGAGCGCTTGATTGGTGCGGTCGTCAGCGTACCCCGTTCGCATCATGTAGCGCATGAGGGCATGGCGCGCATTTTTGGATGCCATATCGAGCAGACGGTGCTTTTCGCCACGCTGCGGCCTATGGAGATGGCAGGAACGCTCACGCTTGCCCGCAAGCCACTCCCCCAGCGCTTCCGCATCCTCAAGCTCGACGGAAAGGTTGACCTCAGCTGGAATATCAGCCGTCTCGTCGTAATAGCGCTTAAGAAAGCCCGACTGGAGCTCTTCCTCGTCAACATCAAGACCCTTGTCGAGAATGAACTCGCAGGTGCGAACTGTTCGGCCCTCGCGAACGACGAAGACGCAAGCGGCGGAGATGGTCTCCTCGCGATAGAAACCGATGACATCTATATCGACACTGGAGGGAAAAACGACTTGCTGACGATCGTCCAGACCCCTGATGACCTCCAAACGACGTTTGACGCGTGCCGCGCGCTCAAAGTCGAGCGCCTCAGCGGCATCCGTCATCTCGGAGGTCAGCTCATCGACGACATCCTTGCGATGGCCCGACAAAAAGCGCTCGACACGCTTGACGTTCTTGGCATAGTCTGCCGGGGAAATCACGCCGACACACGCACCCGGGCCGCGCCCGACATGGTAGTCAAAGCAGGGGCGCCCGTTTTGCGCGCAAATCATATTGACGATGTCTTCCTCGCCCTTGTGGGACTCGACGATACGGCGACAACGACGCCACTCCGCACAGGATGCGGAGCAGATGGGGATAACCTTGCGCAGCGTATCTATCGTCTCACGTGCCGCGCGGCTATCGGTATAAGGTCCAAAATAGCGCGTTCCCGGCTTATGACGCTCACGCGTGTATTTGATAGCGGGATACAGGTCGCCCTTTGTAATGGCGATAAAGGGGTAGCTCTTGTCATCCTTGAGGTCGACGTTAAAGTACGGATGGTACTGACCAATCAAATTGCGCTCGAGCACCAACGCCTCGTGCTCGGTCTCCACCACGATATAGTCAAAGCTCGCCACCAGCTGCATCATCAGCGGGATCTTCTGGCGCTCGTCCTGCAGCGTCACGTACTGACGCATACGGGCGCGCAGGTTTTTCGCCTTGCCCACGTAGATGACATCGCCCTTGGCGTCTTTCCAAAGGTAGCAGCCGGGCTGCGTGGGAACGCGCGAAACCTGCTCGGCAAGCGTTGGAATGTTGTCGTGACCGGCCACGCGCACCTACTTGCGACGAATCAGCGCCGAGACCTCGGGCATCTTAAGGACGACGGCAAGGCCAAAGGTAACAGCAAGCGAGACGACACCCGCAACGCAAACGTAGCCAAGAGTAATCAGAATCGAGCCGCCAAGTGCCCCGACAAAGTGCTCAAGCGCCCACATGACGCCGGCGCCTGCGGCAGCACCCAGGCCACCGAGCAAAAGGCCAAAGAAACCGCCATGCAGGATAGATTTAACCTGAAGACCACGCAGACGACGACGCAGCCACCACAGCGAGCAACCGACCAAGATCACGTAGTCGACGACATACGAAAGCGCGATTGCCGGCATACCGAAGCCCAGTACAACGCCAAACAGCAGAACCGAGCCGGCCTGGCCGATGGCGGAATACAGGCAATAGCGGCTATAGGGCTTCATGTCGAGCAAGGCAGAGAAGCTCTTCTGCATCAGCACGACCACGCCGTAGAGCGGCAGCGAGAACGCCAGGTAGACAAGGAACTCGGACACCAGCGCCACGCCGGACTCATCGAACTTGCCAGCGCAGTAGATCATGTTGAGCGGACGCGCGAAGACAATCAGGTACAGCGCGAACGGAACCAGGAAGAACAGCATCTGGGCGACGCCACGCGAAATGCCCGTGCGAACGCTGTCGTAATCCTTCTCCTGTGCGTCGTGAGAGAGCTCGGTATAGAGCGCCGTCGAAAGCGAGGCGGCAATCAGCGCGTAGGGCAGCGTGTACCACAGGCGCGCATAGGCGATGACGGAAGGACCAGTCTCGGGCTGGACCACCAGCGCAGCAGCGTTGGTGATAGAAGTCGAGACAAACATGCACACCGTGGCGAGCAGCGTCGGGATACCGAGCGCAATCGTCTGGCGCAGTGCGGGGTCCTTAAAGTCGATATGGATATGGGGATGCACGCCGTGCTTGCCAAGCGCGGGGATCTGACAAGCCATCTGAACAAAGACACCGAGGGTCGTACCGGCCGCAATCAAGATGATGCCGGCACGTTCGCCAAACTGTGCGGACACGGGCGCAAAGCCCATAAAGCTCGCAATGACGATCACATTGTTGAGGACCGGGGCAAACGTCGACCAGAAGTAGTCGCGGTGTGCGTTGAGAACGCCCGAGAACACCGAGCCCAAACCATAAAACAGAATCTGGATGGCGAAGAAACGGAACATGAACGCAGCGGTATCCATGCTGCCGCCGTCACCCGAAAGGAACGATTGCGTCCAAATAAAGCCCGGAGCGAACACGGTCCCCAGCAACGAAATGCCACCCAGCACCAATAGCAGAATACCGAGCAGGTTGCCCACGTACTCGTTCGAGGCCTCGCGACCCTGCTCACGCCTCACGCCCATGTACACGGGCAAAAACGCCGTCACGAGCATGCCGCCCATCACGAGTTCGTAGAGCATATTGGGCAGGTTGTTGGCGACCTGATAGGAGGACGAGAGCAGCGACATGCCGATAGCGGCCGCCATTGCCCATGTGCGGATAAAGCCGGTGACGCGAGACACGATAGTCAGGATGGTCATAAGCCCGGCGGAACGACCAACCGTGGAGTAGTCCGACGAGCCCATGTCGTCAGTGTCGTCTCGCGACGAAGAAGCTTCGGATGAGGGTGTCTGAGGCGCAGATTCTTTTGCAAAATGAGCTCCGCACTTCAATTCTTCCTGCGGCATCGCTCAGTCCTCTCTCGTAATCGGGGCGACCGTCGCCCCGCAAAATGCAATTAAATCATCGGGTGCAAGCTCAAGCTGATAACCACGCTTGCCTCCCGAAATAAAAATGGTATCCCAAAGGACACATGTCTCATCAATGAGCGTCCGGTAGCGTTTTTTCATACCGACCGGACTGCAGCCGCCGCGAACGTAGCCAGTCGCCGCAAGCAAATCCTTCACATGCATCATGGCCAAGGACTTCTCCCCCGCGGCACGCGCGGCGGACTTTAGATCGAGCTCGTCGGCAACAGGGATGCAGCACACGACGTGGTCGTTGGACGGCGTCACGCAGACCAAGGTCTTAAATCCTTGTCCGGGCTCCTCGCCAAGCTGCTCCGAAATCGCGACCCCCAGGCCCGCCGACTCATCACCATCGTCTTCGTACGTATGTAGAACATAGGAAATGCCGGCGCTTTCCAGCTCGCGCATCGCATTGGTTTTTGGCGTCTTTACAGCCTTTGCCATGGCATATCCTTTCCCTCGCATTCGGACGCAAGGATTAAGTATATGTCCAATTCGGCTGCATACGTCACTTCGACACAGCAAGCGCCATCGAATCACAAGGAGTCGATGGCGCCCATAAACTGAATCGCCTATTTATTGAGCATCAAGTTGAGCCTGACGCTCCCGGTCACGCCTGAGCAACGGCGCCAAAAACTTGCCCGTATAACTCTGCGGACAGTCCGCAACCTGCTCCGGTGTGCCCGAAACCACGACGGTTCCGCCGCCGTTACCGCCCTCGGGGCCCATATCGATCAGGCGGTCGGCAACCTTGATGACATCAAGGTTGTGTTCAATCACCAGCACCGTGTTGCCCGCATCGACCAAGCGCTGCAGCACATCGAGCAGCTGGCGGACGTCCTCAAAATGAAGGCCGGTCGTCGGCTCATCCAAAATATAGAACGTCTTGCCCGTCTGGCGTCGATGAAGCTCCTTGGCGAGCTTCACACGCTGCGCCTCGCCGCCCGAGAGCGTCGTAGCGGGCTGGCCCAGGCTCACGTAGCCCAAGCCTACATCGTACAGCGTCTGGAGCTTGCGCTTAATCTGCGGGATATTCCCAAAGAAGGCCAGTGCCTCGGTGACGCTCATGTCGAGCACGTCCGAGATGGTCTTACCACGGTAGGTGACCTCAAGCGTCTCGCGGTTATAGCGTTTGCCGCCGCAGACCTCACAGGGGACATAGATATCGGGAAGGAAGTGCATCTCGATCTTAATTTGTCCGTCGCCCTTGCATGCTTCGCAGCGACCGCCGCTCACGTTAAAGGAGAAACGTCCCGGCGAGTAGCCGCGCGCCTTCGACTCCGGCGTACTCGCAAACAGCGCGCGAAGATCATCCCACAGGCCAATGTACGTAGCAGGGTTGGAACGCGGCGTGCGGCCAATCGGCGACTGGTCGATATCGATAACCTTATCGATACACTCGATGCCCTCGATTTTCTTATACGGACCCACAGGGCGCGTCGAACGGTGAATGGCATTCGTAAGGGCAGGTGCGATAGTGTCGGTAACCAGGGAGCTCTTACCCGATCCCGACACGCCGGTAACGACCGTAAGCGTACCAAACTCGATCTTGGCGGTAACGTTTTTGAGGTTGTTGGCGCGGGCGCCCGTGATCTTAAGGCAGCCGCGACCGGGCTTGCGGCGCTCATCGGGAACCCGGATCATTCGTTTGCCGGTCAGATAAGCGCCCGTCATCGACTCGGGACACGCCATGATATCGGCAGGCGTTCCCGCCGCGACTACGTGTCCGCCGTTCACGCCCGCGCCGGGGCCCATGTCGATCACATAGTCGGCAGCACGAATCGTATCCTCATCATGCTCGACGACGATGACGGTATTGCCGATATCGCGTAGGCGCTCAAGCGTCTTGATCAGGCGCTCGTTATCGCGCTGATGGAGGCCAATCGATGGCTCGTCCAAAATGTACAGGACACCCATGAGGCCGGCGCCGATCTGCGTTGCCAGGCGAATACGCTGGGCCTCGCCTCCGGAAAGCGTCGCCGAGGCACGATCGAGGGTCAGATAGTCGAGTCCGACATCGACCAGAAAACGCAGGCGCTCCAGGATTTCCTTGACGATGCGTCCGCCGATAAACTGTTGGCGCTCGGTGAGTTCCAGGCCCTCAAAAAACTCGAGCGACTCACGGCACGACAGACAACAAACCTCGTAAATGGACTTGCCGCCCACGGTGACGGCGAGCATCTCGGGGCGCAAACGAGCGCCGTGGCAGCTCGAGCACGGCTCCTCGCGGATGTACTTCTCCAAGCGCGCCTTGGTGTTCTCATTCGTCGTCTCGGTATAGCGCTCGTACAGGATATTGCGCACACCCGAGAACTTGGTGTCCCACTGGCTGCGGCGCCCATCGAGCTTTTGATAGTCGACCGAAATCTTCTGGTCGCCCATGCCGTCTAAAAACGCACGACACACCCGCGGAGGCAGATCCTCCCACGGCGTATCGACGCTCACCTTAAAGTGTTTGCAGACCGCAGCGAAAATCTGCGGATAGTAGTTAGAGTTGCCAAACAGGCTGCCAAAGACCCCGTCGGCGATCGACTTCGAGGGGTCTTCGATTAGGGCCTCGGCATCGACCGTCTTCTTAAAGCCCAGGCCATCGCACTCGGGGCACGCGCCATAGGGCGCGTTGAACGAGAAATCACGCGGCTGCAGGTCATCGATGGAGTGTCCATGCTCCGGGCACGCTAACGCCAGCGAATACTCCAGCAACTCGCCTTCGGTCCCCTCGGGAGCGTCGCGGTCGGGCAGCAAGTATACGTTCACATTGCCGTGCGCCAGCGCAGTCGCCTGTTCAACGGACTCGGCAATACGGCCCAGCGAGTTCTCGCGAATCACGATGCGGTCGACCACGACCTCGATATCGTGCTTGAATTTCTTATCCAAATCGATAGGGTCATCAAGCGAGCGAACCTCGCCGTCGACACGCACGCGGCTAAAGCCCTCGGCGCGAAGGTCCTCAAACAGCTTGGTGTACTCGCCTTTTCGCCCGCGCACCACCGGTGCCAGCACAAACGCGCGGCGGCCCTCCCCCGCCGCCAGGACCTTATCGGCGACCTGGTCGGTCGTCTGGCGCTCAATGACGCGGCCGCATTCGGGACAGTGCGGGGTGCCCACACGGGCGAACAGCAGACGCAGATAGTCATAAATCTCGGTTACGGTGCCAACCGTCGAGCGAGGGTTTTTAGATGTCGTCTTTTGGTCGATCGACACCGCCGGCGAAAGGCCGTCGATTGAATCCAAGTCGGGTTTGTCCATCTGGCCCAAGAACTGGCGCGCATAACTCGAAAGGCTCTCGACGTATCGACGCTGGCCCTCGGCATAGATAGTGTCGAATGCCAGCGAACTCTTGCCCGAGCCAGAAAGACCGGTAATGACCACGAGTTGGTCACGCGGAATGGAAACATCGATATCACGGAGGTTGTGCTCACGAGCGCCGCGAATAACGATAGAGGAATCAGACATGGAAGCTCCTTGCCTCCTATTGCATCGAATCATACTGCCGATGAGTTTAGCGCACTCGACGCGCACAGATGTTCGTAATACAAGATTCGCAGACCTTTAGCTTTGCGTATCGGGCGCTTTGTTTCTCGAAATGCCGTGGAAAGGTTACAGTAATCTAATACTGAACTTAATTTGCTGTACCAGAGGAACGTCCATGACCGAAGATATCCCCCTTGAAATCACTTCGAGCGACATGGCCAATCTGCCCATATTCATCGCCGTCCTTATCGTGGCCGCCGTCGTCGTGCGCGTGTATTTTTCAATCAAACGCAACGAAAAGCCACCCATTGCCCGCGTCTTTTGGTGCGCGACGCTCCTCATGCCGCTCGGCGTGGTAGCTGCATGGATTACGAATCAATCGCTCGTAAATGAGGGCAGCTCCCTATGGGTCCTTTCTTATTCGGCGCTCGGTGCTGCCGCCGTCATGCTTCTTGTCGAGCCCTTGGTTTCGGGACTTATCGACCAAACCGACCTTGCGACGGGAACGGTTGCCTGTATTTGCCGCGACATCCTTGTCATCGCCGCTGTTTCAGCGCTCTCGTTCGTTTCAATCGAAATTGCCTGCAACGAAACGTTCTATCGCATTCCCGCCAACTCATTCGGGTTTTCCGTCGGGTTGCTCGCGACGGTTCTGCTCTCCCTTTATTTGCTGGGACAGCGTCATGGAGGCGTCATGGTCCTCGTGCCCGTCGTCTGTTGCGTCCTTGGCATTGCCGAGCACTTCGTCATAACGTTTAAAGGCGAAGCCATCCTGCCAAGCGATATCTTGGCCCTTGGCACCGCAATGGAAGTGAGCGAGGGATACGAGTTTACCTTTACCGCCGGAATCGTAACCTCTCTCGCCCTGCTGGAGATTTCCCTGGGGCTTCTTTCGCTCATCCGACCGCGAAAGCTCCGTACGCCCACCCATGTCTTCCCCGCTATCGCCGCTAACCTCTGTGCTTTTCTGCTAGTGACCGTTGTGGGGCTCTCAGGCTTTTCCAACATCGACTTGGAGCAGGCGCTGGATTTTGGATTTGACCGTTGGCAGCCCATCACCACGTATGCGTCTCAGGGTTTTATCACTTCGTTCACCGAAATGGTCAACGAGTTGCCCATTGAGAAGCCCGAAGACTATACGCCCGATGAGGCGCAGAGCATCGAGCAGGAGCTCGCCGCCGTCTACGACAGCACATATGGCTCGAGCGAACAGCGCGCGGCGGCCGTTGCCCAGTTCAATGAAATCAAGCCGACGATTGTTGCCATCATGAACGAGAGTTTTAGCGACCTTTCGTGCTTTGAGCAGCTCCAGGCGGCCGGGTACTCCGGCCCCGCATTCTACAACTCGCTTCCCGACACACTTGTTCGCGGCACCATGCTCGCTTCGGTCGCCGGTGGCGGAACGGCGAACTCCGAATTCGAATTTTTGACCGGAGCGACAACGGCCTTTGTCGGATTAGGCAAGATCCCCTATCAGCTGTATCAGATGAATGGCGTAAACAGCCTGGCAAAGGACCTTAAAGAGCTTGGGTATACCACTACCGCTATGCACCCGCAAAACCCCGTCAACTACCATCGAGATAAAATCTATCAGCAGCTGGGCTTTGGAGACTTTCTTTCAATCGGCGATTTCGAAGGTGCGCCCTATTACCATGCCGGCGTATGCGACTACGCCACCTACGACAAGATACTCGACCTGCTTAGAACCGACGAAGCGCCGCAGTTCATCTTTGACGTCACGATGCAAAATCACGGCGGCTACGACTATGGCACCGTTCCCGCCGAAGAGCTGACAAACTATTGGGTCGAGGGAGCCAGCGAAGGCGCCAACAGCGCGCTCAACACCTATCTCACCTGCATCAACGCATCCGACCGGGACCTCGAGTACTTTATCAACGAGCTCCGCAACATCGGCAGACCGGTTGTTCTTGTCTTTTTTGGCGACCATCAGCCGAGCGCCGCAACGACTCTCAACGACGAGCTGTACCCTCAGGAAGATACGGCAAGCCACGCTTTCCGTATCTATCAGTCGACATATCTCGTCTGGGCTAACTATGAGATCGCCGGCAATACCGAGCTCAACGTCTACGACACCGTCGGGGCAAACGAGATTGCAGCCATTACCCTTAATAAGATCGGCGCCCCGCTCACCAATTACCAAAAGGCCCTGCTTGCGACAAGGTCAGATGTGCCCACCATCAATGTCGCCGGCTATCTCGGTGCCGACGGGCTGCGCTACGACTTGGAATCGGAAGACAGCCCCTACGCCTCGACGATCGACAAGCTGCAGCGCATGCAATACCTCGAGTTCGCCAGCAAAGTTCAGTAAGCCCGCCCATTCGCTTGGGCCCATCGTATTGCAAGCACGCTCGGCCCAAACGCATCGCAAATGACTCCCGCTCGCAAACGAGGGTACAATGACGCTCGTGTCACATCGCGGGGCCCCGGCCCCAGCATATACAAAGGAGTCATACATGGGTTGCGAACACGCACAGGCCGCCGGCGGACAAACGTCGCCGTCGCAATTTGAGGAGAACACGCTGTCCGAGGTCAAGCGCGTCATCGCCGTGCTTTCCGGCAAGGGCGGTGTCGGCAAGTCATTTGTCACCGGTGCCATCGCCACCGAGCTTGCCCGTCACGGCCACAAGGTCGGCGTCCTCGATGCCGACATCACCGGTCCCTCTATCCCCAAGATGTTCGGTATGAGTGGACGCCACGTCCATGCCCTTGGCAACCTTATGCTGCCCGAAATCTCCGAGCACGGCGTCAAGGTCATGAGCTCCAACCTGCTGCTCCAAAACGAGACCGACCCCGTCCTTTGGCGCGGTCCGGTCATCGCAGGCGCCATTAGGCAGTTCTGGAGCGAGACCTCGTGGGGCCCCATCGACTACCTGCTGGTCGACATGCCTCCGGGAACAGGCGACGTCGCGCTCACCGTCTTCCAGTCGCTGCCCGTCGACGGCATCGTCATCGTCACGAGCCCGCAGGATCTGGTCTCGATGATCGTCGCCAAGGCGGTCAACATGGCCGAGAAGATGAACGTCCCCATTCTGGGCATTGTCGAGAACATGAGCTATATTGAGTGCCCCGACTGCGGCAAGAAGATCGAGGTCTTTGGCAAGAGCAAGCTCCCCGAGGTCGCAGAGCGCTATAACCTCGACATCTTGGGGCAGCTTCCCATTAATCCGGCACTCGCCGAGGCCTGCGATAAGGGCGAGGTCGAGACCGCGCTGCCCGATGGCATGTTGCCCAAGGCAGTCTCTGCCGTCGAGGCTATTACCCCGCACGAGACCGACGAGGCCTAAGTGAACGCGAGCGCCTTCTATGACGTCCTGGTAATCGGCGGCGGGGCTTCAGGCCTCGCCGCCGCCATTACAGCCGCACGCGTTGGCAAAAGCGTCTGCATCGTTGAGCGCGATGTCGCCTGCGGCCTTAAGCTCCTTGCGACCGGTAACGGCCGCTGCAACCTCTCCAACGAATCGATCGATCCTCAGCGGTATAACCACCCAGCATTCGTCACATCCGTCATGGGCCCCCAGCCCGAACAAGAGCTTATGGGTTTCTTCTCCTCGCTGGGTATCATGACAACCTCCGAGGAAGGCCGGCTGTACCCGCGCTCCCTTCGCGCCGAATCGGTGCGCGACGCGCTTCTCAACGTTTGCGACCGCCTAGGTATCACCTTAATCTGCGGAGCCTACGTTGCCTCGGCGCACAAAGCTTCCGAAGGCTGGGCACTCCAAATAGACCGTCCAGCGCGGGCGCTCAAGGCAAAAAAGCACGACGACCGAAAATCGGAGCTCCGCTCGCTTCGGAAAGCGCTCGCTGATGTCCCTCGCAAGAACGTGGCCCTGCAGGCACATGCCGTAATTATCGCCACGGGCGGCAACCCCACCGGTATCGCCGATACGTTTCGCCTCCCCCTCACTTCGCTGCGCCCCATCCTCTGCCCCGTATCGGCAACGGTCTTTGGCGATCGGGCGGCGCTCAAGACGTTGGATGGCCTGCGCGTCCGCGCCCGCTTGACGCTCGCCCGCAATCATAATGAGCTCTGGCACGAAGACGGTGAAGTGCTGTTTCGAACCTTCGGTATCTCGGGCGTCGCTGTCTTCAACCTCTCTCGTCGTATCCAGCACGGCGATACGATCCTGCTCGACGTTTTCCCCGACCTCTCCAAAGACGAGTTGCTCGATACGCTCAACCGGCGCGTTGAGCTGCTCGGCGGCTTTTCGCCCCGCGATCCCCGTTGGCTCGACGGCATGCTCGCCCCGCAACTCTCCCGCGTCGTCTGCACAGCGTTCGAGCAGTGCCATCCAGGCTCCAACGATGTCATCCACCTGGTCTCGATCCTCAAGCACTTTAAGTTGCTCGTCAAGGGAACAGCCGAGGAGCGCTCAGCGCAGGTCACGCGTGGTGGCGTATCTGTCGAGAGCATCTCAACACCCAGCCTACGCGCGCGCAGCGTTGTCGACGCCCCGCTTTACGTCTGCGGTGAAGCGCTCGACATCGACGCCGATTGCGGAGGCTTTAACCTTGCGTGGGCCTGGATCTCGGGCATTCGCGCTGCAAGCAGCCTGTAGCCGCGCAGTCTATAATCAAAAACGCATTCGGGCCGTCTGGGATACCGGACGGCCTCTTTCTTGCCTCTAAGGAGACCTCGATGATCGAAATCACCCAAGTCAACGCGTCGCTCGATGAAGCCGACGATGAAAATGCCTGTCTCATTGTTGGCAAGCGAGTCGCCAAGCGCGTCCTACGTTGCAAGGACTCCGAGATCAAGTCCATCGAGCTCCACCGCAAGTCAATCGACGCTCGCAAAAAACGAGACGTCCATTTTATCCTGAGCTTTCGTGTTGAGCTGACTAGTCCCCACCTCGAGCGAGAAGCGGTCGACAGCGTTGCCGAGCGTGACCGCTCGCGCGTACGCGCGATAGAAGACGATGAGCCTTCATTCCCCTCCCCCGCCTCCGACGTACCTCAAGAACGCCCTGTCGTTGTCGGCGCCGGATGCGCCGGCCTTTTCGCTGCGCTTACGCTCGCCGAAGCAGGTCTTAAGCCCTTGCTCATCGAGCGCGGCGACCCGGCATTTCGCCGCTCGCAGGCGATCGACCTCTTTCTAAAGGAGCGCATCCTCGACCCCGAGAGCAATATCCAGTTTGGCCTGGGCGGCGCGGGGACCTTCTCGGACGGCAAGCTCAATACGGGAACCAAAAATCCCGCCCATCGCCTTATCCTCGAAACCTTCGTCGAGGCGGGTGCGCCCCGCGATATTCTGTGGGATGCCAAGCCGCACATTGGCTCCGACATCCTTCCCACGGTCGTCACCGCTATATCCCAGCGCATCGAGCAGCTCGGAGGTGTCGTCCGTTATCGAACGAAGCTCGTCGACATTCGCATCGACGCGTCTGGCGCCATCACCGGTATTGATGTCCAATCGTCCCAAGACACCGCTTGCGAGCCAATCGAGACAAAGCACCTCATCCTCGCCTGCGGGCATTCTGCTCGCGATATTTTTGAGCTCCTTAAGGACCACAACGTGGTCCTCGCACAAAAGACCTTTGCCATGGGCGTTCGCATCGAGCATCCGCAGCGCGACATCGACCGAGCCCAATTCGGAGCCTCGGCGGGACATCCTGCCCTCGGAGCAGCCCCCTACAAGCTCGTCGCCCATCTTCCCAACGGCCGCAGCGTGTTCTCGTTTTGCATGTGTCCCGGCGGGCAGGTTGTCGCCGCCTCTTCCGAGCAGGGCCACTTGTGCGTCAACGGCGCCAGTCTCAATGCCCGCGACGGACGCAACGCAAATGCCGCCCTGCTCGTTAACGTCACGCCTGAGGACCTTCCCAACGATGACCCACTCGCCGGCATCGAGCTCCAGCGCGCCTGCGAGGCGGCCGCCTACCGCCTGGGCGGTTCCAACTGGAACGCACCGGCACAGCTCGTCGGAGATTTCCTCGCAGGACGCGCCAGCAAGGCGCCCGGAAAGGTAAAGCCCACCTATCCGCTCGGTGTGACCTGGACGGCAATTGACGAAGCCCTGCCGCAGCATATCGTCGAGTCGCTCCGCCTGGGACTTCCCCTACTTGGAAAAAAGCTACGAGGCTACGACCGCTCCGATGCTGTCCTTACCGGCGTGGAGACTCGCTCGAGCTCACCGGTCACCGTCACCCGAGACCGAACATGCCATGCCGTGTCGACCCCGGGCCTCTACCCTTGCGGTGAGGGAGCTGGATATGCCGGCGGCATCATGAGCGCCGCCACCGACGGCATCCGTTGTGCCGAAGCCCTGATCGCAGACCTCTAACGCACGAATTCCAGCGCGCAAAAGACGCATGCCCCGAGCTCCGCAGGGAACTCGGGGCATGTTCGCTATTTCTTAAACCGTGCACCCTGGCGTTTTCTGCCCGATGCGAACGTGGAACCCTTGCGAGCCTGCGAACGTAAGCGCTCGATCGTCTCGTCCTCAGACGCACCCTCGAGCATCGCCCGAATCTGAACGACGGCATCGCGCAGGCGCGCCGCCTCCTCAAAGTCCATGGCGGCAGAAGCGTTACGCATATCCTCTTCCATGGTTTCGACGATCCGCACGAGCTCGTCATGCGGCAGTTCTTCCAACTGCTCCGCAAGTGTCTGCTCGGGCGCCACCGTTTCCGGCACGCCACCCTCGCCCGACTCATCGGGCGTATAGAATGCGCCATGGCCAAGAGAGTCGCCCTTCGAGCGTCCCTTGGAACCCACGGTTTTTTCGGCCTCGGCAATAAAACTTGAGATGTCGTTGATGGCCTTGCGCACCGTCTTGGGCACAATGCCATGCTCTTCGTTATATGCCATCTGAATCTCGCGACGGCGCTGCGTCTCCTCGATGGCCTCTTTCATCGAATCGGTCACAACGTCAGCATACATGATGACTTCGCCATCGGCGTTACGGGCCGCGCGGCCAATCGTCTGAATCAGCGAACGGCGGTTGCGCAAGAAGCCTTCCTTATCGGCATCGAGAATTGCCACCAGTGAGACCTCGGGAAGATCCAAGCCCTCGCGAAGCAGGTTGATGCCAACGAGAACATCGATCTTGCCCTCGCGCAGCGTTCGCAGGATCTCGACACGGTCCATTGTCGCCGTATCAGAATGCATGTAATTGACCTTAATGCCCGCATCAAGCAGATGGTCGGTCAGGTCCTCGGCCATGCGCTTGGTCAACGTGGTCACCAGCACGCGCTCCTTGCGGGCAACGCGCTCGCGAATCTCGTCCTCAAGATCGTCAATCTGACCGCGAACCGGACGCACATCGATCTTGGGATCGAGCAGGCCGGTCGGACGAATAATCTGCTCAACATCGTTCTGGCTCACCCGCAGCTCGTAGTCGCCCGGCGTGGCCGAAACGTAGATGAACTGGGGGATCCTTGCCTCAAACTCATCGAAACGAAGCGGGCGGTTATCGAGTGCCGAAGGAAGGCGAAAACCGTGTTCCACCAGCGTCACCTTACGCGAGCGGTCACCTTCGTGCATGCCGCGAATCTGCGGCACCGTCACATGGCTCTCATCGATGATGCAGAGCATGTCCTTAGGGAAGTAATCGATCAGGGTAAACGGCGGCTCGCCCGGTTTTCGACCGTCCAGATGACGCGAGTAGTTCTCGATACCGTTACAAAAACCCATGGTCTCGAGCATCTCGAGATCATAGTCGGTGCGCTGCTGCAGACGCTGTGCCTCGAGCAACTTGTCGGTCGCCTTGAGCTCGGCCACACGCTTCTCGCACTCTTCACTGATTGATTTCAGAGCCGCCTTGACCTTCGGCTTCTCGGTCACGTAGTGCGATGCCGGCCATACGGGGATGGCCTCGTACTCACGAAGCATCTCACCGGTAACCTCATCGATCTCGGCAATAAGCTCAACCTCGTCGCCAAAGAACTCAAACCGCAACGGATGCTCGGCATAAGGCGGATACACGTCGACAACATCGCCGCGCACGCGGAACGTGCCGCGCGCTAGGTCATAGTCATTGCGATCATATTGAATGTCGATAAGTGCATGGATAAAGTCATCGCGCTCGAGCGGCACCTTCTTGTCGACGTTTGGAGCCAGACCCGCATAGTCCTCAGGAGAGCCAATGCCATAGATACACGAGACCGATGCGACAACGATCACATCGCGTCGAGAGAGCAGTGACGCGGTCGCCTGATGGCGCAGCATCTCGACCTCTTCGTTAATCGAGGAGTCTTTCTCGATATATGTATCGCTTTGCGGCACATACGCCTCGGGCTGATAGTAGTCGTAGTACGAGACAAAGTAGACCACAGCGTTGTTGGGAAAGAACTCTTTGAGCTCGCTCGCAAGCTGAGCGGCGAGCGTTTTATTGGGAGCCATGACCAGCGTCGGCTTCCCCAGGGCCTCAATAGTCTTAGCCATCGTGAAGGTCTTGCCCGAACCAGTCACGCCCAGCAAAACCTGATAGCGATCTCCGTCCCTCACACCCTGCACAAGCGACTCAATGGCCTTAGGCTGAGAACCTGCAGGCTCATAGGGAGACACGACCTCAAACGGCACCTCAGAGCCCTCAACGCCAAAACGTTTGAGCTCTCCTCCAACACGCTCAACTTCAAATTCCGCCATGGATACTCCTAACTCATATATCTGCAGTATACGCAGGCGGCAGGCATAGTCCTATACGAACCGATCGGGATAGAGGGTCTTGTAGCGAACCCAGGCATTATTGACACGAATCAGATACGCCTGCGTCTCGGGAAAGGTGATTGCATTATGAAGCGACGTGCTCTGCTGCGCCCATCCGTCGACATTGCCCATGCCGGCGTTATAGGCGGCAATGGCGCTGTCAGTCGACCCGTTAAAATACGTTAGAAAATACGAAAGACACGCACAGCCAAACTCGATGTTCGTAGCGGGATCGTTAAGGTTGTCGGCGGAATACTCGCTACCATCGACAAGACCCTTGGCAATCATATCCTGGGCAGTCTCGGGCATCAGCTGCATCAATCCCCGAGCGCCTTGATTCGACTCAGCCTCGGGATCCCAATTCGATTCCGACTTTATGACAGCACACACCAGATATGGATCAAGATTGTGCGAAATGCTCGATTGCTTTACATACGCCTCGTAGTCAATTGGATACAAAGGCTTAAAGAAGGCGGCAGGAGCATACGAGTAGACGAGCGAAATAAAGCCGAAGACGAGCACAACGGCAAGTGGCGCAACGCGATACCACGTAAAGAAACGTGTCTTAGGCATCGGCCTCCTCCTTATCCGTTACATCCCCGAAGCCATGGCGCACAAGCCATGCGTCCAGTTGTTCAAAGAGCGAATTATCGCCTCCCGCATTATCGATTACCGTCGTAGCGAGATTGCAAAGCGAAGCCTCATCAGGTTGGCATGCAGAGCGAGCATCAAAATCAGAGGACTCCATACCACGATGAATGGCACGCTCGCGACGAACTGCCAAAGGAGCACTGATAACCAGAATTTCATCAGCCAGGCCAAAAGCATCCTCAAAACCAGTCGGGGCAGAAACCTCGACAACCGCAAAGGGATAACGGGGGGACGAAACCGTACAACAAACCGGATCGAGAATCCTAAGCGAAAGCTGTTCAATGAGAACGGGGTGCACAAGGCCATTGAGCCGTGCGACCGAATCAGGAGAAGCGAAAGCTCGAGAAGCGAGGATGCTGCGGCGAATGCCGCCCTCCTCATCCAAAATATCCCAGCCAAATTCTTCCGCGAGGGCATTGACGATATCGGAGCCTGGCACATACAGCGATTTGGCAAGCTCATCCAGATCGATAAGCATGGCGCCATGAGATTCAAGATAGCGGCAGGCAGTCGACTTACCCGAAGCAATATTGCCCAAGACAAAAACGGTAAACATCAAGTCCTCCCTAACGCCAATGGGAGTTATTATCGCGCAAATACAAAAGAAGGACTCAAAATACAGCCAAACAGTAAGACAAGCTAAACGAAAGCGAGTTCTTGTATTACAACTATCTTTCAAACGCAAAAAAGGGGGAGGCCGCGAGGCCTCCCCCTTCTTCAAGTCTTGCGACGGCTCGGTGCCGTCCACCGGTCAGCGGCGCCCTGGCCTCCCACGGGCTGGCCCCGCAGTACTCTCGGCGCGATGGGGCTTAGCTTCCGGGTTCGGAACG
>JAXKBK010000034.1:0-4814 GCA_036553025.1 Collinsella sp. | reverse complement strand
GGCCCCGGGAGAGCGGGGACACCGGCTTAGGTTTATCGCGAGTTCCGCACGAACAGGAGGCCACTTAATGTGGCCTCCGTCGTGAGCAGGACTGTAGAGCAGGAAACCTAAGCCGGTGTCCCCGCTCTCCCGGGGCCGGCGGAATTTAGTTGTTCAGCATGCGGTCGAAGCTTCCCGAGTCGCCATCCCGATAGTCGGCGGTCATCAGAATCTCCTGCGGAATGCGCCCGCCCTCGCGCAGCACATTGCGGAACTGCACGCGCGTGACCATGGGCAGATCCTTGATCGTCGCCGCCAAGTTCTGCGGCACGCCCTGGTTGGCAGCCGCGGGCTCGCACTCGCCGCCGGCCTTCACGCGACGCTTATGCTCGGCGAGCATGGCGCGGTACATGCCGGCATGCAGGCGAATCTCAACCACATTGGCATTGCGAGCCTGCTCGACGATGCGCGCGCCCTCGCGGTCGATATCGCCCACGTAGTAGACGTAGTTAAAGCGATAGCCGATCTCAGCCAGATAATCGTCCAGGGCATGCGAGACGCTCGCCTTGCATCCGCCGCCAAAAATCACGCCGCCCACCTTGATGCCAAAGAGCTTAGCGTGCTTGCGGCCGCGCAGGAGCTTGACGATCTCGTCATAGGTGTCCAGGTTCTCGACCATAATGAACGGCTTATCGGCGCCCAGCGTAAAGAAACCCGTAAAGTGCACGGGGCGGTTGGGGGCGACCTTAATCGCCTGCATGCTGATGCCCTTTTCGGTCATACGCCGAATTAGACGCTCGCCGTGCTTGCCGTCAAAAGCCTTCTCGTCGTTAAAAATCTGGTAGGCACGCTGGCGGCGCGAGGCAACCGGCGTATCGGCACCTCGGTTTTGCTCGATCCAAGCCTGGATGATTGCGATTTCCTCGGCAATCTTGCGGTTGGACATCTCGTTGTGCTGAGTGCGCTGCGGAGCCTTTTTGCCGTCCTTGCCCTCGACCTTTACGATCTGTGTCTGCTGCTCCTTGATCTTAGAGAGCGCCGTAGGCGTAGGGACAACTTTGAGCAGCTGCCTGCCTAAAACGCGGGCAAGGGCAAACGCCGATACCTCGCCGTGGACGGCCGACTCGGGCTGCTGGGCAGCAGCATCTGCTGCGGCAGACTCCGGCTTCTTCTGAGACCTGCGCTTAGAATCGCCTTGGGAATTGCGCTCGCGCTTCGGCATAGACGCCTGCTTCTGCGGACGATCGGACTTGCTCTCCTTCGCCGGCTGGCGCTTAGGCTGCCCCGAAGAAACCTCGGCCTTCGCATCCTCGTCCTGCGGCGTGGTCTTCTCGGCTGCAGTCTCGGCATGGGAACTGCGACCCCCGCGATGGCGACGGCGGCGAGGCCTGCTCGACGCGCCCTGCTCCGTCTGCCCATCAGTAGGCTGCTCGCCCTTGGCCTCGGCAGCAACCTCAAGCTGCGGCTCAACAGGCTTCTGCTCGCGAGCCGCCGGCTCAACGGTTTTCTCGGTTTGTTCGGCCTTCTCGGCCTGAGCGGTCGGAGCCGGCTCGCCCTTCTCCTGACGCCTTACGGGATACGCGCGCCTCGCAAAACCACGCCCGGGACGGCATGAACCCGGAGCCTTCTTGGCAGACTCCTCAACATCGTCTGCAGCCTCGGAAGGCTCTTCAACCTCATGCGCGACATCCTGCTGCGCAGCCTTAAAGTGGGCACCACGGCGACGCTGGAGCTCCTGGGCCTCCACGGGCTTTTGCTCCTTCGCGGGCCTCTGCGGCTCGGCAGCAACCTCGTTCTCAACAGCCTCGGCATCCGTCTCACCCTTTTGAGCAACGGCACGACGGAAGCGCTCCTGCTGGGCGCGGCGCTGCGCATCGCGCTTGCCACCCCCGCCAAAACCGCCGCGTCCTGCCTTGGCCGTAAAGGCACGCACGACGTTCTCATCGAGCAACTCATCGGTATCGACATGCTCACGCGGAGCAGCTTCTTCCACAGCAGGCACGTCAGCGGAATCCTCGACGACAAAATCTTCGACGGACTCGGCAGGCTGCTCCTGGGCATCGCGGATCTCGACATTGATGGTATAGAACGCCGGGCGCCCGTTAATGCCGCTGCCCTCGATCTTGGTCACGATATTTGCCGCGATAAGCTCATCGCGCATCGCCTTGGTGTCGCATTCCTTATCGACGGAGCGGAAAATCTGCGCCAGCGCGCTCGACTTAATCTTGAGCGCCTTGCGGCAGAGCAGGTCGTAGGCAACCAGCTTGGCGCGCTCGGCAGAAAGCGATGTCTGGCTGCTCAGACGCTCAGCCAGAGCATCGACATTGTTTTGATTATCGGAATATACCGTCTTGGCCACGGGGCCCCTTTCATATGCACACATATACGTCCATATGGTACAACGCACGAGCCTATCCACGCAAAACATCTGCGAGAACGCCCTTGCACCACCTGTTCTCACAAGAAAAAAGACCGGGTCCGCTTGATTGCGGACCCGGTCTTTCCGAGTCAAATAGATGGGAGATTCAACCCGTCCGACCGACTAGGCCTTGGCGGCCTCGGCGTCGGCAGGAGCTTCAGCGGCAGCGGCGCGACCGTACTCGGCCTTGCCCATCTCGGACCACTCGGGCTCCTCATCAGGCATGGAGCCGGCCTCCTTGCCGAAGAACTCCTTGAGGCAGTTGACGGCGACGATGAGGCCCAGGACCATCAGCAGGACGGCGAAAACGAGCTGCAGGCCCTTGGTGGCGGCGACGGAGACGGCGGCCGTGGTGGCGGTAGCCGGGATGGTACCGAAGAAACCGTAGGCCTGGACGGCGGTCATGCAGCCCATGGCGCTCTGGACCAGCGAGGTGAATGTGCAGCAGAGCAGGAAGGCGACGGGCACGTAGAGCATCCAGCCCTTGCGACCGGTGCACTTGCAGAACACGGCGAGGGTGATCATGGTCATGCCGCCGAGCAGCTGGTTGGAAGCACCAAAGAGCGGCCAGATGTTGGCATAGCCACCAAAAGCGAGGGCGAGACCGGGAAGCAGGGTGACGACCGTGGCAAACCAGGGGTTGCCGAGGACCTTCATATAGCCGGCCTTGGACTCGATGGCCAGAGCATCGTTGGTCTGGGCAAAGAACTCGGAGAACGAGGTGCGGGCGATGCGGGCGACGGCGTCGAGCGAGGTCAGGGCCAGAGCGGAGACGTTCATGGTCATGAAGACGGTAGCGAGCGTGCCGTCAACACCGAAGGCCTGCATACCGCGGGAGATGCCAGCGGCGAAGATCTGGAACGGGGTGGAAGCGACACCAGCGTTGAGGGCGCCGGTACCGGCGGTGTTCATATCGGAGAACATGATGCCGGCGACGATGATGGCAAGGATGCCGACGAAGGACTCGACGATCATTGCGCCGTAACCGACCTTGACGGCGTCCTGCTCCTTCTCGACCTGCTTGGAAGAGGTGCCGGAAGAAACGAGGCTGTGGAAACCGGAGAGAGCACCGCAAGCGACGGAGACGAACAGGACCGGGAACATCATGCCGGAGGCAGTGGAGAAGCCAGTGAAGACCGGAGCGGTGATGGTGGCCTGACCGTTGACGCCCAGGACGACGATGCCGAGGACAGCGCAAACGATCATGACGATCATCATGATGGAAGTGAGGTAGTCACGCGGGGTCTTGAGCATCTGGATGGGCATAGCGCCAGCGAAGACCAGGTAGACCATGACGACGGCGAACCACTGGAACTTATCCAGGTAGACCGGGAACTGCATACCGACGGCAAACATGAGAACCATGAGGACCACGCCGGTGACGAACTCGGTAGCACCGGTGAGGTTGAACTTCTTCTGGGCCCAACCAAAGGCGATAGCGACGAAGGTGAACAGGATGGAGATGGTACCAGCGCAGCCGGCGGCATAGGACTTGGTGAAGTCGATGGCACCGGTAGCAGCACCAGAAGCGTCAACGGCCGGGGTGAACATGAACGTCTTGCAGACCATGTCGGTGAAGGCGGCGATGACGATGATGCAGAACAGCCAGCAGAACAGCAGGAACAGGCGACGGCCGGTCTTGCCGATGTACTTCTCGATGAGCTGAGCGAGCGACTTGCCGTTGTTCTTCATCGAAGCGTACAGAGCACCAAAGTCGTGGACGGCGCCAAAGAAGATGCCGCCGACGAGGACCCAGAGCACGACGGGCAGCCAGCCAAAGGCCATGGCGACGATCGTACCCGTGACAGGGCCAGCACCGCAGATCGAGCTGAACTGGTGCGAGAACGCGGTAAAGGCGGAGACGGGCGAGAAGCTCTTGCCGTCCTTCATGCGCTTGGCCGGCGTGAGGGCCTCTTTGTCAACGCCCCACTTGTTGGCCAGCCAGCGGCCGTAGCCCAGATAGCCGCAGGCGAGCACCGCCGCGGCCACAACCATGAGCAAAACTCCGTTCATTACATTTCCTCCTCTAAAAAGAACTTCCTAGACATAAAAAATGAGGGCCGTCGGTTGCGCTCGACGGCCCTCATCTTCATCAGCCGCCCGTTATCGTACGGGCTAGCTGTATGTGCTAACCCGCATCAGATAATTACTACGCTGATAATGTTTAGCTGATGCGTGAACATGTCTAAAAAATCCTCTTCAATCATGATGCGAACGATCCGTGCGTGTTCACATCCCCCAGTGGTTGAAAAAGGAGTATGAAACTTTAGTTACCTAAAGTCAACGCAAATTTGTAATGAATTTTCAACTATTTTTGAATTTCTCGGTATAAAACGCCATTGACCTCGGACTTTACCCAACAAAAGTTTTTGCATGAGAGATGCCCCTCGGGAGCGGGCGGGCGTATACAAGGTTT